>NZ_JALPRI010000006.1:0-295152 GCF_030464785.1 Paraburkholderia sp. SEWSISQ10-3 4
GCCGCCCCGCACAGGGGCAACACTAATAGACCACTAACAAAACAAGGAAAGGCACGAAAGCCAGAACAAGACACAAAAACCAGGAACACAGACAAAAAGCGCCGCGAAGGCAAAAACCCTAAAATGCGCTACCCTACCTCTCCCGGCGAAGCCACCATTCAAGAGGCTCAAAAAAATGCCCTCCCCGAAACCCGGCAAAATCCGAATCGGCATAGGCGGCTGGACCTACGCCCCCTGGCGAGGCACCTTCTACCCGTCAGACCTGACACAAAGCCGCGAGCTCCAACACGCGAGCCAAAACCTCACATCGATAGAAATCAACGGCACCTTCTACGGCTTGCAAAAACCTGCAAGCTACGAAAAGTGGTATCAGGAAACCCCCGAAGATTTCGTCTTCTCGCTAAAAGCCCCCCGCTACGCAACAAACCGAAAAGTCCTGGCCGACGCGAACGAAACCATCGAACGTTTCTTCGCCAGCGGCGTGCTACTGCTAAAACAGAAACTAGGCCCGATCAACTGGCAATTCGCTACCACCAAAAAGTTCGACCCCGAAGACTTCGAAGCCTTCCTGAAACTGCTGCCCGCCAGCATCGAAGGGCAAAAACTACGGCACGCCATCGAAGTCCGTAACGACACCTTCAAGACCCCCGAATTCATCGCGCTAGCCAGAAAGTACAAAGTCGCCATCGTGCTGGCAGCCGACAGCGACTACCCGCAAATCGCCGACATCACCGCGCCATTCGTCTACGCCCGCATCATGGGTACAAGCGACAAGGAAGCCAAAGGCTATTCAACCAAGGCCCTCGACGCCTGGGTTGAACGCGCCCGCCAACTCGCCGCGGGCACGACACCGGACGACCTCGAAACATCCGCCGCAGCCCCCGCAAAAACCACGGCGCGCGACGTCTACCTCTACGTCATCAGCGGCTTCAAGGAACGCAATCCGGCCGCCGCCATGGCGCTGATCGAACGCCTCGAATAACGGTCATCCGGCTCACACGCGCGAGTGTCATAATCCCGGCAGCGAATCGACGCATCGACACTCACCCATCGGGCGGTGAGACCACCCCAACATCCAAGGTCCGGGAGACTATTTTGAGCGCCATCGACAATCCTTTGCACGATCAGGAAGTCGGCTCGGCCGACGCCACCCAGGACACCACGCGCATCGACGACGTTCGCATCGGCGCGGTACGTCCGCTGATTTCCCCTGCCCTGCTGCAGGATGAATTGCCTGTGCCGCCGTCGGTGCAGACGCTCGTCGAGAAAACCCGCGCGGAAATCGCCGATGTTCTGCATGGCCGCGACGACCGGCTTGTGCTGATCGTCGGCCCGTGTTCGATTCACGACCACGACCAGGCCATCGAATACGCCCGCAAGCTCAAGGTCGCGGCGCAGACCTACAAGGACGATCTGCTGATCGTCATGCGCGTGTACTTCGAGAAGCCGCGCACAACGGTAGGCTGGAAAGGCTATATCAACGACCCGCGTCTCGATGGCAGCTTCCGCATCAACGAGGGCTTACGTCTCGCACGGCAACTGCTGCTCGACATCAACGGTCTCGGCTTGCCCACGGCCACCGAATTTCTCGACTTGCTCAGCCCGCAATACATCGCGGATCTGGTCGCTTGGGGAGCGATCGGCGCGCGCACGACGGAGAGTCAGAGTCATCGGCAGCTTGCATCGGGGCTGAGCTGCCCGATCGGCTTCAAGAACGGTACGGACGGCGGCGTACAGATCGCCGCGGACGCCATCGTCGCGGCGCACGCAAGCCATGCGTTCATGGGTATGACCAAGATGGGTATGGCCGCGATCTTCGAGACGCGTGGCAATGACGACGCGCACGTGATCTTGCGCGGCGGCAAGAAAGGTCCGAATTACGACAGCGCGTCCGTGGATGCAACCTGCGCAGTGCTCAAATCGGCAGGCCTGCGCGAGCAGGTCATGATCGACTGCTCACATGCGAACTCAGGCAAATCGCATTTGCGTCAACTGGAGGTGGTGCAGGATCTGGCGCAACAACTCTCGCAGCGCGAGCGCCGCATTCTCGGCGTCATGCTCGAAAGTCATCTGGAAGAAGGTCGTCAGGATCTGAAGACCGGTGTGCCGCTGCGTCACGGCGTATCGATTACGGACGCCTGCGTGAGCTGGGCGCAAACCGAACCGGCGCTCGAGACGCTGGCCGAAGCGACCCAGAAACGACGCGCGGGCTGAAACCCGCCGACGCGGCCTGCACGATCTCGCGCTTCCAGTAACCGTCCGATGACCATCACGATGAGCATCAATAAAGGCTGGAACGCGAGCGTGCACGACGCAAATCTGAAGCAAACAACACCACCATAAGCACCACACGCGCCGCACCAATCACCGATAGAACACCCTCACCGGTGTTGGGCAGCGCGTGTTTCCTCACGCCCGATGCATCGGGCACCGCGCACTAAAACAGCGCACGTGGATGCTCCAGCGCGAGGCGCGTTGCATTACGACGCGTTGACGGCTTCCTTGAATGCCTTGCCGGCGGTGAACTTCACCGTCTTGGCTGCGGCGATCTGGATCTCTGCACCGGTCGACGGATTGCGACCCACGCGTGCTGCGCGCGCGCCGGTCGAGAAAGAACCGAAACCGACCAGTTGCACCGTATCACCACCCACCACGGCTTTGGTCACCGCTTCGACGATAGCGTCGATGGTTTGGCCGGTGGCCGCTTTGCTTTCGCCCGTCGCTGCGGCGACTGCATCAATCAGTTCCTGTTTGTTCATAGCACTTCCCGTATGGTAATCATGGAACCGGCGCCACATCTGTTGCGCCGGGACCGACACACTAACGCATAGGCGCGCATTCGCGCAAACCTTGGATGTAAGCCTTGTATCGCCCGCCCAGCGGCAATTTGACGTTTTTTTGTCCCAAAGTGCTATAAGAATCGCGCGCTTACGCATTTCTCCCGCTTTACGGCGCTCCGCGGCGTATCACAATCCGTTGCAATTTCAGTGATTTAGCGGCGGCAAACCGGCTACCACCATGCTTTTTTACGATGTTATGGGGAATCGCAAAAATTGACGATTCAGCACCACGCTACGCCCAGTAATAAAAATCCGGGAAGAATAAAACAATGAAAATTCGCCATATTGCAACATGCGTGGCGCTCGCCGGATGGTCTTGGGGAACCGGAGCAGCCGGCGATACCGCCTGCGTGACGCGGGTCGGCGCGGCACAAATGACTCATCAGCGACTCGCTCGCAGGGTGTATTTACCGCTCATTCAACACGCCTGATTTATTTCCGCTGAGAATTCCCTCAAGGTCTCGCCGACGTTGCCGATATACAAAGCTGCGTGTGCGGCGCAAACGTTACAGGGACGGGCATGGTTCGGTTAGCCAGATTGAGGGAAGCGCTATCGGTCGCGGAAGGCGACCCGGAACTCGTGCGCTCGCAACTTCAGGCATTCGGCCGCCAGATACCGCTGCTTTATTTCATCCTCATCGTCAACACGATGGCCGTGGCCGTCACGCACCTGGGATCGGCGCCGGCGTGGTTGTCCATCTACTTCCCCGGGGCGCTCTGCGCGCTGTGCGTCATCCGTTGCGTGCGCTGGTGGCGTATCCGGCACCGGGTTCTGACGCACGACAAGGCCGTGCCGGAACTGCGCAAACTGATCTGGCTCGCGGGCATCTTCGCCGTCGCCTTCAGCAGCTGGTCACTCTTACTGTTTCCCTACGGCTCAGCCTATGAGCAGGCTCAGGTCGCGTTTTACATGGCAACGACACTGGTCGGCTGCGTGTTCTGCCTGATGCACCTGCGGGCGGCCGCCCTGCTTCTGTTATCAATCGTTATCCTGAGCTTTTCGGCGTACCTGGTCTCCACGCGCTCGCCAGTGTTCATCGCGATGGCCGTCGACATGACCCTGGTCGGCCTCGCACTCGCCTTCATCATCGAGCTGTATTACCGGACCTTTGCCGGCGTGGTGCACGCGCAGCGCGAATTGCAGGTAAGCCAGGAAAAAACGCAAAGACTCAGCGACGACAACTTCAGACTTGCGAGCATCGACAGCCTGACCGATCTGCCCAACCGGCGCAGCTTCTTTGCCTCGCTGCGCGCGCTATCGGAACAGACGCCCGCAGCCGGTGGCGGTTTCAATGTCGGCTTGATCGATCTCGACGGCTTCAAACAGGTTAACGATATCTACGGACATGCAAGTGGCGACCTCGTGCTGCAGGAAGTCGGCGTGCGCTTGCTGGCGCTCGCGGAACCCGGCATCTTCTTCGCGCGCCTGGGCGGCGACGAATTCGGCGTGCTGGCCCAGCACAAACTGCCGAACGAGACGCTCGTCGAGTTGGGAGAGCGCATCTGCGAAACGCTCGGCCAGCCCTATCGGGTCGCCGGCAATGTCGCCGAACTGACCGGAACAATCGGCTGGGCCGCGTTTCCTGAAGCGGGCACGACAGTGCAGCAGGTTTTCGAACGCGCGGACGCCGCCTTGTACGTCGGCAAGGAAAGCCGCCGCGGCACGCCGGTAATCTTTTCGACCGAACATGAGACGCGGATCCGGCGCTCGAGTCTCGTCGCGCAGGAACTCCGCCATGCGGACCTGGAGTCCGAACTATTCCTCGAGTTTCAGCCGATCTACGACGTGCGCACGCAACGTACCATCGGCATGGAAGCGCTCGGGCGCTGGCACAACGCGCGGCTAGGCGCGGTCAGGCCAGAGGAATTCATTCGGATTGCCGAGCGTACCGATCTGATTCTGCGCGTCACCGAAGTGCTGCTGCGCAAAGCCCTTGACGAAGCATCCCGCTGGCCGGCCGATCTCTATCTGTCGTTCAATCTCTCCGCGATCGATATTTCGACTTCGCCGCGCGCTCGCCGCCTGGTCGATATCGTGCTGGCGAGCGGCGTGCCCGCGCATCACGTCAACTTCGAGATCACGGAAACCGCGGTCACGCGCGATTTCGAGCAGGCCCACTGCTCTCTCACGATGATCAAGCAAGCCGGCTGCCGTGTCTCGCTCGACGATTTCGGCACCGGCTATTCGAGCCTCAGCTACGTGCATCGCCTGCCCTTCGATACGATCAAGATCGACCGCAGCTTCATGACCGACGTGGATTCCAATAGTGCGTCGAAGAAGATCGTCAAGTCGGTGCTCGATCTGTGCAGAAACCTCGGACTGGAATGCATCGTGGAAGGACTCGAGACGTCGTCGCAAGCCGACGTCGTCAAGGCGCTGGGCGCTCGCGCGCTGCAGGGCTATCTGTTCGGCAGGCCGATGCGGGCAAGCGCCGTCCCGGCCTATTTGCAGACCATGCTCGGGCAGGGTGACGTCGTCGAGACGTAGAGCCCTCATCCCCTACCTCGTGCGAATCAGCACTTCAGGCGCACCGCACACCTGCATGAAACCGCACGACTAACGCGGCGCAGTGTCGTACTCCAACTCCGGATACCAGTCGCTGCCGCGGCCGCCGGGGGTCATGTCGAGCACCGTCCAGATCGGCATCACATCGGGGGCGCCGCGCGGATCCTGACCCGGGTCCGCCGTCGACGGTCCCATTTCCTCGGCCCAGAAATGCCGCACCGTACCGGCTGAACGCGTGAACACGTTGAAGGCGGGATTGTCGCCGCCATCCGGAACTTCGGCGGCGTAGTCGCGGTTGAAGGTATTGCCGCCCGACGAATACAGCCGCAGGTGCCGCCAGCCGCGCTCTTTCTTGAAGGCCACCAGCTTGTCGATCGGCGAGCGGCCGATCACCGCAAAAGCCACGCGTTGCAAGATGTCGGGCATTTCGCCGTCGTACGCGCTCAGGAGCGAAGTGCACATCGAACAGGGGCGCTCGCGCTGCGGGCCGAACATCCAGTTGTAGGTGACGAGGGTGTCATGCGCGCCGAACATTTCGGATAGCGTCACCGGGCCCGCCTCCCCCTCGAAGAGATAGTCCTGCGGCACGATACCGCCGGGCGGCAGCGCACGGCGCTGCGCGGCCACGCGTTCGATGTGACGGCGTAATTCGATTTCTTCGGCCAGCAGGTCGTTGCGCGCGCTGCGATATTCGGCGCTCTCGCCAGGAAAGCGGGCGGGCGATTCGGCCAGCAGCCGGGCCGGTTTCAACGCTTGTGCAGATGGGTCTACATCATTCATCAGCCACCTCCTGTTGCGGTAACAAGGATTAAGGGCGCGATAGCGGCACGGCATGGCGCGACGCGGCTGCGAGCGCATCTTTTGCCCTTATATAGCCACGACGAACGGCATGCCGGCGAATCGACAACGTCAGCGAAATATTTTGCTGGCCCGTCCGCGGCGGTAATCGAACCCTCATTGCAAGGTATCCTTTCCCAAAACAGCATGCGCGCGCCGGCGTACTTTTGCACCGTCACGATGCCCGCCGCGCCGCCTTTGAGGATGCCCTATGCCGCTTCGTCTGCCTCCTCTGCCCGCGCTTCGTTTTTTCGAAGCGGCCGGCAGGCATCAGAGTTTCAAGCTCGCCGCCGCGGAACTGAGCGTCACGCCGAGCGCGATTAGCCACGGCATCGTCGGCCTCGAACAATCGCTCGGCGTCGAACTGTTCGTGCGCGAGCCGCGCGGAATTTCGCTGACGACGGCGGGCGCGGACTATCTGTCGTACGTATCCGAAGCGTTTTCGCTGATCGCGATCGGCACGCAGCGCCTGCCGAACCACCGCGCGAATCGCCCGATCGCGCTGAGTTGCGCGCCTACGCTTGCCTCGCGTTGGCTGTTGCCGCGCCTCGCCGCCTTTCGCGCACGCTGGCCGGCTGCGAACGTCACCGTCGATACCTCGCACCGTCAGGTCGGCTTTCCCGTCGACGGTTTCGATTTCGCCATTCGCCTGAGCCGCGCTCCGGTCGCGGGGACCGCGTGGACGCGTCTGTTCGGCGAACGCCTGGTGCCAGTGTGCAGCCCGGCGTACGTGGACAATCTGCGCGACGCGCATGGCAACGTCGATCTGCGTCACGCGACGTTCATTCACGTGAACTCGGCGAGCGAGGACTGGCAGGCGTGGCTCGACGGGGTCGCCATCGATGGGACGGCTATCGACGGCATCGACCTGAACGACGGCTTGCGTGTCGACACGATCCAGCTCGCTTTCGAAGCCGCGAGCATGGGCCTCGGCGTCGCGCTCGGCAGACGGCCGCTGGTCGACCGCGATCTCGCAAGCGGCGCACTCGTCGAGGCCAGCCCACAAACGATTGACTCTTCCACGGCGTATTGGCTGGTGAGCGCGCAAAACACGGATAGCGCGGAGAATCGCCCGGAACTGTCCGACTTCAAACGGTGGCTGCTCAGCGAGGCTGAACCGTTCGCCAATCCACCCGCTGCTGCCGATTCGGAATTGCACCGCGCCGACCACTAAACCCTGCCCACCCTCTGTCTGGACAGGTGAGCGGCGCTCACCCGTCGTCAAAATCTTTTCTTTTGCCGCTTCTGACGCTCGCTGCGACCATGGTGTCCAAGGAGATCAGAACCATGTCCACGTCAAATAGCAAACGCCTCGCCATCCCCGTGAGTCAAACGACGCTCGTGATCATCGCCGGCGCGCTGATTCTGAGCGCCGCCATGGGCATCCGGCAGACCTTCGGTCTCTTCATCGGGCCGTTCTCGTTCGACCGCGGGCTGCCCGTTACGCTGATCGCTTTCGCCATCGCGCTGCACAACCTGGTATGGGGTTTCGCGCAACCGTTCGCGGGCGCGGCAGCGGACCGTTATGGCTCGGCGCCGGTGGTCGCGTTCGGCGCGACGACGTTTGCCGCGGGCCTGGGCGTCGCGGCGGTTGCGCCATCGGGTCCGATGCTGATTGTCGGGATGGGTCTGCTGGTCGGCATCGGCGTGAGTTGCACGACGTTCGGCGTGGTGTTGCCGGCAGTCGGCCGCATCGCTTCTCCGGAAAAGCGCAGCATGGCGATGGGTCTCGTCAGCGCAGGCGGCTCGGCGGGACAGGTGCTGATGATCCCGCTCGTGCAGAGTATTCGACTCAGCTCAGGCATCGCCACCTCGCTCTTCGTGCTGGCCTTCCTGATGCTGCTGATCGCGCCGCTCGGCATGGTGCTCGACCGGCGCGCGAGTGTCGGCATGCAGGTTCAGGAGCCGCCCGCTGCGCCGCTTCGCAAGGTATTCGCACAGGCGATCCGGCATCGGGGCTATCGACTCCTGACGCTCGGCTTCTTCACTTGTGGATTTCAGCTCGCGTTCATCGCCACCCATCTGCCTGAGTATCTGACGCTGTGCCATATGCCTGTCGGGCTTGGCGCCACAGCGCTCGCGCTGATCGGCCTGTTCAATATGGCAGGCAGTTGGGGATGCGGATGGCTCGGCGGCCGGTTCCGCCAGCACCATGTACTCGGCTGGCTTTACCTCATTCGAAGCGCGACGATCGGCGCGTTTTTTCTGCTGCCGAAGACCTCCGCTTCGGTCGTGATCTTCGCGGCGGTGATGGGGCTGACCTGGCTCGGGACCGTGCCGCTGACGAGCGGACTCGTAGCGAAAGTATTCGGCACTCGGCACCTCGGCAGCCTCTTCGGCGTCTGCTTTCTGAGCCACCAGATCGGCTCGTTTCTCGGCGCGTGGCTAGGCGGCCTGGTGTTCGATCTGACCGGGTCGTATTCGCTGCTGTGGGAAGCGACGGTCGTTGCAGGACTCGTCGCGGCGATGCTGCACTTCCCGATCGACGACAAGGCCGTCAGCACGCCAGCAATCCGGTCCGAGCCGGCGGCTGCGTGAAGGGTCCGGTGCGAGCGAGCCTGCGAAAGCAGGTATCCGCACGCACCGCGGGTCCGCTACTCGCATCTCCAATGCTATTTTCGCGGCGCGTCCGCCGCCGCTTTCGGCACACGGCCCATCAGATAGAACTCGTCGTTCGGCCGCATTGAAATGACGTTGGCCATCCGGTTCGACAAACCGAAAAATGCTGTGATGGCCGCGATATCCCACACGTCTTCATCCGAAAAGCCATGCTTACGTAGCGTCTGAAAATCGGCATCGTCGACCGTGCCGGATTCGCGGCAGACCTTTAGCGCGAAGTCGAGCATCGCCTTCTGACGCGCCGTGATATCCGCCTTGCGATGGTTGACGGCCACCTGATCCGCAAGCAGCGGCGCCTTCTCATAGATACGCAGAATCGCGCCGTGCGCGACCACGCAATACAGACACTGATTCACAGCGCTCGTCGCGACGACGATCATCTCGCGCTCGCCTTTGCTGAGGCCGCCCTCTTTCAACATCAACGCGTCGTGGTACGCAAAAAAAGCGCGGAATTCATCCGGCCGGTGCGCCAGCGTCAGAAATACGTTCGGGACAAAACCGGCTTTCTCCTGCACTTCGAGGATGCGGGCGCGGATGTCGTCCGGCCACGCGTCAGGCTCAGGCACGGGATAGCGGCTGATCGGCTGAAGGTTTGCCATGTTGTGTCTCCGTTGTATCTGTATGTGCACGACGATTGTAGCGAACTTCGACCCGCTGCCGTCCCGGTCAATCTGGCGTTTTGCTCTGTGCTGGGCGGCGGCAGGGACAGGCCGCACAGGGCGCCGCAACACGGACAATCGCTCCATTCCCTTAAATTTTTGCGGGTACTCAGCCCGCCCCGCAGCGCCATTTCGTCAACCTGTGCTTAAATCCGAAATGCGTGCTGATGCGTTCGTGCCGCGGGCCAGCTGACCGAGCCATGCAGTCAGCCGCTGACCGGCAGGAACCGGCCACGCATGACGTGTTCACAACGCACGCGGTCCGGGCGCCGACTGTTCAAGATCCCTTCACTGCATCAACAGGAGCGTGGTTGTGTGGCATTTTCCGGTTGCTATTCCACCCTCGCTGGGCGTGTGGGCCGTATTCATGAGCGTCCTCGTCACGCAACTCGGCTTGCCGATTCCCGCAGCGCCGATGCTGATCCTCGGCGGAACCATGGCCGCCATGGGACAAACCTCCTACGCCAGCGTCATTGGGGCCGCCGTCTGCGCCACGCTGCTGGCGGACTCGCTATGGTTCTTCACCGGACGAGCCTACGGCCGCCGCTTGCTGAATCAACTGGTGCGCTTCTCACTCTCGCTCGACACCACCGTCCGCGTCGCACGCAATACCTATGAACGGTACGGCGCGCCGATTCTGACCGTCGCCAAATTCCTGCCGGGGCTCGGACTGATCTCGGCGCCGCTGCTCGGCACCACGCCAATCAACGTCGGCGTGTTTCTGCTGTGGGATTTTGTCGGCGCGATGCTGTGGGCCAGCGTGTGGGTGATCGGCGGCGCCGCGCTTGACGATCAGATCGTGCAACTCGTTCTGCTCGTGCGCCATCACGGTGGAACGATTTTCGACGCGTTCGCGGCGATCTTCCTCGCCGTGCTCGTCTATCGCTACGTGCGCCGCTGGCAGTTTCGCCGCTGGCTCGCGCATATACGCATTTCGCCGGACCAGCTCGACGAAATGATGAGGTCCAATGAGCCGCCACTGATCCTCGACGCCCGGCCGCACAGCATCCGCGCGAAAGAATCGCACCGGATTGCGGGCGCGCAGTTGCTGGACCTCGATTCGCCCGAGCCCCTGCATC
Organism: Paraburkholderia sp. SEWSISQ10-3 4; assembly: GCF_030464785.1. Lineage (NCBI taxonomy): Bacteria > Pseudomonadati > Pseudomonadota > Betaproteobacteria > Burkholderiales > Burkholderiaceae > Paraburkholderia > Paraburkholderia sp. SEWSISQ10-3 4. The sequence goes on from NZ_JALPRI010000006.1 coordinate 10,541, forward strand.
CCGACTTGCTGAAGCGGCCAATTGTCGTCTACTGCGTCTGCCCTAACGAGGCGACGGCCAAGCGGATCGTCAATCAGCTGCATCGAAAGAATATCCATCACGTCCGCGCGCTCAAGGGCGGCCTCGACGCGTGGGAAAAACGCGGCTATCCGGTCGAGCCGCTGCCGCCCGACTTCGAGACGGCGATGGCCCATATGGCGGAAGACGAGGGCAACGAGGGCGAATACACCGTGCGGGCACGATTGGCGAAGTGACAGCAGGTGCCTGAACCCCGCCCGCCCGAGCATAACGAGCCGGAAATAAAAACCGCTTGCGCATCCCCTTCAATGTGTGCACTATGCATATATGCACGTTGCACACATTGAGGTATTGCTATGACGCAGCGCACAGAAAACCTGCTTGGCGTGCTCGCCCTGCTGGTCACGGACGAGATGAACGCGCAGCCTACCGTGGCCGCGCTCGCGGGCCCCACTGCCCGCGCCATGCTCAACGCGGTCGGTCAATATCCCGATTCATCCATTGAAGTATTACGCGAGGCGGTCGATCTTTCGCATCCGGCCGCGGTCCGCGCCGTAGCGGGCCTGGTGGAGGCCGGCCTCGTCGAAAAGAAGTCCGGCACGGATAAACGTTCCGTCGCGCTTGCCCTGACCGCTTCCGGCAAGCGTGAAGCCAAACGCCTGCAAACGGCACGCGACCAGATGCTCCAACGCATCGTCGGGCAGCTCGACGAGCGCGAACGCGACGTGCTCGAAAACCTGCTGATCAAGATCCTGTGGAATGAAACCCGCGATCCGGCGCACGCCATGCAACTGTGCCGCCTTTGCGACGACGGCCCCTGCCTGAAAGCCGGCTGCCCGGTCGAATGCCGCGAACAGGGTCTGCCCATGCCTGCGCGGAGCGGCACATGAATACCGTCGCGCCGGTGCGCTGGCCGGCGATCGCCGCACTGACCACGGTCTCGGCGCTCTCGCAGATCGGCCAGTTCGGCATCGGCTTCATGGTGCTGCCGGTGTGGCTCGCGCAGCGTGGCCTCGACGCACCGCGCGCCGGCCTCTTCTCCGCTTCGCAATGGACCGGCATGCTGGCCGGCTTGTTGATCGCGCCGTGGTTGATGGAGCGGATCGGTGCGAAGCGCACGGTATCGCTCGGTCTCGCCGCCACAGTGCTTGCGTTCGCAACGATGAATGCGCTGTGGTGGCCGTTGTGGCTCGTGCCCGGTCTGTTGACAGGGCTCGGCATTGGATTGCGCTGGATCGCCAATGAAACGTGGCTCTATCGGCTCGTGCCGGCTGAGTCGAGCGGACGTGTAGTGGGCGTGCACGAAGCGCTGATTGCCAGCGCCGGTGTCATCGGTCCGGCGTTGGCTGTGTGGTGTGCAGTCGACGGGCGGATTACGTTCGCGGCCGGCGCGGCCTTCACGTTTGCGGCTGCCCTTCCGCTGTGGCTGACTGCGTCGGACGACAGGCCCGCTGCTGTTAAACCAGCACGGCCTGCGCGAACAGGCAGCGCAGCGAAAAGCGCCCCAATCGGCCCAATGGTCAGCCTCGGCATGGTGGTCGTCGCGGCAGGCGGCATCGGCGATGGCGCGCTCTATGGGCTCTTCCCGCTGTTTGCCGACGCTCGCGGCCTCAGCACCACACAAACGGCCACGCTACTCACGCTATTCGGTGTCGGCGGCATGGCGCTGCAATTTCCGGTCGGCTGGTTTGCGGATCGCGCGGGCCTGGCGGCCACGGTGATCGTCTGCGCCGCGCTCAGCACGCTGGCGATCTGCGGTTTCGCGCTCGCCGCGCCCGCCTCATGGCTCGCGGACGCGAGCGCACTGCTGCTCGGCGGCATGAACAGCGCGTACATCACACTCGGCATGGTCGCGGCGGCATGCAGCGATAAGGCATCGCTCACGCGCAACATGCGGCTGGTATCACTCACCTTCACCGCGAGTTCGATCGTGGGGCCGCTCATTGCCGGGTTCGCCATGAAAGCACGCGGCAGCGACATGCTGCTGTGGCAACTGGCGATCATGAGCGGCGCGCTCGTTGTCTACACGCTCGGCTTGCGCGAAGGCCGGCGTCAGCCCGATCGATCGTCGTCGATGGGCTAACGCCTGCACTGCGCCGCTTCAAGACGATTGAACGTGCCTAGCGTTCAGCGACCTTCTTCTGCCGCCAAAGGCACAACAGATCACAGGCGATATGCGCGGCGGCAATCGCCGTGATCTCACTCTGGTCATAAGCGGGCGCCACCTCCACCACATCCGCGCCCACCAGGTTCAACGCACCGAGTCCGCGCACGATGGCCAGCCCCTGCGCCGACGACAAACCGCCCGCCACCGGCGTACCCGTGCCCGGCGCGAACGCCGGATCGAGACAGTCGATATCAAAGGTCAGATATGCGGGCCGCTCGCCGACAATCGACGTAATCCGCTCCACCGCTGCTCGCGTGCCATGTTCGTGGACCCATGCGGCGTCGAGGATATTGATGCCCATGAAGTCGTCGTTCCACGTGCGAATGCCGACCTGCACCGAAGTCTTCGGATCGATCAGACCGTCTTTCACCGCCTTGTAGAACATCGAACCGTGATTCAGGCTGTCCGGGCTGTCGTCGGCCCAGGTATCGCAGTGGGCGTCGAAATGGATCAGTGAGAGCGGCTTGCCGTACTTCTCCGCATGCGCGATCAGCAGCGGATACGTAATGTAGTGATCGCCGCCGAGCGTCAGCATTTTCGCGTCCGAACGCAGAATCGTGCGCGCATGTTCGACGATCGATTCCTTGATCGTCATGGGATTGTGCGCGTCGAACCAGCAGTCGCCGTAGTCCGTCACGGCGAGATCGTCGAACGGATTGAAGCCCCACGGATAGGGATGCAGCTCCGACAATTGCACGCTCGCCGCGCGCACCGCCGCCGGGCCAAGACGTGCGCCTGAACGGAAGGTGGTGGCCAGATCGAGCGGCACGCCGGAGACCACGACGTCGACGCCGTCGAGTTCGCGGGTGTACTTGCGGCGCATGAACGACAACACACCCGCATAGGTGTTTTCGATCGACGAGCCATAAAGCGATGGACGACGGATCGCGCCGTCGCCATAAACGAGTTCAGTCATGGGATGACCTGATACCTAAACATGCCGGAGCCGCACGCGGGGCTTCCAGGTAATGCGCGCAACGTCCGGCCTCGGATTCATTGGGAACGCGACGGCGTTTCTTTCAAACGCCGCCGCGCTGGCTTGCGAATCCTTTAGCGCAGCCGAACGAGCGTGGACTTCAGCTCGGTGTACTTCTCCAACGCGTGCAACGACTTGTCACGGCCGTTACCCGATTGCTTGTAGCCGCCGAACGGGAAGTTCATGTCCCCGCCTTCGTCGTAGCAATTGACCCATACCGTACCGGCGCGCAGCTTGCGCGACACTTCATGCGCGGTGGTGAGGTTCGAAGTCCAGACAGCGGCGGCAAGACCATACTCGCTGTCGTTAGCGATCCTGATCGCCTCTTCAACCGTGTCGAACGTGATCACCGACAACACCGGCCCGAAGATTTCCTCGCGCGCAACCTTCGCGCCGGAAGCCGGGATTTCGAAGATGGTCGGCTCGATATAGAAGCCGCCGGTCTCCTGCTTGACGCGCGAACCACCCAGCAGCAGCTTCGCTTCGGCACGGCCCGCTTCGATATAACCGAGCACGCGTTCGAGTTGCACGTTATCGACGATCGCGCCCATCGAGGTTTGCGGGTCGAGCGGATTGCCCGGTGTATAGCTGCGCGCGGCGGCAATCAGCTTGTCGAGGAACACGTCCTTGATGTCTTTGTGCACGAGCAGGCGCGAACCCGCGGTGCACATTTCGCCCATGTTGTAGAAGATCGCGCCGGCCGCCGCATTCGCCGCGCGGTCGAGGTCGGGGCAATCGGGCATCACGATGTTCGGCGACTTGCCGCCGAGTTCGAGCCACACGCGCTTCAGGTTCGATTGACCGGCGTATTGCATGATCAGCTTGCCGACGTTGGTCGAGCCGGTGAAAGCGAGGCAGTCCACGTCCTGATGCAGTGCCAGCAGCTTGCCCGGTTCGCCCGCGCCCGGCACTACGTTGAACACGCCGGCGGGGATGCCCGCGTCCAGCGCGAGTTGAGCGAGGCGAATCGCGGTGAGGGGCGACTTCTCCGAAGGCTTCAAAACCACGCTGTTACCCGCGGCCAAAGCCGGGCCGAACTTCCACGACGCCATCAGGATCGGGAAATTCCACGGCACGACTGCCGCAACCACGCCGATCGGCTCACGCGTGACGAGGCCCACCAGATGATGATCGGCCGGCGCGACTTCGCCGCCGACCTTGTCGATGGCTTCAGCAAACCACTCGACGCAATAGGCCGCGCCCGGCACGTCCACCGAGGTGGTGTCGGCGATCGGCTTGCCTGCGTCCAGCGTCTCGAGCAGCGCGAGTTCGTCCATATGCTCACGGATCGACGCGGCCCAGCGCAGAAGGATCGCCTTGCGCTTGCGAGGGTTGAGGCCGGACCACACACCGGAATCGAACGCGCGGCGTGCAACTGCCACGGCGGCGTCGACATCCGCCGCACCGCTGTCAGCCACCTTGGCAAGCAGCTTGCCGTCGATCGGGCTCAGGCAGTCGAACGTGCGGCCGCCTGCGGCGTCACGATACTCGCCGTCGATAAACGCACGGCCTTCAATCGAAAGCGTAGCGGCTTTGTCTTGCCAGAAAGCGAGAGATTTCTTGTCCATCAGGATGCCTCAATGTTATGCGCTCGACGCACGCCGGCTCCGACTTCAAGCGGCCTGGAACTGCGTCGCGGCGCGTTGGCGCGGAGTCTTTAGAACGTGGGCGGCGAATTGGCCGACACGATCTCGCAGAGATGCTCCGCGCTGGGATTGCGAAAACGATGCGGTAGACGGCTTTCGAAGTAATAGCTGTCACCAGGGTCGAGCAGCCACGTCACGCCATCTACTGTCAGTTCGATCTGACCGCTGACCACCACCCCGCCCTCGTGCCCTTCGTGCTCCAGCATTTCCGGCCCGGTATCCGAGAGCGGCTGATAGACCTCGCGCAGAATGCCCATGTTGCGGTCTTTCACACTGGAGCCGGCGAGATAGAACTCGATCGACTCATTGCCGAGATTCGGCATGTCGGCGCGGCGCGACACAACCGAGCGCTCCACCTCCACTTCAAAAGTGAAGAACTCGGCGAGACTCATCGGTATGCACTCAAGCAGTTTCTTCAGCGATCCAACCGACGGACTCACCCGGTTCTGTTCGATCAGCGAGATCGTGCCGTTGGTCACCCCCGCCCGTTTCGCCAGCTCACGCTGGGACAGACCATTCTTCTTACGGATGTACTGCAGGCGGGTCGCAACTTCTATGGACATCGCTAGGTTCTCTGACATGGGAGACGATCGGGCGCGTGGACTCGGGCAACGTGTGCCCGCGAGTGTTGAATATTCTAATCACTTTAATCGTTGCGCCGCTGGGGAAAACCCTGAAAGGATTCCGAAATATGATTTGCGCAACGAATGTTCCCAATGACCCGGATTCCAGGGACACCCTCGGGAAAGCCCTGATAAATCTTTTATAAAAATGATTTGACGGCATTATTGGCTCGTATACGATGGTTCTCAGGCGATCGTCATGCCGACGTCACGAAACACGAACGTGTGTTTCTGACGCAGCGAACCCGGTTCGCAACGGTCAGAGACGGTCATCCCAGCGTCATGTTTCTTTAAACGCCCTGTGCGTTTTTCGAGCAAGCGTTCAATACTTTCAACGTCGCTAGTCGAGTGTAATCGTGAGAGTCCGAGGCCCTTTGGTGAGATGGAATCGAAGTCAGGCGAGTTGTCCTCGCGCTGACGGCGCCATCGCCGACGGCAGCAACGGCAGCCTTGCGTTCCGCCGCTTCCTGTCCGTCTTCACGATCCTGTCCCGCCGTTCAGTTCGACGTCACAACTCCATCTCCGCGCGCGCCTTCATTGCTGTGCGCACGGACGAAGTCGCCTCGCTGCTGCCGTAGCGCCTCCCCCTTTTCCGTCGTTCGATTCGTCCGTTTGCGTGAACGCGCTCTCTTGAGCCATGCGTTTGTGCGTGTGCGGTGCCGTCTGCCGCCTATGCACTTCATGCGGATCAGATTAGTTAGTTGCGCACCGCAACGGGCCGAATCGAACGACACATCTAATTACCACGCGCGGCGCGTCCCGCTGACGACGACCGCCTGCACTACCCGGTGGCCTGACGCCTTGCGTCCGGCTGCGGAATGTTGCCGCGCCGTGTTTAACGTTGTTCATGCCGCGTCCCGCGGGGAACATACACGTCTATCTGATATGCGAAACAAACCTCTCGTCGGCATCAGCGCCGACAGAACGATGATGGGAGTCCACCCGTCGCACGTCACCGGCGAGAAGTACATCGCCGCGATCGTGGACGGCTCGCAGGCACTGGCCATGTTGCTGCCGGCGCTCGGCGAGCGTCAGTCCACCGAGGACGTGCTGGCTACTGTCGACGGCTTACTGTTCACCGGCAGCTATTCGAATGTCGAGCCGCACCGCTACGGCGGCCATCCCAGCGCGCCGGGCACGCTGCACGACGCCGCACGCGATGCGACGACGCTGCCGCTGCTGCGCGCCGCGATCGCCGCAGGCGTGCCGGTGCTGGCGGTATGCCGGGGCTTTCAGGAAATGAACGTGGTGTTCGGTGGGACGTTGCATCAAAGCGTTCACGCGGTGGCCGGGTTGAACGACCATCGCGAGAACAAGGAAGACGACCTCGACGTGCAATACGCACCGTCGCATTCGATCACGCTGGCGCAGGGCGGCTTGTTGCAGCGCCTCGCGGGCGGCACGAATGAAGCGCGTGTGAATTCATTGCACGGTCAGGGCGTCGAGCGGCTGGGCGTGGGTCTGGTGGCAGAAGCCACCGCGCCGGACGGATTGATCGAAGCGGTGAGCGTGAAAGATGCGCGTGCCTTCGCGCTGGGTGTGCAGTGGCACCCGGAATGGAAGCATGCCAACGACGCGCTTTCCACCGCGATCTTCCGTGCCTTCGGCGAAGCCTGCCGCGATCGAATGCGCACCAAGGCCGGCTATGGCGCGGCATCCGCCGCTGCCACGCATGCCTGAGCCGGTCGCGCACCAAAACTGAGAGAATAACCATGCATGAAATCGACGACTTCCTGAAGAAGAACCGCGTCACCGAAATCGAAGCGATCATTCCGGATATGGCCGGGATCGCACGCGGCAAGATCATTCCGCGCAGCAAGTTCGAATCCGGCGAATCCATGCGCTTGCCGCAGGCGGTGATGATCCAGACCGTCACAGGGGACTATCCGGAAGACGGCACGCTCACCGGCGTCACCGACCCGGACATGGTCTGCGTTCCCGACGCCAGCACCATCCGCATGATTCCGTGGGCCGTCGATCCGACCGCCCAGGTGATCCACGATTGCGTTCACTTCGACGGCACGCCCGTCGCCATCTCGCCGCGCCGTGTGCTGCGCCGCGTGCTGGAACTGTACAAGGCCAAGGGCTGGAAGCCGGTCATCGCGCCGGAACTCGAGTTCTACCTGGTCGACATGAACAAGGACCCCGACCTGCCGCTGCAACCGCCGATCGGCCGTACGGGCCGTCCGGAGACCGGCCGTCAGGCGTACTCGATCGAAGCCGTCAACGAATTCGATCCGCTGTTCGAAGACATCTATGAATACTGCGAAGTCCAGGAACTGGAAGTTGACACGCTGATTCACGAAGTCGGCGCCGCGCAGATGGAAATCAACTTCATGCACGGCGATCCGCTGAAACTCGCCGACAGCGTGTTCCTGTTCAAGCGCACGGTGCGTGAGGCCGCGCTGCGTCACAAGATGTACGCGACTTTCATGGCCAAGCCGATGGAAGGCGAACCGGGCTCGGCGATGCACATGCACCAGAGTCTCGTGGACGAAGAAACTGGCCACAACCTGTTCACCGGTCCGGACGGCAAGCCCACCACGCTTTTCACGGGCTATATCGCGGGCCTGCAGAAATACACGCCGGCACTGATGCCGATTTTCGCGCCGTACATCAACTCGTATCGCCGCCTGTCGCGTTTCATGGCTGCGCCGATCAACGTGGCATGGGGTTACGACAACCGCACGGTGGGTTTCCGGATTCCGCATTCGGGCCCGGCTGCGCGGCGCATCGAAAACCGCATTCCGGGCGTGGACTGCAACCCGTATCTGGCGATTGCCGCAACGCTCGCGGCCGGCTATCTCGGCATGACGCAAAACCTCGAAGCCACTGAGCCGCTGCTCAGCGACGGTTACGAATTGCCGTACCAGTTGCCGCGCAACCTTGAAGAAGGTTTGACGCTGATGGGCGCTTGCGAGCCGATCGCCGAAGTACTCGGCGAGAAATTCGTCAAAGCCTACCTCGCACTGAAAGAAACCGAATATGAAGCGTTTTTCCGCGTGATCAGTTCGTGGGAACGCCGGCATTTGCTGCTGCACGTCTAAGATCTATTTCAACGACGTCGCCCGCAAACGCAAAAAAATTGGAGGCAGTATGAGCTACAGAACAGAAGAAGTCGCTTACGTGCAGCCGGCCCAACCCGCCGCCAGCGCACAAGCCACACAACAGAAACGCGGCACCGCCGAATACCGCGCGCTCGACGCCGCGCACCACATCCATCCGTTTTCGGATATGGGTTCGCTCAATCGCAGCGGCAGCCGCGTGATCGTCAAGGCACAGGGCGTGTACCTGTGGGATTCGGACGACAACAAGATCATCGACGGCATGGCCGGTTTGTGGTGCGTGAATGTCGGTTATGGCCGCAAGGAACTGGCCGACGCAGCGTACCGTCAGATGCAGGAACTGCCCTTCTACAACACCTTCTTCAAGACGACGCACCCGCCGGTGATCGAACTGTCGGCCCTGCTCGCCGAGCTCGCGCCGGAACCGTTCAACCACTTCTTCTATTGCAACAGCGGCTCGGAAGGCAACGACACCGTGCTGCGCATCGTTCACCAATACTGGGCGACGCAAGGCAAGCACTCGAAGAAGTTCGTCATCTCGCGCAAGAACGGCTATCACGGTTCGACGATCGCGGGCGGCACGCTGGGCGGCATGGGCTACATGCACGAACAGATGCCCTCGAAGGTCGAGAACATCGTGCACATCGACCAACCGTATTTCTTCGGCGAAGCAGAAGGCAATCTGACGCCGGAAGAATTCGCTCTGGCCCGCGCGCAGCAACTCGAAGCGAAGATTCTCGAAATCGGCGCGGACAATGTGGCCGCCTTTATCGGTGAGCCTTTCCAGGGCGCGGGCGGCGTGATTTTCCCGGCCTCGACGTATTGGCCGGAAATCCAACGCATCTGCCGCAAGTACGACATCCTGCTGGTCGCCGACGAAGTGATCGGCGGCTTCGGCCGGACCGGCGAATGGTTCGCGCATCAGCACTTCGGTTTCGAACCGGACCTGATCACGCTGGCCAAGGGCCTGACAAGCGGCTACGTGCCGATGGGCGCGGTCGGTCTGCACGATCGCGTCGCCAAGGCGATCATCGAAAATGGCGACTTCAATCACGGCCTCACCTACTCCGGCCACCCGGTGGCCGCGGCAGTAGCGGTAGCCAATCTGAAGCTGCTACGCGACGACAAGATCGTCGAGCGCGTCAAGACCGACACGGGTCCGTACTTCCAGAAGAAGCTGCGCGACACCTTTGCCAATCACCCGATCATCGGTGAAATCTCCGGCGCGGGTCTGGTCGCCGGTCTGCAACTCGCAGAAGACCCGAAAGCACGCAAGCGTTTTGCTAATGGTGGAGAAGTCGGCACGATCTGCCGCGACTTCTGCTTCAACGGCAACCTGATCATGCGCGCCACCGGCGACCGGATGCTGCTGTCGCCGCCGCTCGTGATCAACAAGCTGGAAATCGACGAGATCGTTGCGAAGGCCAAATACGCCATCGACGCGACCGCACAACAACTCGGAATTTCGTAACGGCAGTTCGTTCCGGCATGAGCACACCCACGATACGCGCCCATGCCGGTTCTTCACATCAAGGGAAAAAACCATGAGCGTTTGTCATCTTCGTCATGCGGTCGCGGGGGCCGCGCTTCTCGCCTTCACGGGTTTTGCGGCGTTGTCGGTTACGCCGGCCCTTGCGGCCGACACGGAACTGAATGTGTACAACTGGTCGGACTACATCGCGAAGGACACGATTCCAAACTTCGAGAAGCAGGACGGTATCAAGGTCAAGTACGACAACTACGATAGCGACGATACCTTGCAGGCCAAACTGCTCGCGGGCAGTTCCGGTTACGACATCGTGGTGCCGACGTCGAACTACATGGCCAAGCAGATCCAGGCCGGCGTGTATCAGAAGCTCGACAAGTCGAAGCTGCCGAATCTGTCGAACCTCGACCCCGTGTTGATGAAGATGATTTCCGACGCCGATCCGGGCAACCAGTACGGCGTGCCCTGGGCTTACGGTACCGACGGTATCGGCTACAACGTCCAGGCCGTGCAGAAGGCACTCGGCGCCAATGCGCCGGTGGACAGCTGGGCCCTCGTGTTCGACCCGGCCAATCTGTCGAAGCTGAAAGGCTGCGGCGTGTCGTTCCTCGACCAGGCTGTCGACGTGTTCGCCGCGACGCTGCAATACATGCATAAGGATCCGAACAGCACGAACCCCGCCGACTATCAGGCCGCGTTCGAAGTGCTGAAGAAAGTCCGCCCGTACATCACCCAATTCAATTCGTCCGGCTACATCAACGACCTCGCTAACAACGACATCTGCGTCGCGGTGGCATGGTCCGGCGACGTCGGCATCGCCAGCCGCCGTACCGCGGAAGCCAAGCGTTCGTATCAGGTGAAATTCTCGAACGTCAAGGAAGGCGGTCTGCTGTGGTTCGACGTGATGGTGATCCCGAAAGACGCACCGCATCCGGAAGCCGCGCTGAAGTGGATCAACTACATCGAAGATCCGAAGGTCAACGCAGCGATTACCAATGAAGTGTTCTACCCGACCGCGAACAAGGCCGCGCGCCAGTTCGTCGTTCCGGGTGTCGCACAGGACACGACCGTTTATCCGGGCGATGAAGTGTTGAGCAAAATGACACTGATGAAACCGATGCCCACCGACATTCTGCGCCTTGAAAATCGACTTTGGGCGCAGCTTAAAACCGGCCATTGATTAAGCCAAACTAAAAAGAATCGATCCCGCGCTCAGGGATCGCTCGAACCCTGAGCGCATGAATGGCAGTAACGGTAGTCAGCCTGCGTGCTTAAGTCCCATCTGTGCGCAGTCCCATGTTTTCCGATCGCAGCGCATCTTGCGAGCCGCTTTCCGCGACTCGTATGGAGACACTTGCGCTCGCGATCCGCAAGGAATGGTTACATCATGAACTCGACGACACAAACAAGCGTAGCCGGCGCCACCCAGATGGCCCGCCCCGCACCGACGACAAAATCGAAATCGGACGAATTCGTTCGCATCGAAAATGTCGTGAAGAAATTCGGCGACAGTACTGCTGTCGACAACGTCAATCTGAGCATTGCGAAGAATGAATTGTTCGCGCTGCTCGGCAGCTCCGGCTGCGGCAAGTCCACGCTCCTGCGCATGCTCGCGGGGCTCGAGTCGGTCACGTCCGGCCGCATTTTCGTCGACGGCGAAGACCTCGCCGCGATGCCGCCGTACAAGCGGCCCGTCAACATGATGTTCCAGTCATATGCGCTGTTCCCGCACATGAGCGTCGAAGCGAATATCGCGTTCGGCCTCAAGCAGGAAGGCACGCCCAAGAACGAGATCAAGGAACGCGTTGCCGACGCGCTGAATCTCGTGCAGATGAGCAAATACGCGCAACGCAAGCCGCACCAGTTGTCCGGCGGACAGCAGCAGCGTGTGGCGCTGGCCCGCTCGCTCGTCAAGCGCCCCAAGCTGCTGCTGCTCGACGAGCCGATGTCGGCGCTCGACAAGAAGATCCGTCAGAAGACCCAGCTCGAACTGGTGAACATCATCGAGAAGGTCGACGTGACCTGCGTGATGGTGACGCACGATCAGGAAGAAGCCATGACGATGGCCGGCCGCCTCGCCGTGATGAGCGAAGGCCGCATCGTGCAGATCGGCTCGCCCAGCCAGGTGTACGAATTTCCGAATAGCCGCTTCTCGGCCGAGTTCATCGGCTCGACCAACCTGTTCGAAGGCACCGTGGTCGCGGATGAACCTGACCACATCTTCGTGGAAAGCGAAGACCTCGAATCGCGCATCTACGTGAGCCACGGCATTACCGGCCCGCTTGGCATGCCGGTGGGCATCTCGGTGCGTCCGGAACGCGTGAAGGTCTCGCTCGACAAGCCCTCGACGCCGCACAACTGGGCGCGCGGCGTGGTCTCGGACGTCGCGTACATGGGCAGCTATTCGCTCTATCACGTGCGCCTGCCGAGCGGCAAGACGGTCGTGTCGAATCTCTCCAGCTCGCACCTCATGAGCGAAGGTGCGCCGTCCTATAACGACGACGTGTTCGTCTACTGGTCGCCGGCTAGCGGCGTGGTGCTGACGCAATGAGCAATCCCACTACCTCCCCCGCGGCGCTCGGCGCGCCGTCCGGCAGCCGTTTGCTCGGCTCGCTGAAAAAACGCCTCTCGTTCCTGGTGCCCTCGGGCCGCACGACCGTGATCGGCGTGCCGTTCATGTGGCTCTTCGTGTTCTTCGCGTTGCCGTTCGTGCTGGTGCTGAAAATCAGCTTCGCCGATCTGCGCCTGGGCATTCCGCCGTACACGGATCTCGTGACGGTCAAGGACGGCATGGTGCACTTCGCCATGCAGCTGAGCCACTACGCCTTCCTGCTGCAGGACGATCTGTACGTCGCCACGTACATCAGCTCGCTGAAGATGGCCGCAATCTCAACCTTCTTCTGCCTGTTGATCGGCTACCCGATTGCGTACTACATCGCGCGTTCGGAGCCGACCAAACGCAACCTGCTGATGATGGGCGTGATGCTGCCGTTCTGGACGTCGTTCCTGATCCGCGTCTATGCGTGGATCGGCATCCTGAAGGACGACGGCCTGCTCAATCACACGCTGATGGCCATCGGCATGATTCATTCGCCGTTGCGCCTCTACCACACGGATATTGGCGTCTATATCGGCATGGTTTATTCGTATCTGCCGTTCATGGTGATGCCGCTGTATGCGCACCTGGTGAAGATGGATCTGACGCTGCTCGAAGCGGCCTACGACCTCGGTTGCAAACCGTGGACCGCGTTCACGCGCATCACCTTGCCGCTGTCGAAGAACGGCATTATCGCCGGCAGTCTGCTGGTGTTTATTCCGGCGGTCGGCGAGTACGTGATTCCTGAACTGCTGGGCGGCGCCGATACGCTGATGATCGGCCGCGTGATGTGGGATGAATTCTTCAACGATATGGACTGGCCGATGGCATCCGCTGTCACCGTCGCCATGGTTCTACTGCTGCTCGTGCCGATGGCCGTGTTCCAGTACTACCAGGTCAAGGAACTGGAGGGCGCGAAATGATCAAGCCAAATAGAACGCTTTCCAATAGCGTACTGACGTTCGGGTTTCTGTTTCTGTATATCCCGATCATCAGCCTCGTGGTGTATTCGTTCAACGAGTCGAAGCTCGTTACGGTCTGGTCCGGCTTTTCGCTCAAATGGTATGGCGCATTGCTGCAAGACGGCGAACTGCTCAGTGCAGCGTGGCTGTCGCTGAAAATCGGTCTGCTGACCGCGTGTGCATCGGTGGTGATCGGTACATGGGCCGGCTTCGTGCTGGCCCGCTTCGGACGCTTTCGCGGCTTCACGCTGTTCGCCGGCATGATCAACGCGCCGCTCGTGATTCCTGAAGTGATTCAGGGCATCTCGCTGCTGCTGCTGTTCGTCGCGCTCGAACAGATGCTCGGCTGGCCGAAGGGCCGTGGCCTCTTCACGATCTGGATCGGCCACGTGATGCTGTGCGTTTCGTACGTGGCCATCATCGTGCAATCGCGGGTGAAGGAGCTCAACAAGTCGCTCGAAGAAGCCGCACTCGATCTCGGCGCAACGCCCTTCAAGGTGTTCTTCCTGATCACGCTGCCGCTGATCTCGCAGGCTCTGATGTCCGGCTGGCTGCTGTCGTTCACGCTGTCTTTCGACGATCTCGTGCTCTCCGCGTTCCTCTCCGGTCCCGGTTCGACCACGCTGCCGCTCGTCGTGTTCTCGCGTGTTCGTCTTGGCCTGAATCCGGAAATGAACGCGCTCGCCACGATCTTCATCACCACGGTGACGATCGGCGTGATCGGCGTGAACCGCTGGATGCAGGTGCGTGAGCGCAAGCGCAACCGCGACATGCAGATGGCGTTCGCACTCGCCGAAGCCGCCGACCCGTTACCGTCAGCACCACAACAAGCCGTCGTACGAAAGTCGCTCGATACGGCACGCGCATAAGAAGTCCTTTTGCAATACGACCAATAAGGAGAATTTGCATGAGAAAGAAGCTCATCTGTCTGTTGGTGGCGGGGAGTTTGCCAGGCCTTGCCATGGCAGACGCCACCAGCGACCAGATCAAGGCGCTACAGGCCCAGCTCAACGCACTGCAAAAGGAGGTGAAGCAGTTGCGTTCCGAGGTAGCGTCCAAACCGAAAGCGGCGGCGGCAGCCACCGCGGCACCGGCTCCGGCTGTGGTGGCGGCGCCGGTCGACATCTCCTCGCCGGATTACGGCAAGGCGCAGGCGACGCTGACCAACGACCAGGTCGATTCGATGAAGCAGCAGATCGCCAATCAGCAGTTGAAGGTCGACTCGCTGGTGGACGCGGCGAACACGGGGCCGATCGCCGGCTTGTCGGTGACGGGCTATATCGATCCGACCTACATGTATAACCGCGCGCAGAGCAGCTCGTCGTTCCTGTTCGCGAACCATGAAAGTAGCTACAACTACTTCAACAGCACGTTCGGCGATCTGTACTTAGACATCAAGAAGACCTTCGGTGTCGGCCCGATGGCGCCGTCGGCCGAGATCACCTTGATGCCGAACCGCGGCAACGGTATTACGCTGCTCTCGAACGAGCACGGCGATATCGGCAACAACATCCTGAACACGGCCGTGGTCAATGTGCCGTTGACGGCGACCACGACCCTCGTGGCCGGTTTGATTCCGAGCTTCGGCGGCTATGAAGTGCAGCAATCGAACCAGATGCTGACGCTCACGCACAACCTGTTGTACGACTTCTCGGATCCGGGCAGCTACATCGGTATCGGCGCGAACTATGCGACGGGTAACTGGGCGTGGAAGTTCTTCCTCGGCAACGAACAGTACCGCACGTTTGGCGCGACGACGCAGGTCGGCACCAATGCGCTGGGCGATCCGATCACGACCAGCAACAAGATCCCGACCCTCACGGGACGAGTCGACTACACGTGGTCGAGCGCACTGGATGTGGGTGGCTCGTTCAACATCGGCCGTCAGACCTTGCCTAGCGCGATCGATGCGAACACTGGTGCGGTCAGCTACGGCGTAGGCGGTCAGGCGCCGAGCTCGGGCGGTACGTTCTTCTTCACCGAAGCCGACCTGACCTACACGCTGGCGGACGTGCAGTACAACGCCGAACTCGACTACGGTCAGCAGCAGAACGCCGCGTTCAACGGCGGCCAGGCACAGTGGTACGGCCTCTCGCTGCTCGCGCACCGCAAGTTCTCGCTGCCGGTGGTGGGCCGTATGGGCGTGACCGCCCGTTACGACCTGCTCGTCGACAGCAAGAATGGCGGCGGCGGCGGTGGCATCGCGTTGAATTCGAACGGCATGGACACTGCCGACGGCTTCGGTATCGGCGCGGACTGCCTCGCCAATTCGAAGGCCAACGGCGGTCTCGGCTTCGAGTGCAAGGGCGCAACCCGCCAGGACGTTTCGCTCGATCTGTTGTTCTACCCGACCCAGCAGATCACGGTCAAGGTGGAATACCGCCACGACTGGGCGAACAAACAGGTGTTCCTGAAGAACGACGGCTCGTACGGCAAGTCCAACGACCTGCTCGCAACGCAGTTCATCTACTCGTTCTAAAACGACCCGCCTCATCGCGTGGCCCGGCTTTACCGCGGGCCACGCGCCAAGGCCTCTTCTGCATGCTCTGCCTATGCTCCGATTCTCAAACCAGCCTCACGTCGCCTCGTATTACGCAGCAACCGCTAACGACACCACCCGCCATCCCCCACTCGAAGAAACGCTTAACGTCGACGTCTGCGTGATCGGCGCCGGACTCACCGGCATCTCGACTGCGTTGAACCTCGCCGAACGCGGTCACTCGGTCGCGGTGCTCGAAGCATCGAAAGTCGGATGGGCCGCGAGCGGCCGCAATGGTGGCCAGTTGATCGGCGGCTTTGCCTGCGATATCGACACATTCGCGAAGTTCATGCCCGCGGATGACGTGAAGCGTGTTTGGGACATGGGGCTCGAAACCCTGGATATCGTCAAGGAACGCGTCGCGAAGCATCAGATCGACTGCGACCTGACCATCGGTTACCTGACCGCGGCGAACAAGCCGCGCGATACGGATGCACTGCAAAAATGGCGCGACGAAGCGCAACGGCGTTTCGGCTATGACCGTTTCAGCTATGTCGACGCCGATGGCGTCGGCAACTATGTTCAATCGCAGCGCTACCTCGGCGGATTGTTCGATGCGGACAGCGGCCATCTGCATCCGCTGAATTACACGCTCGGTCTGGCGCGCGCGGCACGCGAGGCCGGCGTACGGATTTTCGAAGACAGTTGCGTCACCGCGTTGCGCCAGGAAAACGGCCGGCATGTGGCCGAAACCGCTCGTGGCAAAGTCAATGCGCAATTCGTCGTGCTCGCCTGCAATACGTATCTCGGCCAACTCGCGCCGGATCTCGCCAGCAAGATCATGCCGGTGGGCACCTACGTGATCGCCACCGAACCGCTCGATCCCGATCGCGCCGAAGCGCTGATGCCGGCGAAAGCGGCCGTGTGCGACAGCCGCTTCGTGCTGGACTATTTCCGCCCTGCCCCCGACAATCGTTTGTTGTGGGGCGGCAAAGTCAGCTATTCGACCTTCGCGCCGCGCAACCTCGGTGAAGCAATGCGCCGCGATATGCTGAAGACTTTCCCGCAACTCGACGATGTCAAAATCGACTATGCGTGGGGCGGCTTCGTCGACATTACGATGAATCGCGCGCCGCATTTCGGCCGCCTATCGCCTACCGTGTATTTCGCGCAGGGTTTCTCCGGCCACGGCGTGAACACTACCGGGCTCGCGGGCAAGCTGATCGCCGAAGCGATCGATGGTCAGACCTCGCGCTTTGATCTGTTCGGCAAGATTCGCCACCGCGACTTCCCCGGCGGCGCTACACTGCGCACCCCTGCCCTCGTCCTTGCGATGGCCTGGTATCGAATGAAGGACCTGCTTTGATGAATGCACCGACTCCCGGCTTCAACACGCTCGACCACCGCGCCGATGCGCTGATCGCCAACTCCTACTACGAGG
This sequence comes from Paraburkholderia sp. SEWSISQ10-3 4, assembly GCF_030464785.1. Taxonomy (NCBI): domain Bacteria; kingdom Pseudomonadati; phylum Pseudomonadota; class Betaproteobacteria; order Burkholderiales; family Burkholderiaceae; genus Paraburkholderia; species Paraburkholderia sp. SEWSISQ10-3 4. The sequence continues at coordinate 28,000 of NZ_JALPRI010000006.1, forward strand.
CGAGCGCCACGCGTCCGCCGGCCGACGATCCGATGCTCGACGGCACGCTGGAGGCCGACGTCTGCGTGATTGGCGCGGGTTTTTCCGGTTTGTCGGTGGCGTTGGAATGCCGGACGCGCGGATTGTCGGTGGTGGTGCTCGATGCGCATCGTCCCGGTTGGGGCGCGTCGGGCCGCAACGGCGGGCAGACCTTGGTGGGTTTCGCGAAAGACGAGATCATCGAACGGCAACTCGGACTCGACGGCGCACGCGCCGCGTGGGCGATGTCAGTGGAAGGCGTGGCTCTGGTGCGCGAGCGCATTGAACGCTACGGCATTGATTGCGATTTCACCGCCGGCTATCTGACGGTGGCCACCAAACCGAAACGCGTGCCGGATTTGCGTTCGTGGATGGAATCGGCGTCGCAACGCTGGGGCTATACGAAACTCTCGTGGCTCGATACCGATGAAGTGCGTTCACGCGTCGCTTCGCGACGTTATCTGGCCGGCGTCTACGATCCGTTTTCCGGTCATCTGCATCCGCTCAAATACTGCCTCGGTCTCGCCGATGCAGCACGTCGTGAAGGTGCACAACTGTTTGCGCATTCGCCGGTGATCGAAGTCGTGCGTGGTGCACGGCCTGTCGTGCGGACCGCCAATGGCGAGGTACGCTGCCGCTTCGTCGCGGCATGCGGCAATGCCACGATCGGCGACGTGTTGCCGGCTCCAGTGGCCGCGCGCATCGCGCCGATTGCCTCTTACATTGTCGCCACGGAACCGCTCGGTCAGCCACGCGCGGACGCACTGATCAAAGGACGTGAGGCGATTTGCGACAACAACTTCTTCCTCGATTACTTCCGTCTGTCGGCTGATCATCGCGTGCTGTTCGGTGGCCGCGCGAGTTCGACCGGCGCGTCGCCCGTGCAACTCGGCGAGGAAATCCGCAAGCGCATGATCGGCGTGTTCCCGCAGCTAGGCGATGTGAGAATCGACTATGCGTGGGGCGGTTTTGTCGACGTAACGCGCAATCGTGCACCCGATTTCGGTTCGATCGATCCGAACTACTTCTACGTGCAGGGCTTTTCAGGTCACGGCGTGGCGTTGACGGGGATTGCCGGGCGCGTGATTGCGAAAGCTATGGCCGGTGAGACCGCGGCCTTCGATCTGTTCGCGCAACTGCGGCACGCACGCTTTCCGGGCGGCCCGGCATTACGTGGGCCGGCGCTGGAACTCGGGATGATGTATCACCGGATTCTGGAGTTGTTCTAGGCAGGCTTTCGAGCTTTAAGACGTGAGATCGGCCAGTGCTCCAACCACGCTAATTGCGTAGCTTCAGTCATCATCTGTCAGCAACTTGTCGAGAGGCACTCCGTGCTTGACGAACGGCGAACGGATCACGATGTAACTGAAATACTTCTCGATGCCGAGATTGCGGTCGAGCAGGCGTTCGATCACTTCCTGGTAGTGACCGATGTCCTTGACGACGAACTTGAGCAGGTAATCGTACCCACCGCTCACCAGGTGACATTCGGTAATTTCGTCGAGATCGCGCACGTTCGCCTCGAAACGCACGAAGTCGTCGCGCCGATGATCATGCAGCATGATTTCCGTGAACACTGACACGATGCTGGTCACTTTCGCGACATTCACGTGCGCACCGTAGCCCGAAATCACACCGGCTGATTCAAGACGCCTGACGCGCTGCAGGCACGGGCTCGCAGAAAGACCGACCGCGGCCGCGAGATTCGCGTTGGTGATGTTGCCGTTCCTCTGCAATTCGCCGAGGATCTTGATGTCGATCCGGTCGAGTTTTGGTCGGTTGCTCATATCGTTCTGTTCTCGAATCGGCGGGCGAACCGGCTTTCCCGCTAAACGCGGGAAAGCTCCTCGTGATGCGCCTTGACGAACTGCGCCATGCTGGTGAACCTGAAATCGACAGAAGGCTCCGCGAATGTGCGCATCGTCGCGCCGAGCCCGCGCTGCTCGAAGCGCCGATGAATCCAGCATGAACGAATGTCTAACCGGTTGGCCGGCTCATGATCGTGGTACATGCTGTCCGCGACGTGCAGGATTTCGTCCTTACGCACGCCGAGTCTCGACAGCACGTCGAGCATATATTCAAAATTACGGCTCGACGGCTTGTAGCTTCCCACATCCTCAGCCGTGACAACGACGTCAAAGGGCACATGCAGCCTGGCGCGGCTGTATGTGAAATTCTCGTTGTCCACGTTCGATATGATGACCAGCTTGAAGTACTTCTTCAAATACTGCAGCGTACTTGCCGAATCCGGGAACGCAGGCCAATTGCGCACCGAACGACCATAGGCCTCCGCCTGCTCGCGCGTGTAGCTGACGCCCCATTCCTCCGCGAGCCGCTTGTAGACCACCTCGAGCAGCCGGTTGTACGGCATGTCGGGCGTAGCGTTCTGCTGATATGACTCGTGGCGGGCGTGCGCTTCCAGCACCTGGTCGCGCGTCGGTGGCGGGTCAAGCGATGCGACCAATGCTGACAGGCCCGCGACGATGCCCGATTCCCAGTCGATCAGGGTGCCATAGCAGTCGAACGTCAGGGCCTTAAAATCCGTCAGCCGCATGAAGGGCTCCTTAACTGGGGTGTTCCGGCTTGCGCGGAACTCGCCGCGCCCGCACCGGCGCGGCAAATCAAACCGGCACAAAGGCCGGTAAACTTATCGACTACTTACTTCTGCAGCAGCGCTTCCTGGTGAGCCTTCGCGAATTCGGCCATGCTGTTGAATCGGAAGTTCACAGTGGGTTGCTCACCGGGGTTCATCGTTGCGCCGAAACCGGTTTGCGAATGGCGGCGATAGATCCAGCACGATGCAAGTCCGAACGCGTTCGCGGGCTTGTGGTCGTGGAACAGACTCTCGGCGGTGTGGAGGATCTTCTCCTTCCGGATGCCGCGCTCACCCAGCTTTTCCAGCTTGTCCAACATGTACTCGAAGTTTCGCGGCGACGGTTTATAGGAGCCGACGTCCTCTGCGGTGATGATCGCATCGAATTCGACCTGAAGCTTCGCGTTGCTGTACGTGAAGCTGTCATTGTCGATGTTCGACAGGATGACCAGCTTGTAGTGCTTCTTCAGATACTGCAGCGCGTTCGCCGAGTCCTCAAATGCCGGCCAATTGCGTATGGACTTGCCGTAGGCGAGGCACTCCTCGTACGTGAAAGGCACCTGCCATTCCTCGGCGAGTCGCTTGTACACGATCGGCAGCAGTTCCTGGTAACGCTTGGCCGGCGTGTAGGCCTGCTGCGACGACTCATGACGTGCGTGTGCTTCAAGAACCTGATCCCGCGTCAGCGGCGGGTTGACGCGTTCGAGCAGCGGACGCAAACCCTCGAAAATACCCGTTTCCCAGTCGATGAGCGTGCCGTAGCAATCGAAAGTCAGTGTATCGAAGTCGGTCAGTTTCACAGTAACGCCTCCTGTTGGTTGGTGAGCTAGACATAGTCTATTGGGCACGCCCAGCAACCGTTACTTATGTGGTCCACCGCATCGGCAATCTCTGTTGCTCGTCCGCACACCAACAGCAGAATCTGCTGCTGGCTTCTGCCTGGCATGTTAGCAAAAGGCGATCGCTGAATACCTTGCTGCAGGCACCCAAGCAGACGTTATCGCCGCTGCGGCCCAAACATCCGCGACAACGCGCGCGCAAGCTCCTTAACAGCGGCATCCGCCGTCGGACGATGCAGCAGCGCAATATCCATGGTTTCGATCGAAGGCAACCCGCTCTTCGATGTCAGCACCGCGTGATCCGCCAGCACCGCGCGCGCGGGCAGCAGACTGATCCCGAGACCATCGGCAACAGCTGCCTGGATTCCGCTCAAACTCGAACTGATAAAGCTCATCCGCCAGCGGCGCCCGAGTCCTTCGATCGCGTTGGTCATGTCGTCACGGTATAACCCGCGCGGCGGAAACGCGACGATCGGAATCGGATCAAGGTGGATTGAAGGATTCTTCGCACTGTCGATCCACCTCAATTGCTCCGGCCAGCACGCAACGGCCTCACGGCTGTTACGCCGTTGCTTCACGAGAATCAGATCCAGATCGCCCCGATCGTAGCTATTGCTCAGGTCGCGGCTCAATCCGCTGGTCACTTCCAGCTTGACCTGCGGATGCTTGCGGTTGAACGCGGCAAGCATATGGGTTGTCGGCCCGCCGACGAAATCTTCCGGCACGCCCAGCCGGACCGTCAGCCCCACCGTCGCGCCCGAGAGCGCTTCAATCATTTCATCGTTGAGAGCAAGCATGCGGCGCGCGTAGGCGAGCAAGGTTTCGCCGGCATCGGTCGGACTCACGTCGCGACTGCCCCGCTCGAGTAGCTTGTGCCCCGCCATATCCTCGAGACGCCGCACCTTCTGGCTGATGGTGGACTGCGTGGAATGAAGTCGTGCGGAAGCCGCAGTAAAGGTGCCGCAATCGGCCACCATGACGATGGCCTTCAGCAGATCCAGATCGAACAACGGTGTACGCGCTTTGGCGTTGGGTTTCATTGAGCCTCCAGTCAGACGCCGCCATGCCGGATAAGGGCATACGTCTAATCAATACTATTCGATTTCGCACTGATATGCATTTGAACATTTAATTTTTGAATATTGGGTGACGTGGATAACATCAAGCGATGTCGAAGCGGTGGCCACTCGACGGCCGATTACTCCGCGTCGACATCAGACAAAAAACTCGAATGTGGGCGAAACGCGGCATGACGCCGCCGTGCCGGCAGAAAAAAGCGCCACACCGAGACACATACCCGGAGACAGGCATGCAGCAAACGCAGTTGAAGAAAAGTTGGAGAAAACCACTCGCAGGCATCGGCGCAGGCATGATGCTAGTGGGCACGGCAGGTGCGCAGTCCAGCGTCACGCTGTACGGAATCGTCGATTCAGGCGTGACCTACACGAACAACCAGCAAGGCCACTCGGCATGGCAGGCGACGGCCGGCAACGAGTCCGGGCCGCGCTGGGGGATGCTCGGAACGGAAGATCTGGGTGGCGGCCTGAAGGCAAACTTCCGGCTGGAAAACGGTTTCAACCTCGAAAACGGCGCGGCCGGCCAGGGCGGCCGGATGTTCGGCCGTCAGGCATGGGTCGGCGTGAGCGGCGACAAGCTGGGCGCGCTGACCTTGGGCCGCCAGTACAACACCGTCCAGGACATTCTTGGCTCGATCCAGATCAGCAATACGCTGGTCCAGTATTCGACCCACCCGTTCGACAACGACGACATCAACAATACGTTCCGCACCAACAACGCGGTCAAATACGTCTCGCCGATCATCGCCGGCTTGCAAACCAACCTGATGTACGGCTTTTCGAACGCAACCGGCTTCGCTGCGAACAATAGCTGGAGCGCGGGTGTGACGTACACGCACGGTCCACTCAATGCCGGCGCGGCGTACGCACGTATGAATCAGCCCGCCAGCAGCGCGGCGGGCGCGGTCGCATCCGACAATTACTTTGCGTCTTCGGCCGCCGTATTCGGCACACATCTCGGCGCCGCGACGCGTCAACAGATCTGGGGCGCGGGCGCGACCTATGCCATCGGGCCCGCCACGCTCGGACTGCTCTACACGGGCACGGACTTCAACATGGCGGCAGGTGGCGCCTTGCGCTTCGGCAACTACGAGGGAAGCCTGCGCTACGCGCTGACGCCCGCGCTGATCGCGGCCGCCGGTTACACCTACACCCAGGTGTCGCAAGGCGACGCCAGCGGACACTATCACCAGGCCTCGGCCGGTCTCCAGTACCTGTTGTCCAAGCGCACCGACGTGTATGTGAACGGCCTCTACCAGAACGCCTCGTCGCGCATCGGTCATGCGTGGATCGACGGCATCGCAGCGCCCTCGTCGACGACTTCACAACTGGCGTTCGTCGCCGGCCTGCGTCAGAAGTTCTGACTGGACACGCAAGACACCTCGGGAACGACCCCATGAAACTTCGCTTTCTGCTAGCCGCGCTGCCATTCATCGGCATCTATTCAGGCGGCTCAATTGCCGCCGGTACGCCGCTCCTGTTCGGCCTGCCGTTTCTGCTCGTCTGGAATCTGTTCTGGATGGCTGCAACGGCGGCCATCCTCGCCATCATCTATTGCCTCGACACACGCGACGAAGCGGCGCAAGCGGCCGAGCAGACGGGAGGTGGGCAATGAACCCGGCACTCGTCATCATCGTTCTGTTTGCCCTCTTCGCGCTGGCGGTCGGCCTGTACGCGCGGCGCGGCAAGACCTTCAGCATGGAGCAATGGGCGGTCGGCGGACGCGGCTTCGGGTCGCTGCTCACCTTCTTGCTGATGGCAGGTGAGGCGTTCTCGACCTTCTCGTTTCTCGGCGCGAGTGGCTGGACCTACAGCAAAGGCGTGCCGGCGTTCTACATCCTGTCGTACGGCTGCCTCGCATACGTATTCGGTTACTGGATGCTGCCCCTCATTTGGCGTTATGCGAAGGAACGCGGCCTTGTGTCGTTCGCCGACTATTTCGCTTCGAAGTACGACAGCCGCGCCATCGGCGTGCTGGTGTCGGTGGTGGCCGTCTTCGCAATGGTGTCGCTGCTGATCATCCAGTTACGCGGTCTCGGCATTATCGTCTCCGAGATGTCGTATGGCCTGATCTCGCAGGAAACGGCCATCTGGATCAGCGCTACGCTGATGGTCCTGTATATGAGCGTCTCCGGCATCCACGGTTCGGCCAGCATTGCGATCTTCAAGGACGTGCTGATCCTCGGTCTTGCGATTTTTCTCGGCACGTATTTGCCGCTGCACTACTTCGGCGGCTTTGGCGAGATGTTCGCGCGCATCGATGCCGTCCATCCGGAACTGCTGCGTATGCCGGAGCACGGTTTCAATCTGAGCTGGTACAACTCGACACTGCTGCTGACATCGCTGGGCTACTACTTGTATCCTCATGGTTTCACCGCCGTCTACGTGGCACGCGATGCGTCTGCGCTGCGCAAGAACACCATGCTGATGCCGATCTACCAGGTGTTGATCGCGTTCCTGTTTCTCGTCGGTTTCGCCGCGGTGCTGACCGTGCATGGGCTCGAAGGCGCGCAAACCGATCTCGCGCTGCTGCGGCTCGTGAAGCAGACTTTCCCATCGTGGTTCGTCGGGATCGTCGGCGGCGCCGGTCTGCTGACGGCACTGGTACCAGGCTCGCTGATCATGCTCAATGCGTCGACGATGATTGCCCGCAACATCTATCGCGAAGGTTTCGCACCGCAGGCGAGTGACCGGCAAGTCGGGCGCGTCGCACGCATCGCGCTGCCGCTGTTCACGCTGGTTGTCGTCTACTTCGTGCTGCGTGGCGGTTCGAACTTCGTTGCGCTCGCAATCTTCTCGTCGAGCCTGCTGACGCAACTCGTCCCTATGCTCGCCTCGAGTTTCCTGAAGCGCCCGTTCGGCACCCGGGAAGCCGCGTTCGGCGGCATCTTCGCGGGCGCAATCGTGCTGGCGCTGGCGAACTGGCGCGGCATGACGCTGGCCACTGTTTTCCCGGCCGCACCGATCGCCTTCACCTCCATCAACACGGGCCTCGTCGCCTTGTTCGCCAATGCCGTGGTGTTCATCGCGATCAGCGCCGCGCAGCGCGCGCTGCGGGCTCGTATCGCCACTTCCGTCGAATCGGCATGACCACCATGACTCGCTCTATTCTTCTTTCCAACGTCCGGCTGGCTGATGGCCAGGCGGTTTCCGTAGCCATCGCCGATGGCCGCATCACGGCGCTCGGCCCGCATGTCGAAGCGCAACCTGGCGTGCTGGCCGAAGACGGCGGCGGCGCATTGCTGCTGCCGGGTTTCGTCGAAGGGCACACGCACATCGATAAAAGCCACTGGGGCCGCTCGTGGTATCGCAACGAGGTCGGACCCGCACTAACCGACCGGATCAGCAACGAGCGCGAATGGCGCAAGACGTCGGGACACGATGCGGCCAGCCAGTCGCTCACACTGTCGCGGGCATTCGTGCAGGCAGGCACGACGCGACTGCGTACCCATGTCGACGTGGATACCGACGCCGGCCTGCGTTATATCGAAGGCGTACTCAGCACGCGGCAGACAATGCGCGATGTGCTGGACATGCAGATCGTCGCGTTTCCGCAATCGGGGATGCTGATCCGTCCCGGTACTGTCGAACTGCTAGGCAGCGCACTCGCTGCGGGCGCTGATGTTCTCGGCGCGCTCGATCCTGCGTTGATCGACGGCGATCCCGTCGCGTCGTTGAACGCGACCTTTGAGCTGGCGGAGCGCTATCGCAAGCCGATCGACATCCATCTGCACGAACCCGGTGAAGTCGGCGCGTTCACGCTGAAACTGCTGCTCGATCGCGTTGCCGCTACGGGCATGCAGGGGCAAGTCGTCGTCAGCCACGCATTTTGCCTCGGCGCATTGCCCGAACGTGAACGCGACGCGCTGCTCGAACGGATCTCGTATTTGCGTTTAGCGCTTCTGACCAGCGCGCCGCCGTCTCGTCCCGTTCCGCCGCTCAAGGTTTGCAGGGACAAAGGCATCACGATCTTCGGCGGCAACGATGGCATTCGCGACACCTGGTCGCCGTATGGCGTGCCGGACATGCTCGAGCGCGCGATGCTGATCGGCATGCGCTATGACTTGCGACGCGACGACGACCTCGCAATTGCCTTCGACTGCGTGAGCGACGCTGCCGCTCGAGGTTGCGGTTTCGCCGACTATGGCCTGCGTATCGGTGCACGCGCGGATCTCGTACTGGTCGATGCCGAGTGCGTCGCGCATGCCGTGGTTGCACGGCCAAAACGCAAGCTGGTTATCGCAAACGGACGCATCGTCGCGCGCAATGGAGCGCTGGTCGACGCCGCGTAACTGTGCGAGAGCACCTTAAAAGACACAAGAAGAATTGGCATATGAACGATAAGCAACAGGTCGACATCCTGATCGAGCACGGCTGCGTGATCACAATCGATGCCACACGCCGCGTTATCGAAGATGGCGCAGTGGCCATCAAAGGGGACCGCATCGTCGCCGTCGGCGAGACAAGCGAGCTTGCGCAGCAATACCAGGCAGACCGCGTAATCGACGCGCGCCGCAAAGCGGTGCTGCCAGGCCTGATCGATGCACACGCCCATGCCGGGCACGCGATGTTGAGGACGATTGGCGGCGCGAACGGCGATGCGTGGTCGGCGGCGTGCGAGGCGATCTATACGCGCGCCTCGGACGAAACGTTCTGGGAAATGGAATCGCATCTTGCGGCGCTGGAGCGCCTCAAGGCGGGCGTGACAACGGGTGTATCGCTGCTCGGCGGCGGGGACTCGATCATGCGCGTCGACGACCCCGTGTACGCGCGGCGTCACTGCGACGCGGTGGTTAAAACGGGCACACGTTCGATCGTCGCGGTCGGTCCGTCGCGGCCACCCGAACCACGCGCTTACACCCGGCACGGCGCGAACGGCAGCGTGACGCGCGACGTCGATTTCGCGCAGATGTATGAGGTTTGCAAAGAGATCATCGACGCATGCCATGGCGATGCCAACGGCCGTATCCAGATTGCGTTGACGCTGCCCGTCTACGCTCCGCAGCACTATCCCGAGCACGCGGCACACGAACGCAGCGTCCGGCTTCAGGCCGAGCGCTACACGGCGCTGGCCCGCGAGCGCGGTCTAAGTCTGACGCAGGACGGCCATCGCGCCGGTTCGCTCGATTTCGCGCATCGCGAGCTGGGACTGCTGAACGCGAAGTCGTTCATGTCGCATGCCATCGATCTCACCTCCGAGGATATCGCGGCGTGCGTTGAAACCGGCGCCTCGATCGTGCACAACCCAAGCGCGATCATGTCGATCATCGGACGTTGCCCGGTTCCGGAACTCATCGATGCCGGCGTGACGGTGGCGATCGGCTCGGATGGCGCGGCGCCCGATCGAGGCTACGACATGTTCCGCCACATGTGGCAATGCATGCATTACCACCGTCGACATTTTCGTGACCCGGACGTCCTGCCGCACGGCAAGGTGCTCGAAATGGTCACGATCGATGCCGCCAAGGCGTTGTCGCTTGACCACGAGCTCGGTTCGCTCGAAGTGGGCAAGCAGGCCGACATCATTCTGGTCGACCTGTTCAAGCCGCACCTCATGCCGATGAATATGCCTGTTCATCGCGTCACCTGCTTCGCGAATGCCGGCGACGTGTGCATGACGATGGTCGGCGGCAAAGTCCTGATGGAGAACTACCGGGTGTTGTCGGTCGACGAAGGGGACATTCTGGAGCGCGTGCAGGTGGCCGCGGATCAAGCGTTCGACCGCGCAGGGCTGCGTCATTTGCTGGAAACGCCGCCTACATTGTGGCGAGGTAGCCATTATTGAGGGTGGAGCGGCTTGCGACGACGCAAGCCGCTCCAGACACCGGCTCGGTGCCCGACAACAACTTCAACCTCAGCCGACAGAGCCCACGCCTGCCGACGTGACCTTAAACAACAAGCGGGACGAATCGCCCCAGAATTGCCCGCTTCGAACAATGGCACGTTCTGCCGGTACTGCAGCAACGGCAGCGGCCGCATTCGGCGCTTTCACGACGACAAAGGTCGCCTCATTGCCGACCTTCAATCCGTAGTCACCTTTCCCCAGCACCGCAGCGCCTGCTTCCGTCGCCATGCGAAGCCCAACGCCCAGTTCTTCATCCGTATAAAAACCTGAGCGATAACCAACCAGCATGGCCCGTTGCAACATATCGCCGTTGCCGTACGGCCACCACGCGTCCTGAATGTTGTCATTACCGGTGAACACACGCACTCCGGCTGCGCGCAATTGCAGGATCGGCGGGAACGCGCGGTCGCCCGGCGCATTCGTCATGATCGATACACCGGCTTCTGCAAGCGCGGCGGCGATACGATCCACCACCTCGGGTGCGACGTCGCCGAGCCCGTAGGCGTGGCTCACCGAAACCCGGCCGTTCAACCCCGCTGCACGGGTACGCGAGGCAATGCGATGCAGTTGATCGATCCCCTGCTGCTCAGGCTCATGCAGGTGAATATCGATTTTCACGCCACGCTTTTCAGCAATGCCGAAGACAATATCGAGCTGGCCATCGGCGTCGCCATCCAGCGTTGTCGGATCGATTCCGCCCACCACCTGCGCACCCTCACGGGCTGCCGCATCGAGCACCTCCGCCGTCCCCGGACACGACACGACGCCCGCCTGCGGGAACGCGACGAGTTCGATATCCACCACGCCACGCCATTTCTCGCGCGCTTCCATCACGGCATGCAGATTGGTTAGACCCGTCGTCGCGTCGACGTCGACATGGCTGCGCATCGCAATGGTGCCGAACGACGCAGCCTGGCGGATCAGCGCGTCGGCGCGCTCGACGATCGGCCCGGCGCTTGCCAGTTCCTGCTTTTCGATAGCGAGCCGCTCGCGCAGGCTTGTGACATGACGATGAGGACGCCAGCGATCGCCAACGAAGCTTTTATCGAGGTGAATATGCCCGTCGACGAAACCGGGCAACACCAGGTGCCCGGCCAGATCGACGACTTCCGCGCCGCCGATCGCGGGACGTTCCGGACCGATGGCCGCAAGGCGCCCCTCACGCACGGCGAGGTTGAGCGGGTTGCCGTCGGCGTCTACGGCATTGACGAATACGCGGTCGAACATGGTTCTGGCCTCTGCAAATCAGGACTCAAGCACGCATCCAGCGCGCCCTGATCGGGTTGCGTTCGTTGCGCCGCATGGTCTTGTGTGGAATGGATCGTTGAACCATATCGGACCGCCGATATATCCACAAATTAAATGTTGGAATGGCCTGTATTCATTTTCTGGATAGATCGGCGTACTGTGCGGCTTTTGCGGCACTTTGATGGCGCCGACGGCGCCGAACTTCAATATCGCGCCGGCCGCGCTGCTGGAACTGAAAAGCCGGAATGGCCCGAATGGCCCGATCCGGGCGCGGCGACCGGCTGCTTTACTATTGTCGGTCGTCAATATCATACTGTCGTACTTATTGCATTCCGCTTTTGAGGAGGCGCCGATGACTGTCCAACTCACGCCCGAATTCGCGTCCAAATTCGCCAATCTCGCGCTCGCCCACCTCACGCGCGAGTATCCGAACAAGCTGACCCACTCGCTTGCCGGCCCGCAAGACGTGCAAGGTCCGCGCGCCCTGCATCCGATTTTTTACGGCAGCTACGACTGGCATTCATGCGTGCACGGCTACTGGTTGATCCTGCATCTGCTCGACCGTTTTCCCGATCTGCCTGAAGCAGCGCGCATCGTTGCGGTGGTCGACGAGCATTTCACCGAAGCGAATGTGGCTGGCGAACTGGCGTATCTCGACCTGCCGCACAATCGCGGTTTCGAGCGTCCGTATGGATGGGCATGGCTGCTCGCGCTGAGCGCGCAACTTCATTCGTTGAAGCTCTCGGAGGCCGCGCGCTGGTCCAAGGTCTTTGCGCCGCTTACCGCGACTTTTGTTAGCCGCTTCGAAGAATTTCTGCCGAAAGCGACCTACCCGTTGCGCGTCGGCACGCACTTCAATATGGCATTCGCACTTGCGCTCACGCTAGATTTCGCGCGGCAGACTTCGCGTGAATCGCTGGAGGCGTTGCTGGTAAATACGGCGGAGCGCTGGTTCCTGAACGATGTCGCCTGTCAGGCCTGGGAGCCCGCCGGCGATGAGTTTTTGTCGCCTTCGCTGATGGAAGCGGAATTGATGCGGCGCGTGTTGCCGCCCGCGCAATTCGTCGAATGGTTCAGACGCTTTCTGCCCGATCTCGGCGCGAAAAAACCCGCCACGCTGTTCGAACCCGTCACAGTAACCGACCGTACCGACGGCAAGATCGCGCACCTGGACGGTTTGAATCTGAGCCGTGCATGGTGCCAGCGGTCGCTGGCGCGCGCACTGCCCGCCGGCGACGTGCGTCGGACTGCCCTGTTCGATTCGGCCGAGCGGCATCTTCTAAGCGCCCTGCCGCATGTGGCGGGCGACTATATGGGCGAACACTGGCTGGGCACGTTCGCCACGCTCGCGTTGGAAGCGTGAGCAGCGGCCCGACGGGGGCCGAATTGAATGCAAAAACGGCGCCGCAAGCGTGAAACGGTTTGGATTCAGCTACCGTTCTGCGCCGCAAGCGCCGTTTTCTTTTGCCGGGTGATTCAGAAGCCGCCTGGTGCAGCCCCGCCGCTGAATCCGCCGGCTTAACGCATTACTGGCCAGTCAGCTTTTTAGGCTTCGGCGGCGCCTGAACCTTGTTGTACTGAAACTCCGGCGTCGCCTTCAAGGCATCTTTGGTCGCGCCGGCCAGATAGAAATTCCCGCCGCGAATATCCAGCGCAGCGATCGGCACCGCTACGTCATGCGACGCCACGCCGAGAAATCCACCTGCGGAGACGATGGCAGCAGACAGCGAGCCGTCGGGAGCGACCACCAGATCGCGGATCGAACCAATCTTCTCGTTCTGGTCGTTGTAGACGGCCTTACCGAGAATGCTCTTCTTCACGCTCCAGCCGCTCAGCAGCGCATTGGACTGTTCGACCGTGACGCTCAAAGGTTGCGTGCCGGCGACTTGCGCCTGTGCACCAAAGCTGGTTGCAGCTACCGCGACCACGACAACAAGTTTGCTCAACGTCATATCGCTCACTCCGTTCTTAGTAGACTTGACCGGCGCATGGTTTGCGCCGAAGGAATCGCTGCCAAACGATGATACAGACTACGCGGCGGGTCTGCATCCAGACGTGTCGCGCGAACGAAACGCCCCCGTCGCTGCCACGAAAAGGCGGAGGCGCGGCCCAAAGCGCATAACGGTAAAATCGAGCCAGGCGATGACGCCCGTTTAGAGGTGGAAGTTTGACTGAGCTTGAACAGGGTTTCATTTTGACCCGACACTGGCGGGATACCCCCGCCGGCACGGAGGTAGATTTCTGGCTGGCAACAGACGGCGGGCCCCGTCACGTGCGCCTGCGTCCTCAGCCTTCGGTAGCCTTCATTCCGGCCGACCACCGCGAGCGAGCGGAAACCATCCTGCGCCGCGAAGCGCCGCTCGATCTGCGCCCGCTCGAACTGTGCGACTTCCAGCATCGGCCGGTGATGGGGCTTTATTGCCCGCAATACCGGCAATTAACGGGTTTCGAAAAACGCCTGAAACAAGGCGGCGTCGATGTCTACGAGGCCGACATCTTCCCGCCCGAGCGCTACATGATGGAGCGCTTCATTACCGCGCCGGTGTGGTTCGCCGGCGACGCACAGCATGGCGGCCCGCTTCTGAACGGCGAATTGAAGCCGGCCACGAACTACCGGCCGTCATTGAAGCTGGTGTCGCTCGATATCGAAACCAGCGCGCACGCCGAACTCTATTCGATCGCGCTCGAAGGTTGCGGGCAGCGCCAGGTCTATATGCTGGGGCCGCCGAACGGCGATGCGAGCGGCGTCCACTTCGACCTCGAATACTGCGAAACCCGCGCGCAGTTGCTCGAAAAACTGAACGCGTGGCTGGAACGGCACGACCCCGACGCGATCATCGGCTGGAACCTCGTGCAGTTCGATTTGCGTGTGCTGCAGCAGCATGCCGAACAATATCGCGTGCCATTACGGCTCGGCCGCGGCGGCGCGGTCATGGAATGGCGCGAGCATGGCCATAAGCAGAACCATTTCTTCGCGGGCGCTGCGGGAAGATTGATCATCGACGGTATCGAAGCGCTGCGCTCCGCCACGTGGACTTTCCCTTCGTTCAGCCTCGAATACGTTTCGCGCACGGTGTTGGGCGAAGGCAAGTCGATCGACAATCCGTATCAGCGCATGGATGAAATCCAGCGTCGCTTCGATGAGGACAAACCTGCACTCGCGCAGTACAACCTGAAAGACTGCGAACTGGTCACGCGCATCTTTGCGAAGACCGAGTTGCTACCGTTTTTGCTGGAGCGCGCGACGGTCACCGGCCTGCCCGCGGATCGAAGCGGCGGATCTGTCGCGGCGTTCACGCATCTGTACATGCCGCGGATGCATCGGCAAGGCTACGTTGCACCGAATCTCGGTGACGTAGCCGGTGCCGCGAGCCCCGGTGGCTTCGTGATGGATTCGCGGCCCGGCCTCTACGACTCGGTCCTGGTGCTCGACTACAAAAGCCTGTACCCGTCGATCATTCGCACCTTTCTGATCGACCCGCTGGGTCTCGTGGAAGGCATGCTCAATCCTGGCGACGATCAATCGGTGCCGGGTTTTCTCGGCGCACGCTTCTCGCGCACCCGCCATTGTTTGCCGTCGATTGTCGGCCAGGTGTGGCAGGGGCGCGAAACCGCCAAGCGCGAGAACAACAAGCCGCTTTCGCAGGCGTTGAAGATCATCATGAACGCCTTCTACGGCGTGCTCGGCTCCACAGGCTGCCGGTTCTTCGACCCGCGCCTTGCGTCATCGATCACCATGCGCGGCCATGAAATCATGCACACCACGCGTGAGCTCATTCAGGCGCAAGGCTACGAGGTTATTTACGGCGACACGGATTCGACCTTCGTGTGGTTGAAGCACGCGCATAGCGAGGAAGAAGCGAGTCGCATCGGCCGGGCGCTTGTCGAACATATCAACGCGCAGTGGCGGCAGAATCTGCAGAAACGTTTCGGCCTCGAGAGCGCGCTCGAGTTGCAATTCGAGCGGCACTACAAGCGCTTCTTCATGCCGACGATTCGCGGCGCCGAGGAAGGCAGCAAGAAGCGCTATGCCGGGCTGACTATCTTGCCGGACGGTGGCGAGGAGATCGTCTACAAAGGGCTCGAAACGGTGCGGACTGATTGGACGCCGCTCGCCCAGCAGTTCCAGCAGGAACTCTACGGGCGAATCTTCAGGCAACAGCCGTATCAGGACTATGTGCGCGACTACGTGCGCGATACGCTGGCAGGAAAACTGGACGATCAACTCGTGTACCGCAAGCGGCTACGCCGCTCGCTCGGCGACTACGAGCGCAACGTTCCGCCCCATGTGCGCGCGGCTCGTGTGGCCGACGAGTTCAACCGGCAACAGGGGCGTCCGCTGCAATACCAGGACGGCGGCTGGATCAGCTATGTGATGACAACCGCCGGACCAGAACCGCTCGAAACCTTGCGCTCGGCGATCGACTACGAACACTATCTGACCCGGCAGTTGCAACCGGTCGCCGACGCGATTCTGCCGTTATTGCGCGATGATTTTACGACCTTGGTGTCGGGGCAGAGACAGTTGTTCTGAGAGCAGCATTGGCAATGAATGCTTCGCAGAAGCCACATGACACGTCTGCTTGAAAAACAACCGCCGCATCCTCAGAAGCTCGTGCGCAAGCCAATGCGTGCAAGCGTCTGCGACCGGTTGCTCGCCGCACCGTCCGGTTGCAACAAACCGTTGATCCACGCCCGCGTCACCGCCGCATCGCCGCCCGCTCGCTGATACATCGCTTCAATATAGCCAGTGGTGCGCTTCGAGAAACTGTATTGCAGCGCCGTGGTGATCTGCTGCGCCTTGTTGTCCAGCAGCACGTCGTTGCCTTTCATATACGCATAGTCGAGGCCGAGGGTCCATGCCCCGGAGATCGTCCACGCCGCACTGCCCTTGTACACGTCGATCTTCGCACCACTCGCCGTATTCTTCGTGTTTGTGTACAGCAGCATGGCCAGAACGCTGCCGAAGTTATAGTGCGCGCCGACCCCGAAATTGCGGATACCGTCGTGACCGTCGCCCAGTTGCGGATATTTCACTTCGACATACGCCGCGCCGATGCCGAACGGACCGTTCGCATAGTTCGCACCGAAGCTCATGGTGGAGTCTTCCGAGAACGAACCCGGAACGCCACCAAAGCCAAAGAGCGCGCCGAAAGTGAAGCCCGATATATCCGGGCTGCGATACTTGACCGAGTTCCCCACACGCGTTGCGCCCGCCATCCGGTCAAAGTCGAACGAACCGGTCGGATTGTTCGGCACGCCCAACGCAGTAAACGGCCCCTGACGAAAATCGTAGATACCGCCGAACAGGAACGCGCCGTCATACAGTCCGAGCGTCAGCGTCTCGAACATGAAGTCATACTGATTGCCGAAGGTCAGCGAGCCGAAGCGGTCGTTGGTGAGTCCCACCAGGGCTGTGCGATTGAAAAGCTGTCCTGCGCCGGGGATCGTCGCGCCGCTGCCCAGATCGAACTGCGACGTGAGTTCGAAGATCGCCTTATTGCCGCCGCCCAGATCCTCACTGCCTTTAAAGGTCAGCAAATCCGGCGACAGCACGCCGCTGTCGAACAGCGTCGCGGCGCCGCCATGCTGGTTGTTCACATAGGTGACGCCCGCATCGATCACGCCTTGCAGTGTCACGCTGCTTTGCGCGCCTGCGAAACCCGGCGCCATCAACGCGACCGTGCAGCCTGCTAGCGAAAAGCGCTTCGTCTTCGTCTTGTTCATGCTTGTCCCCTTCCATCGTTGTTGAATATATTTCGCTGCTCGATACGAATGGCAACGCGCGTGAGCGCCGCCCCCTGACACGGACCGTCGATGCACTGACCGTCTTCGAAACGGAACATCGCGCTGTGATGCGCGCACATCAGCAATTCGGCGTCGTAAGCCCAGAACGTGTTCGGCTCGTAGTTCAGCGGAATCGAAAAGTGCGGGCAGACGTTGCGATAGGCCCAGGCGTCATCACCCCGGCGCACCACGACGATGCCAGGGGCACCGGCTTGCTCAGCGGCAACTTCCAGCGCGCCGCCGTCCGGGATATCGTCGAGCGCGCACAGAAAGCCCGCATGGGGTTCGGGACTTGCGGCATTCATGACCTGCCCTCCTCACGCGAGTCGTCGACTCATCACGAAGTCGCGCTGGACTTCGAAGAACGGGCTCGGCAAGTCCCATTCCTTCGCGGCCGAAGCGCTGTGGTTCGGCACGTAGTCGATTACGAGCGAAGGCTTCGCGCCGAATACCGCGTCGGAGTCGACATACGGATCACCAGCGGAATACAACGCGGTGGTGAGCGTCTCGTAGCCGGGTGCCTCGATCAGGAAGTGGATATGCGCGGGCCGCATCGGATGACGTCCGGTCGCGAGCAACATCTGTCCGACCGGGCCATCGGTCGGAATCGGATAGCTGGTTGGTTTGATAGTTCTGAATGCGTATTCGCCGTTCGGTCCAGAACGGAATTTGCCGCGCAGGTTGCTCTCGGGCTGATCAGGATCCTGGCCTTCGTACATGCCGTTATTGGCCGTTTCCCACACCTCGATCAATGCGCCGGGCACTGGTGCGCCACGTTCGTCGACGAGACGGCCGTGGATCAGCGTCGGCTCGCCTTCGGTGCGCGCGATGTTGGCGCCGAAGGCCTCATCCTTCGCGCCCTCGCGGTAGAACGGACCGAGCAGGCTGCTCTCGGTCGTGTCGCCTGCGCGCTCGTGATTGATCGCGTCGACCATGATCGACAGGCCGAGCGTGTCCGACAGCAGGATGAACTCCTGGCGAATGCCGCTGCACTTGTTGCCGGTCGCCGTCAGGAATTCAATGCCGCGGCGCCACTCCTCGCCAGTCAGTTCAACCTCGCTGGCAAATGCATGCAGATGCTTGACCAGCGCGGTCATGATCTGCTTGAGTCGAGGATCGGTGCAGTCGGCAAACGTCCTGAGCACGTTCTGCGTCAAGGGGTGAATGGTTTCGTCGTTCATTGTCGACCTCATGCGCGATGGGGAGCCGACGGCGCTTCGACGGAATCGGGCGATGCATCGCGCGGCGAAGCTTGCTGTGAATCTTGTTGAGAAGCGCCGGCATCGACGAATACAACGCGGCGTCCCACGGGGAACAATTGCAGTCCGTAGCGGCGCGATACGAAGCCCCACAGCCCTTGCGGGAAGAACATCGTCACAACGATCGCCAGCGCACCGAGCCCGATCAGATACCAGGTGCCGAAGTCGGAGAGGAACTGGTTGAGCACAAAGAAAATCAGCGCGCCGACAATCGGCCCTTCGAGCGTGCCCAGGCCGCCGATCATCACGATGAAAATGCCGAACGCGGTCCAGTTCACCGAGAACGCCGCGTCCGGCGAGATACGCAGGTTGCCGACGAAATACAGGCCACCGGCCAACGCTGTACCGCACGCGGATACCAGATAGACGAGCAAGCGTGCACGCTTCACGTCGACACCCTGACTGCTGGCCGCCACGGCGTTGTCGCGCATCGCGGTCAATGCGAGACCGGCTTTGGAACGCAGAAACAGATACAGCAGACCGATCGCGGCCGCGACGATAACGAGCGCGAGCCAAAGCGTCAGCGATTCACGCAGCGCACGCGGCACGTCCTGCAACGCGGTGAGGCTGGTGCCCGAACCACCGCCCAGCACCGAGACGTTCGCCACCGTCAGCCGGAACACTTCGGCGATCACCCACGTGCCGATCGCGAAGTAACCGCCTTCGAGCCGGAACGCCACCATCGATACAGGAATTGCGATGACCGTTGCGATTGCCGCCGCGATCGGCACAGCGACGAACGGCGAGATCCCGCAGTAGTTGGCGAGAATCAGCATCCCATAGCCGCCGATGCCGAAGAACGCCTGCTGCCCGATCGACACCATCCCGCCATAGCCCGCCAGCAGATTCCACATCAACGCGAACACCAGATACGACGCGAGCTGCACGAAGTCGCGCATCGCATCGCGCCCGGCCCACCATGGCGCGCTCGCCACCGCCAGCGCGACGATCAGCAGCACGATCATCGCCACGCGGCTCGCACGCGTCGCGCGCCGCACTTCGAAGCCCCCTGCGGGCCGGTTCATATGCATCATCGTCATATCGAGCCTCTATGCGGTTTTGGGCAGCAAGCCCTGCGGCCGGGCCACCAGCACGCCGAGAAACACCACGTGGCCGAGCCAGATACCCCAGCCGGGATCGAAGTAAAAACCCACCTGCTGCGCAATTCCAAGCGCCATGCCGCCGACGAAGGTGCCCCAGAACGAGCCCATCCCGCCGATGATCACGGCTTCGAACGCGTACAGCAGCAATGCCGGGCCATCGGTCGGCGACACCGCGGTGCGCATCGAATACAGCGCGGCAGCGACTGCGATCAGCACGAACGCGATGCCCATCGCGAGTGCATAAGTGCGGCGATAGGAGACGCCCATTAGTTGCACGATCTCGCGGTCATCCGAGGTGGCGCGAAACGCGCGGCCAAGTGACGTGCGGCCGAACAACCACTGCATGGCGAAAGCCAAAGCGGTGGTGACGACCAAAGTGACGAGCGGCAAATAGCCCAGCGTGATACCGCCCGCGAGCGTGAGGCTCTTCGATTCGAAGCTGCCGGTTGCGATCGAACGCGGATCGGCGGAGAACACCTGTTGCAATACGTTCTGGATCACGATCGACAAGCCGAACGTGACGATCAGCGAAGGCAGCGGATCGCGGCTGCTCACCCGATTGAGGATCGTGTACTGCACCGCGTAACCCGCACCAAACGCAATCACGAGCAGCAGCACCAGCGACACGGCGAGTGGCAGATGCGCGTAGTTCGTCAGGGCGAACAGCACGAACACCAGCAGCACGATGAAATCACCGTGCGCGGTGTTGGTGAGCCGCATCACGCCGAATACGAGCGATTGCCCCATCGCGAAGAGCCCATACAGCGCGCCGAGCAGCACGCCCTGTACGACGATATTGATGAACGTGTTCATGCGACCGCTCCAAAATATGCCTGTGTGATGGCCTCGTCCGACACCTCGGCCGACACGCCCGCCAGCGACACGCGTCCTTCCTGGAAGCAATAGAAACGCGACGACACGCGGCGCGCCAGTTGCACGTCCTGCTCGACGACGATTGCACTCATGCCGTCTGCGACAATCGCGGGCAACGCCGCATAGATCTCGCGCACGATCACCGGCGCGAGGCCGAGCGAAAGTTCGTCGCACATCAACAGATCGGGATTGCTCATCAGCGCGCGGCCGATCGCGACCATCTGCTGCTGACCGCCCGACAAGGCCGTGGCCGCATGGTGACGGCGCTCGCGCAAGGCCGGAAACAGCGAGTAGACGCTTTGCAGGTTCCAGCGGCCGGGCCGTTTGGAAAATGCGCCGAGCAGCAGGTTTTCTTCGACGCTCAGGCTCGCAAACAGACGCCGCCCTTCCGGCACCAGCGCAATGCCCTTGCCGACAATGCTCGCCGCAGCAGCGCCGCCAATCGGCTCGCCGCGATACAGGATCTGCCCGGCGGAACGGGGGCGCAGCAGCCCCGCCACCGATTTCAGAAAGGTCGACTTGCCCGCGCCGTTGGAGCCGATCAGCGCGATCACCTCGCCGGGTGCGACTGTCACGTCGATGCCGAACAGCGCCTGGAAGTCGCCGTAAAACGCGCTCAGCGCGCGAGTCTCCAGTAATGCCGACATGGTCACGCCTCCAGTCCGAGGTACACGCGCCGCACTTCGGGGTCGTCCATCACGGCGCCGGGCAGGCCTTCAGCAAGCCGTTTGCCGAAGTTGATGACGAGCAGCCTGTCGGCCACCGCGAGCAATGCATGTACGACGTGTTCGATCCACACGATCGTCACGCCCGCTTCTTTCACGCGGCGAATCTCGTCGACGAGTTCGTGCGTTTCGGGTTCGGTCAGGCCGCCTGCAATTTCATCCAGCAGCAACAACTGCGGCTGCGTGGCCAATGCGCGGGCCAGTTCGAGGCGCTTGCGATCCAACAGCCCCAGCGTGCCGGCCAACTGGTTGGCGCGCGCTTTGAGCCCCGTGCGTTCGAGCACATCCATGCAGACGTCGTAGGCCGCGTGCTCGGCCAGTTCGCCACCGAAGGTCGCGCCGACCAGCAGGTTTTCGAATACCGTCATGCCGCCGAACGGCCGCGGCACCTGATACGAGCGGCCGATCCCCGCCGCGCATCGGCGATGTGGCGATAAGTGGTTCACGTCCGCGCCGTCGAATTCGACGCTGCCCTGATCGGGCCGCACGTCACCGCTAACGAGGTTGAACAGCGTGGTCTTGCCGGCGCCGTTCGGGCCGAGAATGCCGTATGTCTCGCCGCGTTCGACCGCGAAGCTGATGTCGTCGGTCACCTGTAGCGCGCCATAACGCTTCGACACGCCGGTCAATCTTAGAACTGGGTTCATCACCGCTCTCCGCTATACATTCACGCGATCAGCTTGAGCGGGCCGGATAGCGGCACGTTCGGCGCGAGCTGGTTGTTGACGATGGCGAGATCGAAGCGATGCTTTTGTCCCTTCACCCATTGGCCGCCTACCAACGGCGTCTTCGCGACGTTCTTCACCGGTCCGCTGCCCCATGCGACATGACCGACCAGCGTATCGAGCTTCGTCGCTGCCACTGCGTCGCGGATCGCTTCATTCGAGTCGATGTCTTTCGCGCGCTTTAGCGAATCGACGGCGATTTCGAACAACGCATGCGCGAAACCGATCGGCTGCGTCCATTGTTTCGACGTGATGCGCTCGTAGTCGTCCGAGACTTGCCGCGCGCTTTGTCCCGTCAACGACGACTTGAACGGATGCGAAGGCGACCACCACACCTCGGTGGAGAGGCCATCGCCGAGATCGCCGAGCGCTTCGATCGAAGTGGGAAACAGCAGTGCCTTGCCGATCGAAATGACTTTGGGCTTCAGTCCTTGCTGACGCGCCTGCACGAGGAAGTTCTTCGCATCGGGCGGAATCACGACACCGGTCACGATCTGCGCATTCGCCTGCTTGAACGACGAAATCTGCGCGGAGAAGTCCTGCGTCATGCTCTGGAAGCGACCAGGATCCTTCAGCGTGAAGCCTTTCTGCGCGAGCACTGGCGGAAAGCCAAGCTTCGCATCGCCCCAGGCGTTGCCGTCGCCATCGTTCGGAAACAGACCGCCAACACTGTGATTGGTCTGCACCGCTTGCCACATGCCGGTGTAGACGGTGATCACATCCTCGAGCCCCCAGAAGAAGTGATAGGTAAAGCGGAAGCCTTTCTTCGGATCGCCCTTTCTGCCGAAGAACCAGGGCTGCCACGGCACGACCGTCGACACGCAGGGCATCTCGTTCAGCTCGCACGCATCGCTCACCGGATTCGCGGTCTCGGGTGTACCGGAGACGAGCATGATGTCGACCTTGTCCTTCAGGATCAGATCGTTGGCGACTTCGCCGGCGCGATTCGGATTCGACTGGCTGTCCTTGACGACGATCGACACCGGATAGGTTTTGCCGCCGATCACGATGCCGTTTTTCAGCGTCGTCTGCATCTGCTGGATCGTGAAGCGGTCGGCTTCACCGAACGGCGCGAGCGGGCCGGTTTGCGGCGACACGTAGCCGATTTTCAGCGTGCGCGGGCCGGCGGCGAAGACGAGCGGCGAGAACGCCGAGGTTGACGCGGCGAGCGCGCCACCCGCGGCGAGTGTGACGAAGCGGCGGCGCTTCGCATCGAAGGAATATGCGTCCATGGTTGTCTCCTGAATTTTTTTGTATGAGTGGGGGCGTTCGTGCTAATCAGGCCGTCTGCCTTCGAACGCAGCTTCCAGCAGCGCGCGTAGCGGCGTTCGTTCAACCGGCCGCGGATTCCAGTACGGGTTCTTCAACGCGAGATCGAGCGCGAGGTCGAGATCGCTTGCGCTTACACCAATGTCTTTCAACGCGGTAGGCGCACCGTTGTCGCGTGCGAGGTCGAATACACCTTGCGCGGCGTCGTCGGCATGCAGCGCGTGTGCGATACGCTTCATCGCCCCCGGTGCGGCCTCACGGTTATAGGCGAGCACGTGCGGCAACACGATCGTGTGCGTTTCCGCGTGCGGCAGATTGAACGTGCCGCCGAGCGTATGGCACAGCTTGTGATGCAGCGCCATGCCAACGCTGCCGAGCACGGCGCCGCACAGCCATGCACCATAGAGGCAGTCGCCGCGTGCGGCGAGATCGTCCGGTTTCAGCATCACCCGAGGCAGACCTTGACCAAGCGCGCGGATACCCTCTTCCGCCATCAGCGCAATGATCGGGTTCGTGTCCTGCGCGTAGAGCCCCTCGGCCGCGTGGGCGATTGCATTGATGCCGCTCGTCAGCGATAACGCGGGCGGCAGCGACGTGGTCAACGACGGGTCGTAGATCACCGTTCTCGGCAATACCCGCAGATCGCGGCCGGTTTTCTTGATGCCGTCCTCGGTGAGGCCGTAGATCGGCGTCATTTCGGAGCCTGCATAAGTGGTCGGAATCGCGATGATCGGCAGCGAGGTTTCGAGCGCGATCGCCTTGCCGAGTCCGGTCGTCGAACCGCCGCCTATCGCGATCGCGCAATCGGCGCCGACCTGCGCGGCAAAATCGCGGGCCGCGCGGGCGGTTTCGATTGGCACGTGCATCACCGCTTCGGCGTAGACGCCTGTCGCCCGCGAGCCAAGACCTGCCGCCAACGCTTCGGCCTGGGCACGCTGCTGTGGCGTGGACAGCACGATCGCGCGCATGGCGCCGAGCAAGCCGATCTCTCGATCGAGCTGGTCGAGACTGCCCACACCGAAAATCACGCGTGACGGCAGGCCGTTATAGACGAACGATTCCATGGCGGTTCAGCGCGGGTAGTAAGGCGGAATCTGCGCATCCACGTTGACCCAGACCGACTTGGGCTGCGTGTATTCGCGCATCGCTTCAAAACCCATCTCGCGTCCATAGCCGCTCGCGCCGACACCGCCGAACGGAGACGCGGGGCTCACGCGCTTGTAGCAGTTGATCCACACCATGCCGGCGCGAATCTCGCGCGCCACGAGATGCGCGCGTTGCAGGTCGCGTGTCCAGAGACCCGCGCCGAGACCGTATTCGGTGCCGTTCGCGATCGCGAGTGCTTCTTCGTCTGTGCGGAATGTGGTGACCGTCATGAACGGACCGAACACTTCTTCCTGCGACACGCGATGCTCCGGCTTCGCTTCGACAATGGTCGGCTCGACATAACAACCATTCGCCAACGTGGCATCGTCCGGCGCCTTGCCGCCCGCCAGCACGCGGCCACCCTGTTCACGTGCGACGTCGACGAACGACAGCACGCGGTCGCGATGCTGACGCGAGGTGAGCGGACCCATTTCGGTCAGGGGATCGAGCGGATTGCCGATCCGGATCGTACGGCTCAACGCGACGAACTTTTCCAGCACTTCGTCGGCGATCGATTCGTGCACGATCATCCGCGAGCCGGCGATACACGCCTGCCCCTGATTATGGAAAATCGCGAACGCGGAACCTTGCACAACGGCACCGATATTCGCGTCGCCGAATACGATGTTCGCGCCTTTGCCGCCGAGTTCGAGCTGGACCTTCTTCAGATTGCCGCTCGACGCCTGCACGATCTTGCGGCCGATCGCAGTCGAACCGGTGAAGGCGACCTTGCTGATCTCCGGATGCTCGGCGATGTACTGACCTGCCACATGACCGAGGCCCGGCAAGATATTGACGACACCCTCTGGAAATCCAACCTCCGCCATCAGTTCGGCGATGGCGAGACTCGAGAGCGGCGTGAGTTCAGCGGGCTTCATGATCACGCAATTGCCTGCCGCAAGCGCCGGCGCCATCTTCCAACTCGTGAACATCAGCGGAAAATTCCACGGCACCACTTGCCCGACAATGCCGACCGGCTCGCGCGTCATGTAGTTCAGAAAACCCTGCTCGACCGGAATTACCGAGCCTTCGAACTTGTCGGCCATGCCGCCGAAATAGCGGAACGTCGCTGCCGTGCGCGGTACATCGAGATTGCGTGTGTCGCGAATCGGGTGCCCAGTATCGAGCGATTCGAGGCGCGCCAGTGCATCGGCGTTTGCTTCGATTGCGTCGGCGAGTTTGAGCAGCAAACGCCCCCGCTCCATCGCGGCGAGATTGCTCCACTTCGGAAACGCCGCCTTCGCAGCCGCCACGGCGCGGTCGACATCGGCGGGTCCGGCCATCGCGACTTCGGCAATCACCGAGTTGTCGTGCGGATTAAGGGAGGCGAGCGTTTCGCCGTTTGCAGCCGGCACGAAGCGGCCGCCGATGAAGAGTTGCGTTTGCATGTCAATCCCGCGCAAGTAAAACTTTGGACGTGACAATCCCCGCGGCGCCAGCGGTCTGGCGCCGTTCGATCGACGATCGGAGGGGATGTCTGAGAGTTAGATCTGGATCGGATACGGCGGCAATTCACCGCTTTCGTAGCGCTTCGGCAGATCGGGCGTGGCGTTCTCCCACACCAGCAGCATCGAACGTTTCTGCGAATAGCCCTTGTGGCGGATGTCGGCCGGCATCGCGGCGATATCGCCCGCGTTCATCGTGATGCGTGCACGCGGCTCGCCGCTGTCTTTATCGGCGACGTCCCAGATGATCTGGTCGGACAGTTGCAGAAACCACTCGACGCGGTCGTTGCCATGAAACACCGGCAGCACGAATTCCTCGGTGGTCGGGCAGAACAGGCTCTGCTGGCAGACCGACGTGACCGACGGATTCCACGTCACGTCTGAGCGAGACAGGTACTTGAAGAGGCTGAACGCATGCAACGCGCTCTCAAATCCTGGCTCTGCATGAATCTCGGGTTCATCCTGAACCACATCGGCGAACTGGCGATTGACCGGCAAGTCGTCACGCAATGGCGAATCGCCTTCGAGGCCGGGCATACGCTTCGTGGCGATCCGCGTGCGCTCGATCGCGGAGATGTTGTCGCCATGTTTCGTGCCGAACGCGGAGCCGGTTTCTTCAGGCGCGGCGAACGGATCGAAGCCTTCGTTGACCCAGTCCCGCAGAATCGCCTTGAACGTGGCCATGATGAGCGGCGTGTCGAACTGCTGCATATGATCGACGCCGGCTTCCTTGAAACTCGCGTTGTACGCACCGGCATACATGTCGACCTTGCCGTAGTGATTGCGGGTGCCGATCACTTCGTCGAAGTTGACCCAGCCGTAGAAGAAACCCCACGCCACGTCGCGCATCATGGCGCGCAGGAAGTCGTCGGCATGCATCTGGTGCGAGCGGATCTGGCCTTTCGCGGGCCATTTGACGGTGGCGAAATAAGCATCTCGGCTAAATTCGAAATCGCCGAGACGGAACGTGCGATAACCGCTCACCGCGTCTGCCTCGCTCGCGGTGACGTTTTGCAGGGTGCTGGCTTTGTCCATGATGGGCTCCAGTAGAGGATCGATCGGTAGAGGGAATCAGTGGATGCAGATGTCGGCCCACTTCTCGACCGAATAGCGCCCGAGGATCGTCTGCACGAGCAGCACGCCTTTCGTCCTCGCTTCGAAGCGATACGCGGCGCCCGCAGGCAGCAGGGCCTGATGACCGCGACGCAGCCGCACATAACCCATCGACTGGCCCGACGGTTGGCCTTCGAGCCGCACGCTGCCTTCGGTCTGCGCGTCGACCAGCGGGCCGTCCGACGGCTTGATGAAAAAGATGTCGATCTCGCCGTCGAGCACGACCGCGAATTCATCGTGCGACGCAGCAAACCACGGCGACGAACCCTCCGCGCGCAGTGTCTCGATCACGTACTTGAGATTCTTGCCGACGACGACTTTCTCGTAGGGCTCTGCGCGGCTTGCGACGTCGAATACGTTCGACATCGCGTAGTGCTCCGGTTTGCCCGTGATGATTTCGATGGAGCCTTTGCGGAAATTGTCCAGGCTACCGAACCAGGTCTCTTGCATGTCTGCCTCCAGTTGATCTACGAATCCGCGAATGCGTTGCTTGGATCGAAGATTAAGTGGCGGCAGGCGCAACAGCAATGATCTGAGGGTCGGGAAACGCGAACCATGGGTGCTTCAAAATCGCGCCAGGGAAACTACCTGGTGGAGAACCCGCGGGTTCTGCGGGGGTTCTCAGTCTTCGGCCAGCTCCTCGCCGACGCTTTTGGTCTCGTCGTCCGGCGGTGAAATGCCGAGCGCCTTGTCCCACTGCGGTTCGCGCAGATAGCGGGCGCGCAGGAAGTCGACGAAAGCCTTGACCTTGGTGGTCGAGCGGTGCGAGGCAGGATAGACCGCCGACAGCCACAACGGCGGCGCCGCGTACTCCGGCAGCACGCGTTCAAGGCGCCGTTCGAGCAGATCGGCCGCGGCGACCATCGTCGGCAAATAGACGACGCCCGCACCGGCCCGCGCGAACTCGAGCAGCAGGTGCACGCTATTGGTTTTAAGTACCGGATTCAGCGCGATTTCGAAGCACTCGTTGCCGCGCATCAGCGGCCACTTGTCGCCCCATGGGTAGTACGAATAACGGGCGAAATCGTGCCGCAACAGGTCGAGCGGCGTCTCGATCACCGGCTCTTCCTTCAGATAACCGGGCGCCGCGCACAGCACGCCACGCACGGGAAAGAGACGCCGCTCCACCAGCAAATTGGACGCCGGCGGATAGATCTGCAAGGCCAGATCAAAGCCCTCCTGTACGGGATCGATCACCCGGTCATTGACGGTCACGACGAACTCGACGCGTGGGTAAGCGGCGCGGAATTCGATCAGTGTTTGCGAAAAATGCCCAAGCGCGAAGCCCGGTAGAACATGGATATTGAGCGTGCCGGCGAGCGCCTGCGGATCGCCGCGCGAGCGTCCGGACAGATCGTGGACCTTGTTGACCAGCTCGGCGCACTCACGGTAGTAAGTCTCGCCGAGTTCCGACAGGCGTACCGCGCGCGTTGAACGATGAAAGAGCGGCACGCCGAAATGGTCTTCGAGCTGCTTGACGCGCGAGGTCACCACCGATTTGGCGACGCCCAGCTGGCGCGCGGCACCGGCAAAGCTCTGTGCTTCCGCGGCCCGCACGAACGCTTCCATCGACATGAACAGGTCCATCTTGTCTCCTCCGGTCTCTGTGGCCCGTAGTCTGCCTTGCTTACGGCAAGTGTAGTCTGCTTCGGGCATCGAGACGCGGCAACGACAACTGGAACTACCGGAGCGTGAAGACAGTGCGGACCTGGCTATCGCTGCTGCCCCAATGCAGGTTCAGATCGGAAAGCGGCACGGCCTCCGTTGCAATCTGAAGTCCGGCGGGTACCGTTGCATTGAACACTTCTTTTACCGCATGCAGGAGACGAGGCAAAGTCACGCTGCCAATTCCGCTGCCCAGCAGGGTGATCGCGGTCGCGCGCAGCACGGCCGCCGGTAACTGGATATCGGCACCGCTAATCGCGCCGATCTGGACAAAGCGAACCGGATAAGCATCAGCCGATGCTTTTGCCGCAGCGATCAACAATGACCGTGCGCTGGGTCCCCACAGGTAATCCAATACGACGTCCACCCCTTGGCGAAAATGTGATTCGAAGGCGCGGCTCAGGCTGTTTTCGTCCTGCTCTAGCGAGATCGTGAAATCGGCACCGGCACGTTTGAGCGATTCGAGGCTGGCCGGATTACGGCCTGTCGCGATGATTCTTCCGGCGCCGAGATGCTTCGCGATCTGCACAGCAAGTCGCCCGGAGGCACCCGTTGCGCCGTTGACCAGCACCGTCTCGCCTTGCACAAACCTGGCGCGCTCGGTCAGTGCGGCCCAGGACGACATGCCCGGAATCGCGATAGCGGCCGCTGTGACGTCGTCGATCGCATCGGGGAGCGGAATGCAGTTTGCCTCGGGCACGAGGCTGCGTTCCGCCAGCGCGCCAAACGGCGCTTGCGGGGCGAAGAAATAGACACGTTGGCCGTCTTCGAGACGCCCCGTACCATCGACGCCCGCGACGAACGGGAACGCGCCCGACGCCGAGTAATGCGAGCCCGCTGCCTTGCTGCGGGTAATCCGGCTCAACGCCGAAGCGGCGACGTCGATCAGATGATGGCCAGCCAGCGCATTGGGACGATCGAAGTCTTCGTAAGCGGGTGGCTGCCCCGCACCTTTAACTACTGCAGCTTTCATGAGAATTCCTCGAAGAGAAGATTGAGGCTGCGTCCCGATCAATGTGCGTCGAGCCAATTGCGCAGCGAAACATCACGGATCTCGAGCACATCGAAGAGTCCTATTGCGCGCAGTGCAGGCAGCCCTTCGACAATGTCGGCCTCGGCATGGGCACGCGCCTCTTCACTGGCGCCTTCATCGCTCCAGATACGCGCACTGGCGAGAAAAGCCGCGACGGTGCCCTTGCGGACCGTCGTGCCGTTGAAGTCGACCTGGTCGACGTGATCGGGAAGAATCTGTTCTGCTCGCATCGCACTGCACTCCGGTCGTTAAAAGAACAAAACCAGTGTAGTCGTGCAAAAGCGGCCCGTCTCCGGTATAAAGGCCATTCCATACGGTGTTTCGGCCATGTCCACTTACCTCATTCGCCCCGATCTCGTGACCTCGCAGGAAGGTCCCTATCTCGCCGCGGCCGAGCTGACGCAAAACGAAGCGCGCGCGACGGCGCCACATAGTCATGCGCGCGGACAGCTCATGGGCGCGCTGAGCGGCCTCGTCTCGGTCGGACTCGACAAGCAGCAATGGGTTGTTCCTGCGATACACGCGATCTGGATTCCGCCGCATTGCGTCCACTCCGTGCGGTCGTATGGCCCGTTCTCAGGGTGGAGCGTGTTTATCGCTGAAGAAAGGTGCGCGCCCTTACCTCGTGAGCCTCGCGCGATCAGGACGGCCCCCTTGCTGCGCGAAGCCGTGCGGCGCGCGGCGACCTGGCCGGGCATCGAACTCGACGAGGCGCAGACGCGTATTGCGGACGTCATCGTCGATGAACTTGCAGCGGCGAAAGAGGAATCACTAGGTCTGCCGAGCCCCGACGATCCAAGGCTCGTCAGGATCACCGACGCGTTGGCGAGCGACCTTTCAGACAATCGCCGCCTGGAAGAATGGGCCGCGTGGGCCGGCGTCGCACCACGTACTCTGAGTCGGCGTTTCGTGGCGGAGACGGGCCTGACGTTCGCACAATGGCGTCAACAGGCCCGTCTGCTTCGAGCGCTCGAGCTCGTCGCGGATGGCCTGCCTGTCACGACGATTGCGCTCGAACTCGGCTACGACAACGTCAGCGCGTTTATCGACATGTTCCGGCGAGTGATGGGGACGACGCCAGGGCGATACGCAACGGCTGCGAATCCAGACGATAGAGTCGTCATCTGATTCATGAGGGGCGTCCACACCGTTTCGCCCTCAACGAACTTTCTTCGCAGACGCCGTTCAGCTTTTCAACGCGGCATTAAACACAGGCGCGAGTCCCGTGTTGTCGAGCAAGCTGCTGAATTCACCGAGCCGTTTGTGCAGATACGCCGGCACATCGACATCCGCGTAATCGTAGAAGCCACGCGCATCGCGCAGACCATCGTGGCCTTCCCGCATGTTGTCGCTGACGATCGTGGCGGGCAGGAAGCGCGGATCGATCGCCCGCGCCAGATAGTGCGACGCATAGTAGAGAATGTCGCAGCCGCCCCAGTCGATAAATTCGAGCAGACCCAGCACGGAAAACCGCAGACCGAAACCGGTACGGATAGCCGTATCAATGTCTTCCGCGCTGGCAACGCCCTCCTCGACCATGCGCGCGGCCTCGTTCATCGCCAGCGCCTGGATGCGCGGCACGATGTATCCCGCCGACGGCGCGCACACCACCGGCACTTTGCCAACCCGGCGCAACAAGGCGACCACGCGCTCAACGGTCGCTGCGGCCGTGGCATCGCTACGACTGACTTCAACAAGCGGCATCAAGTGAGCCGGGTTGAGCCAGTGCGCGTTGAGAAGCCGCCCGGGATACGCGACCACTTGCTGAAGCTCGGTCACGAGAAACGTCGACGTGGTCGATGCAAACAACACGTCCGCCCCGGCGTGTTCGCATAGCCAGGCGAACGCGGTCTGCTTGGCTTCCATCACTTCCGGCACGGCCTCGAAGACGATCTCGCCTTCGGCAAGCTCTTCCCGCGCGTGCTCACGATCCACGATGACGATGCGCGCCATCGTCTCCGCAGCCTGCGCCTCGCTGATGCGGCCCAACACCACCAGCGTCTGCAACTGCCGCACGATCTCGCCACGCGCGGCAGCCGCGAAGGCGCTGCGAGCCGCCGGGTCGCGCTCCTTGAAGTCGATCAGCGTTACGCGCAAGCCGGCATAAGCGAAGGCAAGCGCGATGCCTTGCCCCATCCGCCCCGCACCGAGGATATGAACGTGCTGGATGTCGACGGCCGCGCTCATTGATCGAAACCCCGTTCGAGCAAGGCCGTCATCGCCTCGCGCGAAAGCGACGCAAGGCCCAGCCGCTCGAGCGTGCGGCCTTCGCCGTACAGGTCACGCTCTGACACCGCGCTCGCCAGATTCAGCAGACCTTCGGCGACGGGCGTCGGCACGCCAGCCCAGCGTCCCGCCGAAACAAGAAACGACAAACCGAGCCGCGTATCTTCGAGCATATAGCGGTGCGTCTTCAGATCGATGTCCTCGCGCCAGTCGCCGCTATCGGTCAGCTTGCCGTGCGCGCCGCGGCCGTACATCCACTCGTCGCCCTCGCTCGCATAGTGGTCGGCGAGCGGAAAATGCGGCGCGCCGTAGCCAAGGGCCTCGCGTACCGCCATACGTTCGGCGTCGAGCACACTCGTCACGCGGCGGATCGACGGTTGCGTGCCTTCGTTATGGATGTCCCAGGCATCGAAGTGCTCGAGCGGGCCGGCGTTCATCATGATCAGTGGCGGGTGGATCACCGGTCCCGCGTTCATCAGGGCGCCGCTCAACGCATCCTCGATCGGTTCGACCGATGGATAGGCCTGCTGCAGCACCGGAACCGCCCACGCCGCAAACTGTGCGGGAAAGACGCCGCTCGGCAGGCGCGTAGCGTACGCGCTCACCACCACATTGTCTTCGCCATGTTTGCGTGCGAGGTACGGCAACGTGCCGGTCTCCGCGAAGGCCACCTCGTGCGCGTTGCCCGCCTCGTGCATCGCCTTCGCGAACACATAGCTGCCGAACGTGCCGGGCGGCAGGAACACCACCTGATGGTCCGCGAGAAATGGTGCCAGTTGAGCCGCCAGCGCTTCGTGCGTCGTTGAAGGCAACGGAATCACGATGAGCGCTGCGCCCTCCACCGCTTCCGCCAGATCGTCGACGAGACGTATCGCGCCTGGCTGCGCGCCGATCGGCACCCGCCGCTCGCCGCGAAAGTCCTTGACCTTGAGCGCGCCGAGTTCGCGCAGCCGCGCCGCGGCGACCGTATCGCGGCGCCACCACGTCACGTTATGGCCTTTTTCCAGCATGTCGATCACGGCCGCATAGCAGCCATGCCCCCCGCCCAGTACGCTGACATTCATCACACTTCTCCTTGTTCGATGATCATCAGACTACGGGGTCGCCGGCACAAAGACGCTTCACCGCGCGCAAGCCGCATTCAAATCCGGCAACTCAATGAGAATGCGGTCGCGCGCCTGATGAACAATCGCGCTATCCGGGTCGATCCGTTCTTGCGCGAAAAAAATGGCCATCGCATGATGAGCGCGCTGCCCGCTCCCCCGCTTCGAGGCCCATGAATGGAAATCGCGATTTCACGCAGAAACCGTAACCGTCTGATCGCATCGCACGCCCGCGAGGATATCGAGCGGGAAGTGTCACAGGTGCTCTGTCCGCACCGGATGGAAGTCGCACACCGTGGCCCGCTCAACGCCGAGCTATACGGCGTCGCGCTCCATCAGGCGATGCTCCTCGAACTGCACTACGGCAGCGAAACCCACATCGACGCCGGCGACATCGGCAATCACTACCTGTTTCGCACCACGCTCAGCGGCCAATGCGCGCTGGAATCGGGCGGCGAACGCGTTTCGCTGCGGGCCGGGAGCCTGAGCGTGTCATCGCCCGCACGCATGAGCCGCATCGTCACGGATCGCGAATGCCGCAACCTGCTCTTGCGGATCGACCGCCAGGCGCTCGAGGTCAAGCTTGCCGAGATGTTGAACGACAGCGTCAAACAACCGCTCGTGTTCGATCTCGCTTTCGACAATGCACACACGGGCACCACGGTTTTTTTGTCGACCCTGCGCTACCTGTGCAATCTGTGCGATCAGTTCGACGAGCCCGCGCAGGAACGGATCTTCGGCCGCGATCTGACGCAGTGGCTGATGACGGTTCTGCTCAGCCAGCTGCCGCATTCGTACAGCGCGACGCTGGCCCGTGCCTCCTCGTCGCCACTGCCGGTCCATGTGCGCCGCGCGCGCGACTATATCGACGCCCACCTCGACGAGCCGCTGCGGATGGACGCCCTGGCGCGCGCCGCCGGTGTTTCGACGCGCACGCTACAGAACGGTTTCAGCCAGTTCCTCAATACGTCGCCCGGGGGCTATATCCGCGAACGGAGGCTCGAAGCCGTGCACCGCGCACTACAGACGCAGTCTGAACGCTCGGTGACCGATATTTTCATCGAGCACGGCGTGCACAGCTTTGGGCATTTCGCCAAGGCGTACGCGCGGCGCTTCGGCTGCCTGCCATCGGCCACCGCGAAGCGCATGGTGCGCAACTGACTCCCATGCAGACCGATCCCGCCAATTCCGCTGATCCGACCGCTTCTGCCGATTCCGTTTCGCACGAACATGACCCGTTGGCCTTCGCAGAGACCGCCGGGGCCCCGCGCGTACGGGACCTCGATCTGAACCTGCTGAAGGCATTTCACGCGGTGTACATCGAGAAAAACGTCGGCCGTGCGGCGTTGCGGTTGGGGATCACGCAGCCTTCCGTGAGCCATGCGCTTGCCCGCCTGCGGCTCGTGTTTCGCGACGCGCTGTTCGTGCGTACGCCCGGCGGTGTCGAAGCAACGCCGCGTGCGCAGCGCCTTGCGATTTCCATCGATCGCGTGCTGGAGATTCTCCAGGACATGCTCGATGAAGGCGCGCAGTTCCGCGCCGCCACGTCTCGCCGCGTGTTCCGCCTGCATATGAGCGACTTCGCCGAAGCCGCGTTTCTGCCGACGCTAATGCGCGAACTCGATACGCGAGCGCCCGGTGTGGTGATCGAAACCCATCAGATCGACGACAGCCAGTTCAACGTGGCGCTCGAATCCGGTCGCATTGACTTCGCGCTCGGGCATTTCCCGCATGCGTCGAGCCACTTTCACCATAGCGAACTGCTGCACGAGCGTTATGTGCTGCTGATGGCGCGGCGCGTGGCGGAGCAGTTCGAACTGCGGGAAGGCTATACGTTGAATGCGAACGTGCCTGCAGGGCTGCACTTCATCGCGGTCACTTCTCACCCGCAATCGGTCGAACTGCTCGAGCGCTATGGGCTCACCTCGCGTGTGCGGATCGCCGTGCCGAACTTTATGGTGGTGCCGGCTATCCTGAGCCGCTGCGATTACGCGCTGATTCTGCCCCGCACCGTTGCGCGTGCGTTCTCCACGCTCGGTGAATCGGCCGTGTTCGAACTCGAAGATGCGCTCACGTGGCCCGTGAACGCCTACTGGCATCGCCGTTTCGATACCGATCCCGGCCACCGGTGGCTGCGCGGTGTGCTCATGGAGCTGTTCCGGATCGGCGCCCGTGAGCCTTTCGACAGCTGGCTCAGCGCGCCGCTCGATCTCAATCCGGAAGGCGTACGTAGCGCCTGAACGCGTCGGGAGCGACCCGCCGCTTCACCAGCGGGTCAGCTTGATCGGCCGCCTAGAAGGCCGTCATGATGCCGGCCACCACCGAGCTTGCAGTCGCGCCAGCCTTCGCCACCGATACCCCGCCACCCGCCGCGCCATTGACCGTGAAGTTCGCGTGCGCGCCGTTGCGGATCATCGCTGCGCCCGTATAGAGCACGGTGCGCTTCGAAAGCGGATAGTCGCAGCGCACGCCAAACGAATCTGCATTGCCTGCGCTGTCGGCCACTTTCCGGTAATGACCGTAGCTCAGCAACACCAGCGAACGGCCCACCGGCACGGTGGCGTCGAGTTCGAACAGATCGTTGTGCGGATTCGAACTGGCGGCGTTCACGCTCGTCGTGACGTCCGGCCCGCCGCGATGCCGTAGATAGATGAAAGCCGGTTTGATGAAGCCGAAATCGTACGAGATTGCCCCAAGCGCGTAATTGCCGGCGGCCGTCGGACTTTTCGCGTTCAGTGCCGCCGCACTCGCCGGACTGAAGGTCTGCTGCATGTAGTCGGCGTCGATCGACAGACTGCCGTTCACGTAGTTAACCGAGGCGCCATACGTATCGCCCAGCGTCGAAGGAACGTTCGATGCACCGTTCGCTCCGCGCGCGGCGATAGCCCGCACCAGCACGCCGCCTATACGAGGCGAGGAATAGCGTATCGAGTTGTTCACGCGCAGAAAGGTCGGCCCGACGAAGTTATTCGCCGCATTGCCCCATGCGAGGCCGGCGCCGTCGCCCGGCAAGCTGTAGGTCACGAACGAGGTATGCAGGACTGTGTAATTGACGCCCGCCTGCATCGCGCCAAACGGACCCGACAGCCCGACCCACGCTTCGCGTCCGAACAGCGCGCCGTTGTTGCCGAGCGTACCGTTAGCCGAATTGAAGCCGTTTTCGAGCTTGAAGATCGCGCGATAACCGCCGCCAAGATCTTCACTGCCCTTCAAGCCGAATTGCGTCGCGAAGATATCGCCGCTGCCCATCCGCACCACGTGGTTGGGGCCGAAATTCGCGTATTCGATCGACGTGTCGATCCGTCCGTACAAAGTCACGCTCGATTGCGCAAGCGCGGGTGCCGCTGCGAGGCTCAGCAGCGACACGCACCACATCCGTTTGGTCATTCCCTTAGTCCCGGCGAAAGTCTGGTTCTAACTGCCGCGCGGATTTGCCGTCGCGACGCTCGTGTTTTCCGTCTTCTCCAAAGCCTTTCGTTTGATGGAGCGGAAAACGAAGCGAGTCTAGGAACACCAATTTCGAGCGTCGATGAATGCGCACATATAACACTTATAGACAGTGCGAATGAGGTGGGCCGCGCACCGTACCACGGCCTCTTGAGCCTTATGGGACAAGCCTTTCCGGCCGCCTCCTGGGGAAAACTTTAGTGACCCAGGGGAATCTCGCCGTGTGTGCGCAGACCTTGCGTATATGTTTCGGAAATTTGTTTACATACGCTGCTTCGCAACCTCATTGAAACCTCATCGCAACTTCGTCGAATATCAGGCACAGGAGAACCGGCATGGCCGTATCAACGAGCAATAACCCTGCACGCAGGCGCTATACGTACGAGTGGTACGTGGTCCTGATCTGCATGCTTGCGTATGTGTTTTCCTTCGTCGACCGACAGGTTCTCGCGTTGATGATCGAGCCGATCAAAAAGGATCTGCATCTGACCGACACGCAGTTCAGCCTGCTGCAAGGCTTCGCGTTTTCGCTCTTCTACGCGGTGATGGGCATGCCGCTCGCCTATCTTGCCGACCGCTTCGCCCGCCCTCGCATCATCGCGACAGGCATTGCGTTATGGAGCCTCGCCACCGCGGCCTGCGGCGTCAGCCAGAACTTCATCCACATGTTCCTTTCCCGCATGAGTGTCGGCGTGGGCGAAGCCGCGCTGTCGCCCGGAACGTATTCGATGTTGAGCGACTACTTTCCGAAGGAGAAACTGGGACGCGCGGTGGGCGTGTATTCGCTGGGCTCATTCATCGGCGGCGGGATGGCCTTCCTGATCGGCGGGTACGTGATCCATCTGCTCAAGCAGATGACGACGGTCAGCGTGCCACTTCTCGGCGACGTGCGTTCGTGGCAACTCACGTTCTTTATTGTCGGCTTGCCGGGCTTTCTCGTTGCTTTGCTGTTTATCCTCACCGTGCGCGATCCGGCGCGTCGAGGACTCGTGCGGGATGGCGCCGGCCAGGCAAAGCGCGTGTCGATGGGCGACTCGCTACGCTTCATCGGCACGCATGGTAAGACGTTCACCTGCCACTACCTCGGCTTCTCGTTCTATGCGATGACGCTGTTCTGCCTGATGAGCTGGACGCCCGCGTTCTATATCCGCCACTTCGGGCTCACGCCGGCCGAAGCCGGTTACACGCTCGGCACGATCCTGCTGGTCGCGAACACCATCGGCGTGTTCTGCGGCGGGTGGCTCAACGACTGGCTCATGAAGAAAGGCCGCACGGACGGCCCGATGCTAGCGGGGTTCATCGGCGCGGTTGGAATGCTGGTGCCGGCCGTTGCTTTCACACAGGTCGATAGTCTGAACGTGTCGCTTGCGCTGCTGGTCGTTGCGATGTTCTTCGCTTCGTTCCCGATGCCCACTTCGACCGCCGCGATGCAGACGCTCGCGCCGAACCAGATGCGTGCGCAGATTTCGGCGGTGTTTTTGCTGGTTTCCAATCTCATCGCACTTGGGATCGGCACGACGCT
The DNA here is from genome assembly GCF_030464785.1 of Paraburkholderia sp. SEWSISQ10-3 4. NCBI lineage: Bacteria > Pseudomonadati > Pseudomonadota > Betaproteobacteria > Burkholderiales > Burkholderiaceae > Paraburkholderia > Paraburkholderia sp. SEWSISQ10-3 4. The sequence continues at coordinate 66,060 of NZ_JALPRI010000006.1, forward strand.
CGTCGCGTTGTTGACCGACAAGGTGTTCGGGTCGCCGAAAGCGGTTGGTGATTCGATGTCGATTGTTAATCTTGTCGCCACGCTGCTGGCTGCAGGGCTGTTGTGGTTGGGGTGCAAGCAGTTCCGGTTGAGCCTTGCGCGTGTGCAGGGGCAAACGGGTTCGACCGTGACCGGGGCACATCACGACGCCGCAGACGCCGCGCATGTCGGCGACGTTGCGCCGCTGGTGGGACAGTAAGGCTATTACTGCTTCGGTCTTAACTCGTTTCTTTGCACTATCCGCTGATGGCAGAACCGCCCGCTTTCGGGCGGTTCTGCATTGCAGGCTTCAACACTTGACCGTTTGACTTGCGATTGAACGGGTGCGAGGCGGTCATCCTCGCACCCGTATGGACATCAGTTCCGCGGGATACCCATCTTCTCCATCGTCAGGGTCTCGTCGGCGCGCCCCCAGCCACCGTCGGCGACCTCATCCACGAGAACCATCGAGTAAGGACGTACGCCCTCGCCGAAATACTCGACGAACATGGCCGTGGTGCGATGGATGATTTCTTCTTTTTTCGCGGCATCGAGCGTGCCTTGCGGAAACTTGTAATTGGCAAATGGCATGAAAAACTCCTTGATTGGGGTTTGAAAACGGGGTGTCGGTTTTCGGCACCTGGACAGTCACGCGTGAAGAACCAGTTTCCATTTCTGCTCCTTTGCAGAGTGACGCTCAGGTGGCCGACTGCCTTGAGAGCGATTATTGCCGCCCCGATCACCTGGATAAATGGTGGTAAATTGCCATGACTATTCAATGGGAATAACTAATCGAGATCGGCGGATATGGATCGTTTTGACACGCTGCAGTTGTTCGTCCGGATCGTCGAGCAGGGCAGTTTCACCAAAGGCGCGAGCATGGTGGACATCCCGCGCGCGACGGCGACCTATGCCATCAAGGCACTTGAGGCGCGGCTCGGCACACGGCTGCTGGAACGAACGACGCGGCACGTGCGGCCGACACTCGACGGCCAGGCTTTTTACGAGCGCTGCGTGCGCATCCTGGGCGAGATCGACGATGCGGAGTCGTCGTTCTCGCATCAGACTAGCAACCCGCGTGGCGTATTGAGGCTGGACCTGCATGGCACGCACGCCACACGCATCGTGTTGCCGCGCATCGACGAGTTTCGGGCACGCTATCCGGGTATCGAGCTGGTGGTGAGTAGCGGCGATCGCCTCGTGGATCTCGTGCGCGAAGGTGTCGATTGCGTGATCCGTGGGGGGCGTCCGCGCGACTCATCGCTGATTGCGCGGCCTATGGCCGTCGTGCCGCAGATCATTTGCGCGAGCCCCGCCTATCTGGCGCGATGGGGTATGCCCGCGACACCGGCTGATCTGGCCTCGCATGAAGCCGTCGGCTTCTTTTCCCAGACGAGCGAGTCCTCCTATGCGATCGAACTGCGCATCGAGCGGAAGATCACTGAATTCAAGCTGCGTAGATGGATCTCGGTGGGCGACGCTGAGAATTATGTCATCTGCGCGTTGCGCGGGGCGGGTCTGATTCAGCTGCCCCGCTTCCACGTGGAGGACGAGCTTGCCGATGGTCGTCTTGTCGAGGTCCTGCAGGACTGGGAGAGTCCGGGCTTACCTATCAATATTCTCTATCCCCAGCACCGGCAGCTCGCTCCGAGGGTCCGCGCTTTCGTGGATTGGGCGAGTCAGGTGTATGCGGCGAAATTCGGCGGTGAGAACGGTTGAACGCAAGGTTGGAAGAGCCGCCCGCTTTCGGGCGGCTGAGCATTGGACGGCAGTCGGCCAACTGAAGCCGTCCGCCTTTCTCGGTGGTTAGTGGTGCACAGGAGCCGGCTGTTCGTCCGCGTCGTCTTCTTCGTTTGTCGCGGATTTGGCTGACGTTTGTTTGGCCGCGCTAGGCTTCGTGGTTGCCGGTGTTTCCGTCGTCGCTATTTGTGACGCCTCTGCGAGAAGGCGCGCTGCACGGCTCGCGGTGATGCGGCTTTGAGGGATGCCCTTCGCATCGAGCGCGATCACCTGGTATAGCTCACGGTCACATTCGAGCTCGCGATGATATTGCTCTGCTGTGTCGACGAGCAATTCAAGCATGGTCTGCTGGCGTCGTCTTTCGTCGCTCGTGATGGCAGGATTCCTACACATCGAGGACGCAAGTGTGATCAATGTGTTGAGTTGGCTCAACTGCCGGTTACAGAGGGCGAAGGTGGAAAGCGCGAGCTTTTCGTACTGGAGCGCGTCGACTGGCGGGCGTGACACGGGTTGAGATTGTTTTGTAGGTTTGTTGCTCATGGTGCGACCTCCCTGGTACTTCTTTGATCGCCCGACACTCGCTTGCTTGGGGAAGTGGGTGAGCGGGCACGTGGCGGGTTTGGAAGACCGGGTCAGAAACATGCCGGCGAGCCTCGCGGCTCCCCCACCACAGCCCGCCCATTGAAAACAACAGACGTGCAGGGGTAGACGCACGACCCGCGCGAGCGGGTGTGCGGTTTCTGACTTCAGGCTTCCACACCTGACCGCCGGGTGTTTCCCAACGGCTTGATGATTATAAATCAAGGCAGCCGCGTAGCGATCAACCAGGCAGGCTAAGTGTTTGCGTTTGGCCGATTGGATAAGGCATCGTCGGCGGCGGCGGTTGGCGGGTTGGCGTGAACTCGGAGGCCGTAGAGGACGCGGGCGGTTGGTTGGCTCTGCGGTGATAGTGAGCGCGTAGGCGTATCTGGGGTTCGTCAGTGTCCGAACTTGGCGGTTGATGGAGGTTCATCGGCCTAAGGGACGGTGGACCTCCGTCTGATCGCAACCGGTTGAATGACTGCTCTCGGAGAACGCAGAGGACTGAAGTCGACCCTGAGCGGTCTGTGGGATTTGTCCCGAGCGGACATTCACGTGCTACGGTGCGGCGCACTGACACTGTGTGATGCCTATTTTTTGCCCCACTGAAGCAGAGTGCCCAGCTTCATGCTGAGAGGAACCTTCGGCGGCCCGTTCCTCGCCAGTTTATCCATGGTCTCTTTGATCGGTAGTGCCCGTATCAGGAAGGCTTCCAGTTGCTTGTTCAGACCGCGAATCCAGACCCCACTATCTTGCTTGTCCAGAGAGTCAATCAATTTGTCGCGGAGCGGGTCTGCTTGGAAGTGAAAGGTTGTGTTATCGCGCAGAATACCGACCTCTTTGCATGGGATTGACTACTTGAGAAACCAACGGTATTTTTTCTGATGGGGCGTCACGCCCCCTGCGCCGCCTCACAGTTCTTTTCGATTCCGTGCCGGCTGGGAGGCTCATCGGCACGGATACTCGGACCGAAGCCATGCGTATCTACTTCCAGAACGCGTCTATCCCGACGCGGGCCGCCAATCGGCTTAAATTCCGCCTTTCGCTAAAGGAATCCCAGGCGCGACAGGTAACCTCCGAAGTCTTCGGCTATAGAGACTGGACCGACCTCCACCGCGACCTGGGCAGCAAAGCGGCTTCCGCGCTCGACGAGGCGTGTGACAGCGTGACACTAACCGAGAGACGCGTATATCAGGCGTCGCAATTGCTCGCATCGTCAGTTGATCTTCACGGTGAATCCGCCGACGAATTTGTTCGATGGTGGCAACCATCGTCCGCACATGCGCACGAAGAGGGCCCGAACCCGACAGAAGCGCCGTTTGCCGGCTCAAAGGAAGATCTGAGTTTTCAGGAGGCGCTGAGCACATTGGCTCACGCCGCGGACCGTCCCGTTGGCCACTTCGAACAAGCGCTCATGACTGGCATACACAGAACGGAAAACGAAAGCTCGCTGAGGTTTGTAGAATCGATTGCTGATGAGTTGCTAAGCGGCAACCGAAAGCGAGAACCCGAAGTGGCTCGTCACCTCCTTGAGGCTCTGGCCTCGCGAGGGCTCCCTAGGTCAATACTTAACCTGGCGGTGAGTTTGACGCTTGGCGATGGTGGGCCTAAAGACGAAAACAGGGCCACGGAGCTGCTCGGGCGGTTGGCTGAATCTGCTTCAACTCCCGATGATCTGAAGCGGATTGCCGAATCGCGCTTAGGCACCGCCTAAGCACTCGAAGGTCCCGTCAGGCTCGTCATAGTTTCGACCTACAATCGCCAGCGGGGAACGACTTCGCCAGCACCGCCGGACGGCTGAACAGATTGCAGGCAGCTATGCCATCGACACTGGTTGCCAGATAGAGCGCATAGTTGTGCGATTGCAATCGAGCCCCAAGGGTTTGTACTCGTTACGTCTCCTCCATGTCTCCATTGATATGAATTGAGCCCGCCACAAAGCGGGTATTTTTTCGCCCAAACGTTCTTTCCTTTCTTCGCGAACGTGCTACCTTCGATGCTCACCCCGGTCGGCTTCAGGAAACCATGCCCTGCGAAGCGTGCCAGAAATTGTTGGTTGGCGATTCAGACGGTTCCCACGATGGGCTGCTGACATATCGCAACCCAGCAATTCTTCGCCCCTTCGGCCGACCGCCGGTTGTTCTACATCGCTATCGCTGCAAGCACTGTGGCTTCAACTGGATACACGAAACAGATCCGCTAGAACGCGGTAGATCCGAGTGGATCTGTCTGTACGAGGCACCCAATATTCTCATTCCCGCGACAGTAGACCGCTCTTCGCGATTGTCGGCCAGTGAGCACTCAAACCCTTCAGGTAACACAGAAAGGCAGCCGGCGCGCTCCGGGAATTGGCTCCGACGTTTCTCCTGAGCCAGCAAGGTACAGCGAGCAATAGGGCCCGGTTTCTAGCGCAAGCGGCACAAGACTGGCCAATCTGAGCGTCCGGCCGATCCAACTAATTAGCGTCATCAATCGGTCACAACCCTCACGCAGTATTACCGCCAGCCTTCAAATGGCCGACGATCTGCGCGCGAGTCCGTCCTTGTCCGATGCAAACATCCGGGCGAGCAAGACAAGCGAGGACAAGACTCAGCGCCATACGCGCTCGACAAGAACCATGCCCACTCAAGGAAAGACATCGTGTCACGTTCAAGACTGTTTGCTCTGACGGCGATTGCGTCGTCGCTCATATTTACAACTACGGCGTATGCGGGCGTGGATCTCATTGCGATGGGCCAACTGAGCGGTCTGACCGGCGATTTATCGAAGGAAACGGCTGCGCCGCTGGAAAACGGTGTAGCGGGCAATCTGCTCGGCGGCCTGGGTTCGGGCATCGCTTACGCGGGGTGCCAAACGTTCGTGGCTGTTCCGGACCGCGGCCCGAATGCCGTGTCGTACAACGCCGCGATCGACGATACCGCGTCGTACATCAACCGCTTCCAGACCTTGAGCCTGCGCCTGAAACCGGCGTCGGCGAGCGCAGCACTGCCGTACACGCTGACACCTAAACTCCTCGATACCACCCTGCTCCACGCCTCCGAACCACTGGTCTACGGAACGGGCGCGGCTGCCGGCGTCCCCGATGGCGCCCCAACGCTTAACCGCCGCAATCACACGCATTACTTCTCGGGCCGCTCGGACAACTTTGACCCTTCACGCTTGTCGACGAATGATCGCAACGCGCGCTTCGACCCGGAAAGTGTGCGCGTGAGCAATGACGGCGAGACCGTATTCATCTCCGATGAATACGGTCCGTACGTTTACCGGTTCGATCGCCGCAGTGGACGCCGCATCGACACTTACAAGCTGCCGGATACGTTCGCGGTCTCGACGCTCAGCCCTCTCGGTAGCGATGAAATCACGCTCAACACCTCCGGCCGCGTGGCGAACAAGGGCATGGAAGGCCTGGCGATCTCGCCCGACGGAAAGACGTTGTTCGGCGCGATGCAAAGCCCGCTGATCCAGGATGGCGGCACGGACGGCGCTTATACGCGCATCGTGAAAATCGATATACGCAGCGGCAAGATGACGCAATTTGCGTATCCGCTAACGAACATCGGCACGGCAGCCAAGCCGAAGTACCCGACCATCAGCGACGTGGTCGCCGTCAACGATCACGAACTGCTGATGGACGAACGCGACGGCAAGGGTCTTGGCGACAATTCGACGGCAGTGTTCAAGAAGGTGTTTCACATTGACCTGACGGGCGCCCAGGATGTGAGCAACGCAAGCAGTCAGGCGGGGCTCGCACCCTACGCGGTCCAGAAGGCCCTGTTCCTCGATGTCGTCACCACGCTAAATGCACACGGTCTCAGCGCCAACGATATACCGGCGAAGCTCGAAGGCCTCGCGTTCGGTCCCGATGTCATGGTCGGCGGCGTGAAAAAGCACACGCTGTTCATTGCGAACGATAACGATTTTATCGGGACGATAACCGATTCCAATCATCCGGCCGGTATCGCGAACCCGAATCAGTTCTTCGTGTTCGCGTGGGATCCGAGCGACTTGCCGGCCTATGTCGCGCAGCGCCTGCCCGGAGTGGATGACGACACGCGCGGCAACGGTCACGGTCGCGGCCAAGACCATAACCGTATGTGCGCGGCTGACGACGATCATTGAGCATCGATCGCGCATCCCGTGTTTTTTAACGCTGGATGCGCGATCCACTTTCGGCCCGTTTTCTTTGTCGCCGCTGGACGGCTGGCACTCAGCGATAGCCGTTAATCGAAGGGACACACATCTTCGTCTACGAACGGTCGTTTTCAAGAAACTCAACTGAGTCTTGTCGACCCTCTACCGCCATTGGAGCCAGCTTTACTTGAAAGTCCGCTTCCGGAGTCCAACGGCCATTTGCGTGTCCTCGGTGGACGCCATATTCTCAGCTTTGCCGGCGGCCTGATCTCTCAGCACGGTGCCAGGCCGGTAACACTACCCATAGTCACCGGGCACAGCCGCTGCGGCGCCGGTTGTGAATTCTGCTGCTGTACCGCCTGCTGGAGTCGTTCGGCCTGAACGTTCGCGTTCGATGCCCGGAGGAACGCGTCTCTGTTCGCTTCTACCTTTTGCACGACTCCGTGAGGATCGCCCACGCGAGTAAGGGCGTTAAGCGCATCGCGGTTGTACTGCCAGGCCGCCTTCTCCAACCATTCAATCTGCTTGGCCTTGTCCTTCGGCACGCCTACCCCCTCCGCATACATGGTAGACAGCGAAAATTGCGCGCGGTCGTTGCCTTGTTCGGCGGATTTCCGCATCCATGACGCGGCGGCGGCATAGTCTTTGGTTACGCCACCACTTCCGTAGTAGTAGTACCCGGCGACTTTTGCTTGTGCCAAAGCATCGCCGGCCTGCGCGGCTTTCAGGAAATAGACGAAGGCCCCGGCGAGGTCGTTCTGACCTACGAGGTGCGAGGCGTAAAGATACTCGGCCATCACATTGCCAGATTCCGCGGCGGCTTTTTCGTGTGCAGCCACCTCGGCTTCACGCTCGGACTGCGTCTTGGATGAGGGCACCGCGCAGCCGCCCAGTGCGGTCAAGGACAGCATGACGGCGACACCGAACGCAAGACGGCGGATGGACAAGAATATCATCGGCGTGGTATTTCCGTTTTGAAAATGGGAAGCCATGCCGGCGCCATTAGCGGGTGATGAAGCGCTTCACGACGACATGACGAAATAGCGTCACATAAAGGTCATGTGATGGCCTGATTGCGTACGCAAAGATACTAATCGGTCTATCTTGTGTCAATCAGATATTTGTCGTCGCACGGGTAGCGCTCGAAAAACCGATTAATCAAGGGCGTCGGCTCACGGATCGAAAACCGCCATTCCTGCGATAATCATTGGGCACCAATGAAAGGCCGTTCCTGGCAGATCGCGGCCCGATGCGCTTTAGCGAGACTCCTTTGGACCTGCACACTCGCTGTTTGCCAAGCTTGTCAGTGCGCGATAAGGCAGTCTCCCAGATGGTAGCTGTCATCGAGGTGCCCTTCTCCGTCGAACCCGATAGTCACAACATATGGAAAGCCATCGGGGCGTTGAGACACGTTGTAACCTACGAGAGCGTGCCTGACAGCGTTATCAAAATCGGAATCTTCAGCACGCGCGTTCTTCATCACTTTCGTAACCTGCCCACTACTGTCAACATGGACGCTATAGCCGATTACTGGTGGAGAGTCGCTCCCAGGTTCCAAAGATTTCGTCGCGACACTTATGCGATTGAAGATGGTACATAAGGCATCCCTACCCTCTTGACTCATCGCGGGTGGAACCATAGGGGCTGTGTGAATTGGCCTGACCGCCGTTGGATCTGACGACGTGACCTCGTTTTGGGCTTGAATCGGACCAACACCGGCAAAAAGCAGCCCCACAGCGAATACGGCAGACTTGCAGTCCATGATTCTCTTCCCGGTTGCCTCTGACGTTGAGCACGCAAATTGTCGACGATTCTGGTGTGGTTGTCGAAGGTCCGCTGATGGCCGCTGTCTGCCTCACGCAAGTGGCGTTCGCAGCCTGAAATTCGCGAGCCGGCGACCGGTTGAATCCAAGGCCGAACTCAGCCGGATGGCGAGCGACTGGGTTCGACCCGGAGCGGTCCTTCAGTTCGTTTCTTTGGATGTCCCAACAGCGATCAAAAGCGGTCGATTCGTCCATTTGCCTAAGGAAGTGCGATCCGTTTGATGCGACCACTCGATCGTCTATCGGGCTTCACGCCCCTTGTAGTCGGCGCTTGCCTCGCGTTGCGCCGCAGGCGGTCGCCGACCGGACGCTGGAATGATCTGCGGCAGCATCGAAGCGCTGGCAAAGACGAGCCCAACGCCGCACACGCCAGGCCAATGCCACATGCTCCACGCATAGTTGCCAAGCGCCGCGCCGATCGCCCCGCCTGCGAAGCGGCATGTCATGTAAAGCGTGTTGGCACGGCTCATCGCAGTGCTCTTAACCGCCAGGCTGCGCGCCATGTTCGAGACATGGGAGCTTTGCATGCCGAGGTCGAGCAGGATCACCCCGACGATTAGCCCGCCGATGCTCGAGCCTTTCCACGCAAGCACCACGTACGAGGCAATGAGGACAATGCTGGCGGCGAAGATGATACGACGCGGATCGCGCGTATCGGTCAGCTTTCCCGCAGCATAGGACGCGCTCGCGCCGGCGACGCCGACAAGCCCGAACAACCCCGCCGTCTCGCTGCCGTAACGGTGGTCGAGGGCGTGCAGATGAAACGCGAGCGTCGTCCAGAAGGCGCTGAATACAGCGAATTGCAACGCCGCGATCAAAGCGGTCTGCCGTACGACGGGTTCCTCGCGCAGCAACGCAAACAGCGAACGCATCAACGCACCATAGCTGCCCGAGAAGGTCGGCTCGATACGCGGCAGCACGCGCGCAAGCATGACGGCAACGCCCACCATCGCGACTGCCGCGAACGCGTAGACAGAGCGCCATCCGAAATTCGCAGCGATCGTGCCCGATACCGTGCGCGAGACGAGGATGCCGCAAAGCAGACCGAACATCACGATTCCGACGGCCTTGCCGCGGTTTTGGGGGCCCGCAATCTTCGCCGCATAAGGCGTGAGCAGTTGCGGCGCGACACTCGCCATGCCCGCGGCAAAGCTTGCCGCTACGGCCCAAGGCAGCGTGGGTGCCGCCGCCATCGCGACGAGCGCGACGACCGCCGCCGCCAACGTGAGCGCGAAGAGCTTGCGCAGCTCGACCTTGTCCCCCAGCGGAATGAACAGGAGCAAGCCCAGCGCATAACCAGCCTGCGCAGCGATGGAAACCGCGCCGGCCTGACCTTCGGTAGCGCTGAACGTATGCGCGAAATCGACGAGCAGCGGCTGGTTGTAATAGTTGTTGGCGACGACGAGCCCGGCTGCGAGTGCCATGACCCAGTAGATCGACTGCTTCATCTGCGCCCATCCTTTGCCGGAAATGTTCGAAGAGCTCACGCGCTCTAGGCGTGGCGCGCGGGCTTTAACGGTTTGCTCAAAGGGGAATCTAGACTATTTCTAAAATCGGGAGTAGCGTCAGCCAGCGGCAATGACTCTTGCGATTTGAGGAAGGGTGACCGATGGACCGATTCGACGCGATGAACGTGTTTGTCCGGGTGGTGGAAACCGGCAGTCTGTCTGCCGCCGCGCGTGCGATTCCGATGTCGCTGACTTCGGTGAGCCGCCACTTGTCGGCGCTCGAGAAGCAATTCGGCATGCAACTGCTGCGGCGCACGACACGGCACATTGCACTGACGAACGAGGGGCGTCTATTTTTTGAGCGCGCGAAGTCGATCCTCGCGGAGCTGGACGAAGTGGGCACGTTACTCAGCGCGGGCCGCAGCGAGCCGGCGGGCCGTTTGCGCATCGCTGTGCCCACGCTGCTCGGCCGAACCGTCATCGCGCCGCTCTTGCCCTGCTTCCTTGCGCGCCACAGCGCGGTTTCGGTCGAACTGCTGTTGATCGACCGCGCCGTGAATCTCGTCGAGGAGGACATCCACCTCGCGATTCGCGTGGGCCGCCTGCCCGATTCGGCGCTCGTAGCACGCAAGCTCGGTGACGTGCGCATGATCGTTTGCGCCGCACCGTCTTATATCGAGCGCCGCGGCGCGCCTTGCTCGCCTGACGAGCTGCGCCGGCACGACTGCCTCGTTTTCTCCGACCAGCCTGGCCCCGTCGATTGGCGCTTCAAGTCCGCAGGCACCCGTCATTCCGCCCGCATTACAGGCCGTCTCTGGGCCAACGCGCTCGACGTGCTCGCGGCCGCGGCGATCGACGGTGCGGGCATCGTGCGCGCACCATCGTGGCAAGTAGCGGCCGACATCGAGTGCGGCCGGCTGCGGCGTATCCTGCAGGATTACGAGACAATGCCTGCGCCTGTGAATGTGCTCTTCGAACGCGCACGACGCACGTCGCCCTCTGTGCGGGCCTTCCTCGACTACCTGGTCGAATCGACGGAAACAGGCCCGCTCGCCGGCATGCCCCGCTTCGGCGAAGCGCTCGGGCCTGCAAACGGGTGATACCGCATTACGCCACGCGCCTATGCGACATGTTCGTTTGTGAGTCTGAGCTCCCAGGCCTTGGCGCCCTGAGCGCGCGCCAGCGTCAACGCTTCCTGCAAAATCAACGCCCGTGGCGTTCGCCGGGATGACGTCTTCTCCGATAGCGTCCGAGCCTTGACTCTCATCAGTTCAGGGGCGTTCCAAAACTGTCCAGTAGCGTCGCCAGCCAGCCGGGCATTAATGAGGCTGACTGCTTCTCGCATACGGCCCTGTTCCAGCATTGCGCTCGCAAAGTCGGATAAGAATACGGAATAAGCCGGATCAAATCCGCGGGCTTGCAGCGTCTCCAGTGTCGATCGAAGCTCGACGAAAGAGACAGCGTTCGGATCCTGGAATACTTTCGCCCAAAGTGAAAAAGCCGAACCATAGAGTCCCCAAAAGTCCAGACCGTGAGTTCCTGCCACCTGGATAAGCTGCTGGGACGCACGCTTGACGCCTTCTACGTCTCCTGAAAGTGCTCCCACGTTGCAACCTCCCTCCGCAAGGGCGCAGCATAGGGTGCAGGCGTGATCCAGCGCAATCGCCTCGTCAATCGCTATCTGGGCAGCCCGTCGCGCTTTTGCCGTGTTCCCCATTAACCACAGAATGCGCGAAAGAAAGGCCCAACCTGCCACGCGCTGGTCCATTCCGAACCTGAAATGGGAACCATGACGTTCGCCGCGCGTATAACTGTCGAGCATGCACTCAATTTCAGACAAAGCTTTAGTGTGATTCCCCAGAAAATGATGAGATGTCCCAATCAAACGACGTGCCGTCAGAAGTGCCGCTTGATCGCGATGTCTCACGGCTAGATCTGCCATGTTTTTCCCGTGCTGTAGGGCCTGTGCGTAGTAGCCGCTGCGGAGATGATAAAGCCATAGACCGTATTCAGCCTGCAGTTGCGTTTCCGCGTCGTCCAGCCGGAGCGCGAGATCGCTGGCCCTGCTCCAGGCCCGCCCATTAGCCGGAACGGGTCCGCGCGACCAGGTCAGCGAAGTGGCCAGTGCGGTCTGGATCATCATCTCCTGGCGCTCTTCAACGGGAGGAATTTTCGTTTCTTCCAGTACGTTCGTAATCCGCTGGCGACACTCGTCGTAGAGTGATAGTTGTATCCAGAATGGGGCGGAGTTCGCGAGAATGAGCAGACCCGAGGCACGGCGCTTACTATCTGACAATGACCAGTCAAGAGCGGCCCTGATATCGTCAATGAGGTGTTCGTATTGTCGCTTCCATTGCGTCGTGGGTAGCGACGTCCAATCCCGTTGGGCTTGAGAAGTCAATTGCTCAACGAAGCGAGCATGCTTTTCAGTCACGGCCGCCGTGCGGTTCGCAAGCTGCTCCAGGGCGTATGCCCGCAGCATGGTTAGATAGCGATAGCGAATCGGCTGGGTTCCGGCCTGCAACGTGATCAGCGACTTGTCAACGAGGCTGCAAAGCACATCAACCAGTCGGGTGGGCCTTTCCAGCGTGGTGGATACGATACGTTCTGCGGCAGCGACGGTGAAATCGGCAGGGAAAATGGCCAACTCCTGGAACACCGCTTGTTCCACGGAGTCGAGTAATTGGTAACTCCACTGCAGCGCGTCACCAAGCGTCCGATGGCGACCTGGGGTCTGGCGTTTCTGAGCGGCAAGCAATCCGGACGAAAGGGCTAAATCTTCGGTGACCGCTGCGAGACCCAGCGATGGCACGCGAGCTGCAGCGATTTCCAATGCCAGTGGGACACCATCGAGCGCCCTGCATAACGCCGTAACCTGCTCTACGTTCGTTTCCGTAAGCTCGAAGTGATAGTCCGCGGAAGTTACACGACGGACAAACAGTTCAACCGCACTATAGCTTCTCGCGTTTGCTGCGTTGATGGTGCGCGGAGGTAACGTGAGAGGACTGAGCCGGTAGACCTGCTCACCGTCCAGCCCCAATGGGGTCTGGCTGGTGAGCAGCACGCTCAGTTGCGGATCAGATTCCAGAACCCGCTCAAGGGCCGCTGCACACGCCGACGTAACGTGTTCGCAGTTATCAACGACCAGCAGTGCCCTTCCCGGGTGAGACGCCAACTGTTGTGTGCTTGTCCGAGCAAGCCCCGCCAACGCGCTCGAAATAGCTGGCGATACTGAGGCTGCGCTTAGTTGCGACAAGTCGGCGAAGTAAACCCCGTCGGGAAAACAGGGACTGGATTCTGACGCGGCCTCTATCGCGAGGCGAGTCTTACCTATACCGGCAGGGCCTGTGAGCGTGCATAACGTTTGGGTAGCCAGCAGCCGGTTTAATTCCAATAGCTCCTCAACGCGGCCGATCAAAGGAGACCGTGGGCTCGGCAGGCCAACTCGTGCTTGAGGTGCGCCTATGGATGACGTGACAGCCCGATGCGCCCGCACTGAACCTGTAAAACGATAGCCTCGACCGAATTCCGTCGCGATAAGGTCCCGATCATCCCCCAGTATTTTTCGCAACGACGAAATCTGCGCCTGCAAGCTGTTTTCCTCGATGACCTCCTTCGACCATATCCGGGAAAGAAGCGAATCTTTGGATACGACCTGGCCTGCCGTACTGACAAGCTGGACTAGCACGTCCAGCGCACGCTCACCTACGTCCAGTCGTACACCATCTCTCAACAGCAGCCGCAAACCTGGGAACAACTGGTAGCGGCCGAAAGCAACCATATCGTCGTCGCGGGCGTCAGGGCCCTTCGACGGCCTTTCATGGCGAGTCTTTGTACCTGTAGGCATTTCTTAATGTCACACGGCGAGATTTCGGGGATCAACTGGAATTTCAGATGTCTGAAATTGTAGGCCAAAGACTTCTCGTGTGCGCTGCATCACGATGAGGGTCCCTGTACTACGTCGTGAGTCTGGACATGTCACCCAATACAGTTGGTAGCGAATCTCCGGCGCAGTCCGCCGCCCCTGAAGAGCCCGGGTTAACACATCACCTAGACAATTCATTACTGATGGTGATGGCGGTTGCCTGCGGTGTCTTCGTCGCTAATATTTACTACAACCAGCCGATCCTGGAACTGTTGCAGCAGGCTTTCCCACGATCGCCTGGCCTCGTCAATCTGGTTCCGACGGCGACACAACTGGGTTTCGCCTGCGGTCTGTTTTTTCTGGTACCTCTGGGAGACCGGATTGATCGGAGAAAATTGATTCTCGGGCAAACGGCAGTGTTAGTCGTGGCGTTGGTATGCCTTGCTGCAGCCCCGAATGCCTGGTTGCTGGTCATCGCTTCAGCAGTAGTAGGTATTTCAGGATCTGTTGCCCAACAAGTCGTACCGTTCGCGGCAGAACTAGCCGGATCCAATCGCCGTGGCCAGGTCGTCGGTACTGTGATGAGCGGGCTGCTTTGCGGCATTCTGCTGGGAAGGGCCGTCGGCGGATTTACTGCCGATCATTGGGGCTGGCGTGCCACGTTCTGGCTAGGGGCCGCGATGACCGCCATTATCTGGGTCATGTTGCTAGTCAAACTCCCACACAGTGAACCCAAGACAAGCCACAGCTACTTTCGTCTCATGAAGTCACTCATCGAGTTGTGGCGAGAAGAACCGTCACTGCGCCGTGCGACATGTATTCAAGCCGCGATGTTCGGTTCCTTTATTGGGCTATGGACGATTCTGGCATTGCGTCTGCATGAGGCCTTCGGCCTGGGGGCTGATGTGGCAGGCCTTATGGGGATCGTTGGCGCGGCGGGTATTCTGATTGCCCCACTTGCCGGCCGTGTCGCCGATCGTCGTGGGCCCCATGTCGTTATCGGACTTGGTTGCCTGATCATGCTGCTGTCATACGCGGTTCTGGGCCTTTGGGGCAGCCTCGCTGGTCTGGTCGTCGGCATCATCCTGCTGGACTTCGGTGAGCAGTCGGCTCTCATCTCCAACCAACATGTGGTTTACGCTCTTCGACCGGAGGCAAGAAGCCGGCTCAACACGCTATTCATGAGCGGAATGTTCGTAGGCGGCGCCGCGGGTTCCTGGGGAGCAAGTATCAGTTGGCGACTCGGTGGATGGCATGCAGCATGCGTATTTGGTGGCGCGTTGGCGTTGCTCGGGTTCGTTCTCCATTTCTCAGGGAGACTGTCTGCGTACGCCACCACCAGAAGTTGAAACGTCGACAGTGGCCGAAAGCAACCGGAAATAGAACGGATGCCTCCCCCGTAAAGGCCGACGAACGTAGCAGTTCGAAGAAATCAGGAAACTTTCATTCATGAACTCCCCACACTTTTCTGGCGCTCATGGCACGTTGTCGTTACTGACGGAAATTGATCCGCAGACGGAGACGATTAACCGTACGATGCGCCTCGAAGCTTCACCGGATGGTCGCAGCGTGCTCCTGGTCGCACTAGATATTCGCAAGCCTGGCAGCCAACGGGAATGGCGTGTCGAAATTACGCCGGAAGAGCTTATCGCACTGATTCACGCGCACGGTACAGAAGTATCGGGATATCTTGTCGATTTCGAGATTCAGGTGCGATAGGCAGGCACGATCCATCAAGTCAATGGGCTTGGACCATTGTCGAGAGCGAATCGCAACGTACTACCGGATTTCGCTCGATGAACTGCTGCGAGAGCAGTGCGCGACAGATCGAGTTGGCTGCGACGACGTTCCGAACGACCGCTTGCCGCCTTCAATGGGTCGTTGGGAGCAGATTGGTCAGCGGCGGCTCCTGGCCGAATCCGGTCTAACGCAATGCGGCGCTCTAGATCATTTGTTTGCACATATGCTCCTCGTCATAAAAACGATCTCCAACCTTCATAGCCCGTGGCTCCAGGCCGAACGTCTGAAAGCCGTGCGACGCGTAAAGCCTCTTTGCTGGCAGGTTTTCCGCATTGACGCAAAGCATCAACTGGATGGTGTCCCACTCCTCAGTCGCGTGAACTGTCGCTGCCGACAAAAGCGTTTGTGCGATTCCTCGTCCACGGTACGAAGGGTTTACAAACACGCCCCAAATCGTGGCCTTGTGATTCACCTGACACAGCGGTTCACGACGAACGCCCGTGATGCCGACCAGCACCTCACCCTCGAACGCACCGAAGACGGCTTGTGTTGGCGTTGAACGAACGCGGTTGGCGATCTCCTCAGTCGAGCGTGCCATTTCCTCCTGACGGGTAGGCCATATGGCGGTGGGGGCGTTGTCGACGGCGAGAAGACGCAAAGCTTTGAATTGATCTGCGTCATGTGGATCTAGTAGGCGGACAGTGACCATGCGATATAAGGGGATGACCAAAGAACGTTTACCGTACTGGATATCAACAACGCCGCGCAAGTGTTGACGGTCAAGTGGTTAGCCCATCCACTTAAGTCAAGCTGTCGACAATCTAGGCGAGGACGACGAAGGTCCGTTCATGGCCGAACCCGGTCCGACGCAGACCTCGATCGATCACTGATAACAGCATGTATGCGAAAGGCATAAACCGACCCGAAGCAGCCGGTCTCAATTCTCCGAAGCGGCCCTTCACTGGAGGTGCATGCCTCCGGCTAGCGCTGCGCTATCGATAGCTATTTGCGGGACGTAGTATGATCGCGACGAATTTCTATCGACAACGGAAACTCCTTCAATGAGCGCGACCTTTAACGTCTTCGATTCAATTCCTGACGATTTAGCCACGCTTGTCGGCGATGGCTTGTCCGCATTTAATACCGTAGCGGTAGGTACCTCTGATTGGCGAGACCTCGCAGTTTCAATCAGTTCTGACGATGGATGCCTTGGAGGCTTGGTCGGCTATACCGCATGGGACTGGCTGTTCGTTAAGTGGCTTTGGATAGTTGACAGCGCTCGTGGGCAAGGGCTTGCTGCAGCAGCGATGGTTGAGGCAGAAAAGGTAGCTATACGCCGAGGATGCCGTGCTGCATGGATCGACACGTTCAACCCTGCTGCGAAACGTCTTTACGAGAGCGCAGGATTTACAGTTTTCGGCGAGTTGCCCGATTTTCCGATTGGGCATACACGCTATTTTCTGCAAAAACGCTTTGCCCCGACAACCGTATCTGTCGCCAATCAGACCGACGCGGCTAAATGACCGTTCCTGGCCGCACTGTGACGGATGACGATCGGCTCAGGCCGACCCACAGGGGACCTTCAGATTTGCCGAAAGCTGCCGTTCACATAGCTTATAGGCGGCTCCGACGTATAAGATCGGTCTAGGCGAAAATTCAACACTCCGACTCGCTGCAGCGACTCAGAGTTGTCTTGGAGTGGGAATCCTCTTGAAAACAATCGTAAAGCGCTTCCTGTTAGCGCTGATCGTCCTGATGGCTTGCGTTCGCGGTGGAGTTGCTCTGGCAGAAACCCCATCTGATCAGTCCTTTTCTCCTGATCCAAAAATCCAGAAAATTGCGGAAGCCTACTCGCTAGACGCCGTCGACTTCTCCGCAAAACAGTTTGGAATAAAACTCGACTGGTCGGACGCGAGTATTGCAAATGTCGAAAAGGCCTTGGCGCAAATGAGTTCATCCTACGTCGGCACGAGTCCCAAGCCTACGGACGAACAAGTTATGTCGTTTGCGAAAGCCTACGGAAGTTACGTCGGAGAGGTGTATCGCCGCAATCATGGTGGCGAATGGGGTATGGTCACCCTTGGCGGAAGCCGATTCCCGGGTCTGCAAACCACCTCAGGTTCCAGCTTCTGGCCATGGGGACGAGTATTCAATCGGATCACAAAGGGGGCGGAGGACAGCATCGCCGACTACTACGTGGCCCTATTGAAAAGGTAGCGGACGGCGCATCCAGTCAACTTGGCCTTGAAGGTCTCAACAATTCAGGCCACGACGTCGACCGTCCGAAAGTGGCCGAACCCCGCCCGACGGCCCCACCACAAGACCAGAATACGCCACCGCCAATTCGAAACGTTTCCCGTCACGCCCCGGCCCGAGAGCGCGCTCGCGCGCGGCCCGCCATACTCCGAACCGGCGCAACTACCTCTGCAAGCAATTCCTCGTGCAGCCCCCGCAACACTTCTACAAAAGCTGACGCGAGCCGCTCTCGTGGCCGGTGCGGAGGAAAAAGCAGATAAGTCGGAAAGAGTGTGGCCGGTAGAAATGGGCGAATTGCAATATCAGGTCCGGCGAAGTCGCGTGCGACGATGGGATGCGCAAGCGTCACGCCCATCCCATGCCGAACCATCTCGCAGCACATCGCGGTGTATTGCGCCTCGATCGCCAGGACGCGCTGCACGCCGGCGCGCTGGAACACTTCGTCCATCAGCACGCGCGTGCCATCGCCGTGACACAGCGAGATGAACGACTCACCCTCCAGATCCTCCGGCTTGATGCTGCGCTTTCCCGCCAGCCGATGTTCCGCCGGCATCACGCAAACGGCAGCCACCTTCGACAACTGCTCGACCTCACAATCCGACGCCTCGCTGACGTACACCGCCACACCCAGATCGCAGAACTGCGAAGCAGTCCAATGATTTACCGTGCCAGACGTATTCACATGCAGCGATACGGTGACTTCCGGAAATAGCGCGACAAACCGCTTGATCGCGTGCGGCACCAGCGTCATGCCCGCCGATGGCATGGCGGCAATGCGCAAACGGCCGCTGCCGAGATTGCGAATCTGCGCCGCGGCATTGGCCAAACCCTGCAAGCCGACGAATGCGCGTTCGACTTCACGAAAGAACGCCTCGCCCTCGCTGGTCGGAATCAGCCGCACGCCGCTGCGCTGAAAGAGCTGCAAGCCCGTATCGCGCTCCAGTTGGGCGATCAGCCGACTCACATTCGGCTGCGACGTGAAGAGCGCCTTGGCCGCGGCGGTCATCGACCCCGACACCATCACCGCGCGAAACGCCTCGATGTGCTTGAGATTCATCCGTATTCTCCCTTAAACGACCACCCCTAACCCATATCACTCATGCATAGGTAGGTATTTAATTCGTATTGGACGACATGACTAGGCAGCGTGACACTGCATTCTAACGACGGGCGACCAAGCCCGCCTCCCCACACCGGAACTGGAGATCGTCGTCATGAGAAGAGCGTTGCATCGCCGTCTGTCCGCCCCGTCGCGCGCCGCCATCGCGGCCGTTTCCTTCGCTTCCACCCTCGCCGCCCCGCTCTTCGCGCAGGCCGAGACCACGCTCTATGTGGCCAACGTCGGCGGCTCGAACGAACAGGTCTACCGGCAAAAGATCATTCCGCCGTTTGAAAAGGCGCATGACGTCAAGATCGTCTACGTCGCGGGGAATTCGAGCGACACGCTCGCCAAGCTCCAGGCGCAGAAAGGCCATCAGCAGATCAACGTGGCGGTGATGGACGACGGCCCCATGTATCAGGCGATGCAATTCAACCTGTGCGCGAAGCTCGACGACTCGCCCGTGATGAAAGACGTCTATCCGCTCGCCAAACTCGGCCCGACCTCGATCGGCGTCGGCATGGTGGCGACCGGAATCGGCTACAACGAAGAGGCGTTCAAGAAAGCCGGCCTGCCGCCGCCCGACTCGTGGAAGGCGCTCACCGACAATCACCTCAAGGGCAAGCTGGGCGTGCCGCCGATCACCAACACCTACGGCCTGCATACGCTCGTGATGCTCGCGCGCCTCTCCGGCGGCGGCGAAAAGAATATCGATCCTGGCTTCGCCGCGATGACGAAGGAAGTCGCGCCGAACGTGCTCTCCTGGGCGCCGACGCCCGGCGAGATGGACGGTCAGATGCAAGCCGGCGACGTGATCCTCGCGCCTTATGGCAGCGGCCGCGCCGTGGCGCTCCAGAACACCGGCTTCCCGCTCAAGTTCATCTACCCGAAGGAAGGCGCGGTCGCGTTGCAGGTGGCGGCATGCGTTGTCGCGGAGAACGCGCAGCCGCAGTTGTCGCAGCAGTTCGTGCAGTACCTGTTGAGCCCGGAAGTGCAGGTGTTGCAGGCGCAAGGCATCGGCATCGGTCCGGTCAACAAGACGGTGAAGCTCACACCTGACATCGCCGCGCGCGTGCCGTATGGACCGGAGCAGGTCTCGAAGCTGACCGCAATGGACTGGGCCACGATCAACCAGCATCGCGCCGAGTGGACGGAGCGCTGGAACCGTTCGGTCGAACGCTGATGTACGTCACAGCCGTCTGTGACTGGTAAGTTCTTCGCGCGGCGCGCGATCTGATGAAGGAGCGAGGCGTATGGCCTTTTTGACTCTGCAAGGCATTTCGAAGCGCTACGGCGATTTCACCGCCATCGAGCAGCTCGATCTGGCCGTCGAACGTGGGGAACTGCTCGCGCTGCTCGGCCCGTCCGGATGCGGCAAGACGACCACCCTGCAGATGGTCGCGGGCTTCGTCACGCCGACCGCGGGCCGGATTCTGCTCGATGGCCGCGACATCACCCAGGAACGCCCGGAAAAACGCGGCATTGGCGTGGTGTTTCAAAGCTACGCGCTGTTTCCTCACATGACAGTCGCCGGCAACGTCGGCTTCGGGCTGGAGATGCGCAAGGTGAAGCGCAAGGAGCGCGACGAGCGCGTGGCCGAAGCGCTCTCGCTCGTGCGCCTCAATGGCCTTGGCCACCGCTTTCCGAAGGAACTGTCTGGCGGTCAGCGGCAGCGCGTCGCGATAGCGCGGGCCATCGCGATGCAGCCCGAACTCCTGTTGCTCGACGAACCGATGTCGAACCTCGACGCGAAGCTGCGCGAGGAAATGCACATCGAATTGCGCGCCATCCAGAAGCGCCTCGGCATCACGACGATTCTCGTCACGCACGATCAGGTGGAGGCGATGACCATGAGCGATCGCATTGCCATGATGCATCGCGGCGCGATTGCGCAACTGAGCACGCCCTACGACGCGTACGAACGGCCCTCCACGCCGTTCGCCTCCACCTTCCTCGGCCGCACCAACGCGTTTCCGGGCGAAGTGCTGCGCCGCAATCCGCGTTGCGCGGAAGTCGCGGTGGCCGGCACCACGCTGCATGTTCCGCATGAGGGCCGTCAGGTAGATGGATCGGTGAACGTCTATATCCGCCCGGAAAAGGTTCATCTGGCGAATGGCGACGCCCGTGTGCGCGGCCGTATCGCGACGCGGGTCTTCGTCGGCAATCAGTGGCTGCTGGAAGTGGAGACTGAACTCGGCAAGCTGCGCGTGGCGCAGCCGAACCTCGGCGCGCCGCCGCCCGAGGAAGGTCACGAAGTGGGTCTCGCATGGACCGACGACGACCTACGCGTACTCACGCAAGACGATCGGGAGAGCGCTCATGGCCACGCTTGAAGACGGCCGCCCCGGCGCGGCGCCGTGGCTGCTGTCGGGGCCCGCGCTGCTGCTGTTCGTCAGCCTGCTGCTGGTGCCGCTGCTGCTCACGCTGATGCTGTCGTTCCGCGTGTTCAGCGATACGGCCGGCGTCACCTCCGCCTATACGCTCACGAACTACTGGGAAGTGGTCAGCGATCCCTACTACGGCACGATCTTCCTGCGCACTGCCGGTCTCGCGTTCGCCGTCACGCTGCTTTCGATCGTGCTCGGCGTGCCGGAGACCATCGTCCTCGCGCGCATGAAGCGTCCATGGCAGTCGCTGTGTCTGTTGATCGTGCTCGGCCCGCTGTTGATTTCCGTGGTGGTGCGCACGCTCGGCTGGCAAATCCTGCTTGGCAATAACGGCGTGCTGAACAATCTGCTTCAGTCGCTGCATATCACGAGCGAACCGATCCGTCTCGTCTTCACGATGACGGGCATGATCATCGCGCTCACTCACGTGCTAGTGCCGTTCATGGTGATGTCGGTGTGGGCGACCGTGCAGAAGCTCGATCCCCAAGTGGAATGGGCCGGCCGCTCGCTCGGCGGCTCGCCATTCGCAGTGTTCCGCCGCGTGGTGCTGCCGCAGATCATGCCGGGCGTGCTGTCGGGCTCGATCATCGTGTTTGCGCTCTCGGCTTCGGCTTTCGCGACGCCAGCGCTGATCGGCGGACGTCGATTGAAAGTGGTCGCCACCGCCGCTTACGACGAATTCCTCGGCACGCTCAACTGGCCGCTCGGCGCAAGCATCGCCGTGCTGCTGCTGATCGCCAACGTGGCGATCGTGATGGGCTGCAGCCGTCTCACAGAACGCCGCTTCCGGCATATCTTCGACTGAGCGAGGGAGAGCGAACATGAAACAGAACGGCATTCTCGGGCTCGTGTACAACGCGTTCTTTCTCACCTTCATCATCGCGCCGCTCGCGGCGGTAATGCTCGTGGCCTTCACCGATAAAGGCTATATCTCGATGCCTTTCGATGGCGCGTCGCTACGCTGGTTCCGCGCGATCCTGGAGAACGACGACATGGTCTCGGCATTCTGGCTCTCGGTGCGGCTCGCGTTCGCTTCGGCGACCATCGGCGTGGTTCTCGCGGTGCCCGCCGCGCTCGCCATTGCGCGGTATCGCTTTCCCGGCCGCGCCGCGCTCACGAGCTTCTTTCTCTCACCGATGATGATTCCCGCCGTCGTGCTCGGCATCGCGTTCCTGCGCTTTCTGTCGCTGCTGCATCTGTCGGGATCGTTCTGGTCACTGGTTTGCGCACACGTGATCATCGTGCTGCCGTACGCGTTGCGGCTCGCGTTGTCGTCCGCTGTCGGACTGGATCGCGATGCGGAGCGCGCCGCGCTCTCGTGTGGCGCCAGCCGGTTCACCGCGTTTCGCCGCGTGGTGCTGCCGATGATCCGCACTGGCGTGGCGGGCGGCTGGGTGCTCTCGTTCATCCAGAGTTTCGACGAACTCACGATGACCATCTTCGTTGCGACGCCCGGCACCACCACGCTGCCCGTCGCCATGTACAACCAGATCGCGCAGACGATCGATCCGCTGGTCGCTTCGGTGTCGGCGGTGTTGATCGTCGGCACTGTCCTCCTGATGATCCTGCTCGATCGCATGGTTGGACTCGATCGCATTCTGATCGGAGAAGCCCGATGACATTGACAAGCAGCGTCTGCCCCGACGTGCTCGTGCTCGGCGGCGGACTCGTCGGTTCCGCCGTGGCCTACGGACTCGCCCGCGAAGGCGCGCGCGTCACCGTGCTCGACGAGGACGACGGCGGCTTCCGCGCCTCGCGCGGCAACTTCGGCCTCGTCTGGATTCAGGGCAAGGGCTACGGCCTGTCGCCCTACGCGCGCTGGTCGCGCAGTTCGGCCACGCGCTGGCCCCTGCTCGCCGAAGCGCTGCTCAAGGAAACCGGCGTGGATGTCGCGTTGCGTCAGCCAGGCGGCTTCCACTTCTGCTTCAACGACGACGAACTCGCCGAACGCGAGAAACGCCTCTCCACGCTGCAAGCCGAACTCGGCGATTACCCGTATCAGATGCTCGATGCCGCCGAAGTCCGCGCGCGCATTCCGCAGATCGGCCCCGATGTGATTGGGGCGAGTTATACGCCGATGGACGGTCACGTGAATCCGCTCAAGCTCCTGCGCGGGCTGCACACCGCGATGCAGGCACGTGGCGTACGGCTCGTCTCAGGTGAACGCGCGGAGCGCATCGAACCGCAAGGCGATGGCTTCATCGTGCATGGCATACGCGGCACGTATCGCGCGGCGCGAGTGGTTCTCGCCGCTGGCCTCGGCAATCGCGCGCTCGCGCCATTCGTCGGACTGAATGCGCCGGTCGCGCCCAATCGGGGACAGGTGCTGGTGAGCGAGCGCGTGACGCAGTTTCTCGACTATCCGACGCTCAACGTACGACAGACCGACGAGGGCACCGTGCAGTTCGGCGATTCGATGGAGGAAGTCGGCTTCAACGACTTCACCACCACGCACGTGCTGGCCGACATCGCCCGACGCGGCGTGCGCGCATTCCCGCTGTTGCAGCACGTGCGGCTCGTGCGCATGTGGGCCGCATTGCGCGTCTACACCCCCGACGGCTTCCCGATCTACGACCAGTCCGTGAAGCATCCCGGCGCGTTCGTCGTGACGTGTCACAGCGGCGTGACGCTCGCGGCGGCGCACGCGTTGCGCGTGGCGCCGTGGATCATGGGCAGACCGATGCCAGAGGAACTGCCCAATTTTTCCGCGCGCCGCTTCGAGCACGCCCGAGAACTGACTCCCGCTCACTGACCATCGATATGACTTCGCAATCGACCCACACCCTCTTCAAGCCACTAGCGGACGCGCAAGGCACAGCCGCCGCGAACGTCGACATCCTGTTCAACGATCAGCCGCTCACCGTGCCCGGCGGCCGGTCCGTCGCGGCCGCCCTGCTCGCGTCGGGCGTCTCGCGCTTTCGTGCGACACCCGTGTCCGGCGCACCGCGCGCGCCCTTCTGCATGATGGGCGCGTGCTTCGAATGCCTCGTCGAAATAGACGGCGTGCCGAGTCGCCAGAGCTGCATGGTGGAAGTGAAGGCCGGCATGCGGATTCGCTCGCAGGAAGGCGCGCGCGACCTGCCGCCCGTGACTGACGCACCGCTGGAGAACATACATGGCCGCTGATTTCGCTTCTGAAACTGTCGACGTCGTTGTGGTCGGCGCCGGTCCCGCAGGCATGAGCGCGGCGACGCGCACCGCGCGCGCAGGCCTCAAAACCGTATTGATCGACGAACAGGACGCCGTGGGCGGCCAGATCTATCGCGGCATTGGCCGCGCCGACGCGCGTCGAAAGGAAATTCTCGGTCCGGACTACGCAGCGGGTGCCGCCACTGCCGACGCGTTCGTCGCTTCCGGCGCGCGCCACGTGACCAACGCGAGCGTGTGGCAAGTCACGCGCGAGCGCGGCGTCAATTATCTGAAGGACGGCAAGATTGGCAGCTTCGACGCACAGCGCGTGATTCTCGCGAGCGGCGCGTTGGAGCGGCCCTTTCCGATTCCCGGCTGGACGCTGCCCGGGGTGCTGACCGCGGGCGCGGCGCAGATTCTCCTGAAAAGCGCGGGCGAAGTGCCCGCCGCGCCGCCTGTGCTGGCGGGCTGCGGCCCCCTGCTCTATCTGCTGGGCTGGCAATACGTGCGCGCCGGCGTGCCGATTCGCGCGCTGGTCGACACCACGCGTCATGAAGATCGCTGGCGCGCCAAGCGTCATGTGTTTGCGGCGCTGCGCGCGTGGCCGTTCCTCTCCAAAGGCTTGCAACTGATCCGCACGCTGCGCGAAGCCGGCGTGCCGATCTTCGAGGCGGCAGACGATCTGCGTGTGGAAGGGTGCATCGGCACGGATCACGTCGAGCGCGCCGCCGCGCTTCACTTCACGACCCAAAGCACGGCGCATCGCATTGAAGCCGACGTGATCTTGCTGCACCAGGGCGTCGTGCCGAACACGCAATTCACGCAGGCGCTACGCGCCACGCACCGCTGGGACAACGGGCAACTCTGCTTTACGCCGCAAGTCGATGCGTGGGGCGAACTCGACGTGCCGGGCATCTTCGTGGCGGGCGATTGCGCGGGGATCGGCGGCGCGCAGGCCGCGGCATTACAGGGGTCGCTCGCGGGGCTCGCGGCCGCCACGCAACTGGACGCCATCACCGCCTCGCTTCGCGATACCGAGGCCACTCAGCATCGCCGCGCGCTCGCCGACGTCATGCGCATCCGGCCGTTTCTGGACAGCCTCTATCGTCCGCGCGACATCAACCGCATTCCGCGCGACGAGACCATTGTGTGCCGTTGCGAGGAGGTCACCGCGGGCGAGTTGCGCAAGTTCGTCGAGCTGGGCTGTGTGGGACCGAATCAGGCGAAGTCTTTCGGACGCTGCGGAATGGGACCGTGCCAGGGCCGCATGTGCGGTCTCACGGTGACGGAAGTGATCGCCGAAGCGCGCCGCGTCTCGCCCGCCGAAGTGGGCTATTACCGCATCCGGCCGCCGATCAAGCCGCTCACGCTCGGAGAACTCGCTGGTGAATGACACCACCAACCTTCACGAAGTCGATGTCCTTATAGTGGGTGGTGGACTGCACGGCACCAGCAGCGCGTTCCACATGGCGCGGCGTGGCGCGAAGGTGATCGTGCTCGAAGCCGACTACGTCGCGCGTCATTCGTCGGGCGTGAACGCGGGCGGCGTGCGCACGCTGGGCCGCCCGTTGCCCGAGATTCCGCTCGCGTTGATGTCGCGCGAAATCTGGTATCGGATGAGCGATCTGCTCTGCGAGGATGGGGGCTTCGTCCCGTCCGGCCAGCTGAAAATTGCCGAAACCGATGACGAACTCGAAGCGTGCCGCCAGCGCGTCGCGTTGCTCGAATCGCATGGATTCACGCACGAGAAAGTGATCGACCGCGAGTCCGTGCTGGAACTCGAGCCAGCGCTTGCGCGGCACGTGACGGGCGGCATCTGGGTGGAGCGCGACGGCTTCGCACTGCCCTATCGGACAACGACTGCCTTCCGACTCGCCGCGCAAAGACTGGGCGCGCGCTTTCTGGAAGGCACGCCGGTGCGCCGCATCGAACAGCGCGGCACGCGGTGGTTCGCGGTGACATCGCGTGGCACGTTCAGCGCGGAAAAACTGTTGGTCACCGCGGGCGCGTGGTCCGGCGAACTCACGAAGCAGGTGGGTGAACCGGTTCCGGTGCACCCCGAAGGTTTGATGCTGATGGTCACGCATCGTGTCGCGCCCTTCTGTCGCGCGACGCTTGGCGCAACGGGCAGGCCGCTGTCGTTCAAGCAATTCGACAACGGCACGGTGGTGATCGGCGGCAAACTGATCGGTATCGCGGACCTCGCGAATCGTCACGGCGAAGTGGATTTCGCCCGCCTCGTGCGCAGCGCGCGAACCGTGACCGATCTGTTTCCGCACCTGCGCAATCTCGGTGTAAATCGCGCGTGGGCCGGCGTCGAAGCCTTCACCGAGGATGAATTGCCGGTGATCTCCGCGAGCCGCAAGGCGTCGAATCTGTATTACTCGTTTGGCTATTGCGGCAGCGGCTTTCAGTTGGGGCCAGGCTGCGGCAAGCTCGTGTCCGAACTGATACTCGACGGCGCGCCATCGATCCCGCTCGATGCGTTCGCTATCGATCGCTTCGGCCGCGACTCGTCGTTTTCACGCACTGCGCAACTGGTCACGCACTAATCGCTTTCTTTTTTTGCTCCGTCACGCGCATTGAGTCGGCGCGCGACGGTTTCGTTCGACTTCTACTGGAGAGATGTTCATGACCGATATCGTTCGTATCGAAACCAATCAGCGTATGAGCCGCGTCGTCAAAGCCGGTGGCCTCGTGTTCGTTGGCGGCCAGACGTCGGCCGATCACGCACCCGACGTGAAGGTTCAGACCGCGAAAGTACTGGAGAAGATCGACGACTTTCTGGAGAAAGCTGGCATCGACAGGACGCGTCTGGTTTCCGCGCAGGTCTGGCTTTCGGACATTAGCCGCGATTTCGCCGGTATGAACGAAGTATGGGACGCATGGGTTCCGCAAGGCTGCGCACCAACACGTGCGACAGTGCAGGCGAAATTGGCCGCGCCCGAGTTGCTTGTCGAGATTGCTGTCGTGGCGCTTGCTTGAGGTGCGCTGTTAGTGCCTCAGGCTGGTTCGGCTCTTCGCTGGTCGACTGGCCTACGGAAATGTTGGAAGCGAGTTCCGCAGGCGAGCGCGCCGGTGAGTGCATTGAGTGGCCGGCTGGCTGCTCAATGCGTTTTTCTGCAGTCGACCCTGAAGGGACGTTCGAATTGATCGACAACGGACATTCGCCCGGATGCCACAACTAGCCCGAACGGTACGCCAGTCTGCAATGCGGGCAAGGAAGCAACCGCATCGGGTGCTTGAGCGCCTACGACGGCGAACGTCCACACCCGTTTAGGTGTGTTCGACACCTGCCCTTGCCTGCTGCCGCGTGAGCGCACGCATGACGCATGCGAGCAGGCGTCGAACAATCCTAAACGAACTGAGCCGGTCGTCGTCAGGCAAAGTCGTCGACCATCAACCGTCGATCGCAATCGGCTCTTAAACGACTGTTCATTATTGAAGAACAGCTGCCTCGGGGGAAACGCAGATGTGTGAAAACCGCTCCGCACGTTACGTTACGTTCGAGGTTTGGAAGACAATGTTCCGCACCACACTGGCATTCAAGATCGCGACGCGCGGGAATCGATCGCCTGCGCGCCCTTGATTTGCTGACCTTTCTTATGCACCGCACGGTGCGCTCCCCATATGGTATGACCTTTGCAGTCACAACCCCAGGATTTTCATCACCGGGGGGTGCAAGCATGAATCGCAATTTCAAAATGACGACGATCGCCATGTGCGTGTCGTCACTGATGGTTCTTCAAGGTTGTGGATCGACATTGACCACGAAGTCGCCAACGCTTGGCAATGGTTCGGGAAGCGGCGCCATCACAGGTACAGGCGGCGGGTCCGGCAGTGGTTCGGGAGGAGGGGCGGGGTCCGGTACAGGTTCCGGATCGGGGTCCGGCTCAGGTAACGGCACGCCTACGCCTACGCCTACGCCTACGCCTACGCCGACGCCGACGCCTACACCCACGCCGACGCCGACGCCCACGCCTACGCCAACGCCAACGCCCACGCCCACGCCTACACCCACGCCGACGCCTACGCCTACGCCCACGCCCACGCCCACGCCTACGCCTACGCCTACGCCTACGCCAACGCCCACGCCGACGCCGACGCCCACGCCCACGCCCACGCCCACGCCCACGCCGACGCCGACGCCGACGCCGACGCCTACGCCGACACCCACGCCGTCGAGCGCGAACCCACTCGGCGTCGTGGTGCAGAACACCGGCAATGTCGTCACTGCGGCCGGCCAGACTGTCTCGGCCATCGGCAGCCAGATCGGTCTCACGCCGATCCCTGGCGGCAACACCGCTACCGCCACAGCGCTCGGCAGTGTGGTTTCGAATCTCGGCGCCGGAGTGTCCGCACTCGGCGCGGGCGCTTTCAACGGTCTCGGCCAGCTAGGGAACTCGACCGACCCTCTCGGTACCACCCTCGCCAGCAGCGGCAACCTGGTCTATGACGCCGGCCAGGCCGTCAATAGCGCCGGACAGCTCGTGACCAGCCTCGGCAGCGGTCCGACTGCTCCGCTCAGCCCCCTGACGGCCCCGCTCGGTAGCACGATCTCAACCGTGGGCACCGCCGTCAGCAGCCTGGGCACGCAACTCGGCTCGACGCTCACTAACGGCCCGGTGCAGCAGCTCACGCAGACCCTCAGCACTGCAATCACGCCAATCACCGCGACGCTCGCGCAGACCACCCAGACCGTCGGCGACACGACCGGTTTGGGTAAGCCGCTCAATGGACTGCTGTCGACCATCGGCCACGGCCTCGACACTGCGGGCGGCCAGATCGGCAGCGCCACGGGTAATCCGATCGGCAAGAACCTGGGTAACGTCGTGACCCAGTTGGGCAATACGGTTACCTCGGTCGGCGGCCTGCTGACCACAGGTGGCTCGGGCAGCGGTAATCCGCTCGGCGGCCTGACCGGCATCCTCAATCCGGGCGGCAGTTCGTCCGGCAATCCGCTGGCACCGCTCACCAACATCCTCACTTCGCTGCCCGGCACGCTGACGGGCGGACTTGGCAGTATTGGCGGCTCGACCAATCCACTCGCACCTCTGGCCGGCACCCTGACTTCGCTGACCTCTTCGCTGACCAGCATGGTCGGAGGACCTGGCAATCCATTAGCGCCGCTCACCGGCGTGGCCATCTCGGCAAGCGTCGCGCTGAACGGCGCGACAGGCAGCGCCAACAACCCGCTAGTACCAGCGACGTCAGTAGCATCATCGTCGACAGGCGCGCTACACGCCTCAGGCGGTTCAGGTGGGTCCGGCACGACCAACCTGCTCGCGCCCGTGACCGGCCTCGTCAACGCCCTGACGAGTGCGCTTGGCGGCGCCAGCGGAGGAACGTCCGGGTCATCCAGCGCCGTGCTCGGTGGGCTGACATCAAGGAAGTAACGAAGGAACCACGCATCGGGGAAAACGGCGGACCGGGCAACCGGGCCGCCGATCCGCGTAGCACTGGACCATCATGGCTTTGCTAGCCATCGAACTATTGGCGCGCGGGACAGAAATGGTTGCCTGTAGCCGAAGGTCGTTGATAGGCCACACAGAGCCTGATGCGATCGGCAGAAGTCGACCCTCTACGGCCCTTCGGCTACCTGACCACGAGTGTCCGCGCAGAGACCAATATGGGTTCATTGCAGCAAATCCTGACGAAACGAATGGCGCCAGGCTAACTGACGCAGCGTCAGCGTGAGTCCACGCCGGAGCCGCCACTAATCTTGACCGACATCGGCATCCGCGGGTGTCTGTCGGCGTAAGGCGATTCGCTCGACGTCGCGCATATGCTCGGTACCCCAAACGCAAAGGGGACCAAGCGCCTTCGCCAGCGAACGCCCAAAAGGCGTGAGAGAGTACTCAACCTTTGGCGGAATCTCTTTGTAGTCGACGCGCTCTATTACCTCATCCATCTGCAACTCTTTCAGTTGCTGAATCAACACTTTATCGCTGACGCTACCCACCGCGCGCCTCAGCTCACCATATCGATGCACACCATGCGCCAGATGAAACAACACCAGCGGTTTCCATTTCCCGCCAAGGACTGCCAGCGCGGCGTCAAGCCCACAGTTAAAGGTAATCGTAGCCATTCTGCTGCCTCTCTCATGGTACTTACCAAAAGGTAAATACTATCCAGATGAATGGTGCAGGTCTACTGTGTGACTTCTGATTCCAACCGGAGGTGCACATGAGCAGGTTAGAAGGAAAAGTCGCAGTGGTGACAGGTGGTAGCAGTGGTATTGGACTGGCGGCTGCCACGCGATTCGCAGCGGAAGGGGCGGAGGTTGTTATCGTTGGTCGTCGCCAGGAAGAATTGGACAACGCGCTCAAAGCCATCGGGTCTCGCGCGACCGCTGTCCAAGGCGATGTCTCCCACCTGGACGACCTCGATCGAATCTTCGCCAAAGTAGAGGCCACAAAAGGACGAATCGACATATTGTTCGCTAATGCCGGACTGGGCGGCACGCAGCCGATCGGCTCCATCACCGAAGCATCGTTCGATACGATTTTCGGTGTGAACGTCAAGGGGACGCTGTTCACCGTACAGAAAGCGCTGCCGTTAATGAAGCAAGGCGGATCGATCATCCTCACCGGATCGACGACTGGCTCGATGGGCGCACCAGCGTTCAGTGTCTACAGCGCCTCGAAGGCAGCAGTCCGCAATCTTGCAAGGAGCTGGGCGTGGGATTTAAAGGGCACGGGGATTCGCGTGAACGTCCTTTCGCCGGGTCCAACCGAAACGCCTGGTCTGCTCAACGGTTTGGCGCGCTCAGGCCAGCAAGAAGCCGCTGCAGCAGCCCTGATTGCACGGGTTCCTATCGGACGCATGGGGAAACCGGACGAACTCGCTGCCGCCGCCCTGTTTCTTGCCTCCGATGAGAGCAGCTTCATGACGGGAAGTGAATTGTTCGCTGATGGCGGGTACGCGCAGGTCTAAGGAACGCGCAAGTCCGGCGGGAGGATTTGTTGTCTCAGGCGGTCGATATTTATCGAAGCGATGAAATCCCCGAATTCGCGGCTCTCGCCGGCTCACGTGCCTTGCGCGAAGATGACGCCGACAGCTTGCAGGGTAACTCTCGCGAGGCACAATGCGGGCCACGCGAGTTGGACATCGCTGTCTTGCGCGCGACCCAAAGGCTGCGGCAGCGCGGCGTGTATCCGGTAGAAAGCGGACGCTCAATGGCCTTCGATGACCGGCTGTTTGTGGCCGCACTGAGCCGGACGGCGACTGGCTAAGGTCGACCCGGAGCGGCCACCGAGTTTTCTGCAAAGCAGCCATTCGGAATCAAGACGGACTCGCCCAGACAGCAAGACCGCCGGCATTACGTTAGGTCGTCGTCGGCTGAACGGTGGAAAACGGGTGACGCGTCCCGTGACTGCGACCCGCTGCCCCAAATAGGGCAGCAGAAGCAAACGATCCGGTAGGCCAGCCTTCCCGTGCTTATGCATCGCGGCTCCTGCGGCCAAGCGCAATAGCCCGAAGATCACTGGATTGGCGGCACCACGCCCAGTTTCTCGGCCAGCATGCGCTCATACACGCCGAAGTGCAGGTCGACTTCCTCCTGACTTACTGTCGTCACGATGATGTTCACTTGATCCGGCAGCACGCCGAGCACCATCGCAATCGCCGCTTCCAGTTGCGGCGCACAAACGCGGTCTTCGGTAAGTGTCGTGCCGACAGCGATATCGTAGGTTTGTTCGTGCTGGAAGACGATCTCGACCAGCCGCGCGCGGGCGCTCATGTTGTTGTCGATCGCGAGTTGCACGACCTCCGCCACGCTGCGCATCAATTCCGTCGGAAAGCCTCTGGTCGAGCGCAGCCGGACGCGGTGTCTGCCAAGCGTGAGCCAGTCTGAATCGAATTCCATGGTGTCCTCCGGTTCCGTTGCAACGCACCGCGATAATAGGATTTGGCAGGCGATTTTCAAGACCGGAATTTCACTACCGCCCCTTGAAATTTTCACCGTAGGTTCTATCTTTGATTTCGCTCAGGCAGATGCGCCGGTCACATCCGGTGCGCTGCGTGTTTCGATTTGTTTGCCAGCGGCCTGGCAGGCGGACTGGAGCGCGTAGGCCCGTTCGCCTCCTCGCTGCATCGAAGGAGGATACGATGAGTGATCTCTTTTCCGGAACCGACCTGTTCAGTGAGTTTGACCGTCTGCAGCGGCAGGTGGACAGCCTGTTCGGCGGTTTTCCGTCCAGCATCCGCTCGGGCCGCTTCGGGGCCTTTCCGCAGCTGAACATCGGTACGACTGACGACTCAATCGAAATCGTCGCGTTCGCGCCCGGTCTGAAGCTGGCCGAACTCGACGTGTCGATCGACAAGGGCCTGCTGACAATCAGCGGTGAGCGCAAGCCCGCCCAGACCGGCAGCGATGACAAAACCCGGGACGACACCCGCACCTATGCACAGGAGCGGTTCAGCGGCAGTTTCCGGCGCGTGATCGAGCTGCCGCAGAATGCGGACCCCGACAAGGTGCAGGCGCGCTACACCAACGGTTGCCTGTCGATCTGCGTGGGCAAGCGTGAAGCGTCGAAGCCGCGAGCCATTACCGTCCAGTAATGTCAGCCATTCAAGGAGCAAGCCATGAACGACAGGACACAGGTCGCTGAGCGCGACCAGAGCGCGGTAGCACGACGCGAGGGTGACCAGCCGGCGCGGCGGACGACGCTCGCACCGGCAGTCGACGTGTTCGAGGACAGCCAGGGCATCACGCTGTGGGCGGACCTGCCAGGCGTCGCAAAGGACAAACTCGACGTGAAGGTGCACGACGGCAATCTTTATATCGAGGCCGAAGCAGTTGTGCCGACGCCCGCCGGTCTGCGGCTGCAGCACGCCGAGATCCGGGAACCGCATTTCGCGCGCGCGTTCTCGCTGAGCCCGGACTTCGACACATCGAAGATCGATGCAAACCTGCAGGACGGCGTGCTGAAGCTGACGATTCCGCGTCGCGACGAAGCACGGCCGCGGCGGATCGAGGTGCAGACCAACTAAGTCCGGAAGGCCCGCAACGATGACAGGAGAAAAACCGGTGGCGGCTGCGAGGTCGCCACCACCCGGGCCCGTCGAGGCGCAGATGCAGATCGTCACGCTCCGGTTCTCCTGCCAGACCGTCGAGGAGCATAAGATGAACACCGATCCGAAAAAGTGGAACCCTTTCAAATTTCTCCGCGGTTCAGGACGCAAGCCCGAGGCGGACAGTGCGCAAAGCCCGCCGGACAGCGAACCGTCACGTGTTCCGTGGCCCGACATTTCGCGACTTTTTCCCCGTGATCCGTGGCGTGCGATGGAGGATTTCTTTCATGATCCGTTCGCGGCGCGCGGCGCGCTCGAACGATGGTTTGGCGACTTCAGTTCATCGCGTTTCCAGCCGCGCATCGACGTGGTCGACGAGGGAAAGATACTGCGCGTGACCGTCGAACTGCCAGGCATGGAGCGGGAGGACTTGACCATTAGCGTCGAGGACGGAGCGTTGGTATTGCGTGGCGAAAAGAAGCAGGATGTGCACAGTGAGGAAGACGGCTGCTATCGACTTGAACGCGCATATGGAGCCTTCACGCGCACAATCCCGATGCCGGAAAATGCCGATCCCGACCACGCTCTCGCAAAGTTTGACAAGGGCGTCCTGACGTTGACGGTGCCGAAACAGGAGCAGCAGCGATCCACGAGCCGCACGATCGATATTGGCTAACGTTGGCTGGCGACGTGGCGATTGCGAATTGAATCAATGGGAGTAGCCCGGGTGGTCAGCTCAGCTGGAAACTACGCTCTAAAAATGCGAGCCGGCCGCCGGTTCACCAGGCGTCACGGCCTTTGACGATGTAGATCACAAACTCGGCCACGTTCGTCGATCGCGACTTCCATCCGACTAGCCAAGGTCTCGGCTGTGCCCCCCGCGCTCGCTGCCTGGCTACCGTGGTTGGGTCCAACAACTACCTCACTCGCAGCACTCGTGAGCTCTATCCGCGCTGGTCAGTCAAGAGTCTTTCTCGACATAAGCGGAGGAATCTCCACCCAGGTGGGTGCCCGTTTTCATTTAGTCCTCGCTGCACTTTGACGACCCTCCGCTCCAAAACCACCCAGAAGCGAGCATCCCGGCCAGAACGACCAACGCCGCGTTCAAGACCTTCTGGATCGCATTGCCGAATCCAGCTCCCGGCCCACGCTACGAAACAGCGGACACGCAAGTGCCGATGTGCCCCAGGCATCCGGCTCGCAAAGAGCTGAATTGCGGGTTGAGTCCTGTCTTTTTCGAAGCTTCGCTTCGAAGGGTAGCGGCCTAAGCTTTGGTTCAATGTTCTGCACTGAAACAACGAGAAAACAGCGATGTCCACACGACTTCACCGGGTGTCTCGCACGGTCGGCCTTGCCCTTGCCGCCGTGACATTGGTCATGTCTGGCACGGTGCTAGCCAGACATCCCACCCCGTTCACCTCGTTGTCCGCCGACGATCAGATTTTCATCAAGTTGCATGACGCTGCACGCGACAACGATCCCGCGCGCGCAGCGCACCTGGCAAGCTTGATTCCGAATTATCCGGCGCCGGCTTATCTCAGCTATTTCCAGATCAAGCCGCGTCTGTTCACCGGCGCGGGGCATGCGAATCTCGACGCGCCGGACGCACCGGTGCTGTCATTTCTGCAACGCTACGACGGACAGGCGATTGCCGACCGTCTGCGCAACGACTACCTTCGCGTGCTCGGGGCGCGCCACGACTGGCACGATTTCGATTCGCAATATTCAAAGTTCGTCCTGGACGACGACACGCAGGTGAAGTGCTATGCGCTCGAGTCCCGTGCCACGCGAGGCGAAAATGTGGCCAACGCGGCGCGGGCGCTGCTCGTCGAGCCGAACTGGTACGGTGACGGCTGCGTCGATCTGATCACCGCGCTCGTCCGTAACCAGCAGTTCACTCCGGACGATGGGTGGCAGCTGATTCGCCAGGCCTATGAACAGGGCGCGAGGACGACAGGCGGCAGACTGGTCGATGCGCTGGGCGCGGCGCGCCCGGATCAGCGGCTCCTCGAGCAGGCGACGAACCAGCCACGCCTGTTGCTCGCGAAAGGCATCCAGCTGGACGCAGCGTCCCATCAACTCGCGCTGCTCGCCATCACACAGTTGGCGGTCGGCGATCCGGAGGCCGCCGAGGCCACCTTCACCGCAATCGCACCGTCGCTCACCCTGGCAGAACGGGCTATCGGTTGGGGCACGATCGCCTATCAGGCGGTGCTCAGGCAGCTACCGGGCGCGGTGAACTGGTACCGGCTGTCGGCGAACGCGCCCCTGTCGAGTCAGGCCTACGAGTGGCGCACGCGCAGCGCGCTGCTGGCCGGGGATTGGACAATGGTGCGCTGGTCGATCGAGCAGATGCCGGCCGCGCTGCGCGCACAGCCAGCATGGGTCTACTGGTACGCGCGCGCGTTGAAGCAGAGCAGCGAGGTGGCGGCAGCCGACCAGGAATTCCGAACGATCGCGGGTAACTACACCTTCTATGGCCAGTTGGCCTCCGAGGCACTCGGCCGGCAGATCGTGATCCCGCCGCAGACCAAGGTGACCGACGAAGAAGTTGAGCGGGCTGGCCGGACACCAGGCTTCGAGCTGGCAGAACGCTTTTACGCGCTGCACCTGCGTACGGAAGGCAACCGTGAGTGGAACTGGCAGCTACGCGGCATGACTGACCGACAACTGCTCGCAGTCGCCGAGTACGCGCGTCGCATCGAGCTTTATGACCGGGCTGTGAGCACTGCCGACAGGACGCAGACGGAACATGATTTTTCGCTGCGCTACCTGGCGCCATTCCGCACGATTGTCGAGCGCGATACGCGGTCCACCGGGTTCGACGTCGGATGGGCGTATGGCCTCATTCGCCAGGAGTCGCGCTTCATTATCAATGCGCGCTCGGAGGTTGGCGCGGGCGGCCTGATGCAGGTGATGCCGAACACCGCTGACATGGTCGCGAGGAAGATCGGGCTCGGTACGATCTCGCGGGCCAGGATGAACGACATCGACACGAACATCCTGCTTGGCACGTCCTATCTATCGATGATTTACAACCAGCTTGACCGTTCTGCCGTGCTCGCGACCGCCGGCTACAACGCCGGCCCTGGGCGCCCGCGTAAGTGGCAGGCCAACCTGCCGCGACCGGTGGAAGGCGCGATTTTCGCGGAGACAATTCCGTTTAACGAAACCCGCGACTACGTCAAGAATGTATTGTCGAACACGGTTTACTACGCGGCGCTGTTTGATGGCCACCCGCAATCGCTGACTGAGCGGCTTGGCCAAATCGAGCCCCGATGATATCGTCCGCAACGCTGATCCGTGGATCGCTCGGGTGCAGTAAGTGCGGCTGCATACGCGACACTGTATAACGATCAGTCGCCATGTCTTTCGAGCAGTATTGCCAGATTGTGGAGGGCATCCGCGTTCGGAGTACGACGGCCAGTCTCAGATCAAACCGGATGACAGTTGAACGACGGAAACGGTCGTTCGCACTCGAGAGGCATATGTCCGCTTTGGGGTTGTTCAACGGCCAGTCGGATCGGTGCGAATGCGGGGGCCTACCCGTTCAGTCGCTAACTTGACCATCCCTTCGCATGAACGGAGATCGTCATGGGCTATTTGCCACATGGTGCTCAAACACGCTGAGAGAGCGTTGTCACGAAGAAATCAGTTACCAGCCGCACACGGGCTGGTACAAACCTACGCTTTGGCCAGATGAGGCTGACGTCTCTCGCTTCATTCATAAACGGATCGAGCACGGTAACGATGTCTGGATGCTGGAGTTCACCTACCAACGACGCCCGGGAAAACATGCCTATGCCTATACCAGCAAGCACCCCGGAAAGAATCGTCTCCATACTGTTCGAAGAAAGATTACCGCTCACGGGCACGCTAAATTCTCCTTTTGGGCCGCCAAAAGCCCAATTCGTCATCTCGTTGTAGACAAGACAATTGTGATTGACAAGATCCTCCGGGACCGTGGGCGCCTCGTGTCGAGCAAAATAACGGCGAGACCCAACACATACCAATGAAGTGTCCGTCACCCGTTTCACCACCGCATCCGGATCGTGCACAGGACCGACTCTAATCGCTAAATCGATCCCGTCCGCAAGCAGATCTCGGACGCTGTCCGAAAGACCAAGATCCAACTTGATCTTCGGATGAAGTGCCAACAATTGTGGGATCAGCGGAAGGACATGAAGCCGGCCAAATGTAGAGGGCGCAGCGATCCTGACAAGACCGGAGACTTCCAGCGAGCTGCTGGTTAGCTCCCCGTCCGCTTCGTCCATTTCCTCGAGAAGCGGCTTGATACGGTCATAGTATTTTCGCCCTTGATCGGTCAACGTCACACTGCGCGTGCTCCTGTTGAAAAGCAGCACACCGAGCCGCTTCTCCAATGCACTGATGGATTTGCTCATTCCAGATTGCGAATCATCAAGCCGGCGCGCGGCAGCGGAAAAACCACCCGCTTCTACAACCGTGATGAAAGCGGTCAATTCATGAAATCGATCCATTCCATTTCCTTGGCGAGCTTGGCGGGGCTCGCATGAACCTTGCCAGGAATCGACTGCGGACCTCCCGGGGCAGATCGACCTATTCTTTCAAAGAATGGTACCTATGAAATATTTGCCCATTATCAATCTTAACCGACCAAATTAGTATCGATGCGTGCCCGATCGATGGGTCGAACGACAGCAGAAGCTAGCGTGGCAACACGTTTTTTACCAAAACAATGCGTCACAGCCGCCCAAGCCCATCGAGCACCTTGAAACCCCTGTTGGAAGGAACGCCGCTCATCGATTTTTTGGTCGATAAGTTGCGGCGCTTCCTGGATCAACAACAAAACTACTGATCAAATAGGACTAGAGCCATGAGCACCGCAATGAATCATCGAGAACATTCGTCACCGCCCTTACTGAGCCTCTCGGGAAAAAAAGTGGTGGTGGTTGGCGGGAAAACAGGAATTGGCCTTGGAATTGCGCAAGCGGCGTATGCAGCGGGTGCGTCCGTGATGGTCGCAAGTCGGCGTATCACCTCGGCGGAGGAACGTCGGGATTTGGCTAATTTCGAACAGGTGACCTTGGATATCTGCGATGAGGCAGCGGTGAGAAAGGCCTTTGACAACATAGGACCATTCGACCATCTCGCTGTCACAGCAGGGCCCGATTTGGGGACCTGGGGGACTTTCATGGACGACGATATGCGCGGCGTCCGAAGCTATATAGAAAATAAGTTCCTCGGCAGTTGGGCCTGTGCGCGTTATGCAGCGCCCCACCTGAGAGCCGGCGGCTCGATTACCTTCCTTACCGGTGGCTTGGCAGCGCGACATAAGAGCGGCTTCAGCGCTGTCACCTCTGCGTTTGTCGCGGTGGAATCTTTATCGGGCTCACTCGCACTCGAACTAGCCCCTACCCGAGTTAACACGATACGTCCCGGCTATGTCGACACAAACTTGTGGCGCGTCATGTCCGATAACGAGCGCGAGGCATTGAGAGCAAAAGTACGTGAGTCCTTTCCGGCGCGACACGCAGGCACAGCAGATGATATTGGACACGCTGCGCTGTTCCTGATGACCAACCCTTATGTAACCGGCACCGTCATCGAAGTATCCGGTGGTGAGAACCTGGTTCCCAGCGTTTTCTAACGAGAATCACGGCTTCTTTAGCTCCGGTCAAGGAAGGTAGCGCAGCGACCGCGGCCGCCCGCATCGAGGCCATGAAACGTTAGCTCTACGGCACTATCGATCGATAACGGACAGGGCCGCTTTGCGGATCCGTTTCCTTCAGTCAGGTCATTGCACTAGCTGTGGCCGTTCTCGAATTACCAACGGTCACTTGCCTGTCGTGCGCACTGCGCATCGGCAGGCGCGGAAACAGCGTCCCGACTGTCGGAGGAAGCCTCTGCAAACGAGCGGGCCAACTGCAGCCGGCCCAGGGTGGTGGTGCTATCGGCTTGCAACGGCCTGAGGATCGGCGGGTTGCCACCCCCCGCCGAGCGCTTTGAATGCGGCGATCGCTGCGCGCGCCGATTCTGTTTGCGCCTGCACCCGCTCGTCGGATGCGCTCAGCAAGTTCTGATCGGCCTGCAGGACTTCGATTAGGCTGACGACACCTTTCTGGTAGGCCGCAAACGAGGCGGCTCGCGCCCGGCCGAGCGAGCTCACACCCTGCGCGAGAACGGCGGCCTGCTCCTCGCGCTTCACGAGTGCAGAGAAAGAATTCTCGACGTCCTCCGTTGCGTGCAATGCGGCAAGCCGGTACGCGGCGAGCATCTCGGCGTCCTGGCCTTTGGCCTCATTGATCTGGGCATTGATGCGGCCGAAATCGAACAGACGCCAGCGCAGCCCCAGCAGACCAGCGGCCTGACCGGCGCCGCTACTGAACAGGTTGCCGCTGGCCACTGAAGTGGCGCTCCCGATCAGTCCACTGAGTGACAGCTTGGGGTAATACTCAGCGACTGCCACGCCGATACGCGCGTTCGATGCAGCAAGGCGGCGCTCGGCCACGATCAGATCGGGCCGACGCCTGAGCAACTCGCCAGGCGATCCGGTGCCTGCGATTCGCGGGGCGGCCGGGATATCGCCGCCCTCGATGAGTTCCGCCCGATGCGTGCCGGGCTGTGAGCCCAGCATCACATCCAGCGCGTTCATCGCCGCATCCAGGCCGGCCTCGAGGACCGGGATGGACGCCTGAACCTGCGCAAGCGCGCCTTCAGCCTGGCTCACCTGAAGGTCGGCCGCCAGGCCTTTCCCATACAGAAGCTCGATGGTCGAGAGCAGATCCTGCTGCGTCTGCAACTGCTTGCGGGCCACCTGCAGACGAGCCTGCAATCCACGGATGGTGATGTAGATGTCGGCGGTCTGTGCTGCCACAGCCAGGCGCGTAGCCACCTCGCCGGCCTCTGAAGCCTGATAGTCGGCAAGTGCCGCTTCCCGCCCGCGACGCAGGCCACCAAACACATCCAGTTCCCAACTCGCGTTGAAATTGGCCTCGTAGTCGTTACCGTAGCGATCGAAACCAGGCGTTGAGTTCAGGACACGTCCCAGCGGAGTTTCAACCGACTGGTAGACCCGGGCCGCCTGGCCACTAACATTGCCAGAAGGCAGCAGCGCGGCATTCGCCGCGCCAAGTCCTGCACGCGCCTGCACGACGCGAGCGGATGCCTGCGCGAGGTCGAGGTTCTGCTCCAGCGCAAGCGCGACGAATCGCGTCAGTTGCGGATCGCCGAAACCCGTCCACCACGTGACCAGGTCTGCGCTCGCCGCCGCCTGCCGGTGATCTACCGCAGCCTGGCCCTGGAAATGGTCCGGCATGGCTACATCGGGCCGGACATAGTCGGGGCCGACAGCGCAGGCCGCCGAGAGGCTGGCGACAATGACCGCAGCAAGGAGGTGTTTGGGTAGCATGAGCGTCTTAGCGAAGTTCCGGATGTGACTATAATACCAAATAGTCACTCGTTGTCCATTCCTGTATGCTATGCCCATGAAAAACACCACCACTTCCTCCGCCCCCGCGCGTGGCCCGGCTGATCACGAAGTGCGGGACCAGATCGTTGCCGCCGCCACCGAGCACTTCAGCCGGTATGGCTACGAGAAAACGACGGTCTCTGACCTTGCCAGGGCGATCGGGTTTTCCAAGGCCTACATCTACAAGTTCTTCGAATCCAAGCAGGCCATTGGCGAGATGATCTGCGTCAACTGCCTGCGCGAAATCGAAAGCGAGGTCCGGACAGCCGTCGCAGAGACCGATCTGCCGCCGGAGAAGCTGCGACGGATCTTCAAGGTCTTTACCGAAGCGAGCCTCAGGCTGTTTTTCCGGGACCGCAAGCTATACGAAATCGCAGCATCGGCCGCCACGGAAAACTGGCAGGCGGTGCAAGCCTATGAGGCACGTGTTCAGAAGCTGCTCCAGGAAGTTCTGCAGGAAGGTCGGCAAAGCGGAGACTTCGAACGCAAGACGCCGCTGGACGAAACCGCGATGGCAATCTACCTGGTGCTGCGCCCGTACCTCAACCCGCTACTCCTGCAGTACAACCGCGACACCACCGATATCGCGCCTGCGCAGCTGTCCAGCCTGGTTCTCCGAAGTCTGTCGCCCTGACGCGATCAACACTAGTGACTCTTGACTAATTTGGTCACTAGAACCATAATGAAAGCCGTCATCACTTCATCGATGGGACTTTCATGTTCTCGCGTCGCTTCGCCACCTCCGCACTCGCCTGTGCGCTGCCGCTTGCGCTAGCGGCCTGCGGCGAAAAAGCACCGTCCGATCCGCGCACCGAGGTGCCGCTGGTGCGCACGGCCATCGTTCAGAGCGCCGTCCCCGCAGCCCGTTCGTTTACGGGGACTGTCGCGGCTCGCGTGCAAAGCGACCTGGGTTTCCGTGTTTCCGGCAAGGTGCTGGAACGGCTTGTGGATACCGGCCAAACCGTCAAACGCGGGCAGCTGCTGATGCGCCTCGATCCCATCGATCTCAAGCTTGCCGCGCAGGCCCGGCAGGAGGCGGTGACCGCCGCGCGGGCGCGGGCGCAGCAGACCGCGCAGGATGAGGAGCGCTATCGCGACCTGCGCGGCACGGGTGCGATCTCGGCTTCGGCCTACGACCAGGCCAAGGCGGCCGCCGATGCCGCCAGGGCGCAGCTCAGCGCGGCCCAGGCCGACGCCGACGTGGCGCGCAATGCGACGGACTACGCCAATCTGGCCGCGGACGGCGATGGCGTCGTGATGGAAACGCTGGCCGAACCGGGCCAGGTCATCAGCGCCGGACAGCCCGTGGTGCGCCTGGCCCATGCCGGGCGCCGCGAGGCCGTAATCCAACTACCGGAAACTCTGCGCCCCGCCATCGGTTCGGTCGCCCATGCGACCCTGTTCGGCAACAGCGGCGTCAGCGTGCCAGCCACGCTGCGCCAGCTCTCGGATACGGCGGATCCGCGTACCCGCACATTCGAAGCGCGTTATGTATTGCAGGACGCGCTCGCCGACGCGCCGCTAGGTGCAACCGTCACGATCGAGATACCGGACGCACGCGTGGCGCTCCAAGGCGGCATGCAGGTGCCGATCGGCGCGGTGCTCGACGCGGGCAAAGGGCCCGGCGTGTGGATCGCCAACGGCGAGCCGGCCAGGGTTGCATGGCAGCCGGTGACGGTCCTTCACCTGGACGACGACAGCGCGCGCGTGTCCGGTGCGTTGAAGCAAGGCGATCGCGTCATTGCGCTCGGTGCCCAGTTGCTGCGCGAAGGCGAGCAGGTCCGCGTGTCCGGCCAGGCCGTCGCGATGGCAAACGAAGGAGCACGTCCGTGAGCGAAGGCCGATTCAATCTGTCGGCGCTCGCCGTGCGCGAGCGTTCCATCACCCTGTTCCTGATCTGCCTGATCTCGCTAGCCGGGCTCCTGTCGTTCTTCAAGCTGGGTCGCGCCGAAGACCCGGCGTTCACAATCAAGGTGATGACCATCATCACCGTATGGCCGGGGGCCACTGCGCAGGAAATGCACGACCAGGTCGCCGAAAAGATCGAAAAGCGCATGCAGGAGCTGCGCTGGTACGACCGGACCGAAACCTACACACGACCTGGCCTGGCATACACAACGCTGACGTTGCTCGACAGCACACCGCCGTCGGAAGTGCAGGAGGAGTTCTACCAGGCCCGGAAAAAAATCGGCGACGAAGCAGCTAACCTTCCGGCTGGCGTGATCGGGCCGATGGTCAATGACGAATATGCTGATGTCACGTTTGCGCTCTTCGCACTGAAAGCCCGGGGCGAACCGCAACGGCTGCTCGTGCGCGATGCCGAGACGCTGCGGCAACGGCTGCTGCATGTGCCGGGCGTGAAGAAGGTCAATATCATCGGCGAGCAGGCCGAGCGCATCTACGTCCAGTTCTCGCATGACCGGCTGGCAACGCTCGGTGTCAGTCCGCAGGACGTATTCGCCGCGCTCAATGGCCAGAACGCCCTGACGCCGGCCGGCTCCGTGGAGACCAAAGGTCCAGAGGTGTTCATTCGCCTGGACGGCGCCTTTGACAACCTGCAGAAGATCCGCGACACGCCGGTCGTCGTGCAGGGCCGCACGCTGAAACTGTCGGACATTGCCACCGTCGAGCGCGGTTATGAAGATCCGGCGACATTCATGATCCGCAACGACGGCGAGCCCGCGCTGCTGCTGGGCATCGTGATGCGCGACGGCTGGAACGGGCTCGATCTCGGCAAGGCACTGGACAGCGAGGTCGGCGCAATCAACGCCGGGCTGCCGCTGGGCATGCGCCTGACAAAGGTCACCGATCAGGCCGTCAACATTCATTCGGCGGTCGACGAGTTCATGCTCAAGTTTTTTGTCGCCCTGCTGGTGGTCATGCTCGTGAGCTTCGTGAGCATGGGCTGGCGCGCAGGCCTGGTGGTTGCCGCCGCTGTCCCGTTGACGCTGGCCATCGTGTTCGTGGTGATGGCCGCGACAGGCAAGAACTTCGATCGCATCACGCTGGGATCCCTGATCCTGGCGCTGGGCCTGCTGGTGGACGACGCG
This sequence comes from Paraburkholderia sp. SEWSISQ10-3 4, assembly GCF_030464785.1. Taxonomy (NCBI): domain Bacteria; kingdom Pseudomonadati; phylum Pseudomonadota; class Betaproteobacteria; order Burkholderiales; family Burkholderiaceae; genus Paraburkholderia; species Paraburkholderia sp. SEWSISQ10-3 4. The sequence continues at coordinate 109,790 of NZ_JALPRI010000006.1, forward strand.
ATCATCGCTATTGAAATGATGGTGGTGAAAATGGAGGAAGGCTACAGCCGTGTGGCCGCCTCTGCCTATGCCTGGAGCCACACTGCCGCCCCCATGCTGTCGGGCACGCTGGTGACGGCCGTGGGCTTCATGCCCAACGGCTTCGCGCGGTCCACCGCGGGCGAATACACCAGCAATATGTTCTGGGTAGTCGGCATTGCACTGATCGCGTCCTGGGTCGTTGCCGTGTTCTTCACGCCCTACCTCGGCGTGAAGATGCTGCCCGACTTCAAAAAGGTCGAAGGTGGGCATGACGCGATCTATGACACGCCGCGCTACAACCGCTTCCGCCAGTTGCTGACGCGCGTGATCGCGCGCAAATGGCTGGTCGCCGGTTCGGTCGTTGGCCTCTTTGCCCTGGCCATCCTCGGTATGGGTGTGGTCAAGAAGCAGTTCTTCCCGATCTCCGATCGCCCCGAAGTGCTGGTCGAAGTGCAGATGCCCTACGGCACATCGATTTCGCAGACCAGCATCGCCACGCGAAAGGTGGAGGCATGGTTGTCTGAACAGAAGGACGCCAGGATCGTCACCGCGTACGTCGGGCAAGGTGCACCGCGCTTTTTCCTGGCGATGGGACCGGAACTGCCCGATCCGTCGTTCGCAAAGATCGTGATCCGCACGGACAGTCAGGAGGAGCGCGATGCACTGAAGGCGCGACTGAGGCGAGCCATCGCCGATGGTCTTGTGCCCGAAGCGCGCGTGCGCGTCACGCAACTCGTGTTCGGGCCATATTCGCCGTTCCCGGTCGCCTATCGCGTCACCGGTCCGGACCCGGACAAACTGCGTGGAATCGCGGCTCAAGTCCAGCAGGTGATGGAGGCCAGTCCGATGATGCGCACGGTCAACACGGACTGGGGCACGCGCTCACCGACGCTGCACTTCACGTTGCAGCAGGATCGCTTGCAGGCGGTGGGATTGACGTCCAGCGCCGTCGCGCAACAGCTGCAGTTCCTGCTCACCGGCGTGCCTGTCACCGCCGTGCGTGAGGATATCCGAACCGTGCAGGTGATCGCGCGCTCGGCCGGCGATGTGCGTCTCGACCCTGCCCGGCTCGGCGACTTAACGCTAGCCGGCGCCAACGGGCAGCGCATTCCGCTGTCGCAGGTCGGCAAGGTCGACGTGCGCATGGAGGAGCCGATCATTCGCTGGCGCGACCGCGTGCCGACGATCACGGTACGTGGCGACATTGCCGAAAATCTGCAGCCACCGGACGTATCAACGGCAATCACCAGGCAGCTTCAGCCGATCATCGCGAAGCTGCCGACCGGCTACCGGATCGAGCAGGCTGGCTCCATCGAGGAATCGGGCAAAGCGACGACTGCGATGCTGCCGCTGTTCCCGATCATGCTGGCGATCACGCTGATCATCATCATTCTCCAGGTTCGCTCGATCTCGGCGATGGTGATGGTGTTCCTGACGAGTCCGCTCGGCCTCATTGGCGTCGTTCCGACATTGATCCTGTTCCGGCAGCCGTTCGGCATCAACGCGCTGGTCGGTCTCATCGCGCTGTCGGGCATCCTGATGCGCAACACGCTGATCCTGATCGGGCAGATTCACCAGAACGAACATGCCGGGCTGGATCCGTTCCATGCGGTCGTCGAAGCCACTGTGCAGCGGGCGCGCCCGGTGATTCTCACGGCCATGGCGGCGATCCTGGCATTCATCCCGCTGACGCATTCGGTGTTCTGGGGAACCCTCGCCTACACGCTGATCGGCGGCACGTTAGCCGGAACGATTCTCACGCTGGTGTTCCTACCGGCCATGTTCGCGATCTGGTTCAGGATCCGCCCCGGCAGCCCTGTGGGTTCGCACAAGAGCCGGAATCACCAGTCTTCGCGCTCCGAACCGATGACCCAGGATGCGCTCGACGCGCGTTGAAACACCATCAAATCACCAAACGGAGCTTTTCATGTCGCATTCCACGGTTGTCGTTGTGACCGGCGTGTCATCGGGTATCGGACGCGCCACCGCCGAGAGGTTTACGAGGCGAGATTGCCGCGTGTTTGGCACAGTGCGCAGCATTGCAAAAGCGGTGCCTATCTCCGGAGTCGAGCTTGTCGAGATGGATGTTCGCGACGATGCTTCGGTCCAGGCCGGAATCCAGTCCGTCATCGAATGCACCGGGCGAATCGACGTCCTCGTCAATAATGCGGGAACGAGCCTGATCGGTGCCGTGGAGGAAACTTCGGCTGCCGAGGCCTTGTCGCTGTTCGATACCAACGTCTTCAGCATTCTGCGCACGACGCAGGCAGTACTTCCCCATATGCGTGCACAACATGGCGGAAGGATCATCAATGTCAGTTCGGTGCTCGGGTTCTTGCCCGCCCCCTACATGGGACTCTACTCCGCGTCCAAGCATGCCGTCGAAGGGCTGACCGAGACCCTGGATCATGAGGTGCGCCAGTTCGGTATCCGAGTATCGTTGGTCGAGCCGTCCTTTACCCGCACAAATCTCGATGTCAATGCACCGGAGGTGAGTTCGAAGATCGCCGACTATGATCGCGAGCGGGTCCTTGCATCAAGTGCAGTCGTCAACAGTGTCAATGGCGCCCCCGCGCCCGACGGCGTAGCGAAGACAATCGTTGAAGCGGCGCTCGGTACCTGGCGTATGCGTCGCACGCCGGCCGGCGAAGCATCCCTGTTGCGCAAATTGCGGCGCTTCATGCCCTCCGGCCCCGTGGATGCAAGCTTGAGGAAAACATTCGGGCTCGCGTGAAATCCTCTCTCCCGCCGCAACGTGCATCACGTTCGCGGGCCTGCCCTGCGCCGACGAGTGATTAGCTTCAGCCGTCCATGGTCATGACAACTTCGGCGCCTTTCAACCACGGCCCGCAGCAGCACGGAACTCTTTGCAACCGAGCCCGTACGCACCCGGAACCGCACATATGGAAAGTCAGAATTTCGAGTCGTCGATGCTCGCAATCGGAGAAATCTCCGCTCTCGCGCTCAACCATTTTTTCGCCCAGCGCGCAATGCGCGCTTTATGGGCTCATTTCGACGAAGCGCTGCGGGATACCGACGTCAACGCATCCCAGTTTTGTATGCTCGCCTTGCTACATCTACGCGAACCAATGGTTTTCGGCGACATGGCAGCAGAACTGGCAATGGACCGATCTAACCTGTCGGCCAATCTGGCACCATTGTTCCGTCGCAAGCTCATCTCATCGATCACCCACAAGGGAGATCGGCGGACACGTCAGCTCGCCGTGACGACCGAGGGACGAAAAGCTGTGGCTTCCGCAATGAGCCCCTGGATGCGAGCTTATCAGGATACCTTTGCGTTTTTGAGACTGATTGATCTTGATTCAATGCGTGATCGTTTCCACGTGATTCGGGATTTGAAAAGGCTCGACGACCTGAACGACGCCAGCGGCGCTCCTGCTCGCCCGGAATCTCGACTGCTGCTGCGCAATGACTAGCCTGGTGAACTACAAGACGGCCCGACAGCCCGGTGGATCATCGTGACTGACATACGTCGGCCGCGTCAATCCAGTTCGGAGCACGGGGGAATCGGCGCGAAGGGGCAGTCGCGTGACCATCAGCTCGAAGAGACCTACCGGGCTTGGTGCGAGCCGATGGAAGCGCGCATTGTCGGCCCGAGTCTTTCAGCAACACCTGTCAAACGGCCGGTTGCCGGTGTGCAGCGATCGCCTTGATGTCCAATCGACGCTGCCGGCGAATGACTCTTGGTGGCCGACTGGGGCCTCACACCTATTCGGGTCCGTCAAAATCGTGACGCATTGAGCAAACCGGCTTTATATAGACTTAATTCGAAAACAAACGGTCCAACTGCCTCAAGTGACGTCGAATCATATTCGCCCACCTGGTAGGCAAAATTTTCCCAGACGTAGGATTCGCGATCGCGCCGCACGAGGGCCGAATATGCGCCGCAGCCAACATCGCCGCACTCTGGGCAGATGTAAAGCAGCACACGCTTTCCGTTCTCAGGCGGAGCGTCCAGCAGCGTCGCGCGAATACGCTCGCATGCCTCTGCATACCCACTCACAAAGCAACCCATGAAATCGGAGTGTCCTCCAGCATTTTTCACCAGCATTGACCCGGAACTGCCAGTCGGCGCCGCCACAGGAATGACTCCTTTGCATTCGGTAGCGGCCGTATGCACAGTCCGCTCTCTCGGGTCAAAGTTTCGAATCCGATTCAGAATCAACTACGTCATATATCGCGGGCATTGGAACCGGAAGGGTTCGCACTTTGCGCTCAGTGCCAACTACTTCATGCGTTCTCTGGTGATCGGGATACCTGCTCACGAAGCGTCCTACGCAAGTCCAGACAATCGCGAGCAGCTTCTTTCGAGGGCAGGACTAGACCGTCAGTCTGCGAAGACCGCGACGTGCTTCCGGATGAACGCCTCGACGGTCATGGGCGGGGTGCCCGTTAGTTCCTCGACCAGCGTATTGGTACCGGCGAAAACGCCATTTTGATAGTCGACAGCGACAGACAGGAGATGCTGTGAAAATGCATCGCTAAATTTCGAATCGGTATTCAAACGCTTTTCGAACATATCGAGGTCAATCGGCTGGTACTTCACTTCCCGGCCCAGAACCTTGCTCATTTCATCAGCAATCTGATGGTGGTTCATCTCGACGGGGCCGTATAGCGGGTAGACCTTGCCAGCGTGAGGAGCTGGATCACGAAGAATCGCAGCGATGACGCGCCCCTGGTCTTCGGCTGCAATCGGTGCATGACGCCCGTTACCAAAGGGCAGCCTCAACGTTCCGTCCTTTTTGACGTTTGCAACCTGGCCGGGATAAGTTAGCCATTGTGCGAAGAACGTCGGGCGAATGTGGGTGACCGGGATTCCCGACCAGTCAAATACCCTCTCCGAGATCCAGTGGTCACGTGCGGCGTGACTCGTTGCGTTCCTGCGAGCGGAAATTTGCGACATGTTCACGATCCCGCCGATTCCAGCCTCCCGGGCCGCCTGAGCAAAATAGACGCTCGCCTGTATTCCCCCTGCTTCGATTGGATAGACAAAGTACGCGGAAAAAATGTCCTCGAGAGCTTGTGCCACGTCGTCCAGACTGGAAAGGTTACCGACCAAAACCTCGACTCCACGCGACTTCAGTCGTTCCGAACGTTGGTCCTCCTTCCGCACCAGCGTGCGTACCTTTTCACCGGCCGCTACAAGTGCTTCGGTAGCTGCTCCACCGGTATCGCCTGTCGCTCCGGCAACAAAAATTTTCTTATCAGACATTTCGAACACTCCACGCTGTAGGGAAAGGGCTGTTGGATCTGTGGCACGTCGGGGTGCTTGATTAACCTCATGCGAGGAAGCTTTGCCTCAGCCAATCGACGAACTGGTTCACTTCGACCGGGAAACGTTCACCCGGCCGGTCCACCCGCTACAACCCGCTTGTCTTAAGCCACGCACGAATCGCTTGGACAAGCTCAGCCTTGCGCTCAAGCGGAAGCCAGTGGCCAGCGGGCAGGTTCGTTATGGAAAGGTCGGCACAGGCGCTGCGCATGGGTTCTCCGAGGCGACTGCGGTTGATGTCGCAGATTGCGTCCCAATCACCGTTGACGAACAAAACGGGCTGGCGTAGCTGGCCGCCTTTCGGCGCTGTGCGCGCGTATGCAATGTTGGCGGTGTCGTTCAGGTACCAGGCATTGACCGAACGGAAACCACTGACATCGAACGCATCGACCAGCGCGTCAAAGTCGATGGGCGTCCAGAGCGCTGGATCAGGCGGCGTCGCCGGGGCGCGATGCGCCGAGCCATAACGCCCGCCGTTTTTTGTGATCAAGGCGGACGGAGAGACCTGGCCGACAGACGCAGGATTGCCGCGCCGATAGAGCGACGCGAGCGTTGCCGGGGTGTCCGCCTCGAAATCGCTAACCGTCTGACTGAAGTGCGTCAGGTAAAAGCGGAAGTAATCCCACTGCCCATCCGGATATTGATCCGCAGGGTACAACTGACGGTCGATCAGCGGCACGAGATTGGGCAGCGCGAAGCCCTCCGGAAAGTAAGGGACTGAGATCAGCACCACGCCGCGACTGCGCGCCCCGTGGTGCGCAGCGAGCGCTCCGGCCACCGGGCTTCCCCAGTCGTGGCCAACCCAGATTGCCGGGCGTGCCCCCAAATGGTCGTGCAGTTCGACCATGTCGTGGACGATCTCGTTCAAGGCATAGGCCTCGGAAGCGGCCGGCGCCGATGAGCCGCCATAGCCACGCATATCCGGTGCAACGCAGCGCCAGCCTTCGGATGCGAACGCCTCGATCTGCGCGCGCCACATCAGGCCGATCTCGGGCCAGCCATGGAGGAGAATCATCAACGGCCCATCGGCCGGGCCAGCCGCCAGGTAGCGCGTTGTGTGGCGCGGCGAGCTGAAGGTATGCACGGTCAGGTTAGGGACGTTATCTGCACTGGCACCGACGACTACCGTGCCGCCGGCAGCGCCAGACCCAGACCCAGACCCAGACCCAGACCCAGACCCAGACCCAGACCCAAAAGCTGTCTTACTCATCAACAGACTTGCACCAAAGGCGGTTCCATTGGCGAGCAGAGTGCGGCGTGACATAGCTGACATAGATACCTTCCCCAACCTGTTGCTCGTTCATATAGGCCGCAGCGGTGTCGATCAGCCGGTATCCGTTTGCGACTGCCGATCTGACCGCAGCTACGGTCTTCTCAGGCTCGCTACGAAACACCCCAAGTCCGAATGCGGGCATCTCGATTCCATTGTTCAACCTGTACACGGGGCTTTTGCCTGTCACCATCGTTAAATCCGTTTCAGTTGGATGTAGTTCTTGCCGGCGCGGCTGCTGCAAAGTGCGTGGAATCGGGTGCTATCACGCAGGATAGATGTCCCTTCCTCGTATCAATCCCAGCGCGAGTCAGGTGGTCGTTACGGTTTGCAGAAACTTCACGAGTTGCTCATTGACCACATCAGGGGCTTCGTGTTGTACCCAGTGGCCCACATTGTCGAGTTCGAGACCGCCAATGAGACTGGGAACGCCGGAGCGCATCTGGTCCATGGTCAGCGGATAAAGCTCTTTCAAGCCATCCGCCTTCCCCCAGATGAAAAATGAAGGCTGGGTAATCCTGGCGCCCTTCCAAGGAGCGGACAGGTAGAAGTACGGTTCAGCGGCCCGATAGTAGTTCAGGGCACCGTGAAAGCCGGTGCGCTGAAATTCCGCCACGTTATAAGCGACGTAATCAGGCTCCGCCCATGACGGTAACGGTCCGGGGGCCGCACGGTGAAGGCTGCGTGCCGGATCCATCGGACTCCACCGCTTGTCTGCGGGAGCGGAGCCCGATGCCCAGTACAGCATTCCTGGAATGGTCACCGTGGCGTCGGCCCAGATCTGATCGGCGTCTGGCCGGATCTGTTCGAACATGTAGAAATCATCCTGGTGGCCGGACCTGCGCATCTTCTCGAAGACGCTGACATCCCCACGAGGAACGAATGGCACGCTCAGACAGAACACGGCCTTGAATCGATCGGGACGCATCAACGCTGCTTGCCACACATGCGTTGCACCCCAGTCATGACCCACAAGGACAGCGCTTGGAATCTTCAACGCATCGAGCAGGCCAACCAGGTCGCCGACCGTTTGCAGTGGCGTGTACAAGGTTGGGTCCGTCGGCGCCGAACTGCGTCCGTAGCCGCGCATATCGGGAGCAATTGCCCGATATCCGGCAGACGCCACCGCTTTCATCTGCCGGCGCCACGTGTAGGAAGTGTCCGGAAACCCGTGGCAGAAGAGTACGGCTGGCCCATCTCCCTGTTCGGTTACGTGCATGGTGATGCCATTGGTATTGACGTCGTACTCCTTGATACCCGGTACGCCGCCGGTTCCAGGACTTTGCGCCTGCGCCCCGCGATCCAGCAGCAGGCTTGCACCAAAGGCCGTCCCGCTCGCGAGGAACGCGCGGCGCGAGATAGAGGGTGCAGGAATAGACACTGTTCCAGAGAGGTTGCTTTCCATAGGGGTTTCTCGATTGGTCCGATGTGAGACTCGGGAATCCGCTAATGGTAGAAGCCCTCAACGAGGCAGGAGGGACGTATTTCCGACAATTCTGGCCATGCTGGCGCGGCCACTCTTATCGGCATCGGGATCGCTGGTTAGAATCACAGCTCAGCAGGCGACGGCTCGCGCCAGGCGCCAGCGCGCAGGACGTAACGTTATGTCCTGCTATTTTCCGGGACCTATCATGCTGCGCATTGGCTACATCGTCGTTCCAGGCTTCCAGGTCATGGTTTTCGGCGGACTAACAGTGTTTGAGCTCGCAAACCGACTGACCAAGGAGCCGTACTACGAGATACGTCTGATATCTGAAAGCGGTGGGCCGGTTCAAAGTTCTCTCGGATACTCCGTCATGACGGATAGTTTCGCTGAAGGTGGGTTCGATACGGTGATCATCGGCGGCGTCATCACTGGCGCGTACCCGGCGAGCGCCGCGCTGATTGAATATTTAAGAGGCGCGGTGAAAAACACCCGGCGCGTTGCCTCAATGTGCACGGGTGCGTTCTTTTTGGCTCAAGCCGGCGTTCTGGACGATCGGCGTGCCACGACTCACTGGGCACACGCGCGCGAATTGCAGACGACGTATCCGAAAGTCAAAGTCGAAGAAGATCGGATATTTATCGTGGATGGTCCAGTATGGACATCCGCGGGCATGACTGCGGGGACCGATCTTGCGGTTTCGATGGTGGAAAGAGATCTTGGTGCAAAGGTAGCGCGAATTGTCGCCAAGCGAATGGTCATGTTCCATCGACGTGCCGGCGGACAGCTACAGCACTCCACACTGCTGGACCTCGATGCAAAAACTGACCGGATACAAACCGCGCTGGTCTACGCGAAAAGCAATTTGCACACCCCACTGACGGTAGACAGACTCGCTGAAGCCGCCAATCTGAGTGTGCGGCAATTTAGCCGGGCGTTCCGTGAGGAGACCGGGCAATCACCTGCGAAAGCTGTCGAGAACTTGCGGTTGGAAGCAGCGCGACTCATGGTCGAGCAGGGCAGGCTGCCGATTGACGTCGTTGCGCGGGAAACGGGTTTTGCTGATCCAGACAGAATGCGCCGTGCGTTTCTGCGAGCTTTCGGTGAGCCACCTCAGGCTATTCGCCGCAACGCGCGTGAGCACGCCGACAATTGAGGTATCAACTAGCTGTCATGAGCACGGCGCACGGTCCAGAATTTCGCATCAATCGAATGACCGATAACGTCGAAGCTGCGGCCGTCGCTCGCACATTCGCGACTGGCCCTTAGTGGCCGAACTGAGCCCGACGACGACCGGCTCTGATCGACCCATTGCTGACTCTCGGTGTGCACGATCGAGTGTCCGCTGCGAGTACTTGAACAGACACATACGAGCTAGCGCCCAACACAGGCGCTCACCGCGAAAGGCTCACTTGCAAGTCACCGATTTTCTCCGTCGCGCTACTTTGCAACCTCCTCGACCGCTTGTGCCCGAAAGTGCTTTGGCGAACATCCGACGACGCGCCTGAAGGCATTGCTGAATGCGCTCTCGGACGCGTAGCCCAGTGAGCGCGCAAGCACGTTGACGTGCGTTCGGCTCTCCAGTAGAGCCCGCTGCGCAAGGTGCATTCGCCATTTGGTCAGATACGAAAGAGGCGACATTCCTGCAATGGTCTTGAAGTAAGCGGCAAACGTCGCACGTGACATCGCCGCTGCCTGTGCGAGTTCTCGAAGTTGCCAGGCGCGGCCGGGATCATCATGCATGAGTTGGAGTGCCGGCGCGAGACGCCTGTCGCCCAGGGCCCGAAGCCATCCAGACGGCTGCAATCCGGCCGCCTCGAAGTGCGCCCGCAGTATCTGGATGAACATCAAATGTGCGAGTTGGTTCGATGCGATATGCGCTCCAGGAAAGGCACCTTGCCGTTCCTGAACGAGCTGATCGAGCAGCCATCGCAGCGCTTGCGCCTGGCTCGACGTCCCGCGCACGTGAATGAGAGGCGGTAGCGCGTCCAGCAAAAGCTGGCTGGACGCAATGTTCAGTTCGACCTTGCCGCCAATCATGAAAAACTCATCGCCATCGCCATGATGGACCATATTCCCGACACGCCCTTCGAGGACATCGGCGAGATCGACGCCCTCCGCGTTCAGGTCGGTGCCGAGGACATGTGAGCGCGGTTCGCAGAGCAGAAACACGTCCCCGCTTTCGATGCGAATGGGATCTTTGTCGCCTTCAAATAGGATCCAGCAGCTTCCCCGTGCCACGCCCCAAAACTTGACGGTATTCGCACGCGGGAAATTGATTGCCCATGCGCCGCCGGCTACCAGCCCACCCGAAATGACGGAGCGCGCGCCCATGAGACTCAGAAAGTCGGAGAAAGGATCAATCATGATTGTCAGATTTTCGCGCATGAAACCGCGACTTTCAAGCATTCAAAATCTGACCACTCGGCTTTAAGCTGTGTTAACTGCTTGGACTTTCCAGGTAGAACTCGTAGCGAAACAGACGGAGAGGATGCCATTATCATGAAGCAAACTTGGTTTATCACGGGAGTGAACAGCGGCTTCGGCCGTCACATGACCGAGCAGCTCCTTGCCAGAGGAGATCGCGTCGCCGGTACCGTGCGAGATCTGGATTCGATGACCGATCTCAAAGCGCGCCACGGTGCTGCCCTTTGGCTCGCAAAGCTCGATCTGACAGACACTCCGGCCATCCGCCGCGTCGTCGACCAGGCATTCGGTGAACTGGGTCGCATCGATGTGGTCGTGAGCAATGCGGGTTACGGGCTATTCGGCGCGGCCGAAGAAATGACTGACGAACAGATCACGCATCAAATCGACACGAATCTGATCGGCTCCATTCAAACCGTGCGCGCGGCGCTTTCGCATCTGCGGACTCAGGGCGGTGGGCGCATCATCCAATTGTCCTCGATGGGCGGCCAAGCGACGTTCCCCGCCGGCTCGCTATACCACGCCGGCAAATGGGGCATTGAAGGGTTCATTGATGCTCTTGGGCAGGAGGTGGCTGGGTTCGATATCGGTTGCACGTTGGTCGAGCCGGGCGCGGCGCGAACGAACTTTCGCTATCAAAGCGCCCAACTGTCGCCAAAACTCGACGCCTACGATGCGTCGCCGGCGCGCATGGCGCATCGGATGATCGAGGAAAGAACCAGCATACCTATTGGCGATGCCGCAAAGATGGCCGAAATCATGATTGCTAGCGCCGACCAGCATCCCGCGCCCAAACGCATAGCGCTAGGGAGTGATGCCTACAACGTCATGCACAAGCAATTGAGCGACCGTCTCGCTGCTCTAGAGGCACAGAAAGAGCTCGCGTTCTCGACCGACTTCGGGCCGGGTATGTAGGACTTGCAGCAAGGCAGCTAGAGGACCGTCGCTCGCTTTGAAAATCAAGAAATGGGAGGTCGACATTCGTAGGAGACCCGCGCCGGATGACGGCTCGCGTCTCCGAAGCAGACTTCCCGGGACGGATCGTAAGCGACCGTTCATGGCCGCAAGCTGACAGCTAGGCTATGGAGGCTACCGCCCCTCGTGTTCGTCTGCCTCGCCGTCGCGGACTATCCGCAGCACGGCGTTTGCTAAGTGTTGCCCTTCACGACAATCACTTAACGAAGGAAGCAATTCGGGTGAGGTCGAAGAAGCGGCCGCGCCCGCCGCCGTATTGGCAGGCTGATCGCCGTTACTCAGCGATTGAAAAGCGCGCCGGGCGGCGTTGCGGCGATTTGGTGGTCCGCTCAACGCGCGGGCTGGCGCCGCGGATGAAGAGGATCGCGCAGATAGCTACCATCGTCCAAATGCTAAGAATTACGGTCAAGGCACTCATTTCAGTCTTCAGAAGTTCGACACTGCGATTAGTTCTGTCTGGCCTGACGGCCAATCAATGTGTCGTAGATTGGTCGGTACCTTTGAGCAATAGCTCATCGATCAGGCACGTGGTCAGTGCCAGCTGCTTTTCGAGCGATACGCGCGCTACCTCCGCACCCACCGTGTCGCCACGTGCGACAGCGTTGTGAGTCTGCGTCGCGAGCCGCAACACGGACTCCGCCGCGAGATGCAGGCCGCGCATCATGCCCGCGTCGGAGTACGGCGAAGGACCGTTCCAATCGGACATAGATACGTCCGGCAGGCCAACTTCGAACTGGTAACTTTTGTCGTGGCGGAAAGACATCTCAGGCTCCCTGCGCGATTGGCACGATGTCAGTGTGCGCCGACGATGGGGAGTCCAATCCGTTAAAAAGAAGCCAATTTTGGAGTTAATCCGTCGCCATCGAAAGAACGAAAAATTTGCTAAAAATGGGGCCGGGCCGCGCCTCGTCCGACGGAATAATGCGCGTTTATATCGCCCTCAGATCAGGCAACAACCGGTCGAACTCCCGTTTCACCACGCCATAGCACTCGCACACACGCTTTTCGAGTCCCGGTCGATCCAGTACCTCGATGTGGCCATGACCGTAGCGGATCAGCCCCGCGTCCTGGAGTTTCAGCGCCGCTTCCGTCACGCCGGATCTGCGCACGCCAAGCATGTTGGCGATCAGTTCCTGTGTCATCTTCAGCTCGTTTGACGGCAGGCGGTCCATGCTGAGCAGCAGCCAGCGGCACAATTCCTGGTCGATCGAATGATGCCGGTTGCAGACAGCGGTCTGGGCCATCTGTGTAATCAATGCCTGGGTATAACGCAGCAATAACCGCTGCACCGGGCCAGCGCGATGGAATTCCTCTTTCAGGATGCGCGCATCCAGTCGATACGCCCGTCCTGCGCTTTGCACGACTGCCCGGTTTGGCGTTGTTTCACCGCCCATGAAGAGCGCAATACCGATGATCCCTTCGTTGCCCACAATTGCGATCTCGGCGGACGCGCCGTCCTCCATCACATAGAGCAGCGATACGATGGACGTTGTCGGAAAATAGACATGATCAAGGCGATCGCCAGACTCGTACACGACCTGCCCCAGGGGCATTTCGACCGGTACGAGATGCGGCTCCACGCGCGCCCGCTCTGCTTCCGGCAGAACCGAAAGCAGGTGGTTTTCTTTGGAATGTTGCTCGTTTTCCATTTATCGCTCCCCGACATCCCGTCCAGAAACTGCGCCGTTTTCGCAGAATTGTTCTTAACAGTATCAGGCATCAGCAGTAGTTACATGAATGCGCCAGACGAATGGGGCGAGGACGTCGAACCAGAGTAAACCCTGTTTAAATTATAGTTCGCGTGCGTCTGGTGGTACGTCGCGGCGCGCCACCGGCCACGCCTTAACGGGTCTGCGCGGATTGTGCGTTTGAACATAGACAGATCTCTGTACGTTGTCGTACCGCTTTCTGCCGCGCGTGCGCGTAGCGTGACTTCTATCGTTGACCAGCGCGGAGAAAATCATGCTTAGACGAACCTTTATCTGGAGCACATCCGGATCGCTTCTGGTGCTCGGCGCAGCGCTCTCAGGTTGCACTACCACCTCTTCTTCCGATGCGAGCCGCAGTCAGCAGATGGACAAGCGCCGCACCATCGATGCAGGCGTCGACTCGACTCTGACTCGCCTGTACGGTATGGCAAGCGGATCACGCGAACTGGTCGGCAAGGCGCACGGTGTACTGACGTTCCCGTCGGTGATCGATGCCGGCTTCGTGGTCGGCGGTCAGTATGGCGAAGGCTCCTTGCGCGTCGGCGGACACACGGTCGGCTACTACAGCACGGCGACCGGTTCGATCGGCTGGCAGATCGGCGCGCAATCGCGCGCGATCGTCTTCCTGTTCATGACCGACGAGTCGCTCAACCGCTTCCGTAGCAGGGACGGATGGTCGGCTGGCGGCGACGCCTCCGTGGCCCTGCTGAAAGTCGGTGCGAACGGCAATCTCGACACTAGCACCGCGACCGGACAGGTCGACGCTTTCGTGTTGACCAACACTGGCCTGATGGCGGGCGCGTCGCTGGAAGGCACAAAAGTCACGCGGCTCACGTCGCTTTGAAATTGAGGCCGAGGGACGCGCGTGATGTGCGCCCTCGTCGAAACACAGGGTAGAGAAACCATGTTACGAAGCATGCGAGACTTGCACGGAAGCACAGTTAGCGCAGTGGACGGCGACATCGGCTCAGTTAGCCAGGCCTATTTCGACGACGAGTCATGGGGTGTGCGCTACCTGGTGGTCGAAACAGGCAATTGGCTCAATGACCGGCAAGTGCTGGTTTCGCCGTATTCGGTGAAACACACCGATCCCGGATCGAGCGTCGTGCATGTCGGCCTCTCCCAGCAGCAAGTGAGGGACAGCCCAATGCTGGACGCCCACAAGCCGGTATCGCGGCAGCACGAGATCGAGTATCTGCGCTACTACAGCTATCCGACCTATTGGGGCGGCCCAAACCTGTGGGGGATGGGCGCCTACCCGGCCTATGACCCAACAGGTGTAGCGCCTGACGCCCTGCCCGATGAGCCACCAGGGCCAACCCTTGATACGAGCAAACCGCAACCCGACGTCCATCTGCGTAGCACCGACGAGGTCAAGGGATACCACCTTAAGACGGCCGACGGCAGCATCGGTCACGTATCGGACTTCATTTACGACGACACCGACTGGGCGATTCGTTACCTGGTCGTAGAGACGCACAACTGGTGGCCCGGTGGCAAGGCCGTGCTCATCGCGATTCACTGGATAGACGAAGTCGACTGGTTCGACTCAACCGTGTCGACGGCATTGACGCGCGACGTCATCAAGAATAGCCCGGCTTATGACGACTCGATGCCGATCGACCGGCGTTACGAGGTCGTTCTGCACCAGTTTTACGACAAGCATGGATATTGGTCGGACGCAGGCGCCGACGAGCCAGTCGCATCGGAATGAACCGCCGCACGGACCACGGTCCTCATCAAATCCGGACCGTGCCAGATCAACCGAAAACGAGAACCTTCAAAGGCGTTTAAGGCGGGAGCAGGTCATGAGGCAGAACATTCAGAAATTGTATCAAGCCCGTATCCATACATTCACCCCCGAATGTCAGGAACTACAGGACGGGACATTCGATTTTCATCTTCGGCATGCTGTTGAAGGCTGCCTTCCTTCGGCCGACAAGCACTACGACGTCGGCGTTTTTGCGACGAGCAAGGAAGGCTATGCGGCAGCACTTGCATACGGCGACAAATACATTGCGGAACATAAGTTCGGAATATAGCAGCGCCGACTGTTATCGATGACCCGCGAGATTTACCAGCAGCGACGACGGCCAATGTGGCTGTCGTTTACTCAAACGGGCGACACCATGGCGGACAGAATTATCTCAAGCACAACACATGACGCTTACATGACAGTCAGAGACCATATTGCCGATGGCTGGGTGGCGAGCGTATGTGTCGTTCCGAAGGGCGCAGCGAAGAGCAACGAACCCATCATCAAACTCGACACTTTCTTCGAACGTGAAGATGTTGCATGGGAATCGGCCGAGACGCTTGCACGTGCCGAACTCAACAACCTGAAATAGCGCAGTGGCGCAAATACGCGCGCCAAGTGCCGCTTCCCAAGGGGCGACCGGCTATGCAGAGATGATCACCTTCAACGCGCGCGTGTCCGCAGCACGCTCGAAGGTCTCATAAGCGTCGAGAATCTGATCGAGCCTGAAGCGGTGCGTAATCAGAAGGCTGGCGTCGAGCTTGCGGGCGCGCAACGTATCCATCAGCATCGGTGTACTGACGGTATCGACCAGCCGCGTGGTGATGGTGATGTTTCGGTCCCACAGATGCTCCAGATGAAGATCCACCTTCACGCCATGCACTCCGACATTCGCAATCGTCCCGCCCGGCGCGATGATAGCCTCGCACATTTCGAAGGTAGCCGGAATGCCAACCGCCTCTATTGCGGTATCGACGCCACGGTCGGCCGTGAGTTTCATGATCGCCTTCACCGCATTGCCATCCGCGTTGTTGATCACCGCGGTCGCACCGAAGCGCTTTGCGGTCTCTAGCCGGTTATCGTCCAGATCGATCATGATGATTTCGGCGGGAGAATAGAAACGGGCTGTGAGCAATGCCGCAAGCCCGATCGGCCCGCTGCCGACAATAGCCACGATGCTGCCGGGCTGCACCCTCCCATTGAGCACACCGCACTCGAAGCCCGTCGGCAGGATATCGCTCAGCATCACCAGCGCTTCTTCGTCGGCGCCGTCGGGAATCCGGTAAAGACTGGTATCCGCGTGCGGAATCCGCACGAACTCGGCCTGTGTGCCGTCGATCCTGTTGCCAAGAATCCAGCCGCCGCTGACACAATGGGAATACATGAGTTTGCGGCAGTACATGCATTTACCGCACGCGCTGATGCAAGAAATCAGGACGCGTTCGCCTGGCTTGAACGCCGTGACGCCTGCGCCGACCTGCTCGATTACGCCGGTACCTTCATGGCCGAGCACGCGGCCGGGCTGACAGGTCGCGACGTCGCCCTTGAGAATGTGCAGGTCCGTGCCGCAAATTGTCGTCTTGCTGATCTTGACGATGGCGTCGGTGGACGCCTCGATCTCGGGTTTGGGCCGTTCTTCAACAGCCTTCTTGCCAGCACCAAGATAAACGAATGCTTTCATTGTCGGTAACTCCGGTTGCATTGGATCGGCCCCTACGCAGTAGTTCATGTCTGTTCGGGCGGTTGAACTGACGCGCGGCTGTCGCCGCTTGAACCCACTCTGCCGTGTCACCCGGAGAAAGTCGGTACGGTGGCGGACCGCGTGGCGGCCGAGGGAACCTCTACGTGCGTGGCGTCCCCTGCGTCCCCGAGCCAAATAACCGAATCAAGGCTTCATAGTCGACCGGCTTGGTCAGATGATGGTCGAACCCAGCCTCGACTGATTTGATGCGATCCGCCGGCAGTCCGTATCCCGTGACGGCCACCAGGATCACATTTCGATTTGCCCCGGATTCGCGTAGCCTTCTCGCTACTTCGTATCCGTCCATGCCTGGGAGCCCGATATCGAGAAGTACGAAGTCAGGGTTGAAGGTCTCCGCAGCGCTGAGTCCCGAAACACCATCTATTCGCGTCTCGACCTGATGACCCTCATTGGCGAGAAGCATGCCCAACGCCTCACTCGCGTCGGCGTTGTCATCAACAATCAGAATCCGCTGCGGGCGGGCGGTGACAGGTGCCGGCTGCAAACTGATCCGATCTCCGGGGACGGGTCCCGGATCGAGAGGCAGATCGACGACAAACTCACTGCCCGTCTTGCCGTCGCTAATGGCCCGAACCGAACCGCCATGCAACTCGACCAGTCGCCGCGCCACGGACAGGCCAACACCCAGGCCGTTGTTGCGCTGGCTATTGGACGCGGGCCCCTGGACAAACATGTCGAAAAGACTCCCGAGCATCGAGGACGGGATACCTCTCCCGTTGTCTTTGATGCTGAGCGAAAGCCGATGCGCCGCTGTGGTCGCCCGCAACTGTATGGAGCCGCCCGGCGCGGTGTATTTCGCCGCATTGATTACGATGTTCTCGATGACCTGCGACAGGCGGGTCGGGTCAGCGTTTAGCCAGATGGGTTCTTCCGGCAGGGAAACGGACAATGAATGGCGACGCTCATCGACGATCGGCTGGCAGACTTCGATGGCGCTCTGAACGATTGTTTTAAGGAGAACCGTCTGTCGGTTCAACTCGATGCTGCCACTCGTTATCCGGGTAATATCGAGCATGTCGTTCACGAGGTGCATCATTGCGCGCCCCTGCCTTTGAATGACGCCGGCGGCCCAGTCCTTCTGCGTGACTGGGACCGTTTCCGACGCGAGCAGATTTCCGGCGGAAACCAGCGCTGCAAGTGGATTGCGCAGCTCATGGCCGAGCATGGCCAGAAATTCGTTTTTTCGCCGGTCGGCGACCGCCAGCTGTTCGGCACGCTCGCGAAGGTGAGCATTGCTCACACTGCGATTGACGAGATCGCGCTCAGTTGATGACACCGCAATAGCGTTGCCCGCGTCGTCCGACAGGACCGACAGCGTGAGCCAGATATCAACCACGCGTCCGTCCTTCGTGACCCGCTGTGTCTCGTAGGAATGCAGCGCCTCATTGTGCTCAGCGTGGTGGATGAAGTCGAGATGATCCTGCCTGGCACCGCGTGGGACCAGGTCGGAGACGGTCATACGCAACGCTTCAGTCTCGCTATAGCCATACATCGCGCTAGCCGCGCGGTTCCAGGCGAGAAAGCGGCCTTTGAGGTCGAATACCGTCACCGCGTCGTTCGAATCCTGAACCACGGCGGCAAGGCGCCGGGCACGTTCGTCGGACAGCTTGACCTGGGTGATATCTGTCCATGTGACCACGACGCCAGCAGGCGGCATTCCGCGAACCGTAATGTAGGGCGTAATGCGGCGGACATACCATTCCGCGGTCGCGGTTTCGATTTCCTTTTCCACCTTCTCGTCGAGGCCCAGAAGTATCCTGTCGACCTCCTCCGGCAACGCGTTGCCGAGCGGGTTGCCGAGAACCTCTATGATCCTGCGCCCGATGTCCGGCGGCGCAAGTCCCAGGATCCTCGCCGCGCTGGGCGTAAACCGTTTGATCAGACCCTGCCTGTCGATAAGCAGTGTTGATATTTCCGTGCTGGCAAGCAGATTCGTGACGTCTTCACTGAGAACCTCCAACTGATGGACCTTCTGCTCGAGCTGGGAATTGACGACATTCAATTGCTCGTTGACCGCCTGTAGCTCCTCTTTCGACGTTTCGAGCTCTTCGTTCGCGGAGCGCAGTTCCTCATTCATCGAAAGGATTTCTTCGTTCGATACCCGCAATTCGCTATTGCTCTCCTCCAGTTCCTCGATTGTGCTGCCAAGCTCCACCTGCGTTGTGCGAAGCTCGCTCTCGAGATGCCAGAGGTCGGAATCCGCGCCGGAGGGCGCCGTCGACGCAGGCCGGTCGGCCGTCGGCAACCTCGCGAAGATGACAAGCAATGCCTTGCCGGCATGCATCGTGTCGAACGGTCGCGTCACCGTGATTTTCACCGCGGGCGCACCACCGTCAGCGACGATTTCACTGACCGGCGAGGCTGCCTGGTCCTGGACCGCCCGGCGCAATACAATCCGCAGCTTGAGGCGCAGGCCGTCGCGCGCCATGTCGAGAATATTGCCGGTTGGCTCACCTGCCGGCTGCGTCAGGTATTCGTCCGTCGAGCCGCTCACGTAGAGCACCTGGTGAGCAGAATTGATCAGCACGGAGGCGGCATGGTGCTCTTCCAGCAGCGTGGCGTTGACCAGTTCCGCGTAACCCTTGCTGCGGACACCAACGCGGCTTGCGGGCGGGAATTCCTCGCGGCGCGCCGTACTTGCGGAAAACCGGTAGCCAGTGACAGCCGGTGCGATGACCGGACTGCGCTGGTAAATACGCCAGGCTCTCGACACCTCCTGGAACTGGGTGGAATCGGGATCAGTACTTTCCGATCGTCCCAGAAACAGGTAGCGCTTCGGATTGAGCGCGAAGTGGAATAGCTCAAATACCCGCTGCTGGGCTTCGGGCTCGAGGTAGATCAGCAGGTTCCGGCAACTGATCAGATCGACGCGGGAAAACGGTGGATCAGCAATAAGGTTCTGCGGGGTGAACAGAACCGTTTCGCGAAGTTCCTGCCGGATCTGGAATCCATCGCTGTGCGTCTGAAAGAAACGCTCGAGCCGCGCTTCACCCACTGGTGACGCGACGCTGGCCGAATAGATGCCCTGACGTGCGCGTCCCAGCGCAACGCGGTTCACGTCGGAGGCAAGGATCATGAACGGCCGCGTCACCCGGCGCTTCTCGATCTCCTCGGTCAGCAGCATGGCCATCGAATAGGCTTCTTCGCCCGTTGCGCATCCCGGCACCCATACACGAATTGGCTGCTCGCTCTGAGGCTCCTCCAGCAGAACGCTCAGCACGCGTTCGGACAGTGCGGTCCAAGCATCAGGATCGCGGAAGAACTCCGTCACACCGATCATCATATCGAGACTGAGTGCCTGAGCCTCCTCGGGCGAGGCCGACAGGACGCCGCAATAGGCATCAAGGCTATCAATCCGGTTGACCGCCATGCGGCGGGCAATGCGACGCTGAAGCGTTCCCCGTTTGTAGCCCCTGAAATCTGATCCGGCAGCCGCAAGCGCCCTGAGCACCGGTTCAAGATCGACTGGCCGCGCGGCATCCACCGCGGCTAGCGACGTCCCGGCCGTGGATCGTGTGATGTAATCGAACAGCGCAGCAGGCATGTTTTCAACCGGCAGCACATAATCGACCAACCCCGTTGCGATTGCATGGCCAGGCATTGCGCTGTGCTCCGCCGTGTCAGGCGTTTGCGCCATGACCATGCCGCCCTCGGCCTTGATCGCTCTCAGGCCCGCTGAACCGTCCGCGTTCGCGCCAGTGAGCACGATCCCGATAGCACGGTCCCGTTGGTCAGCCGCTAGTGACGTGAAGAACGCGTCGATCGGCATGGGGATTGCTGGACGATCAACGGCGGCACGCAGCCTGAACGCGTCTTGCTCGATAACAACCGACACCTTCGGCGGGATGACATAGACGTGCCCCGCGCGCGGTATAACGCCGTCCTCAATCGCCGACACAGGCAAAGCCGTGTCTTTCGCCAGCAACCCCGGAAGATGACTCTCAGCGCCTGGAGCCAGGTGGACAACGACCACGAAGGCAACGTCGGCCGGAATTTCGGAAGCCGCCCTGAAAAACAGGCTCAGCGCATGAAGGCCACCGGCCGACGCACCGATTGCGACTATGCGGGGAGCGACGACCAGCCCTGGCGCAGCAGAAGTGTTATTGGAATCATTCATGGCGCCACGCTGGAGACTGCTGGATCGCCAGTGTAGCGCCTATTACGCGGCGGCTGATCGAACTTCAGGCGCAGGGGCATTCAGCTTTTATCGTCCAGCGTCGCAAACGGACCCGGCGAGGATGCGTTTGATGTGAAAACAGACTCGCGCTCCCATGCTCGACGTACTATGCGCCGTGCTTCCAATATCCTCATCGATGTGTCAGGCACAGGAACAGATCGGCGACACGGTGCGGTTTCCAGACAGTCTGCGAGGAATGCGGCAAATGTTGAAGGAAGACAATCGAAACGGTAATCACCTTCTTGCGGTGCTGGACGAGTCGGAGTGGGCACGCGTCGCCCCGCATCTGGTCGAAAAGCGCGCGTGCGAGTGCTATCGCGTTGTCAGGAGAGAGTGCGAAAGACTGCTGCCTGATCTGAAGGCGATGTGACGGTTCCAATTTCTACGAAGCTGGCGGGAACGCGCTTCCTGTACAGATCAACCTCCCTCCGCAAACAGAAAAACCGCCCTAACGAATACTGTCCAGCGCCTTCGCAAGCCTGCCCACCGCACCTTCAACGTCATGCAGTTTGTCCAAGCCGAATAACCCAATACGGAAGGTCTTGAAATCCGCAGGCTCGTCACATTGAAGCGGGACGCCAGCCGCGACCTGCAACCCTGCATCAGCGAACTTCTTACCGGATCGTATTCCGTCATCGTCCGTGTAACTGACGACGACGCCCGGAGCCTCAAAACCTTCGGCCGCCACGCTTTTGAATCCCTTGTCCGCGAGGAGTGAGCGAACGCGTTTGCCGAGTTCAAGCTGCTCTACTCTCACCTTATCGAAGCCGTATGCCTCGGTCTCCTTCATGACGTCACGCAACGTAGCGAGACCGTCCGTGGGCATCGTTGCGTGGTACGCGAACCCACCGTTCTCGTAGGCTTCCATGATCTGCAGCCACTTGCGAAGATCACAAGCGAAACTGGTGCTGGTCGTTCCGTCGATTCTTTCGCGGGCAAGCGGGCTCAGCATGACCAGCCCGCAGCACGGTGACGCGCTCCATCCCTTTTGCGGCGCGCTGATCAGGACGTCAACGCCGCTTGCCTTCATGTCGACCCAGACCGTGCCGGAGGCAATGCAATCCAGTACAAACATGCCGTCGACGGCATGCACAGCGTCGGCCACCGCGCGCAAATAAGCGTCCGGCAGCATGATCCCGGATGCGGTTTCGACATGCGGCGCAAAGACCAGATCCGGTTTGTTTTCCCTGATCGCAGCGACCACCTCTTCGATCGGTGGCGGTGCATAGGCAGCCTGTCTCCCCTGTTCGACCGGGCGCGCTTTCAGCACGATCGATTCAGACGGAATGCTGCCCATGTCGAAAATCTGCGACCAGCGGAAACTGAACCAGCCGTTGCGGATGACAAGACACTTCTTGTTCGTGGCGAACTGCCGGGCAACGGCTTCCATGCCGAACGTCCCGCTGCCCGGCACCACAACGGCCGACTTCGCGTTGTAGACTTTCTTCAGCGAAGCGGAAATATCGCGCATGACTCCTTGAAAGAGCTGCGACATATGATTGATTGACCGGTCGGTGTACACGACTGAATACTCGAGCAGTCCCTCGCGGTCGACATCGGGAAGTAAGCCTGGCACGTTTGTCTCCGGTTATTAGACGAATATAAGGATCGCAAACACATTCTAACGAAAGCCGCCTGTAACGGTATCGGTCGAGACGCCCCGCCTTACCTATCCAGCAAGTTTCGGCATGAACCAGCCGTCGAGTCACGCCGGTGGGGAATGCTCCAGTGGCGACAATCGGTACGATTATGGACCTTCGCAGGAATCGCCCTGATGGGCGAGCGGAGTCACGGCAGTGCCATCGCCCGTGTGCGGCATGCGCATGTTGCCGCCATCATGGAAACGGGACGTCTGTCACGGCCCGTTGCATACGTGAGTCAGCGCACCCAGCGGCTCATGTGAGTGAGTGCGCCTACTCCCATCCCTGATATCCGGCAGGCTGCGCCGGATTGCCGTAACCGGCAGGGTACGGCCGACGCTGCTCCGGCGGCGTGTACATCTCGTTGTATGCCGGATAGGCAGGCGGGCGGCCCACTATGATGACCTGCTGCGCCGCTTGAGTGGGCGGCCGAGGCACAAAGGCGGACTGCGCGTCAGCCGTTTGGTATCGCGCGGGCGGATACGGAGCTGGCGCGTATTGGTTAGCCTGAACAGTTCGAGCCGGCGGCGCGTAGTCCCGCCTCGCGTACCCACCTGCCGCCTGAGACTCTGCTGACGTCTGGTTATAGGCCGGCGCCGCTGCGTATTGCTGCGGCTGCTGATTCTGATATTGCCGGGCTTGCCGGTTGTAAGCCGCTTGAGTTCCCTGCTCCGCCGCGTATTGCGGCTCCTCATCGGCGGCCTGCCGATACTGCGGTACCGCCCGCTGAGCGTTCTGCACATCGCGCCTCTGCGTCACCTGCGCGTCGTCATCATGCGGCAATGCCGTCACGGCTTGCGTCGGAATCAGTATGGGAGGCTGGGACTCGGGACCAAACAGCTTCGGCGACGTGGTCCGAGTAGAAACCTGCTTCAGCGGCACGGGCTGCATTTCAGCCCGCTTAGGCGGCGTAACCCGCAGTGAAGCCTGTTTCACCGACGCGACCGCGACCGGTGCAGTGACCCGCTTCGGCGGCGCAGACGCGACTTGCACGGGGGCATGCTTCAGCGGCGCAGGACTGGCCTGCACGACGACCTGCCTCACCGGCGTGGCTCGCGCAGCAGCATTCCGCTTCGGCAATGTGACCGACGCGGATACCTGCCTCGGCGGCGCGGCTTGCGCTACGACCCGCCTTGGGGGTGCAACACGCTCGGCAACCGGCTTCGGCGATGCGGGCATGGCCGGCGCAGCAGGCTGCTTTTGCCGATGCTTCACCTCGTCGCCCAACGTCGCATAGGATTTCGAGTCTTCCCTGGCGCGCGCGTTATAGCCGATGAAATACGCATAGCGCAGGTCTGCCAGGCGCGCCTGAATGTCGGCATCAGTGGAGACGCGTTTCTCGCCGGGGTCGAGAGATGCGTCGACGGTGGAGTCGTCGAAGGCCGAGGGTGCGGCATCAGCGGCACGGGCGGATTCGGGATGCAGCGCGCCCACAGAAGACACAAGCGCAGCGGCTACCGCGACGAGCACTTTTTTTTCCATACTTTCACCTCGGAATTCCGTGCGACAGACCGCGTGGGATTCTCCAATCTCACCGGAGCTTCACCCGCGCTTACGGGATATCGACTATTTTTAGCACGCCCTTAAGGGCCCAGGGTAGTGCTTCCGGGTATAACCCAGGCGAAAGCCTATATGCCGAACAACCATAGCGATACTGACGTTGTCGGTTCGGAAATTCTTGCCTGCTTCGGCGGCCATGGAACCGACGAGGATGTCATCGCTGGCGGCCATGAACACTCACGATGCGTCTTTTATTCGCCCGGTGCTGGCTGCCCTCCTACTTTGGCGGCTAATTGCTTCGGTAGACTGACGCAAATCCTTTCACGTCGCGCAATCCACACTGTCTATCGCGCGTTTACCGTTGGTTCAAATCGCTCAAAGATGCCAACTGCAAAATCGAGGCTCGATACGAATTCTATAGCGAGGTGCATATCGACTATTTGCACCGCCTTGGATGACGCTGGCCGACTTGGTCAGCCAAAGCGTCATCCAATACCGATTCCCTCCATTCGAAATAGTCCTGACACTCTTCCCTTAGTACCATTAAACAGGTATGGATCTTAATCTCGCGTGCTTACTGGTATTGGCGGTTAACCGTCAGGTTTGCGTCGTTAAGTGGCTGAACAAGATCGATTTGTGCTTTCACCGGATTTGGTTGATCCACTTGCACCGTACCGGCCGCGGTAAACTCGATCTGATTGTCGAGCGTGATGCTGTACACCGGCCAGTTGGTGACGCCCGCGTCAGATGGATTTCCCGTTTTGGCAAACGCCGCCCAATACGCATTCATGCGTTGGGCGACCTGCTCGTCCTGACTCGTGACCGCGTTGCCGTACTGTGACGCAAGGGTGTCGAAGACATACGGTACCTCGGCAGCATGCACTGCGCCGCTGACCGTGTTTTGCACTGATTGTGCAACGTACGAAAAGCGATACAAGTAGGTGGGGGCGCCTCGGGAGGTGAAGTTTCGTGCAACAAAACGCGCGGGCTCGTCCATCGTAATTACACGGGAGATCTGGCTTTCGACGGCGGCGACGGTGGCCGTGCCCGTGGGATCAAATGCCGCGCTTGCTGCGGCTACATTTTGAGCGCCAAAGATCGCGTACGCCTGGTCTTTCGTCGTAATACCGGGAGTAGAAAAGCCGAGGTCGGCATTGTTTACCCCGAGCATGAGAGGCACTTTGGCGAATTGCCCACTGTTGTATAGATTTTCGGGTTCATCGAGCACCAATTTGCCATCGACGATCGCGCCGCCCGAAAAGGTAGCGACATTTTGCGGAGTATTCAACGTCGTAATGTCGAGTCCATTGACGACTTGATCTGCGGACAGCGCGCGCAGCGCTTGCAGCGCGTTCGTGTCGGCGCCATTGATACCGAATTCCTGAGCGAATACGGTACCCTGTTCTTCGGCGGAGGCGCCGACGGTTTTTGAGTTACGTGTAAGGGAACGCCCGTAATATTGATTTACGCGTCCATTGCCAGACTCGTTAATTGCCTTCTGGAATAATCCTGCGGCCGATGGTGACGTCAAAAGATTATGGATCGACTCACCGCCGGCCGATTCGCCGAAAAGCGTGACGTTTCCGGGGTCGCCACCAAAATTGGCGATGTTGCGCTGCACCCACTTCAACGCGGCGATTTGATCCATGTAGCCGTAATTGCCCAACACCTGGCCGGACTGCGCTGCGGCCGCGGTGAGCGCGGGATGGCCAAAGAAACCGAAGCGGCCGACACGATAATTTAAAGTGACGAGGATGACGCCTTGCTTGGCAAATTGCGTGCCGTCATATTCGGGCATGGATGTGCCGCCTACGACGTATCCACCGCCGTAGATCCAGACCATGACCGGTAACTTGGTGTTTGACGAGGACCCGGAACTGCTGGTGGGACGCCAGATGTTGAGATACAGGCAATCTTCGGACGGCGTCGTGGCCAGCGGCGTAACCGCCGGGTCGACAGGCTGCATGCAGTCGTGAACAAATGACGTGGCCTGGAGCACGCCGTTCCAGGCCGCCACAGGTTGAGGTGGTTGCCAGCGTAGGTTGCCGACCGGCGGAGCCGCAAAGGGGATGCCCTTGTAAGCAATGACGCCCTTGGCCGTGGCGCCCTGCACCGCGCCGGCATCAGTCATGGTGATAGTCGGCGTGGTCGACGGGCCGCTACCACCGCATCCCCCCAGCATTACAGCAACACTGGACGAGACCAGGAGTGTCGGTAAGCGTTTCAATCTGCTTTGCGTCAATACCGCGTAAAATCTGAATTTTTCCAACACGTGATTTCTTGGCGTATTAGTGGATTTCATTATCCTGTCCAGGTGCGTGAAACATCATTTGCCCACGATGGTGCCCATGTCGTAAGGCGGGGTGCGCGGCGCCGCATGGAATCCAGTATCTGTGGGGTGATTTTGAGGGTCAAATTCGCGACAATAATGGCGAATATGAATTCCGCTCATGCACATTGACCAAGGGCCAATATATAAATGTGGATTTAAAACTGCCCTGCTTTAGTTATGAAGTCGAGTAAATGTGATCCACCTGGACACCTAATCCATTCTTCAAATTGATCAATGCACGAAAGCGGGCATTGCGGAATGACTAGAACGGGGAAGGCGTGAATGACCGCTGAACCGTGGAAGCCGCCGTTGAGGTCGCGCCGGGTCGAAGGACCGAATCGGGTCGGCCTGAGCCGATCGTCATCCCTCACAGTGCAGCCATGAGCCGCCTTTAACATGCGTTGTCGGTCGGACGCTTATGCGTCGGCTTGCCCCTGTAACCGATCATCCGATCGAGAGAGACAAACGCTCCTTTTTCGGCCGAAGCGGCTGCCCCGTTAGTGCAACCGGATGTCCCCTATAAAGCACGAAGCGGCCAAGGCCGTTGTCACCGCAACGGAGTGTGCGTAGTTGCTCCAGTGCAGAATGCCGGAGTGGTATCAGATGTGGTTGCTTCTGTTCGCGGCCTCATGCTTCGGTCTCGTAAAGCAGGCCGTAGCTCCCGCCTGTTCGCTTTATTCGCGCGAAGCCGAGTTCCCCCAAATGCATACCGGCAATCAACAGTCTCTCCGAACTGACCAGGTCCAGAAGCCGTGATCGTGTGGTGACTGCCAGGGAAGGGTCTTGATCGAATGCAATCGATACGTCTGGCCGTTCAATCTGGATGTGAGGAAAATGAACAATATCTCCCCAGACAAGCAGGCTCTGATCGCGGGATTCGAGCAGATATCCGGAGTGTCCATCTGTGTGTCCCGGTAGTGGCATCGCTCTGATACCGGGAAGCACTTCCCCCTCATCGAAAGTACGGAGCTTGTCGCGGTAGCCGTCGAACACTTGGCGCGCTATCAGGAAGTTACCGCGGGCACGCTCGCTGGCACGACTTAGATTTCCGTCATCCTGCCAAAATTCGACCTCTCGATGATGGGCAACTAGCTCCGCATTCGGAAAGGTAATTTGTCCGGCCGCGTCAACTAGCCCTCCGACATGGTCGGGATGGGCGTGCGTGAGCAGGATTGTGTCGATCTCGGATAGTTCGACGCCAGCAAGCGATAAATTGGTTCTCAGGCGACCGCCCCATTGCTTGATGCCTCCAGCCCCACCGTCGATGAGAATCGTGCGGCCCGCTCCGCGTACTACATAGCAGTTGATATGCACGGCGGAAGGCTCCTTCTGCCCTGCGTCACTTTGTATTCTGGAGGCTTCGGAAGGGTCGATATTCGAGAGGAAGTCCAGACTAGCAGTGAGGTAGCCGTCGCTGATTGCGGTGATCGTGAAATCCCCGGCTCGCTGACTTGGAAAGGTAATGGTGGACACAATTCTTCTCCGGAAGACTTCCTAATTTCGGGCGTGAATGTTCGACGCGGCATAACCAAAACAACGGATGCGCGCTGTGAGACCCGTGCAGCACTCGATGGCGTCGTCCAGGGCTTCCATGAACTGGTTCATCACCGGAGGCGTGCGAAATGTCTCAAGGCGATATTGGACTTCCGCGAAGACGGGATGTCCGTGCCCATGCCGAACTTCGACATAGATGACATGAACGTTTTCGAGTGCCGCTTCAAGGACACCAGTACAGAGTTTGACGCAGTCGCAGGAAAGATTGGCAAGCCTCTCATCAGACGGCATGTGCCCGGTAGGGATGTAGATAGTCACATTGGGCATCGCGGACCTATTTTTCCTGTCCGGTCGAAACGGTGGAGGAGCGTGTCAGTTGTTCCGTCATCGGCGAGTAGAGGTGGACACCTTCGGGCATGCTCCCGACAAGCTGCGCGTTTCGCCGAAGCAGTTTTGCGAGCCAACGGTGTTCCGGAAACTTCTCCAGCGCAACTGCTCGCATGGCCAACGGTGTGAGGCCCATTTGGATCAGCGGTTCGGGGCCGTTTGCACAAAACACGAGGAGTTCGTCTGCATTGACCGCCGGCGCAAGGCCAATATCGCTGTAGAGATTTCGGTGCCAGTCGGCGATGTGTTGCTGCCACCTTGCAAAATTGCCGCCGCCTTTCTGGCGATATTCCTCTCCCGTCAGGACATCGAGACCGTCGATCGTGTGGACGGCAAGGTAGGCCGGGCAACCATCGCTTAACGACTTGAAGCGCTGTGACGTGTGAAAGCCGGTAACCGAGATAAGGGCGGGCAGTTTCTCAAGGCTGTAGAAGTCGTTCCATTCGGCTTCGCTGCTTAGATCGGCGAAGCTGCATTCCACGGTGTAGATCATCAGATTATCCTTCGTGGCGCGTAAGCAGATTGCTGCAAACGATCCATGTTCATTGCGGTAACGTAATGCTAATCTGAGATTTTCGGCGTATATAACGATATAAAGTCAGCCTTCAGTGATATTTACTCAAGCTGACATTGAACGCATAACAATCGGCGAGACCCAATGCGACGTAAGATCCCAAGCAATTCCGCGCTCCAGGCTTTTGAGGCCGCGGCTCGACACGGCAGCTTCGCCCGCGCGGCTGAAGAACTAGCGCTGACCGAAGGCGCCGTCAGTCGTCAGATCGGTCGACTGGAAGCATTTTTGGGTGTCGCGCTGTTCGAGCGCGTTGGAAATCGGGTACGGCTTGCTCCCAACGGCACGCGATACGCTGTGCAGGTTCGCGAGATTCTGGATCGACTGGAACGGGACAGCCTATATCTGATGGGGCAGCCCATCGAAGGCGCGAGCATTGATATCGCCGCGATTCCGACCTTCGCCACCCGTTGGCTTATCCCTCGGCTGAAACGCTTTCAAAATAAACATCCGAACATCACGGTGCATATCGCCGAACGTATGGAACCCTTCATCCTTGCGGGTAGCGGTTTTGACGCAGCAATCCATTTTGAGCATCCAGCATGGGCGGGTATGCATCTACATCGCCTGCTAGAGGAGGTGCTTGTTCCCGTCTGTAGTCCCGCGCTCCTCGCAGACGCCGATGCGAACATATCGCTAGACGAACTCCCACGCCTTCACAGGCGACAAAACCCGGACGCGTGGCAGGTTTATGCACAAGAGGCCGGCATCGTGCTGACCAATTCGGCGGTTGGCGCACGTTACGATCTCCATTCCATGCTGATCGAGGCGGCGCTAGCGGGCTTGGGTGTTGCATTGGTGCCGCGTCTTTACATCGGGGCAGAACTTGAGCAAGGCCGCCTGGTAGCGCCTTGGCCGGACGGCAAAGCGATTACCAAAAACTTCTGCCTTGTTCTTCCTGAGCCAATCGAGTTGAGTGAAGCCCCACTACAGGCATTTGCGAAATGGATTCTTCACGAAGCCCAGGGCTCAGCGGCTCAATGCAGCCTCTGACGCTCATACCGCCTGACCTCAACGCCCTGAACGCGCAAGCACTGCGCGACTTGACGGCTGGGCTGCTGAAGCAGGTCAGCCCGCTATACTCGCAACGCCATCAACAACTACGGATTGCTGGAATGAATCGCAAAATATTGGGCGCCTTGGCCATATCGTTCGGTATATCGTCGGCCGCTTTCGGCGGGAGCTTTGTGTGTCCGACTGGCCCTGGGCCAGGCGAACGCCAGATCGGCATGGCGGGTGGCTCTCCCGGCGTCGCACCCGTGCCCATGTGCGTCCAGGACGCACAATCCCAACAGCAATCACAACCGGGCCGCGCCGCGGATCCGCAAGCGGATGCTGCTGCCGGGCTTGCGAAGGCGATGGGCAGCCTCGCCACAAGCCAGATATATCTGTTGGAGGATATGAACAAAACGGCGCAGGACCCTGAATTCAGGAAGCTTCGAACGGGTTATTGGAGCTACTTCCACGACACCCAGCAGCCCAGCTCGGGACAAAAGTGCGTGGCGCTTTTCCAGAACCTCAAGGGTGCCGTCCAACTGTCGGGACCGGGCAGTTCCTACAAAGGGGCGATGCTCACCTTGATGGGCCTGGATATCCCCAAGCCCTCGACAGTCGCGCACATCAAAGTCACGCTGGATCAAGGCGATGGCAATCCGCAAACCGTGAACGTCTTCAATTACGCCGTGGCGCAGGGCAAGCTTGGTGCCGTCTCGTTCGGCATCCCCACTGCCGAGGCGCTGCTGCAAGGGATGACCAAGAATGATATGACGTTCAAAGTGTCCGTGGATGGCAAGCAGGTAATCGACACGTTCTACCACGACGGCCTGCAGGCGCGCGAACAGCTCCGGCTATGCCTCGCCGGACGACCGAAGATATAGATCACTGTACGCGTTTCCCCCGCCAGGCGACTGACTCCTGGCGGGACGATACCCTCGTGCGAAGGCAATATTGGAAGAGCCGCTCAGCAGCGCTTTCGCTTTCCGAAACCAATTGACAGTTGCGCTGCTATTCAAAGGAGCCTGGGCGTCCCGACCCAAAGAAAGACAGATTCAATCTGTGCTGTATTTTCCCAACTGTGCGGCACCTTCGATTCGTAATGCGCACTGTCTCCGGCCTTCAATACGAACGTTTCGCCCTCCAATGTCAGCAACACTTCGCCGGCAATGACGTACAAGCACTCCTCAGATGCATGCGTTGCGACTTCGGTACGCTTTTGCCCGGGAGGCATCTTCACAAGAATCGGATCTAACTGACACCCGCCTCTCAAGTTTGTCAACCGTGCAAACCGATTCGCCGAGTCTGCAAAACCAAAAAAACTCACCTGGTCACCACGACAGACCGAGCGCTCTTCGCTGGGCCGTTCGACGAAATACCGCACAGTTACGCCGAGGGCGTTTGCAATGCCTGTTAGCGAAGTGATAGAAGGAGATGCCAGACCTCGCTCGACTTGCGAGAGGAAGGGCTTCGAAATACCCGCCCCCGTTGCCGTTTCTTCGAGAGTGCGTTTCAGCCGCAGTCGCAGCGAGCGTATCTTGCTACCCAGTGTGGAAGCTGGATTCGATATTTCGTTTGTTGCTGTGAGCATGACATGACCAATGCAGAATTATGTGCTTTTAGCGTGCCGACCCGGACAATGCCGAAATTATTCAAGCCGTATATAGCGAGAAAAATCTCTCATCGCAAATTCTGACTCCCGATACCAGGATGTTCCGACTTCCAGACCAGGAGGTCGGCGGCGCAGCTTATCCAGCAGTGCACACCTGCGCAACGGTATCATGTTCTATTAAGAATTAATAAATAGAATCCTTACCGATTAATGCAAGACTTATTGCATGCCTGAATCCGTCGTGCAGCAGGCTTACGCTCTAGATGATTCTTTGACGCTTTCGGCCTCAAAGAGAGGGGAAACTTGCGGGTTGAAACGAATCGTGCCAATCACGCCGGTATAGTTAGCGGTTTCCAGCGCAGGCAGATTAGACATGCGGATCGACTGAATGCGCGCGACGCATCGCATCGGCGAGCCACATCATCGCGTCGTAGCCGTAAGGCGCAAACACGACCACTTTGCCGTAGCGCGATTCGAATCGCTGTTCGAAGTCCGCATAGCGCGCCAGCTTCGCGGCCAGTGTCGCAAGCGAGGTGCCGCCGCACGACGCTGCGACCGCGAGATACAGCAGGGGCTGCCGATATACCGCAGTGACGGGTCAAAGGTGAATGCTGAGTGTGTCGCGAGGGCCCATGCGGCACAGAACATCGCACCGGCTAGCGCGCCCCATCCGAGAATTACCGAGGCGGCGATTCCTCGTCGCTGATTGCGCGCGCCAGGCACCGTGCCGGCCGCCGTCGCGATGGCGGCGACGGGACTATGGCAATGGTGGCGCCGGCGCAAAGTCCGGGCGACACGGATGCATTGAAGGTCTAATACCGCGTCGTCCTCATCCCCACAGATCAGGGTTAGCGTTTGCCGCGGCCACCGGCCGGTTTGCCAGCCGCTTTAGGTGAACCCGCAGCTGGCTTGCTGGCGGGTTTGCTGCGTGGCTTTTGCACGCTGAATGGGCTACCGCTGGAGAAGCTTGAGCCTTGGCCCGCGGCCACAGTGCGCTGCGTCGCAGGCTTGCGTTTGTTTTCGCCACTTTGTGGGCGCGGTTTATTGCTGGGCACCTGCATGGCGCCCGACGCCGCTTGCGGCACTTTCGGCTTCTTGGGCTT
This sequence comes from Paraburkholderia sp. SEWSISQ10-3 4, assembly GCF_030464785.1. Lineage (NCBI taxonomy): Bacteria > Pseudomonadati > Pseudomonadota > Betaproteobacteria > Burkholderiales > Burkholderiaceae > Paraburkholderia > Paraburkholderia sp. SEWSISQ10-3 4. The sequence continues at coordinate 142,235 of NZ_JALPRI010000006.1, forward strand.
TTTGGGTTTCTTGATGATCTCGCCTGTCGCGCTAGTTTGCGGCACGCGGTGTTCGGCTTCAAAACCCGGCTCTTCTTCACGGCGCAGTGTTTGCCGGATCAGCGCTTCAATCGCGGCCAGTTGAGGCGCTTCATCGGCACACACAAGGGACACAGCCACGCCACTCGCGCCCGCGCGGCCGGTACGGCCAATCCGGTGCACATAGTCTTGCGCCACGATCGGCAGATCAACGTTGATCACCAGCGGCAGGTCGTCGATATCCAGCCCGCGCGCCGCCACGTCGGTGGCGACCAGCATTTGGACTTCGCCCGTCTTGAAGCGCTCCAGCGCACGCAGGCGCGCGGGTTGCGGTTTGTCACCGTGGATGGTGTCGACCGCATAGCCCGCGTCATCCAGCATGGCCGCCAGGTAATCCACGCCAATGCGGGTTTTGACGAACACCAGCGCGTGCTCCCAGTTGTTCTCAGCCACAAGGTGCATGAAGAGATCTGGCTTGTTCTTTTTATCCACCGTCACCACCCACTGCTTGATCTTGCTGGCCGTGGCATTGGGCGGGCTGACGCTGATATTGACCGGGCCGCGCAGAATGCCCGCCGCCATGGCGCGGATATCATCGGTAAACGTGGCAGAGAAGAGCAGAGTCTGGCGCTGAGCGGGCAAGGCAGCAAAGACGGCGTTGAGTTCGCGCGCAAAGCCGAGGTCCAGCATGCGGTCGGCTTCATCCAGCACCAGCGTTTGTACTTGATCAAACTGCACTGCGTTCTGGCGATGGAGATCCAGCAAACGGCCCGGCGTGGCAACGAGCACATCCACGCCTTTGCGCAACTTCATCATCTGCGGGTTGATACTCACACCGCCGTAGGCGGCCAGAAATCGTAAGTCGAGGCCTTTGCCGTAAACGATAAAGCTTTGCAGCACCTGTTCGGCCAGTTCACGGGTGGGCACCAGCACCAGAACGCGCGCGCGGTTGCTGGACACCGCCGGGCCGTGTTGCACCAGCCGTTGCAACAGCGGCAGCGCAAAACCCGCCGTTTTACCAGTGCCGGTCTGTGCCGCAGCCATGACGTCCTTGCCACTGAGCACAGCAGGAATCGCCTTGGCCTGCACCGGCGTAGGTGTCTGGTAATTGAGGCCCTGCAGATTACGCAGCAAGGGATCGATCAGGCCAAGCGAGGCAAAAGACATTGGCGTATTCCGGGGTAAAACCGCAATTCTAGCTTCTAGCGGTTACCGCGCCGATTGCACCGCGCAGATCAAAGGTCAAACCGGCAGCCGAAGCAGCTGACACGACCGACCTAGTCTTGCGTCTTCCCGGAACCGATTTTGTCCAACGACGACAGAACATCCTCTGGCAAGTGAAGGTTGACGCTTTTAATGTTCTGCTTCAGATGCTCGACTGACGAGGTACCGGGTATCAGGAGGATGTTCGGCGAGCGCTGTAACAACCATGCAAGCGCTACCTGCATCGGTGTCGCTTCACATTGGTCTGCAGCGTGGCTCAGCGCATCGGCCTGCAGCGGAGAGAAGCCGCCGAGCGGAAAAAACGGGACATAAGCGATGCCATCTTCCGCAAGACTGTCGATCAGCGCGTCATCGTTCCGATGAGCAAGGTTGTACATGTTCTGCACGCACGCAATGCGCGTAATCGCGCGGCCCTGTGCCACCTGCCGTGCGGTCACATTGCTCAGCCCGATGTGACGAATCAAGCCTTTCGTCTGCAGCTCCGCGAGCGCCGTCAAAGGCTCTTCGATGTCGCCCTCAGTCGGTGCTGCGACGTCGAACATCACACGAAAATTCACGACGTCCAGCGTATCGAGACCGAGATTGCGAAGGTTGTCATGCACCGCCGATTCCAGTTCGGCCACCGATGACGCAACATTCCACGAGCCATCGCTACCCCGGCTGGCCCCAACCTTCGTGACAATAGTGAGAGCGTCGGGATAGGGATGGAGCGCCTCGCGGATAAGCTGATTGGTAACGTGGGGGCCATAGAAATCGCTCGTGTCAATGTGCGTGACTCCGCTTTCAACAACGGCACGAAGCACTGCTATCGCTGCGGCGCGGTCTTTCGGTGGGCCGAAAACGTGAGGACCCGCTAGCTGCATCGCGCCGTAGCCCATGCGCGTAACAGACAGGTCGCCAAGTTGAAAAGTACCTGCTCGCGTAACGTCAGCCATTGATGCACTCCTTCTTTCGGGTTGTTGTTTCCGTAGCTACAAAGTGTTCGGATAGAATACGAATAATCATTCAGATTGTGAATTCGCATATGCGGACAGATAACGGACAGGGGCTGGACGCCCGCAAACAGCCGCAGCAGGCGCGTTCCCAGGCTACCGTGGACGCGATTTTCGATGCGACTATTCAGGTTTTGCTGGCTGAGGGCTTGCAGCGGCTTACCACTATCCGGGTGGCCGAGAGAGCCGGCGTATCTGTCGGAACGCTTTATCAGTACTTCCCTCAAAAGCAGGCGCTTCTTTTTGCCGTGCTGCAGCGGCATCTGGAAAGAGTGGTGAAAGCGATCGAGGACGCCACTGCGTCAGCGCATAACGCGTGTTTGTCGACGATGGTGAAGGCTGTGGTTGCAGCATTCGTGAAAGCAAAGACGGAGAACCTGGACGAATCGCGTGCGCTATATGCGGTTGCCCTCGAACTCGACTCACGCGGCTACGTTCGTGAAGTGGAGGCTCGCAACCGCGCGGCGCTGGAGGCTATGCTGAAGACGGCTTCCGATGCGCATTTTGACGACATGTCCACGACCATTTTCATGTTCACGGGGGCATTGGTCGGCCCCATGCGTTTGCTGCTTGAGGGGAAGTTGCCGCAATCAATGATCCGCAAGCTTCGCGGTCAACTTGAGTCGCTCTGTCTAGGGTATCTCGAACGCGAAGCGCGTCCGAAGGGTTCAGCGAACTAGTCACAACTGAAGGACCGTTGTGGGCCGGGAGCACTCATTCGTGCCCCACCCCCGTCTACCTGGAAATCTTCTCCAACTCAAGCCCCTTCGTCCGCGGCCCCATCAAGCCAATCGCCAGCATCACAATCAGCATCGCCCCAGCGATAAACACAAACACGCCAGCCGTCCCGAAGTGCTTCAACACCGCCGCAATCAGAAAGGCCGTGAAAATCGCCGAGAAGCGGCTCCACGAATAAACGAAGCCCACCGCCCGCGCGCGGATGCTGGTCGGAAAAAGCTCGGTCTGATACGCATGGTAGCTGTACGAAATGATGTTACCCGCGAGCGTCAGACACACGCCGAGACTCACCAACAACACCGCGCCGGACGCCTGACTAAACCACAAACCGCACACGATATTCACGGCCGCCATCACTACGATCACCGTCTTGCGTTCGAAGCGGTCGCCGATAAAAAGGCCGATAATCGGACCGATAGGCGCAGCTAACGCGATCACGCTCGAGTACATCAGGCTCGTGGTGATCGTAATGCCCTGCTTGATCAGCAGCGTCGGCACCCAGTTCGCAAAGCCGTAAAAACCGACGGTCTGGAAGATATTGAAGATCGTCATCATCAGCGTGCGGCTGCGGTACGGCGGCACCCACATATCGCGGAAGCTGCCACGCGGCGCGACCGGCGCGGGCGGCGCCGGCGGCGGCAGTTCACGGCCGTATTCACTGCGTACTTTCGCTTCAAGCTCGCTCATCACGCGATCGGCTTCGACGAGACGCCCCTGTTGCGCGAGCCAACGCGGGCTTTCCGGCAACGCGCGCCGGATCCACCAGACAAACAGCGCACCGTGCGCTCCGATCAGCACCACCCAGCGCCAGCCGTCGAGGCCGAGCAGTGTGCGCGGCACCAACAGATAAGAGAGAAAAGCCACCACCGGGACGGCCGTAAAACCGACGGCCTGCTCGCAGGCGAAAGCGCGACCGCGAATCTGCTTGGGCACCAGCTCCGAGATATACGTGCCGATCGTCACCAGCTCGACGCCGATGCCGACGCCCGCCACGAAGCGCCAGAAGTTCAAACCCGTCGCCGTTTCCTGAAACGCCATCACGACGTTGGCCGCCGTGTACCACAGCAGCGAATACGTGAACACGGCGCGGCGGCCGAAGCGATCCGCCAGAAATCCACACGCGATCGTGCCGATGAACAGCCCGCTGAACAGAGCCGCGATAAAACTCGCGACGCCGGTGGAGCCGAACAGGCCGTGCGTCGTCGCGGTCAGCAGGCCGCTTTTGACGAGGCCAGGCGCGACGTAGCCCGAATACAGCAGGTCGTACAGTTCGAAGAAGAAGCCGAGGCTCAGCAACACCACCAGCTTCCAGATGGAACGCGTGGCGGGCAGCCGGTCGAGGCGCGCGGAGATGCTACCGGCGTCGAGCGTGGTAGATGCAGCGGACGCCGCGGCAGTCGCGCTTGCGGAAGACGCCGCGCCGCCGGCGCTGCGCGCGACGGACCCAGCGTGATCGGGGGATGTCATATTGTTTGTCTCCTGGTGATGCAGGTCATTCAGGCGATGCACGATGATGCTCGCCGCGGCCGGTCTTGTGCCGGCCTTGGGTACTTTCGTATGTCACACGCACCGCGATGCCGGGCCGCAAGGTCCGGCCAGCATTCTAGCCGCGGGCGCGCTTCAATTGTTCGAAGGTGGTGATTTTTCCGGCCAGCGCGCTCGCCGCAACGGTGTACGGGCTCGCGAGCCACACGTTGCCCGGCCCCGAGCGGCCAGGGAAATTGCGGTTGATCGCGCTGATCGTCACCTCGCTCGCATCGGCCGACTGCCCCGGTCCGCAATTCGCGCACGAACCGCAGCCCGGCATCACGAGCGTCACGCCGGCACGCTCGAAAACCGGTAAATAGCCCTGGTTCTCGCAGTAGGCGCGCACGGCCATGGTGCCGAATTGCAGAAAGAGACGCGTGCCCTCGGGCACATGCATGCCCTGCTCCACGCCCCAGCGCAATACCTCGTGATAGAAGTCGAAGTCTTCGCGCTTGCCCGCCGTACACGAGCCGCCATACGCGATATCGATCGCGATGTCCTGCTCCAGTTGCGGCGCCGGCACACCATTGCCCGGATCGCCCGGGCGCGCGAGCATCGGTTCGATGGCGGTGGCGTCGATGCGGATCGTGTCGCGATACGTGGCGCCTGAATCGCTTTTCATCCAGTTTTCAAGGGTGAAATCGACACCGCGACGTTCCTTCAGGAACGCCACCGTGCGTTCGTCGGGCTCGACGATACCCGTGAAGCCGCCCAATTCCGCGACCATGTTGGTCAGCGTGGCGCGTTCGTCGATCGACATCGCGCGTACCGCGGCGCCGCCGTATTCGAACACGAGACCGATCGCGCCGCCCGAGCGGATCGCGTCCATCTGCAACAGATGCAGCACGAGGTCTTTCGCGGTGACGCCGTCGCGCAACGTGCCGTCGATTTCAATGCGCAAGGTCTCCGGCACTTTGCAGCGCACGTAACCCGTCACCCAGCTATTGGCGATTTCGGTTGCGCCCGCACCGAATGCGAGGCAACCGAGCGCGCCGGAATGCGGCGTGTGCGAGTCGGTACCGCATGCGACCTGCCCTGGCAATGCGTACTGCTCAGCCATCAACGCATGACAGATGCCTTCGGAACCCGGCGAATTGTCGAGCGCGCCGTGCGAGCGCACCGGATAGTCGCGCGAGAACGACGTGTGCCCTTCCATCAGATTGGCAACGCCCGGCAACAGTCCGTCGCGAACGTGCGGAATGCTTTGCGAGGCAAGCACCAGGTGATCCTGAAACGCGATGATGTGATCCGGCGCATGCAGCGGCGCAGGCTTGCCGAACGCGCGATGCATCAGATGCGCGCACATGCCGGTGAAGTAGTCGTGGCTGAAGCGCCAATCGGCGGCAATGAACACGCCGTCGCCGCGCTGCGCGCTTTCAATGCCGGGATGAAGATGGCGCTCGATGATCTTCTCGACCAGCGTCTTCGGTTCGGCGGTGCTTGCTTCGTTTGCCGGGTTTGCCATCTCCCGCACCCGCGGCGCCGGCCAGTCCGCGAACTTGCTGTACGCAAGCAAGCCGCCGCTGCGAATGATCTGCTGCGTGAGGGCATCGCGCCCCTTGAGAAACTCGTCGATCGGCACCGCCTCTCCTGCGATCAGACGATCGAGCACGGAGAAATCGGTGGTCGTGAGAATGCCGATATTGTCGCAGTTCTGCTGATAGATACGCTCGAAACTCTCCGCAACGATCAGGCGAATACCCGCCGACAACTCCGCTAACGGACTCGATTCGCGCGACGACCCCTTGCCGTAGCGCTTGCCCGCCACCGTCACCTGGAAGCCGCCGTTCCTGACCGCATCGCGGCCGATCGGCATGCGCTCGCCAGCCTTGAAGCCGACGTACGGATACTGGCCGAGGCGTTCGTCATAGGTGAGCATGACGGTGACCGGTGTGATTTCGTCGGTAGAGACGTTATCGCGCAGCGCACCGGCGGTGGCGCGCGTGAAATTTTCGCCGGCGAGTTGCGCCTCGATCACCGCAGGGTCCTGTGACAGGTACAGCACGCGGCCGTCCAGACGAATCGTATCGCTCATGAGCATTCTCCTTGCGCCCACTATACGGCGCGCGTAGGCAATGCCGAAGTGCCGGTCCAGCAACGCAGACGTCTTGTTTGGAGAATGGTGCGAGGCGCCCCGCGGGCTAAGGCTTGCTGCCGAGGAACCCGACCAGCGCCGCCGCGCTGGCGCTTAACTGATCGCGCGACTTGAAGATCATGATGAGATGCCGCACGGCCCAGGTGTCGCTCAAGGACAGCAGGCGCACGTCGAGCGCATTCACATAGAGCAGCCCCACCTGCTCGGGCACGATTGCGATGCCGAGGCCGGCATGGACCATCCGGCACAGCGCGTCGAGGCTGCTGACGCGGATCTTGACGTCGATCTGCCGCCCCGTGCTGGCCGCCTGCTGCGCGAGAAGCTTCGTCAGCGCACTCTCGCTGCGCAGGCCGACAAAGCTGTCGTCGAGCAACTCGTCGAAGGCCACGCGCGAAGCGGAGGCCAGGCGATGGCCGCCCGGCACCAGCACCGCCAGTCGGTCCTCCCGATACGGCACCTGCTCGAAGGCTTCACTGCCTGCCACCGGATTGCAGATGCCAAAGTCCGTGCCGTGTTCGTCGACGATACGCAGCACGTCGGCGCTGTTCTCTTCCTCCAGTTCGATCGACACCTCCGGGAACGCGCGCCCAAAAGCTGCCACGTCCTCCGGCAAAAACTGCACGATCGACGAGAGATTCGCCACCACCCGCACCCGCCCCTTCGCCCCCGAGGAAAAGCGCGACAACTCAGCGCTCATCTGTTCGATGTTGCCGATGATCGCGAGCGCATAGCGCAGCACGGTCTCGCCGACCGGCGTCACCGTAATGCCGCGAGACTGGCGCTGAATCACCGGCAAGCCGATCAATGCCTCGATTTCGGCGATGCGCCGGCTCACCGCGGACGACGCGATGAACTCGCGCTCAGCCGCGCGCGCGATGTTCTGCTCCTGGCAGACGGCGACGAACAGGCGCAGCGAGGTGAGATCGAGCTTTTTGAGGAGATTTTCCATGGATGCTGCGCTTAACGTTGAGCCAAGACCCAACGCTAGCACAGAGGCGACCATCGGCTTACGCGTCCAGATAAGCCACTTCGCCATGCAACTCGGTATCGAGCCCGTGCTGCGCGGCGGCTTCACCCACCTTAACGGGTGTCACGCGGTTGATCAGCCACAACATGCCCCACGTGAACACGAACGCCCAGACGCCGGACACGCATACCGCCACACATTGCTTGACGAAGAAAGCGCCGCCACCCAACAGCAGGCCGTCCGCGCCATTCGGATTCCACGCCTTCGACGCGAACACGCCGAGCAGAACGGTACCGACGAGACCGCCCACACCATGCACGCCCCACACGTCAAGCGCGTCGTCGAGGCCGAGCCGGTTTTTCAGCGCAACGGCGTAATAGCAGATCACACCGGCAGAAATGCCGATTATCGCGGCGGTGCTCAAGGACACATAGCCGGCTGCGGGCGTGATGGTCGCGAGGCCGGCGACCGAACCGGTCAGCAAGCCGATGAATTTCGGCTGCCGTGCGTTGGCCCATTCGATCAGCAGCCACGTAATGGCAGCGAACGAAGCGGCGACATCGGTGTTAAGGAAAGACGAAGCCGTGATGGCGTCGACGCGCAGCTCGGAGCCGGCGTTAAAGCCGTACCAGCCGAACCACAGCAGGCCCGTGCCGAGCGCAATCAACGGCACGTTGTGCGGCTTGTGCGTGAGGGTCTGACGGCGCCCCACATACAGCACCGACGCTAACGCGGCGAATCCAGCGGTGTTGTGGACCACAATGCCGCCCGCGTAATCGAGTACGCCCCACTTCGCGAACAGTCCATCCGGACTCCAGACCATGTGCACGAACGGGAAATACACTAGTACCAGCCAGCCGGTCAGAAACAGGAAGTACGCCTTGAACGTCACGCGGTTGGTGAACGCACCTGTGATCAGCGCCGGCGTGATGATCGCAAACATCATCTGATAGGCAACGTGGACCACCAACGGAATGCCCGCGTCATTGCCCGTGTACATGGTTTGCAGCGTAATGCCGCGCAGGAACGCGTAGTAGGTCGGATCGCCGACGATGCCGTGCCAGCTAGGGCCGAAGCACATCGAGTAGCCGAACGCGAACCACAGCACGGTGGTCCATGCGAGCGAGATGAAGCTCTGCATCATGATCGCCAGCACGTTCTTGCGTTCGACGAGGCCGCCGTAGAAAAACGCGAGACCCGGCGTCATCAGCATGACGAGGCTCGCGCACAGCAGCATGAAAGCGGTATTGCCAACGTTGATCGGCATGGTTGCGGGAAGCACAGCTTGTCTCCTTGATGATCGTCGTGATGTGTGCCCACGGCGGCGCGAGGCACAGGCGTCGAAAAGAGCCCTTCAGCGCGGAATTTTTTTCAATTTGTAGGCTTCGTCTGTTTTCGCGCGTTTGCGGCAGGCGAAAAGTATTCTTGCGTCGAGGCTCGCGCAATACGGCTGGAAGATATAGCGGGATTCACCTGCCCCGTATGGCCGTCTCAGGCCCGACCGGCGACCGCTTGCCGTTGTCAGCGTGCTGTAAGCGCGGGTAAACCACGTTCACCCGACCGGCCGCTCACAGCCATTGCCGGCGCAAAAGCGTCGCTTTTTCGCGTCAACTTCCCAGTGCTCCGCGCGGCAAAACACTTATGATTTGAAAGACATATTTCTTTCAAGACGCCATTTAATCACTTCACGAAACAGCTTATTGTAAAAAAGTAGAGACACTTTGGAACCGGTTCCATTTACTATGGCGCCCAAATCCGACGACCGTCCGTGCGCACCACGGCGCGCCCTAATCTCGCGATAAAGAACAATATGGCTCAATCTCCTCTTACCTCCCGCCGCGGCTTCTTACGCACGGCTGTTGCGCTGGTTCCCGCCGGGACCCTCGCCGGTTGTGAAGTCAAGCAATCCGCCACGACTGCTCAGGGCGCGAGCGGCGCCGCCTCCGCGGGCCAACCCTCCGGCGTCGACTACAAGCCGCATTTCTTCGACGCGAAGGAATGGGCGTTTATCCACGCAGCGGTCGATCGCCTGATTCCATCGGACAGCGAAGGCCCCGGCGCGGTCGAAGCTGGCGTGCCCGAGTTCATCGACCGGCAAATGGACACGCCGTATGCGCACGGCGCGCTCTGGTACATGCAAGGTCCGTTCACGCAAGGCGCGCCGGAACTCGGCTACCAGTTGAAGCTCGTGCCGCGCGATCTGTACCGGCTCGGCATCGCCTCGGTCAACGCCTACTGCACGAAGACCTACTCGAAGCCGTTCGACACCCTCGACGCCCCCACTCGCGACACCGTGCTCACCGCGCTCGAGAAAGGTTCGATCGAACTCGCGGATGTGCCGGCCGGCGTCTTCTTCGGCCAGTTGCTGCAAAACACTCGCGAAGGCTACTTCTGTGACCCGATCCACGGCGGCAATCGCGACATGGGCGGCTGGAAGATGATCGGCTTCCCCGGCGCGCGCGCCGATTTCATGGACTTCGTCAACCAGAACGGCCAGGCCTATCCGTATGGCCCCGTGTCGATTGAAGGAAAGCGCAGCTAATGACCACACAAACCAAACCGCACGTCGACGCGGTCGTCATCGGCTTCGGCTGGACCGGTGCGATCCTCGCGAAGGAACTCACCGAAGCCGGCCTCAAAGTGGTCGCGCTCGAACGCGGCGAGTATCGCGACACCTATCCGGACGGCGCGTATCCGAACACGATCGACGAGCTGACCTACAACGTCCGCAAGAAGCTGTTCCTCGATCTCTCCAAGACCACCGTATCGATCCGTCATAACGTCGGCGAAACGGCACTGCCTTATCGGCAGCTTGCTGCGTTTCTGCCGGGCGAAGGCGTCGGCGGCGCCGGCTTGCACTGGTCGGGCGTGCATTTCCGCATCACGCCGGAAGAGCTGCGTCTGAAGAGCCACTATGAAGAGCGCTACGGCAAGCGCTTCATTCCTGACGGCATGACGATTCAGGATTACGGCGTCAGCTACGACGAACTCGAACCGCATTTCGACTTCGCCGAGAAAGTGTTCGGCACCTCGGGCCAGGCGTATAAGGTCAACGGCAAGGTGGTCGGCGACGGTAACGTGTTCGACGCGCCGCGCAGTGACAACTTCCCGCTCCCCGCGCAGTTGAACACCTACTCAGCCGAACGCTTCGGCAAGGCCGCGCGCGAACTCGGACTGCACCCGTACCGCCTGCCTTCGGCGAATACCTCGGGTCCGTACACGAACCCGTACGGCGTGCAGATGGGCCCGTGCAACTTCTGCGGATTCTGCAGCGGCTACGCGTGCTACATGTACTCGAAGGCGTCGCCGAATCTGAACATCCTGCCTGCGCTGAAGCAGTCGCCGAATTTCGAACTGCGCTCGCGTTGCCACGTGCTGCGCGTCGAACTTGATGACACGAAAAAACGCGCCAAGGGCGTGACGTACGTCGATCCGGCGGGCAACGAAGTGTTTCAGCCTGCGGATCTCGTGATCGTCGCGGCGTTCCAGTATCACAACGTCCACCTGCTTCTGCTCTCGGGCATCGGCAAGCCGTATGACCCGGTCTCGGGCGAAGGCGTGGTCGGCCGCAATTTCGCGTATCAGAACCTCTCGACGATCACCGCGTTCTTCGACAAGGACACCTTCACCAATCCGTTCATCGGCGCGGGCGGCAACGGCGTCGCCGTCGACGACTTCAATGCCGACAACTTCGATCACGGTCCGCTCGGCTTTGTCGGCGGCTCGCCGTTGTGGGTGAATCAGGCCGGCACCAAACCGATCAGCGGCATCGCGACGCCGGCCGGCACGCCCAACTGGGGCGTGGACTGGAAGAAGTCGGTGAAGGACCACTATGCGCATACGATTTCGATGGATGCGCACGGCTCCAACATGTCGTACCGCGACGTGTTCCTCGATCTCGATCCGACTTATCGCGATTCATACGGCCAGCCACTGTTGCGCATGACCTTCGACTGGAAGGACAACGACATCAAGATGGCGCAATACGTGACCGGGCAGATGCACAAGATCGCGCAGCAGATGGGGCCGAAATCGATCGGCATCTATACGCGCGAATTCGGCGCGCACTTCGATTCGCGCCGCTATCAGACGACTCACCTCGTCGGTGGCGCGATCATGGGTACCGATCCGAAGACGAGCGTGTTGAACCGCTACCTGCAAAGCTGGGACGTGCACAACGTGTTCGTGATGGGCGCGTCGGCGTTCCCGCAAGGCATCGGCTACAACCCGACCGGCCTTGTCGCCGCACTCGCCTACTGGTCGGCGCGTGCGATCCGCGAGCAGTATCTGAAGAACCCCGGCCCGCTGGTGAGCGTATGAAGAAAAACATCGATGTGAAACGCCTGGGTCAGGCATTCAGACGCGTGCGCGCAGCGTCGTTCTGCGTGGCGGCTACGTTGGCCATTCCGCTCGCCGCGCAAGCCGCAACGCCTCCAACTCAATCCGACGCGGCGTTGATCGCGCACGGCGAATACCTCGCGCGTGCGGGTGATTGCATCGCGTGTCATACCGCACAATCGGGCAAACCCTTCGCGGGCGGCCTGAAGTTCGACACGCCGATCGGCGCGATCTACTCGACCAACATCACGCCCGATCGCAACACCGGTATCGGCTCATGGACCTTCGCGCAGTTCGATCGCGCGGTCCGTGCTGGCGTGCGGCCGAATGGCGACACGCTGTATCCGGCGATGCCGTACCCGTCGTATGCACGTTTGAGCGATGACGACATGCATGCGCTGTATGCGTACTTCACGCAAGGTGTCGCGCCGGTGAACCAGACGAACCGTGCGGTCGATATCGTCTGGCCGCTGTCGATGCGCTGGCCGCTCGGCATCTGGCGTTATCTGTTCGCGCCAGATCCCATGGCGTTCAATTCGAAGCACTATGCCGACCCGGTGGTCGCACGCGGTGCCTATCTCGTGCAGGGCCTCGGCCACTGCGGCGCCTGCCATACGCCGCGTGCGGTGACGATGCAGGAACGCGCGTTGAGCGATCTCGACGGCTCGGAGTTTCTCGCGGGCGGCGCAGCGATTGATGGCTGGGTCCCGTCGAGCCTGCGCGCGAATCCACGCACCGGCATCGGCTCGTGGAGCGAGGCCGATATCGTGCAATTCCTGAAGACCGGACGCACGCAGCACAGCGCGGCATTCGGCGGCATGACCGACGTCGTTCAGCACAGCATGCAGCATATGAACGACGCCGACCTGACGGCAATCGCGCGTTATCTGAAGACGCTGCCGTCGACCGATCCGAAGGAAACGCCGTACGTGTACAACGATACGGCGGCTCACGCTCTGCGCACCGGCGACGCCACAGCGCCAGGAGCCGCCGTGTACCGCGACAACTGCACCGCCTGCCACCGCAGTGACGGCCGCGGCTATACACGCGTGTTCCCGGCACTAGGCGGCAATCCTGTCGTGCAAGGCAAGGACGCGACCTCGCTAATTCATGTCCTGCTGACCGGCAACACGCTCGAAGGTACGAAAACCGCGCCCTCCTCGTTCACGATGCCGGCCTTCGGCTGGCGCCTGAACGATCAGGAAGTCGCTGACGTCACGAACTTCGTGCGCACTAGCTGGGGCAACACCGGTTCGACGGTCAGCGCGGCGGATGTCGCCAAGGTCCGCAAGACTGTCGCGGTGCATGCGCCCGAGATGCCACCTGGTGCTGCACTAAGTCACTAAGCCGCTAAGCCCTTGCAGCGCGCCCACAATCAGGGCGAATAACAAGGGTCGCGCAAGCCGCTTCTCCCGCGTCACGCAATCTGCTCCGTTGGTCAGGAGCGGACGGCGTGCGCGCGGAAAAAAGAGAGATCGCCATTCAGGCGACTTGAGATAGACGATCCAACCGAGCTATAACCACGATGAAAAAGCAATTGATTGCTGCACCCCTGCTGTTGTCCTTCGCCGGCATTGCGGCCGCGCAGAGCTCTGTCACGCTGTACGGCATCGTCGATGCGGGTATCAGCTATCGCAGCAACGAGCGCACCGGCTCCGTCGGCGCTTACACGGGACACTCGAACGTCGCGTTGACGAGCGGCAACCTCTCCGGCAGCCGCTTCGGCATCAAGGGTCAGGAAGACCTCGGCGGCGGCTGGAACGCGCTGTTCCTGCTTGAAGACGGCTTCGACATCACCAACGGCAAGACCGGCCAGAACGGTGGACTGTTCGGCCGCCAGGCGTTTGTCGGCATCGGCAGCCAGCAATATGGCACGGTCACGCTCGGCCGCCAGTACACCTCGTTGAACGACTTCGTCGCGCCCGTTTCGCCGGTCGCGTTCGTGGGCGGCTTCGGCGCGCATCCGGGCGATATCGACGATCTCGACCAGACCGCGCGCGTCAACAACTCGATCAAGTACACGAGCGCGAACTACTCGGGCTTTACGTTCGGCGCGCTGTATGGATTCGGCGGTCAACCGGGCAGCCTGAAGCAGCAGAACACGTGGAGCGTGGGCGCGGGATACGGCAACGGCCCGCTGCATGTGGGCGTCGGCTACGAGCGTTCGGATAACAGCAAGAACGGGCCGAATGATTCGACGGTCGGCAAATGGAACGGCACGGACGACGGCCTGTTCAATTCGTCGATCAATGAAGGCTACGCGAGCGCGCAATCGCAACAGATCATCGGCGCGGGCGCTACGTACAATTTCGGCCCGGCGATTCTCGGTGTGAACTACAGCAACGTACAGTACCGCTCGGGCGCCGATTCGTTGTTCAACGGGCATGCGACGTTCAATATCGCGGGCGTGTTCGGACAGTGGACGATCCGCCCCGCCGTGCAACTGTTCGCAGGCTACAGCTACACGCGCGGCGGCGAAGTGGAAGGTGTGGATGAGCGCGCGCAATATCACAACGTGACGCTCGGCGCGCAGTACAACCTCTCGAAGCGTTCGACGGTCTATCTGATGGGCGGCTATCAGCACGCGTCCGGCGTCACGCTGGATGCGCTCGGCAATCCGGTCGCGGCGACCGCGTCGGTCAGCGACAAGGGCAACAGCCACTCGTCGGACACGCAATCGCAGGCTATTGTGAGCATTGGCTTGCGGCACCGGTTCTGACGGGTTCGGGCGGCGCTGGCGTGGTTGGCCGGCGCTGCCGTTCAGTGTTGTTGCTGGACCGCGTCGATCATCTCGAGATGACGCGCTTCTGTCTCGTCGTCTGCGGGGAACATGCATTCGATACGCAACTCCTGTGCCGCGACGGCTTGTGGCGTGCCCACGGTTGCGACCATTGAAAAGTAGTTCAGGACCGTGCCGTCCTTGATGAAACCGATGGGGATCACCGGCATGGCCGCAGCAGCGGCCCCGGTTTCCACGGTCCGTTGAGAAGACTTCACATCAGACTGCACATCCGGATAGGCGCGCAACGCGGCAAGCAACTCGTGCGTCTGTTCGTCGACCACGCGACCAACCGATTCCCGATAGACACGCTGAATCAGGTTATTCGACACCGCCTGCCAATCGGCAACGAACGGACGCATTCCATCCGGATCGAAAATCAGATGCAGCATGTTACGCGGTCCCTTGCGCGCAGCCATATCGATGAAGCAATTGAAAAAGCGCGGCGCGGATTCGTTGGTCATCAGCACGTTCCAGTAGCGGTCCATGACGAGCGCGGGAAACGGCTCGTGCTGGCGCAACATTCGCCCAAGTGCTTTCGTGACGCTCTGCATTTCCTGCGCGTTCCAGGCGCCTTCTGCATACATCGGCGCATAGCCCGCCGCCAATAGCAGCGTGTTGCGTTCGCGCAGAGGAATGTCGAGCGTCTGAGCGATATCCAACAGCATCTGCCGGCTCGGCACGCTGCGTCCGCTTTCGATAAAACTAATGTGACGCTGCGAGACACCCGCTTTGAACGACAGGTCCAATTGGCTGATGCCGCGCATGTCTCTCCAGTGACGCAACAACGCGCCGAGGTCGTTCGGCGGCGTCTTCCTTTCGGGATTCGCAGGATTCATCGGTCTGTGGTCCGTTAGTCGATACAGATCAGGTTCGGTGATCGGTGGCGCCGGAGCATCGCAGATGTCCGGCGCCAACCGGTCGTTCGAACCGCGCCGGTCAGCATACTCCCAGTTGCGGACCGGCCCTGCCAGACGCGACCTACGCGGTCCAGACATATTCCTGGAACGATGCTTCGAGCGGAGGCTTGGTGATGTTGCCGGCGTAGTTCGTGATAGTGGAAGCAGCGAGCACCGTGAGAACCTCGAGCACCTGATCCTGACGGAAGCCGGCTTCGAGAAACGGGTTCACGTCACTGTCCTCCAGGTGTCCACGCTTCTCAATCGCCGTTTTCGTCAAGGTCGACAACGCGGCATGCTTGCGATCGGCAGGTACGCGGCCATCGCGAATCGCTTCGACGTCGGCGGGTGAAAGACCCTCTTTCAGCGCGAGCGCGGTGTGAAACGCAACCGCCCACGTGCATGCATTGGTCACTGCGTTAGTCAGCAATAGCGTCTGTATCTGCGCTTCCGTGAAAGTACCCGCATGAACCTTCTGGAAGATACCGATGAAGCCGCCGATCAGCACCGGCGATTCAGCCATCGCGCCCGCGATGTTAGGGATAAGGCCGAAGTTTTGCTCGAGTTGCCGAAGCACCGGCCTGGATTGTTCGGGTGCGGATTCAATCGTGTGAATGTGAAACGTCGACATGGTGTGTCCTCGATCGTAAGCGCCGCTCGGGATGAGTTGCGCGATGACCGAAGATTAGGCGTGAGCGTGCGGCTCGCCAATTACCTCGGATGTAATAGGTTTGGGTAACCGGCACGCGGCCGTGCAAGCGTTCACGAAAAGCAAAAGGCCGGGTCTGAACTGCCCCCGGCCTTTCTCACCACAAAAACAACCAATCAGAACCGGTGAATAAGGCCCACGCCCACCGCCAACTGACTGCCTGAGGAAGACGGCGCAGTGTTATACCCATCGCCGAGTGTCGCCGTGGCGTCGATGATCTGCCCGGCGCCGTTGGTGCCCAGCGTCTTGCCCTTCGCCTTCTGATAGGCCTCCAACGCATACAAACCCGTGCGTTTGGACAACGCGTAGTACTCGGAGAGATTGAACTGGTGGTATTGCGCACTGTCCTGAATGCCGTTCGCGCGCGTAGCACGGGTATAGCTGTACCCCGTGGCAAAATCCCACGCAACGGCCGGTTTCCAGTGCAAGACGGTACCCGCCGTATTGAAGATCGCCGTATCGTGGAACTTCGAGCCAGTGCCCGGAATGTACTGGACGTTCGAATAGGTCGCCGTAATATCCCACGCGCCATTGAACTTATAGCCGCCACCCACCGCGAAACGCTGTTGCGCCTGCGCGGTCTGATAGCCGTTCGTCAACGCGGATACGCCGATTTGCGAACCGCCGTTCGAGGTGGTCGAATCCGAGCCCCATGAGCCGCCGCCCGCGGTCGAGTTGTTGATTCGCGAGAAGCCGACTGCGAGGCCGATCGGCCCCATCGCATACTGGACCCCGGTCGCCCAGGTCGAGCCCTGGTTCGTGCTGCCCGCCACGCCGCCCAGCGAATACGAGCCGCTCACCGTCAGGCCATAGAGCTTCGGCGACGTGTACTCCAGCGTGTTGTTCGCACGGTAGATCGTGTCGAGGCCGTCGATATCGCCAGGATGCGCGCCGTAGTAGCCGGTGATCCAGGTGGTCGGGCTATACGGTGAGAGCATCTGGTAGTACGAAGCGTATTGGCGGCCCGCCGTGAAGGTACCGTATGTCGGGTTGGTCAGGCCGACCCACGCCTGGCGGCCGAACATCGCGTTGCTGTATTGCTGAGCACCGGTTGCCGAATTGAAGCCGGACTCAAGCTGGAAGATCGCTTTCGTGTTGCCACCCAGGTCTTCCGCGCCCTTGAGGCCGAAGCGGCTGCCCGCAAATACACCCTGCGCCATTTTGACGGCCGATTTTCCTCCGCTAGTGGAGCCGAGCGACGTCTGATTGTTCGTATAAGAAAAGCCGTTGTCGACGATACCGTATAACGTGACGCTGTTTTGCGCGAAAGCCGGCACAGAAGCTGCGATCGCTGCTCCCAACAGCACAACGTCTACTCGTCTGATACTTTTATTCATGCTGCAGATCTCCAAATCGTACGTCTTGTTGAAATTGTCTTAATCGGCATTGACGCTCGAGGTTCGCCAAACACTTTGTTCTATTGCCCTTGCGGCTGCAGCAGTCGCTTTACCGTCAAGGCCAGGGGGACGGTGAAGAAGATATGGGACATGAAGCCACCGATGATCACAGCCGGGTCGTAGTAGTTCGGATGGTTATCGGAGGCGATCATGATTGCCACATGCATGACGATCCACGCGAAAACCGCGTAAAACAGGGCGACAAAAGTGGCTTCGTATCCGCGTCGGCGAAAGTACGGCCAGATTGCCGCGAACAGAACACCCCACGCCGACGCGAACACGAAGTGAATGCCCGTGCCGACGATATAAGCCCACACACCGATCGATTCCTGCACCTGTTTGCCGAACACCAGCCCCGTCGCGTTCCGTGGAATCCCCGCCAACGGCATCAGGTGCTGCGCCCCTACCCAGATGAGCGCTTCGTAAATCCAGATGATCACGGCGCCGACCAATCCACCGATCACGCCCGCGCGAATCATGGCCATGCGGTTCGGCCATTCCGTCACATTCGTCGCCTCGCCCTTGTTGAGCCCGCTTCCGCTCACGCTAAAATTGCCGCCCATGTCTGCTCTCCTTCAATAACTTCTGGTAAGGGATGCCGTGCGCGCAGCGGCCAGCAAGCCGCTGCGTGAGCCCGCTGGAAACGCGTTCAGGCGTCGGCCACGGGACTGGTGATAAAGCGCAGCGCGAGACGGTTCATGACGATCGCCCCAGCAGCGATCAGCGCAGGTACAGCGAGCACCGCGAATACGGTTTCGAAACTGAATCCCAGCGACAGCAACGTGCCCCCCACGAGCGATCCCAGAATGCCGCCGAGCCGGCCGAACCCAAGCATCCAGCTCACGCCGGTTGCGCGGGCACGTGTCGGATAGCAGCTCGGGGCAAGTGCATTGAGGCCGGTCTGTGCGCCGCTCATGAAAAAGCCGGCACAGGTAACGAGAACCGGCAGCAGGTTCGATTTGAGCGTGCCCATGCCCAGCGCGAAGATGAACACCCCACCGAGCAGATACGCCGCACCGATCACCGCGTTGCGATCCATGCGGTCCATCGCGAAGCCGACCGCAATGGCGCCCACGGTGCCGCCCAACTGGAACATGCCGGTGATCGCGGCAGCACGCTCGACCGGCAGGCCGGCGTCCTTGATCAACGTGGGCAGCCAGCCAGTGAGCAGATAGATGATCAGCAGGCCCATGAAGTACGTGAGCCACAGCATCAGCGTGCTGAACGCGTAGCCGTCCGCGAACAGCATCCGCACCGGCGCCTTCGCTGTGACCACCGGTTCGGGTGCGGTGAAGCGCACGTCTTGACCGAAGACATGTCCGCAGACACGGCCGAGCGTTGCCGCAATGCGTTCGGTCGACATTTTCCGCACCAGCATCAAACGTGCGGACTCAGGCAACAGCAACAACAACACGGGAATACTGAGGATCGGCAAGATACCGCCGAACATGAACACCGCGCGCCAGCCAAAGTGCGGAATCAGCGAAGCCGCCACGAATCCGCCGGCCCCTGAACCGAAGTTGAAGCCGGTGAACATGATCGTGAGCAGCAGCGAGCGGCTGCGCGACGGTACGTATTCGGAAAGCAGCGTGGTCGAATTCGGCATCGCGGCGCCGAGGCCCAAGCCCGTCAGAAAGCGCAGCACAACGAGTTCCAGGGCTGAGTCGGCGAATGCGCAGGTCAGGCTGAAGAAGCCGAAGCAGAGCACGGAGGCAATCAACACTTTCTTGCGCCCGATGCGATCGGAAATCGGCCCTGCAGACAGCGCGCCGATTGCAAGGCCGACCATCGCGGCACTCATCACGGGGCCGAAGGCAGCCCGGCTGACATTCCAGTCATGCATGATGACGGGCGCGACAAAGCCCATCACGGCCGTGTCCAGCCCGTCCATCATGACGATGAGAAAACATAGAACGAGGACCAGCCATTGGTACGCCGACATCTTGCGTGCGTCGATAAACGCCTTGATGTCGACTGAGTCTGCAGATTTCATGCGTGTCTCCGGAGAAAACAGTTTCCCGCCCCGGCGTTCTGTCGAAGCCGGGTCTTCTTGGTATTGAAATGAAAAAGCCGCTAAAAAAAAGATGTGACGCAGGGTCGAGTCGCCTTAGACGGCCTCCGGCACCCTGCGCGTTTTCAGAAACGCCTCGAGTGTTTCGCCTCGCATGCTGGCGTACATGCCCAGATTCGTGATCTTCACTACGCGTGCAAATTTCTCGAGCACGAAGAAACACACCCCATATCGAATCAGTCCGATCCAGTCTGTGTTGTCGACGAGCGCGCGCTCCTCCACCGTCAGGCCGACCGCGTCGTAGGCAGCGGTCCGGTTCTCCAGCCACAGCGTGCGAGCTGGCGCTTCGCGCATCTGCCAGAAGAAACGGTTCAGGCGCATCGCTTTCATGCTCTGGCGGATGTCGAACGGATACGTGCCCGTCAATTCCTCGATACCGATCAGTTGCGGGTTCATTGCGTCACCTCCTCTTCGTAGAGGGTCACGGCCATCGCGGTGCTCGTCGCAAGGTAATAGCTGCGATGCAGTTCACGAACCTTCGGCCCGAGCGCGCCGCGCATCGCGAGCCACATGATCGTCTCCACGCTCTCCGCGCCGCCAAGGCGCACATAGTCGACATGCTTCATCGCGGCGAGCCGCTGTGGCTCATGCACGATCAGATCGAGGAACTCGATGTCCCAATCGGTGTTGTTAAAGCCGCTGCGCTCGCCGTGGACCTGATGCGACAACCCGCCGGTGCCGACCACCACGACGTCCAGGTCCTGCTCAAACGACTCGATCGCCCGGCGCAGCGCCTGACCGAGACGGTAGCAGCGGTTCGCGGTCGGCAGCGGATATTGCAGCACGTTGACTTCCATCGGCACGAGCGACATCGGCCAGCCGCCGTCATGCGGCAACATCAGCGAAAGTGGGGAATTGCATCCGTGATCGAGTGCACGGTCCTGGAAAATCGTCAGATCGAACTCGTCGTTGACGAGCTGCTCGGCAATGTGAATCGCCAGATCGGGATGACCGGCAATGTCCGGCAGCGGGCGCTTGCCCGCGCCCTCGTCCGCGAATTCGTGATTGGCCGATACACCCAGCGCGAAGGTCGGATAGCAATCGAAGAAGAAGCTGTTTGCGTGGTCGTTGTAGAACATCACCATCACGTCCGGCTTGCGCTCGGCGAGCCAGTCGGCCACCGGTTCGTAGCCTTTGAAGAGCGGCGCCCACGCGGGATCGTTCTGCTTACCCTTGTCGTACGCCATGCCGATAGTGGGCACATGCGACGTGCCGATTCCACCAATGATCCTTGCCATATCCCGTTGTCTTCCGTTACTTCGTGCCGTGCTTCAACAAGCGCCAATCGGATGGGTCGCCGCTACCGGGGTGGCAGCCTTTGCAACCATCTTGAGGTGCAACCATAAAGATCATGCAGGCTTGCCGAAAGTACGGGTAAACCACATTTGCACCGATTAAATTGCTCGCAAGCACCCTGAATGCCCGTGGCCGGCGCACGGATAAACGCTGGAAGCCCCACCGGATATAGGGTGCTGGGTATCGCTGACGAGCGTGCCGAGTCCCGGCCTACACTCCTGACTATCCACATGCGATAAACAAAACAGATGCCCGGGAAACGAAGTCGCAAGCCGTCTGGCAAGCGTGGTACCGGACCTGATGCGTCGCTATACTTGATGGCCTCGAATGAGTAGACACCCATGAACGAGATCACCCAGCACACCATCGCGGACGCGTTGAGCATCCGCCAGCCGGAACGCCGCCATCCGTGAGCAGCAAAGAACTCCTCAACCTCGCGCAATTGCGCGCATTTCGACTCGTCGCCGACATGGGTAGCGCCACGCGTGCGGCTGCGGCGCTATTTCGCGCCCAGTCGGCTGTGACGCGTTCGGTGCAGGAACTCGAGTCGGCACTCGGCGAACCCCTCTTCGATCGCGGCCCTTCCGGCATGCTTCCGACGCCCGTTGGCCGCGCCGTGCTGCAGCGGTGCGAGCGGATCTTCGCCGAGCTGGAAGAACTCGCGCAGTGGTGCTCCACGAGGCAGGCACGCCGACGGCCGACAGCAGAAGGCGCGTTGCCGGCCTATCTGCTCAACACCCGGCGGCTTCAGCTATTCATCGCATTGGCCCGTCATCGGCATATGCCGAGTGCGGCGAAGACCTTCGGCATCAGTCAGCCGGCCGTCAGCACAGCGATCCGGGTGCTGGAAAGCGGCTCCGGTTTGAGTCTGTTCCATCGCAGCGCGCGCGGCATCCTGCTCACCACGGAGGGCGAAACGTTTCTGCTTCACGTGCGCCGCGCATTGAACGAATTGCGGCATGTGCCCGACGATATCGCCGCCTTGCACGGCAAGATTCAGGGTGCGGTGACGGTAGGCGCATTGCCGCTCGGGCGCACGTTGCTCCTGCCCAAGGCGATTGCGCGGATGACCGTTCAGCATCCGGGCGTGAGAGTCGTCACTGACGAAAGCGCCTATGAGGCGCTGGTCGCCGGCCTGCGCGCGGGCGATATCGACTTCATTCTCGGCGCGCTGCGCGATAACGACGCCAGCAGCGGTTTGAAGAACGAGCGCCTGATGTCGGAAGATATGGTCGTTCTGGTGCGTCGCGATCACCCGCTCACTCGCGCACGCGATCTGACCATCATGGATTTGCGCGACGCGCAGTGGATCGTGCCGCGCAGCAATGCGCCGGCTCGCGCGCTGTTCGAAGCGCAATTCAAGCGAATGAAAGTGAAGCCGCCCATGCCGACGGTCGAGACGGCCGACCTCGCCGTGATTCGTGGGCTGCTGCTCGGCACGGACATGGTCGCGGCATTGTCGGGTCAGCAACTGCACTACGAAGTTCAATCTGGCCAGTTGACGATGCTCGACGTGCAGTTGCACAACACCCGGCGCGACATAGGCCTAACCATGCGGGCAGCCGGCACGCCCTCACCCGCGGCGCGTGCGTTGATCGACGCGATCCGGCTCTCGGTTGTCGATGTCACGCGGACGATCAGCATCGCTGCAAACCAGCTTTAGCGTGGCTAATGTCATTGAAATCTGGAATTCAGAATTACAAAGATCGCCAGAATATGCCGCTGTTGCCTTGGTCGAATAGTGACGATCAAGACAACGGAAGCACTATGAAAAGCCAATCTTTTTTGTTCGCACTATTCGCCTTCACCGCGTTCTGGGCTGCCGATAGCCAAGCCGCTCAGCCGAATTACGCCTATTCGACAACGGTGCACCTTTCCGACGGCAAAACGCTGAGCTGTGCTGTGAACGAGCCCCTGACCGCTGTGCGCGCCACCGGCACCGCGCTCACCCGACGCGAAACGACGGAAGCCGACGTATTGGCGACTCAGCGACTGCGCCTCGTCAGCGGCCCCACGTCTGCATATCCATCCCCGTACACAGCACCGAACGTCGCGTGCGGGGCCGTCGGTTGACTTGGAGTGGCGTGACGGAGTGCGTGCGGCTCATTCGGTACGATGCGGAACATCGTCCGGGAAAGGATAGGGAGTGTGAGGCCCTGGCCATTCCGCCGCCGGTGGACCGCTTAGCGCTTTGCATCCGGCAAGGCCGGCGAGAAAGCCGCACGTGAGTAACGTCAGTAAAGCGGCGCAAATGCACCGCACGGCTGCTCGACCGTTCATCGCACACCTCCTCGCATCTACCGCATACGCTACTTCTTGGACCTATCGTCGGCGTGGGAGGTTGCACATGGTGAGCCCCAAAAAAGCGGCGGGCGGATAAGTCCGCCGCCGCTAGCAGGAGCACATCGATGAACGGTTCAGAGCGAATCTGATTCCTGGATCAGAAGCGAGTGCGCACGCCCGAAGTCAGTTCGAGCTGATTGGTTGCGCCGAACGTCGTTCCGACTGTGTAGCCGCCATGCAGCCTCATGTAGTCGCCCGCCAGATACACCTCGGTACGCTTCGACAGGTGATAGAACGCCGACCAGTACAGCGTTTCCTTGTAACCGTTGTGGAGGCCCGACGTCGGATCGAAAGCGCCGATGTTCGCGTTCGGGATATCGCCGTCACTGTTGTAAGCGGCGTTGTGTACCCGCATCTGCTGATAGCCGAGTTCGTAGTCGAATGGCCCCTTCGGCGACAGCTTGAGCGACACCGTAAAGGCATTGTCCTGACGCTGGCCGAGCGCGCCCTGATTGCCCAGGTAACGGAAGTAACCCGCGTTGGCGCGCAGAATACCGAACGTGTAGTTGCCACCGACCGAGAACGACTGGTTGGTAAAGCCGACGCGATTCGCGTGGCTATAGAAACCCGACAGGTTGAACGGGCCGCCGTTGTACCCGAGCGCTGCCTGGTAGTTGGCGTTGGAGCCGAAACTCGTCGAGTTGCCGAATGCGTAGCCTGCGCTGGCGAAAATGCCGTTGTCGAACAGCTTCTTCCATGCCACGCCATTGTTATAACGTGTGCCGGTCGCGCTGGCCGCATAGAAAATCATCTGCTTGAAGTTGTTCGCGTTCGTCCAGCCGCCTTCTTCCGTCGTCAGACTCGCGGTGCCGTACGGATCGCCATAAATCGTCGATGCGTCGCGTGCGATCGTGTTCTGGAAGCCTGCCGTAATCTTGCCGAACGTATCGTTCTGGATGCCGACCCATGCGTCACGGTCGAAAATCTGGCCCGGATCTTCCATCTGGCCGTTGGCGACAACGTATTCGCTTTCAAGCCGGAAAATGATCTTCGAACCGGCACCGATATCTTCCGCGCCCTTCAGGCCCCAACGGCTGCCGCTGAACCACGGTTCGCCGCCGATACCCATGCCGATCACGTGATCACCGTTCGCATTCGCGTGCGACTGATAGGTCGGTACGCTCAGATCCATCAGGCCATAGAGCTGAACACTCGATTGGGCGTGCGCGCCGGTTGCCGCAAAAGCGCCTGCAGTAGCGGCCAAAGCCAGATACTTTTTCTTCACGATCGTCTCCTCTGATTACAACGTTGA
Organism: Paraburkholderia sp. SEWSISQ10-3 4; assembly: GCF_030464785.1. Lineage (NCBI taxonomy): Bacteria > Pseudomonadati > Pseudomonadota > Betaproteobacteria > Burkholderiales > Burkholderiaceae > Paraburkholderia > Paraburkholderia sp. SEWSISQ10-3 4. Next base: position 166,880 of record NZ_JALPRI010000006.1, read on the forward strand.
AATTTTCGTTTTCGCCGACTGCGGTGACTGCGGTCCGGAGATCCGGACAACAGCCCCGATCAGTCGATGAGCGCAATCCTAGTTTTCTCAATCCTTCACGCCGCTTTCCCGCATCACCGGCACAACTAAGTGAATTCACCGATATACGTCGATAATTCGGCGCTCGCTACGCGGTATCGATGCCGCGCAAGATGATGCCGACCCACTTCAGCGCCGCAGGCCGTTCGGAGATAAAGCGGTACGCCACCGGCGTCGAACTCGATCACCGGAGCGTCTTTGGAAACAGCGGGATTCATCAGGTAAATGCGTGCGAGGCGCCGGTACCGCGAAAGCGGCACCGGCGGCGCAACGAAATCACTCCGCAACCAACACGCGACAGTGACCGGCAAGCGCCGGCTTATTTCGACCCGGTGAACTCGTTGGTGTAAGTTTTCGCCAGCTCGATATGCTTACCTTTGACCGACGGGTTGAACGCCGACAGCACCTTCAGCACGGTCTCGGGACCGTCGGCCGGCATCTTGCCGTCCTTCGTAAACATGGGCAGCGATGCTTTCAACGCGCTCACGTAGAGCGGTTTGTCTTTCTGATAGTCGTCAGGCATCTTCGCTGCAATTTCTTCCGCGCTATGCGTGTTGATGAATTGCATCGTGCGAACGAACGCGTGCGCGAGCTTTGCTGCTTCCGCCTTGTGGGAATCAGCCCATGCCGCCTGCACATAGAGGCTCGATCCCGGGTAGGTGCCGCCCAATGCCGCCTTCGTGCCTTCCACTGTGCGCATGTCGACAAGCACCTTTGCGTCGCCGGACTTCTGCAATGCCGAGACGGTCGGCTCAGTCGTCATGCCGGCGTCGATGCGGCCTTGTTTGATCGCCGCGATGAAGCTCGCGTCGGCGCCCACCGGCAGCATCGTGTATTGCGTGGACGGGATGCCGTGCTGTCCGGCGAGGTATTGCGTCAGGAAGCTTGTCGAAGAACCGAGGCCGGTCACACCTAGCGTCTTGCCCTTCACGTCCGCCATCGATTTGACCGTTTCGGCAGCTTTGGTCGATACCATTTCGACCTCGCCCGGCACCTGCCCGAACACGACGATCGCCTTGACGTCCTTGCCCTTGGTTTGCAGATCGATCGTATGGTCGTAGAAACCGACGACGGCCTGAACGGCGCCGGCCAGCAGTTCGTTCTCAGCATCGACGCCTGCCGGCTGCGACAGCAGTTCGACGTCGAGCCCTTCATCCTTGAAATAGCCGAGTTGTTCGGTCAGGCGCGCCGGCAAATAGATCAGCTTCGTGATACCGCCGACCATGATCGTGATCTTCTCGCCGTCGGCTGCTATCGCGTGCTGCGACGCAAGACTGAACAGCAGGCCGGAAGCAACGGCGATATGGCGCAACGTGCGAATGCGAGGGGTCATCGATAGTCTCCGTTATTGTCCGGTGCGGCGGAGTGCCGCCCGTCTGCATCGATGGGCCGATTCTAGGAGAGCGAATCCTTCCCTCGGCTTACACGGAGACCAAGGAGCCGTACGGGATTTCCATGAGAGACGCGCACAAAAAAAAGCCAAGGCGTGAAGCCTTGGCTTGGAAAATTCTGTGGGTCAAGACGTCCAGCAGAATCCAAAGGTGCCTGCTGCGCCTTGGACCGCAGCAGCACCCAGGTACGGCAATAACAGCCTGGCGAGCGCGGAGGCTCAATGCCGGGCTTTGCTCCAATGCGGCCAGTAGTGGCGGTGATCGAGATGTCTAAGCCGCTTGCGACGCATCTGCTCCCGGTAATAATGAGCGGCGACGAACACAGGCGCCATCGCCAGCACGAACGAACCCATAACGATTCCCACTGCTTCACTCATCGCGACCTCCATTGCGGAACTAGCGAACTATCGGCTTCAGTTCTAACGCTTCACGCCCGCGGCTACGGGAGCCTTCTCAGAGTTGCCTTGCACGGCCTTCGATGCCGAGGCTGTGACTACATCAAGATTGCTTTCGGCAAACTGCACAGCCTGTTGCCCCGTTTTCTGCAGCGTTTCGTACAGGGTCGTGGTGGCGGCAATCGCGGACTTCCATGCGGCGACTGCTGCTTCGGAGCCGGTGGGAGCATGCTTCGCCGTTTCTTCGACGAATGCCTGCACGCGGTCGTTATAGCGCTCGTAGTGCGCCTGTGCGAGTTGCGTCACTTCAGCCTGAGTGCTCGATGCGATCTCGAACACCTGCTTGCTGTATGACAGTGATTTTTCCGCGAAGGGTGCGGTGAAACCGGCTTGCAGCGCGAACCATTGCGGCGGCTCCGTCGTGCCAGACACCTTCGCCATGTTTTCCTGCGTTTCGGCCAGCGTGGCCCTGACGGCCTGCAGGTTCAGCGCGGCCAGTTTCTCGAAGCCTTCAAAGATCTTTCCGGCCACCCCGAAGAACGCGTCGACGTTGGCCTTCTGTGCAGCAACCTGCTCGGGACTCAATAGAGTCATTGTGAATTCCTCAAAGTTCGGTCCGGCACGCGAAGCCCCGATCGGACGGGTGTGCAGCGGCGGATCGCGATGGTGAATAAATCGATGTGGGTGTCGCAGATGCAGATGCAGATGCCTAGCGCATCCGGGCAACCGCCTTGAGAATGGAATCGCCTTCGCTTGTGATCTGAGGACGTGAACGTCCCGACGCGAGGTTTTCCAGGGATATGAGTTGTCGCTCGAGCAGAGCGTCGAGCTCGGCGCGGCCCAGTTCGATCTGATCCGGGGCGTTCTTGATGAGCATTAACGTAGCGAATTCATGGGGACTCAACATATCGTCTCCTCGATTTAGTCCATCTGCGCGGGAAGTATTAATTACCCCCTCCAGCTTTAATGCCCGGCAAATGTTCCTGCCGTCTCCGCAAGCGATCGTTCGAGAAATCGCATCTGGGAGACGCCATCATAACCGCTCAATTTTCAAATGCAATATGCGGGATGCGCTTTATCAAAACTGCTGTTTTGTCTGTTGAATACTTCCGCATTACAGGGCCCCCGCAATGCCCCTCGATAACACTGCCACAGCCCCGTGGATGCCCGCCGGGCGTGGCTTAAGGGCTGATCCATTCAACACACCAATGTTTGAATCGACGGCTTAATTAACACGATCGATTCATTTTGAATTCGCTGAGTCTGTTTATATTTGAATATTGTATTTACAGACCGAGACTTCATCGAGGCGACCATCCCTACCTCGACATTGCGAAACATTTATTACAACGCGCATCAATTTTAAGAATAGGCAGAATTTCAATCAGCGCGGATGCCTCTGACTTATTTATCGGGTTGAACTCCACAAACAACCCGCAATACCGCTAACCGCGCTGAAACCCAGCGAAGCGACCCGCCTGAAGTCCGCTTATGTCCGTGCCGGCCACACTGCCGAAGGAATGCCGACTGCTCCGTCGAATAGCCACCTCGCCGTGCGCAACAGCGCCGCGCTCAGCACTTCAGGCTGGCCAAGGCTTCCGCCAAGAACGAGTTCCACCGTGAACTCGCCTGTCGGGTGCTCAACCGACACGCGCTTTCGCATACCGTAAGCGTCCACATCGGCGAGGCCCTCGCAGACCGTACCCGGCAGCACCGCGGCCGTGGCCACGCTCACCGCACCGAGTACGCCGATCGACGCGTGGCAGCGATGCGGAATAAAGCTGCGCGTGCTGATCGTGCCGCCGTGGCGAGGCTCGGCCACCAGACACATCTTCGGCACCGTGCGCGCGCTCACGTCGCCGAGATTCATCATTGGCCCCACAGCAAGCCGGATCTTTTCGATGCGCGCTTTCAGTTCGTCATCCGCGTCGAGTTGCTCGCGCGTTTCGTAACCGGTGCGATCGAGATCGCGCGCTCGCAGCAGCACGAGGGGCATGCCGTTGTCGATGCACGTCACGTCGATACCGTCGACCGTATCCTTGAGATGCCCCGTAGGCAGCAGCGTGCCGCAAGTGGAACCAGCCGTGTCCCTGAACTCGAGCGGAATCGGCGCTGCGAGGCCTGGCACGCCGTCGATGCGGGCATCGCCTTCGTAGGTTACCTGGCCTCCCGGCGTGCTTACCGTCGCTACCGCAATCTGCCCGGTGTTGACCATGTGAATCGCGACCGGTGTGCTGCCGTCGCGTGCATCCACGAGACCGCGTTCGATCGCAAACGGGCCGACGCCCGCGAGAATATTGCCGCAGTTCTGTCCGAAATCGACCCGCGCTTCGTTCACAACGACTTGTGCAAACAGATAGTCGACGTCGGCATCGTCGCGCGTGGAGGGCGAGATGATCCCCACCTTGCTCGTCAACGGATCGGCGCCGCCGATACCGTCGATCTGGCGCGGATCGGGCGAGCCCATCACGGCAAGCAGAACACGGTCCCGAAGAGCGGGATCGGCCGGCAAATCCGTCGCCATGAAATAGGCGCCTTTCGACGTGCCGCCGCGCATCATCATGCACGGAATGCGCGTTTGTGCGCGACTGGGCATGACCTCGCCTCTCCGTCAAATATCTTCGGCCGAGGCGACGTAGCGCAGGCCCTTTTGCGCGAGCTTCTCGCGCATCGCGTAGTAGTCGAGACCGAGCGTGCCGCCGGCCAGCACCGAACGCGTCTTCTCTTCCTTCGCGATGCGGGCTTGCGACGCCTGCGCGACACTCGCCACGGTATCGAACGGCACGACGACAATGCCGTCATCGTCCGCAACGATGACATCGCCGGGATGCACGATCTGCTGCGCGCATACCACCGGGATATTCACCGAACCGAGCGTTTCCTTGACCGTCCCTTGCGCGGACACGGCCTTCGACCAGACTGGGAATTTCATTTCCCTGAGCGAGGCGACGTCGCGGCAGCCCGCGTCGATGATCAGTCCGCGCACGCCGCGCGCCACGAGCGAGGTCGCGAGCAGGTCGCCGAAATAGCCGTCCTCACAGGGCGAAGTCGGCGCCACAACGAGAATGTCACCCTCGCGGCATTGCTCGACGGCAACGTGCAGCATCCAGTTGTCCGACGGCGGCACCAGCACCGTCACCGCCGACCCCGCGATAGCCGGCCCCGAGTAGATCGGTCGCATGTACGACGCAAGCAGGCCTAGCCGGTTCTGCGCCTCGTGAACGGTGGCGGCGCCCGCATGCTGCAGCACGGCCACGTCGCGCGGATCGGCGCGGCGGATAGTCGTCACCACAACGCCTCGCTTCATGCCAGTTCTCCCGTCACGGCCGGGGTGATGCGTTGATAGCCTTCCGCGTATTGAATATCGCGCGCGGCGGTGATGCCGATATTGCGCTTGGCCTGCACGCCGCGTTGCAGGGCGACGCGCGTGTAGTACTGCCACAGGTGCTCCTGGCCCGCCATGCACTCGATCGCACGGCGCTTGGTGTCCCAGACCTCGGTGATATCGAGGAACGTATTGGGCATCCATTCGCACTGTTCGGTTTGATGCGGTTCGAACGCGTAGACAGGCGGCGCACCGACCACCTTTTGCCCGGGATTGTGGCCTTCGGCCTGGGCGATGATCCGCGCTTCCTGCGCCACGTGCATGGCGAGCGGATGATCGAAGTTGTACGGGTCTTTCTGCGAATGGCTCAACACGAACGCCGGCTGCAGTTCACGGTACACATCGACGAGGCGCATCAGAGCCTCGTCCGGCACGCGCAACGGGTAATCGCCGAGATCGAGAAATTCGACTTCCGCGCCGAGGATGTCCGCGGCCCGCTCGGCCTCCTCCTTGCGCGCCGCCTTGACCTTCTCGATCGTCATTTCGCCCTTGCGCCAGAGTTTGGCCGACTCTCCGCGCTCGCCGAATGAGAGGCATACAACCTTCGTACGGTATCCGTTTTTTTTGTGCAGAGCGATTGCACCACCTGCTCGCCACACGAAATCGGCGCTATGCGCGCTCACCACCAACATCGCCTTGCCTGCCATTTCCAACCCACCTGTATTCACTATGTGATGGGTACTATTGTAGGTTTCGAAGGTGGCGAGGAAGCACCTAAAGGAGCGTGCAATGCCATCTAATCTGTTTATCGGAATGAGTCGGTTCAACGCGAGACCGGCTTGGAACCTTGAGGAGCGCGTTGTTCAACGATGTTCTCGAACACGTGGCACAGCACGACTGCAACTCCGTCGTCCCGCGCTCGAATCAGAACAGATGGTGTATCCCGCTCAGAAACACCGTCTGCCTTCCATCTGACGCCGCGCCGATCCCGAGCGTATTCGCCACCGCCCCGCCACCTGCGGTCTCGAACATCAGATCGGCATAGAGTTGCGTTGCTTTCGAAAGCGAATACACGTTCGCCACGGTCAGTTGAGTCCAGCGACGCCCCGCGAGTGTCGCGGTCCATGCCCCCGCCGCAATCTCCTCCGCAGGCGTCAGGCGCACATTGACGCCGCCGTCGACGGTGCGAAAGTGCTCGCTGCCGCCATCCGACTGGATTCGCACATCCGTTGCGAGCGCATGCAGCGTCACGCGTTCAAAACGATACGATCCGCCGATCCCCATGTCGCGTACCTGTTTCGCGTTGAAGGTGGCGCCGGGCGCGAGTGTCTGTCCTTCGAACGACGTCAGGCCGAGTCCATTGGAAAGCGGCAGCAAACGGTCGCGGTATTCGGAATACACCGCCACCAGTTTGAGCGGCCCGTTCGTATAGTTGGCACCGAAGCTAATGGTCCGTCCATTGGTGTTGCTGGCCGACGCGCCGGGAAATCCGTAGAGCGCACCGAAACTGAGTCCGCTGTAGTTCGCACTCTTCCACTTCACGGTGCTCGACAACTGAACCGGCAAGGTGCTTCCAAGGCCATCGAGATTGCCCGGGTGAAACGCAGAGAAGTCGCCGAGCAGTTGACCGGTCGACACCGAGCCGAGCCAATCGAAATTCCAGTCGGTCTGACGGCCGAGCGTCACGGTGCCGAACATCGGATCGGACAGTCCCACATAGGCCTGACGATTGAAGAAGGTGCTGCTGCTGGCGGACGCGCCCGTCGTCGTGACGAAACCGCTTTCGAGTCTGAATACCACCGAACGGCCCGCGCCGATATCTTCGACGCCCTGGAAGCCGAAGCGGTCGGCCTGAAAGGTGCCCTGCTCGGCGATATACGCGTGGGCGCCGTGCAGGTTGCTCACGTAGCCAAGACCCGCGTCGAGACTGCCATACAGCGTGACGCTGCTCTGAGCGTTGGCCGCGGTTGAAACGACGAGCGCAGGCAAGCACGCGACGAGCGTCGCGCGGAAAGCGAAATGGGTTTTCATGGCGTGTTGGTTGAAGCGCTGGAGGGAGAACTGCGTGGCCGTGCGTTAGAAGTTAAAGCCCGAGTTCATCAGGTTGGTTGAATCTTTTCCGCGGGGCTTAGATGCCATGCGCCGAAAACCAGATTGACGACGATGGCCGTGAGCGTCCCCGCCGCCATGCCGTTGCCCAATACGATCTGCACATAGCCCGGGAACGATGCGTAGACGTTGGGGACCAGAATCGGTATCAGCCCCGCAACGAGCGCGGCAGCGAGCGTGTATTGATTGCCGCGTGCATGCAGGTCGACCTTGCCGAGCAGATTGACGCCCATCACGCCGATCATCGCGAACACGATCAGCGCCGTGCCGCCTACCACCGGCGCGGGAATGGCGTAAGCGAAGCGTCCGAGCGGCGCAAACAGCGCGATGACCATCAACATCGCACCCGCCGTCGCGGTCACGTAGCGCGAGCGCACCCCGGTGGTCTGCACGACGCCGATGTTCTCCGCGCTCGTGATGATGAGCGAGGTGCCCAGCAGCGAGCCGAGCAGCGACGCCACCGCGTCGCCGCGAATCGTCCTCGGCACATCGCGGCGCATGTCGATCTTCCTGCCGGTGATCTCGCCGACGGCAACCGTCTGCCCCGTTGCCTCAGCCATCGAGATCACGCTGAAAATCAGCATCGGCAGCGCGGCGAGCAAGTCGAAACGCGGCATGCCGAAAGGCAGCAAAACCGGCAGCGTGAAGAGCGGACCGCCCCACATATCGCCTGCGGGCATCAGTCCCATAGCCCAGCCGGCACACGTGCCCATCGCAAGACCGAGCAGCACGGCAAGCCGCCCCGCCGTGCCCTTGAAGAGGCGCGCCACAGCCAGCGTGGCCATGATCGTGAGCAACGCAAGGCCGAGCGACTGCGGCCGCGCGAAACCAGGCGTGCCCGGCTGGCCGACGATGATGCCGGCGTAAATCTTGATGAGGCTCACTGACACGAGCAGCAGCATCGTTCCCACCACCACACGCGGGAAAAACCGCAGGCAGCGCGCGAATACCGGCAGGACGAGCCAGTAGAACAGGCTGGTGAGAATCGCCGCGCCCGCGGCAGTGCGCAGATCCGTCTGCGTGGCGATGACGGCGAATAGCATGGCGGGCGCGCCGCCCGGCACCATCACGAAGGGCAGCCGCGCCCCGATCGACCCCGCCCCGAGCGATTGCAACAGTGTGCCGGCGCCACAGGCAAAGAAGGTCGCGCCGATCAGATGCACGGTCATATCCGATGAGAGCGACAGCATCCTCGACACCAGAAAAACCGCGGTGACGGGCGAAGCCGCCATCGACAGGACATGCTGCAAGCCGAACAGCGCGAGTTGCCACGCAGGCAGGCGCGTATCGACGCTATGTGTGGCTGGGTCTGGATTCACGTAACCCCCGAGGGATCGAAAACGCGGCGTTCAGGCGAGCAGCCACGGCAATTGCTCGCGGCTGTAGCGGAAGGTCTGGAAGACGCTGTTCAACTGGCCGGGGCCGGTTTTGCGCGCCGCTTCGTCCGGGTACTGGTCGAACCAGGGAATCACGTATTCCCACACCACCTCTCCAGCGGGCGTCACTTCGAAGAGGCGGCCCGTTGCCGACTCGGTGATGTGCGTATTGCCATTCGCGAGTCGTTGCGCGTTGCCCATGAAAGCGCTGTAGAACGCATTCACCATGTCGTCGGCGTAAGACCACACCACCTCGTTGTTCGACGGATCGATCTCGAGCACGCGCGAAAAAGCCACATGCGCGCCGCTACGGAAATTGCCGTTGTCGAACGTGAGAATGTTGCCGTTAGCGAGCGCCACGGGTGCGTGCTGGTGCGACACCACGCTCGGCGGAATGTGCATCGTCACGCCGCCGGTCTTGCGATCGACGGCGATGATGCCCGACGTGGTGCGCAGGCTCATCAACACCTCGCCCTTCGCATTCACGCCGAGCCCATTCACGAGCGGCCAGTGATAGCGGCCGAAGCCGGCCGCGATCGGAAAGTCTTCGGGCTTGAGGTGTTCCCATGCCTTCCATTCCCACACCAGCTCGCCCGCGCGATTCACTTCGCGGATCACGTCGGCGTACATGACTTCGTCGGGACCGTGCGCCGTGCCGCCCGGCACGCGCTCGGCAAACCCCGCCGGCACGGGTGCGCACGCGGCGTAAAGCAGATTGCCGTTGGCGAGCCACTGCGCGTCATGATGATGCGCGGGATCTTCGTAATGCCAGATCACCTCGCCCTCAGGCGTGACTTCGGAGAAATCGCCGCCGTGCCACATCGACCATGGGGCGTAACGGCCTTCCGATTTTGCATGGTTGCCGTTGTAGCCGAGATTGCCGTTGGCAAGAATCACGGCGTGGCGTCCGGCCCGCACCGGCATCTTCCACTCGTGCACGACGACGCCCTCGATATCGATGAGATAGACGCGGCCACCCGCCGTTTGCGGAGCAATCAGCGTATACCCGCCGAATGAAACCCTGGGGTCGTGAGCGATGAGGCCGACGCCGCGGCGGCGCTGGGTAATTTGATCGACTGTCGTGGTCACGGTTCGCTCCGTTAAGATGATGAAGCGAAATCTAGGCTATCCGTTCCGTCAATAAAATCTGATTATTCTTAACGGGCCGTATGGAAAAACTATACGGTCGATTTATGCGTCCAATATCGCAGACATTCCGTTGTTTCGACGAGGTAGTCAGGCGTGGTTCGATCCGCAAAGCGGCCGAATCGCTGCACCTGACCGCGGCCGCCGTGCACCAGCAAATTCTTAATCTCGAGGAGCAGGTCGGCTCGCCGCTCTTCGACCGGTTGCCGCGCGGCATGCAACTCACCACGGCTGGCGAGATCATCATTGCTGCGGTGCGGCGCGGACAGCGCGATTTCGACAACGCAATGACTCAGGTGGAAGACCTGCGTTCGCTGCGCCGCGGGCATATCAATCTCGCGGTGTCGCCTTCGTCGGCCGAGCAGTTGGTGCCCGAAGCCATTCAGGCCGCCATGAAAAGCTATCCGGGGGTGACGTACAGCGTGCGCTCGGGCAACGGCGAGAGCATTCTCAAGTGGGTGGAGACCGGGGAAGCCGACATCGGTTATGGCCTGCGTCGCAAACCGCCGCCCGGTGTGGTGGAAGTACGCGCCTTCTCGCAGCACCTCGGGCTCGTCACGCCGCCCGGGCATCCGCTGACGAAGCTCGGCAAACGGCCCCGGCTGCGCGACTGCCTCGACTACCCGCTTATCCTCATGACACCGGATACGGAGTTGCGGGCCATGGTGGATCAGATCGACCACCGCGAGCAACGCAAGGCGCGTCCGCTGGTGGAAACGAGTTCGGTTTCGATGGTGCGCCGGCTCGTTGCAGATGGTGTCGGGATCGGCTTCCTGATCGCGGAGAACGTGGCGGAGGATGTGACGCAACGCAAGCTTGCGTGGACTGCGCTCACCGACGCTGGCGCGAAGTCGTTCAGTTGCCTTTATCAGCGCTCCGACCTGACCACGACCGTCGCGATGAGCATGTTCCTGCAGTTCCTCGGCCACGCGATCGAGGCGACCGAGAGCCAGTTCCACGCTTCAACGCAAGCGGGCCGCAAGCGTGGGCTGCGGGTCAAGTGAGGAATCCGGAGGAGTTCAGAGTTCGGTAGCGCGTTCAACGGCAAACCGCTCCACACACGCCTGCCGCACTCTCTCGACCGACACGGTCCAGTCTTCGCCCACTGCCCGGCGGAATAGCCGCAGCGTGTGCGGATACCACGGCGAATCGTTGCGTTCGTGCATCCAGCGCCAGTCGATGTCTTTCTCCGGCAGCATCACCCAGCACGGTTTGCCCAGCGAGGCGGCCAGATGCGCCATGGACGTGTCCACGCAAATCACCAGATCGAGTTGTTCGATGATCGCGGCGCTGTCCGCGAAATCGTTCACCGCCGAACCGAGTTCGAGCAGCGGCTGACCGGCGGGCGGGTTTTGCGCCTCGTCCTCGCCCTGACCTTTTTGCAGACTCACGAAGCTCAGGCCCGGCACGCTCCAGAGCGGGGCAAGCGTGGCTAGCGTGGGGATCGACCGGTTCGCGTCGTTATGGTGTTTCGCGTTGCCTTTCCACACCAACCCGACTTTACGGCCGGGCGGCAGGGTGTCGAGCATCGGCCGCCATTTTTCGACGAGCGACGGCTCGGCCGCGAGACGGACCGGGCGCGGAATCGTGTCCACTGCCGTACGCAAGTGCAGCGGCGCGCTCAAAAGGCTCGTCCAGCAGTCGTATGTCGATGCGGCTACATGGGCCAACGCCGTATCGTGATCGAGAACGGCATCCACGCCGTCCACCGTAGCCATCAGCCGGTGCAAGGCAGGCTGGCACGCAAAGGTGATATGCGCGGCCCCTTGCGCCTTGAGCAGGGCGAAATAGCGGCTGAATTGAACCATGTCGCCGAGCCCGTCTTCCTGCCAGACCAGCAAGGACTTGTCGGCGAGCGAGTCGCCTTGCCACTGCGGACAACTCAACATGGAACGCGTCTTGTGATGCACGAAACCTGGTTGGTCGTAGCGGCACTCGTACAAGCGCCAGCCTTCTTCAAAGCGGCCCATGCTGAGCACCAGCACAGCCAGACCGAACCTGGCATCGCCGTAATCGGGACGTAAAGCAAGTGCCCGCAGGTAAGCGGCTTCGGCTTCCGGCAGCCGCTTGAGTTGCGCCAGCGCGGCCCCGACGTTGTAATGAGCCTCAGCCAGGTCGGGACGAAGCGTAAGTGCTTGCGCGAAGGCCTCGACAGCCTCCGGCAAACGGTCGAGCTGACGAAGCACGCAGCCCAGGTTGTTGTGCGCGTGAACGATGTCGGGCCGGCAGCGAATCGCTTCCCGGTAAGCCATTTCGGCCTCGGGCAGACGCTCCAGGCTGGTTAGCGCGAGGCCGAGGTTGTAGTGCGCCTCGGCATAGTCCGGGCGATGCGTGATTGCCTCCCGGTACGCCGCTTCAGCCTCGGGCAGACGCTGGAGATCAGCCAGCACCGCGCCGAGGTTGAGGTGCGCCTCCGCGTAATCCGGGCGAATCGCCAGCGCGAGCCGGCAGGCCAGTTCGGCCTCGGGCAGACGATACGTCGCCTTCAGCGCGCCGCCGAGGTTATTGAGCGCTTCGGGATACTGGGGCTTGATGGTCAGCGCCTGCCGGTAGGCTGCGTCCGCCTCGGCAACGCGGCCGAGTTCCATCAACACGTTGCCCAGGTTGTTGTGCGCCTCGGCGTGTTCCGGCAGCCCGATCAGCGCCTCGCGATAGGCCACTTCCGCCTCATGCAGGCGGCGCAGTTCGTGCAATACGATAGCCCGGTTGTAGTGCGCCTCCGCGTAGTCGGGGCGGATCGTCACCGCCTGACGATACGACGCCTCGGCCTCTTCCCGGTAACCCATTCCGTAGAGCACGGTGCCGAGATTGTTGTGCGCGTCGGCCTGACCGGGCCGCAGCGCGACCAGTTGCCGATAGACCGCCTTGGCCGCCGACAGGCGGCCGTGCGATTTGAGCAGCATGCCGAGACTGCTGTACACCTCGGCATAGTCGGGTTTGGCGCGCAGACACTGGCGCCAGTAGGTTTCCGCGTCGGACAGATTGCCCATGCCGTACCAGCAGGCGCCCGCAATATTCAACGCGTCGGCCCGCGCGTCTTCCTCCACCTCGTCGTGCGGGTCGAGGATCGGCTCCACCAACGACCAGGCATCGGCGAATTGCCCGCTTTTGCAGAGCAATGCCGCCTGCTGATTGATGTCGGCTATCGAGGATGCTGGCGTCTGCGTGGCAGTCATGAGTCGTGGTAACGGGTGGTGGCGGTCAGCCGGGTCAATCGTGTTTTGCCCGCCCTGTCCGGCGTTTCGCGTATCTGCGCGGCCGCGCAGGAGGTCGAAGCGCCGACAGGGAAAGCCGAACATTTACCATGCAGCTTAAGGGAAACGGTCACGCTGTAACGCCCCGAAATGAGCCGGTTTCGGCCTTCTAATCCGACGCTATAGACGGAATCACAGGAGAAAAGACCGCGCGGCAGTGCTAGAATCGCCCGCGTCTTTACGTTCATCACCATGACTACACGCTCCCATAACCGCATGACCGCATGGCTTGGCCTGATCGCCATGTGGCTTGTCGTGTTCGCGCCGGTCGTGAGTCAGATGCTGGTGTCGAACCGCGCGAACGAGCCCTTCGCGGCGCTCTGCTCGGCGCTGCAGCCGGCCAATCAGAGCCTGGTGAGCCAATCCACGCAGGCCAACCCGGCGCCCGTCCACCTCAGCCACGACGACGCCTTCGGCGCATGCGGCTACTGCCATCTGCTCCAGCATCACGTCGCCATGCCGACCGTTGCGGCCGTCGAACCGCCGCCCGCGCTCGCGCTTGCCGGCACTGTGCCGCCCGCCCTCTCCACCCGCTTCACGCCGCTCGGCGCGTTCCCGTCCGGACGCCCAAGAGGCCCGCCCGCCGTTTCCTGATCGCTGTTGTTCCTGATCGCGCATTTGCCGCACCCGTTGAGGGGGCGCGCGATCGCCTGTTCAATGCATCAAGGAAACGTTCATGCTCAACTTCGCTTTGCGAAGGCTGCCTCTTTGCGCCCGCCGCGGCGCCCGGCGCATTCCATCCGGCCGGCGGCCGCTGTCGCATTTCCCGGCTTATTTTTCTGCGCTAGTTCCGGCCTTGGCGCCGGCATTTATCGCCTCCCCGGCTCACGCGGATAGCGCGTCCGCCGACGCCACGCTACCTGCCGTCAGCGTTACCGCCAGTGCCAATTCCGTCGCCAACCCGCGCGCCGTCGACCCTAATCTGCCGGCTTCGGTCGAAACCGTAACGCGCGAACAGTTCGACAACTGGAACGTCGTCAATACCGAAGACGTGTTGAAGTACATGCCGAACCTTGCCGTGCGCAAGCGTTTTATCGGCGATCTGAACTCGATCATCGCCGTACGCGGCACCAGCAATTCGCAGAGCGCACGCGGTCTCGTCTATGCGGACGGCCTCCTGCTCAGTAATCTGCTCGGCAATAGTTATTCGTTTCCGCCCCGCTGGTCGATGGTGTTTCCCGACGAGATCCAGCAGGTCGACGTGATCTATGGGCCGTTTTCCGCGCTCTATCCGGGCAATTCGCTAGGCGCCACGGTGCTCATCAGCACCCGCATGCCGAAGAAGTTCGAAGCCGACGCGGACGTCAAAGCCTTCACCCAGCACTTCAGCCTGTTCGGTGTGAATCAGAATTTCAACGGCAGCGAGGCAAGCGCGTCGATCGGCGATCAGATCGGGAAGTTCTCGTATCGGTTGGGCGTGAATCACCTTGAGAACACGAGCCAGCCGCTGCAATTCGCCACGCTCGCCAAGTCAAATACGCCCGCGAAAGCCGGAGACACACCGGTGACCGGCGCGTACTTCTACAACAACCAGACCAATACGCCGACCGCGGTGCTCGGCGTGAACGGCGAAGGGATCGAACACACGGTACAGGACCAGTTCAAGCTGAAGATGCAGTACGACTTCACGCCGACACTGCAGGCCGCCTTCACACTCGGCTATTGGCACCAGACCTATAACAGCGCGACGTCGAGTTTCCTGCGCGACGCGAACGGCAACCCGGTATACAGCGGCAAGGTCGCGATCGGCGGCTACGAGTACACGATTCCGGCGGCCGCCCTCGCCCCGAGCCTCGGCTACAGCGAGAACTGGTTATACGGGCTCACGCTGAAAACCCGCAACGCCACCGGCTGGAATGGCGAAGCAATCGCTTCGTACTACGACGTCGGCAACAGCGTGGCGCGCACCGCGAATTCGGGCGCGCCGGGCAACGGCCCCGGCACGGTGATCTTCGGCGACGGCACCGGCTGGAAAACGCTCGATCTGCGCACCACCTACACACCCGTCACGCCGCAAGCGGGCCTGACGAGTCATGCGCTGAGCTTCGGCTATCACTACGACAACTATTTCCTCGACAACGAGAGCTACAACACGCTGAACTGGCGCGATGGCGCGGCGACCTCGTTTGCCAATGCTTTCAAGGGCAAGACGCAGACCCAGGCGCTGTACGCCCAGGATGCCTGGCACTTTCTGCCGCGCTGGAAGCTGGTCTACGGCGTACGGTACGAAGACTGGCAAGCCTACGGCGGCTCGCAGGCGCTACCGGGCAAGGCGTTCCCGTATAGCGACGCGAACCAGCATCACTTTTCGCCGAAAGCCTCGTTGTCGTTCGATGTCACTGACGATCTGAGCTTGCGCGCATCGATTGGCCGCGCCTATCGGTTTCCGACGGTGGGTGAGATGTTCCAGGGGCAAATCAACGGCTCCTCGATCATCAACAACAATCCGAACCTGAAGCCCGAAGACGATCTCTCGAAGGAGTTGACCGCTGAATGGGCGCACTGGAATGGCGTGTTCCGCTTCTCGCTGTTTCAGGACGACGTGAAGAACACGATCTTCAGTCAGACCGATACGACCGTGATTCCAAATGTGACGAATTTCCAGAACATCGGCAAGGTGCGCTCGCGTGGCGTCGAAACGAGCTACTCGGGACAGGATGTATTCGTGCGTGGTCTCGATCTGCTGGCGAGCGTGGCGTACACGCAGTCGAAGATCATCGCGAATGCGCAGAACCCGGCCACCGTCGGCAAGTACTTCTATCGGATTCCGCTGTGGCGCGCGAATCTCGCCGCGACGTATCACATCGACGAACGCGCAGCGATCACGCTTGCCGCGCGCTACTCCGGCCTTGAATACAACACGCTCACCAATACCGACACGAATCCCGATGTATTCGGCGGCACCAGTTCGTACACGGTGGCGGACGCGAAATTCACGTTCAAGCCGACGAAGCTGAGTGAAGTTGGTATCGGCGTCGACAACCTGTTTGACGCGCGCTACTTCGTCTATCACCCGTATCCGGGCCGCACGTTTTACGTCGAAGCAAAGTTGCGTATGTGAACACGCGATTGGCATGCGCGGTTTGCACTCGTGAGTTGCAAACCAGCGCGTGCATCACTGCGCAAACCGATCGACCCATTTTTGCTTCAGGAGGATTGAATGTCCACCACCACCGCACAACGCGCGACCTCGGCAACAGGCGCAGCGAATGCCGGCTACCGAACGCTCTGGCGCTGGCACTTTTACGCAGGTCTCTTTGTGATGCCGTTTCTGGTCGTGCTTGCGATCACCGGCACGCTGTATTGCTTCCAGCCGCAAATCGAACCGCTGCTTTACCCGCACCGCCTGATCGTCGAACCGCAAGCCACGCCAAGGCTCACTGAAGACGCGTTGCTCGCCAAAGCCCGCGCGGCGATGCCGACCGATGCGCGCGCGGTGACGGCTCCTATCGCGAGCGCACCGGATCGCAGCACCGAGTTCATTTTTCGCCTCGCCGACGGCGAAAAACAGAGTGTCTATCTGAACCCCTACACCGGCGAAGTATTGGGCACGCTAAGCGTCGAGCGCCGCTTCATGCAGGTGGACCGCATGCTTCACCGCAAGCTGCTGCTCGGCAAACCAGGCGAATTGCTGATGGAGTTGGCCGCGTGCTGGACGCTGGTGATGATCGGCACCGGCATCGCACTCTGGTGGCCGCGCGGGAAGACCACCGCACGTGCTGTGCTGGTGCCGCGTTTCTCGCTGCAAGGACGCGCGCTTTGGAAGAATCTTCACGCCGTGATGGGTATCTGGCTCGCGCTCGGTGCGCTCATTTTCGTGCTGAGCGGTCTGCCGTGGACAGGCTCATGGGGTAAGCAGTTCAAGGCGCTCGCAACCTCTGTCAATCTTGGCGCGCCGCCAGGTTCGTGGGGCGGTTTGCCGTTGCGTTCTGTCCTGCCGGGAGCGCGTGGTGAAACGCAAGCCGCGCACGGCGCTGATCAGGCGAACATGGACTCGATGCCGGGCATGGTGATGGACGATTTGCCGTTGCCGCTCACGCCATGGGCCGTCGGCAACACGCCGGTGCCGCAATCCGCCGACGCACACGCGGCGCAAGCGCTGCCGCTCGGACGCATCGTCGCCCTCGTCGCATCGCTCGGTGTCCAGAGCGGCTACGGCATCGTGCTGCCGTCATCCGCTACGGGCGTCTACACCGTCTCGTACTTTCCCGCCGACCCGAAAGACGAGCGCACGCTGTACATCGACCAATACAGCGGCACGGTGCTGAAAGACATCCGCTACGGCGATTACGGCGCGGTGTCGAAAGCCGTGTCGTACGGCACGTCGTTGCATATGGGCCGCTATTTCGGCGTCGCCAATCAGATCCTCTGCGCTGCGATTTCGCTTGGGCTCGCGGGAATGGCCGTGACCGGCTGCGTGATGTGGTGGAAGCGACGCCCGCAGCGCTCGCTCGGCGCACCCTCGCGCGAACGTGCCGCACCGCCGATGCGTGGCTGGAAAACCAGTCTCGTTCTGCTCGGTATCGTCTTTCCGTTGATGGGCGCCACGTTGCTCGCAGTGTGGCTTGCCGATCGCACGATTTTTGGCCGCGCCACGCGGCAAGCTGCTTAACGCTTCATTTCCGCTGTTAAAAACAAGGAACACCTCATGAAGACAACACGCAAACTTCTCCTCCCCGCCTTGCTGTGCGGATCATCCATTCAGGCCTTCGCCGGTGCCGCTGCAGCCGTGAGCGTATCGGACTGCTGGATCCGCGCGTTGCCGGGCGATCTGCCATCGGGTGGCTATTTCAAGGCCAGCAACACGGGTGATCAGCCCGTCAATCTCACCGGTATCAGCACTGACGCTTTCGGCATGGCCATGCTGCATCAGACGCAAAGCCAGGGCAGCACGTCTTCCATGGCGATGGTCCATCAGGTGGCGGTGCCCGCGCACGGCTCGCTCGTCTTTGCTCCGGGCAACTATCACGTGATGCTGGAGCATCCGAAACAGCCGCTCAAGATCGGCACGACGATCCCGCTGGCGTTCTCATTCAGCGACGGCGAGAAAGTCACCGCCTCCTGTGCCGTGAAAAGCGCGAGTACGATGAGCCAGTAACATGCCGGATAATTAATGTGGCAGGCTTAGAATCGGTTTACACATGGCCGCGGCGCTGCGAATCAGGCGCACCGTCTCAGCCCCGCAGCAGCCCATGGCGAAGCGACGGTTGAAATGGTGCGGCGAGCGATCCACCGCCGCTTACTCAGGAGAAGCAAATTGAACTCGAAACTTAGCCGGCCGGCATTGATCGCCGCGGCCCTCGCAGGACTCGCCGCCACCGGCATCAGCGCAGCGCATGCGGACGAGAAGGTTCAGTGCTTTGGCATCGCCAAGGCCGGTCAGAACGACTGTGCGAGCAAGACCGGTGTGCACGGCTGCGCCGGTGAGGCCAAGGTCGACAACGACAAAGGCGACTTCAAGACCGTGCCGAAAGGAACCTGCCAGAAGATGGGCGGCAAGTTCGACGAGCAGCATTCCTGATGCGGATGCGGCGCTCCTGTGCCAGTCCGGGCCCATGATGCATCCCCTCGTCCCTTCTGCCTGCGCGCCGCCCGGCATCGGAATCGGGTTGCGCCATGCTCATTACCGCGACTTCCTCGACGCTACGCCTGCGGTCGACTGGGTCGAGGTGCACAGTGAAAACTATTTCGGCGACGGCGGCTTCGACCTGCACGTGCTCGACACCGTGCGACGCGACCTGCCTGTCAGTTTGCACGGGGTCGGTCTCGGCCTTGGCTCGACGAAGCCACTCGACCTCGCTCACGTTGCGAAGCTCAAACGTCTGATCGAGCGGATCGAGCCGGCTGCCGTCTCCGAACATCTTTGCTGGGGCGCGACATCGGCTGGCCATCTGAACGATCTTTTGCCGATGCCTTTGACCGAGGCGGCGCTCTCGCTGCTCACTTCGCGTGTCAGCGAATTGCAGGACGCGCTCGGCCGGCCGGTTCTACTGGAAAACGTCTCCACGTACGTTCGATTCCGCGACGATCAGTACGGCGAGACTGCATTTCTTGCCGAACTTGCGTCACGCACGGGTTGCGGCGTATTGCTCGACGTGAACAACCTATACGTGAACCAATGCAATCATGGAGAGGACGCCGTCGCGGCCATGAACGCGCTGACGATCGGCACGATTGGCGAGATTCATCTCGCGGGTCATCGTGTAACGGACATCGCCGTCATCGACGATCACGGCTCACGCGTCACCAACGAAGTCTGGGCGCTCTATGAATACGCACTGCAGCGGTTCGGCACGATACCGACGCTGATCGAGTGGGATACCGATGTACCGGCGTTAAGCGTCTTACTCAATGAAGCGGGTCGCGCACGTGATATTCAGAACACCGTGCACGCCACGCGATCGACCCTCACCCCTTCGACTCAACACGACGCCGGCGATGCGCACGCCGCTTGAGTCACTGCAGCGCATGTTCGCTGAATCCCTGGAGGGCGAACAGCGGCCTGTGCTTTCGCAGCTGCAATGCACGGGGCGCGGGGTCGATCATGCGCAAGGTCGCGCTGAGAGCCCTGCATGTGCCGCTGAACAAACACCTTGCTTTAGCGGCATCGAGCTCACGGGCAATCTGCGCGAGCGCGTCGATCTCTATCGGAGCAGCGTTCGCGCCAATCGGCGGACTGCACTCGCGAGCGCCTATCCCGTCTTGTTGGTGTTAGTCGGTGAAGCCTACTTCAATGCGCTGTCGGTGGCTTACGCAGAAGCCCATCCGTCACAGAGCGGCGACCTCAATCGTTTCGGCGCAGCGCTACCGGCTTTCATCGAAACCTACGAACAGGCTCCCCGTTTCCGTTATTTCGCCGACCTCGCGCGTCTCGAATGGTCGCTGCATCTGGCCTACTTTGCCGCGGACGCCAACGTGCTTACGCCAGCGGAATGGGCCGTCATCCTCCCCGAAGATTTGCTCGAAGCGAAACTGGCCGTTCATCCCGCCTGCGCGCTCATCTCGTCGCGCTATGCGATCGCCGATATCTGGGCAGCGCATCAGCCAGGTGGCTCCTTTCCGGCAAATCTCGAGTCACCGACCGATGCACTGGTTGTGCGACCGCAGTGGCAGCCGCAGATACTCGTTCAATGCGCCGCCGCGCATGCGGCTTTCAATGCGTTGCAACGTGGAACGACGCTCAACGAAGCGCTCGACTCGGCATTCGCAATCGATGCCGAATTCAATTTCACGTCGCAATGGCGCGCGTGGATCGCGGCCTCGGCGATTACAGGCCTCCAGCCCTGTTAAGCAGATTGCAGACCGCCCCGCCGGCGCCGACGCAAACGCTTTACGACCTGCCGAATCCGTCCCTTCAGAAGAATTTCGACTGCACCGTTGCTCGCCCTGCTCGTTTACGTTAAATTATGCTCGATTATGATCGTTTCGCAATCGAGCAAGGTGAAGTCATGCAACGAACGAGGCAGGACGCAGTGGACGGGCTTCTGCCCGAGGAGCGGGAACAGCTGATTTTGGAACGGTTGCGTGCTCAAGGCCGCGTATTGGCATCCGAACTCGCTGCCGAACTCCAAACATCTGAACATACGGTCCGCCGTCATTTGCGCGAACTGGCCGACCAGGGTCATTGCAAGCGCGTGTACGGCGGCGCCCTGCTGATCTCGCCTGCCGGCGTAGACGCCTCGGTCCGCATGCACGAAGCCGTGGATCGGAAGGCCTCTCTCGCGGTCGTCGCGGCGTCCATCGTCCGGCCCAAACAGATCATTTTGCTGGACACCGGGTCGACGAATGTCGCGATCGCCGCGGCGCTCCCGGACAACGCGGATCTAACCGTCGTGACTAACTCGCCCGAGGCTTGCGCGCGTCTCCTGAACCGGCCTGGCTTCGAGATCATTCTTATCGGCGGGCGCATCGCTCAGCATGCAGCCGGCGCGACCGGCGCCACCGCCTTGCTGCAGATCCAGCAGATCAAGGCCGACCTCTGCTTTCTGGGTGCGTGCGCGTTCGATACAGATGAAGGAGTCGCCGCGTTCGACGCTGAAGAGGCCGAACTCAAACGGGCGATGGTGCAGGCAAGCAGCCAGGTCGCTATCGCCGTGACGTCGGAAAAACTGATGACCGCTGCGCCGTTTTACGTTGCGCCGGCGCGCGCCGTGGACCATCTATTCGTCGAAGCGGATGTGACGGCCGCGCGGCGTACCCAACTCGCAGCGGTGTGCGACAACGTGATGGTGGCGCGCTCATGAAAACTCTCGTTACTCCGATCAGCACACCGCTCATGAAACCGCTCAAGGAGCGGGTGGCCACCCTCGGCGTGTTTCTCGCCAACGGATTCGGGATCGGCGCCTGGGCAGTCGAAGTGCCGCGTATCAAGGAAAGCCTGTCGCTCAGCGACACTTCGTTGGGGATCGCGTTATTCGCCTTCGCGCTGGGGGCCATCATCGCGATGCCGTTGGCCGGACAGTTGGCGCCGCGCTTCGGCAGCGGCCGGGCCACCGCGCTGCTCGGCGCTGCGTTTGTTATCGCGCTGCCGCTCCCCGCGTTCGCACCGAACCTGGCGACGCTGGGCATCGTGCTCCTCCTGCTAGGTGCGGCGAACGGCGCGCTCGACGTCTCGATGAACGGCCACGCCAGCACGATCGAAACGCAATGGAAGTCGCCCATCATGTCCTCGTTTCATGCGGCGTGGAGCGCGGGCGGCCTGCTCGGCGCGGCGACGGGCGCCATGCTGCAGAAAAATGGCGTCGGCGTGATCGGTGGTCTCGTGCTGCCGGCCGTGTTCATCGCCGTCCTCATGGCCGCCGCCGCGGCGCTGGCGTTGCGCGATCTTGGTCCGCGCGCGGCCGCGTCCTCGAGTGGCTTCGCGTTGCCCAACGCCAAAGTGATGAAGCTTGCGCTGCTCGCGTTCCTTTGCATGATGGTGGAAGGCGCGGTAGCTGACTGGAGCGCGGTGTATTTGCGCGCTACCTTGACCGAAGCGGCCAGCGTCGCGGCGGTCGGCTATTCCGCGTTTGCGTTCTCGATGGCGGCTTGCCGCATCGTCGGCGATGTGTCCGTGCGGCGCTTCGGTTCGAGCAAGGTGATCGGCTTCGGCGGCCTGCTGGCGGCGGCTGGACTCGCGCTGGTGTTGAGCCTACCCACCGTACTCACGGCTTGCGTGGGCTTTGCCATGGTCGGCGTCGGCCTCGCGAATATCGTCCCGGTGATTTTCAGTGCGGCGGGCCGCTCGACCGTGACGCCGGCTGTCGGTGTTTCGATGGCGGCCACGGCGGGTTATGCCGGCTTTCTGGTGGGGCCGCCGTTGATCGGACTCGGTGCGGGTTTGCTTGGCTTGCGCGTGGCGTTATGCGTGCTCGTCGTGGCTACTATGATCGTTTGTATGACGGGTGGCAAAGCGGTGCGTGGTGGGAGTGCTGGTTAGAACACGCCGGGAATCACGCGATAACGTACCCGCCCCTTGTACGTCCGATAACTTTCGTCAGCCGATAGAAGCTGCTCTTCCCGCACGATCCGTCCGACCTGCAAGGCAAACTGGCAGCCGTACACCAGAAGGTTTTGCAGGCCGAAGTTCACCAGCAGAAAGCCGATGTCGGTGATGAAGTAACCCAGATACATCGGATGACGCACGAAGCGATACGCGCCGCGCGATACGACGCCACGGTTCGCCGGCAAGATGCCGAATGAACGGCGCAGCGACGCCTTCGCGAACAGTTGCCAGAGAATCCCCAGCAGTTGCAACGATGCGCCGACCATCTCAGGCACCAGTTGCGCGCCGGGTGCAAGACGCACGGCGAGGAAGTAATACGTGCCGCCCATCGAACAGACGAACGCGAACAGCCGCCAGTCGCGCTTCATCGGCACGCGCGAAAACAGCGAAAGACCGACTGTCACGCACGCGGCCACCACCAGCAAAAGCAGCGTGATCCGCGAGGGCGCCGCACGCCACTGCACGATCGCGGCGTAGGCGAACAGGCTCAGCATCGTCGCGGCGCCAGCCCGTGCTGTGATTTCCACCAGCGCGCGGCGCAAGCCGGTGGACTCGCTCATATCGGCAGCGGATGCTTGAGGCAAAGCTGCCGCGTCCACAGGGCTGGGCGAGAGAGGCAGATCCTGAAAAGATGTCGTCGGTGTCATAGCGCGCTCACTTGGAAATGCGGAGAATTTGCGAGGCCAGTTGCGAAAAGCACGGCTTCAGATCGGCCGGTGTCGCGGCGTAGCAAAACACGCCGACCGGTTGTGCCGGGTTGTAGCAACGTGGCAGAGAATCCGGCGTGTTGGCCATGCATTTGAGAACATCCTCGCCCAGTTCGTTGTCCGGGCCGGCCGGCGCGACGAGTTCGGGTCCATAGCCGAGTGTGAACACATACGTGCCCTCAATACGCGCCTGCGCCGCCATCGCTTCGAGCAGATTGCGCGACGCGCGATTGACGTTCACATACGTGATGTTGCCATTCGGCACAGCGCGCGGTGCGGTTACGGGCCAGATCGGAAAGATCTGTTCGTTGACGTTGTGCGCGTTGTACCACTTCGGCATGGCGGTGACGAGCTTCGTCACGTTGCTCTGGAAGCACGGCGAGCCCAGCGCCTGATTCAGCGCGTTCATGTTGTACAGGCCCGACATCGTCCCCGCGCTATCAGGGCTCGCGATCGTACCGGCCGTGTTATTGCAGCCGCTCTGATTCGTCGTGAAGAACGACGAGAAGCTATTCGGTGCACCGTCCGAGAAGAACACGATCACTCGCAGACTGGACGGTTGCGTGATCACCGTATTCAACTGGTTGCGCGCATTCCAGATCGCTTCAGCTGAATTGGTGCTGCCGTTGAAGGTGTATTTGTTGATATCGGCGTCCATCGCCGTGCGATCGAAGCCGCGTGTATTGCCGTTGAACGGCACATCCACCACGGTGCCGTACGCGAAGTGCATCAGCGCCACGCGATCGTTGGTCACATCGAAATTGTTCAGGAACGCAACCGCATTCGAGCGCACCGCAGCCGGCACGCCGGACGTGTTCAGCGAGCCGGTGTTATCGATCACGAACGCCATATCCAGCGTCTTGCGGATCGCCTGCGACGAGGCACTCACGTTCAGCACCTTGAAGCCGAGCGTCTGCATGAACGTGACTGGCACGCTCGCCTGCGCCGCCATGTCGATCGTGACCGTACCGGCGTTGAACACGATTGACGGCGTTCCTGCCGTCACTGTCGAGCCGAGAAAACCCGCCGGATAATTTGCCGCGAAGAATGCCGTTGCCGCTTGCTGCGCGTTGGCGGTCTGCTCTGTCTGGTTGTTGCCGCGCGTGACTGCCTCGCCGGCGGCGATCACCGCGCCGTCGGTAGCGGCGTCGAGCCGCGCCTTGATCATGTAGCCGAAACCGGAGTCCACCGCGAGCCCGAGAATGCCCAGCAACGCAATCAGCGACACCGCCACGATGATGCTGACCGATCCCTTTTGCCGTTTATGTGCCGCTATTCTTTTCATTGAATCCCCCGACCTGCGCTTTATTATTTTGAGTCAGTACCTGCTTGAATCAGAACACCGTCATCGCATAGAGATTCGGCGAGAGCGCCGGTGTTTTGACGCCGTTGCCCAGATCCAGTGAACCAAGCAGCGGTGTTTGCAAATAAAACGTCTCGACTGCATAGGCGATCTGGCCATCGGAAAGCTTTCCTTGTAGCAGGTTCACCACCGGCGACTTGGCCCCCGCCGCCGGAATGCCGCTGCAACTGCCGCTGCCGTCCGTCGCCCAGCGTGTGCCGCTGTTGCCGCAACTCCACAGTTGGCTCGCCGGGAAATAATTGCCGCCGTTCCAGCGATACTGGGCGACCACGACGCCTGTGCAGTTATTGCCGTTGCTGTCGCAGTTGTTGTTGCCCATGATTTCGGTGATGTAGATCATTCCGTGCGCGTTCATGTCCAGCGGCGGAGTGGTCGAAGTCAACGACGACATGATGGTCTGCATCGGATACGTGAGCGATGCGCGCGACGACAGGCTCGCACCCTCGCGGCTTACGTTGATCAGTATCATCTGCGCCTGAATGTTGCGCGCGATGTCGTAGACGGGCAATGCGAGCGCCACCAGCATCGGCAGCAACAGCGCCATTTCCACGCTGACGATGCCTCTGGTTGCGTGGCGGCCTCTTGGCGAAGAACGGGTGCGCATGTCAGAATCCCTCGTTACGCATCGTCGCCGCGACGCTGAAACTGAACTGGCCGTTGGCAAAAAACGGCTTGACCAGCGGTGTCAGCAACGGCCAGATGCAATTGATCTGCAACACGACGATGTCGCCCGGATTGCCGAACATGCCAGTGCTGTAACTGGTCTGCGTGTTGTAGGTTTGGGCTGCGCCGTTGATGGTGATCACATAGCTCGGCGAAACGAGCGTGTAGAGTCCCATCGAGCTGTCCTTGATCTCCTGCACGATCGCCAGATAGCGCTGCTGATTGGTTGCGTTCGGATCCAGGTTGCTTTGACCGGTCACCGAGTAACGCGCGCCTTCCCGCACCGCGTACTGCATCGTCAGGTTGACCCACAGCGCAACTCCCAGATCCATCGCAATGCACAACAGCAGGAACAGCACCGGCGCGAGCAATGCGAATTCAATTGTCGCTACGCCGCGCTGCTTGCGCGTATCCCGTCGTGCGGATTCCGCACGAGTAACTTTGCAAGTGGCTTTCATTTCGCCTCCTTGTTCAGGATTGCAATGCGCTCGCCGTCCAATCCGGCGCTGCCGCCGGCCTGCGAGCGGAGCGGCCAGCTCAGCGCGCCCAGCAATGAACGCGGTTGTGCGCCGTCGTCCAGACCGGTGGCGGGCCATTCGTGCTTTGCAGGCACCCATAACGTGCCGAACAGGTGGTCCCACAGCGGCAGCAGTTGTGTGAAGTTGTGATCGAAGTGCTCGGCGCGGATCGAATGATGCAAGCGGTGATACTGCGGATTGTTGACCCAGGTCGTGAAGCGGCCCAGGTCGACGCGCAGGTTCATATGCGCAAAATAATTGCCGAACATGAACACGATGGAACTCACGCCGACAATCCACGGCTCGACTTTGAATAGCACGCCGACCACCGGATAGAGCAGACAGCCCTTGATGAACACTTCGAACCAGTGATGCCGGAACGTCACCGTGACATTGAAATCAGCGGCACTGTGGTGCAGCGAATGCAACTTCCAAAGCACGGGCCACGCGTGCTGCAGGCGGTGAAATGCATATTCCAGCAGATCGATCGTCAATACCACGACCACGATGGAGGCCAATGCGCTCCACCCCTGCGAAGCAAGCACGACCCAGCCGCCACCGAGCGCATTGACCACCGCGACGCTGATCACTGCTGTCAGCGGCCGCATTGTCTCTGCGAGCGCCATATACAGCGCCGCGTAGATGAGGTTAAAGCGCATCCCGGCGCGCGATTGCAGCAACTCGACAGGCCAGCGCCGCTCTAGCGACGCGCCCACAGCCATCATCACCAGTGCGAGCGCGTAGCCGCCCAGCCAGTGAGTGGCGTGGCGAAGCAGTTCAGGAAACGGGCTCGACGCGAACATGTAATTCCCCGGTAGATACGGTGCTCTCGATCGCTCAACCACCCGACATGCCAGCCATGGCCGGGTACAGCTGGCGCACGACCTGGATCGCCGACGGACCGACCAGCACGGCCAGAAGCGTCGGAAAAATAAAAAACATCAGAGGAAAGAGCAGTTTTAATGCGATCTTCGCAGCCTGCTCTTCGGCGCGCAAGCGCCGTTTGGTGCGCAAGTTGTCGGTATAAACGCGTAGCGAATCGCCGACGCTAGTGCCGAAGCGGTCCGCCTGAATCAGCATTGCGGCGAGTGTGTCGATATCATCCACGCCGGTGCGCAGCGACAGATTGCGCAACGCCTTGTCGCGACCCGATCCGGCACGCAATTCCAGCAGCACCATCTCGAACTCGTCCTGCAACGTGTGACTCTTGACGCCGATTTCCTGAGTAACACGCATCATCGCCGCGTCGAGCCCGAGACCCGCTTCCACGCACACGGTCATCAGATCGAGCGCGTCGGGCAGGTCTTCGAACAGCTTGCGCTGGCGGGTTTCGATCAGACGCGTGAGCACCAGATTCGGCAAATAGAAACCGACCGCCGACACCCCCAACTCCGCGAGCAACAGCCAGACCCGCTTGTCAGCGTCGAAACTGTTGGCGAGGAAGATCAGCGCGACGACCGGCAGAACGAGCGCCAGCAGCGTCTTTGCGGCGAAATAGATGGCCGGCGCGGACGGCGTGCGAATGCCCGCATTCGCAAAGCGCAGGCGCAGAGCCGACTTGTCCCAGTCGTCTTTCGGAAGCGAAAGCCTGGCGACACGCTCAGATACCTTGGTGACGGTTTCGACCCAGCTCCTCTCTGCACCGAACTCGTCTTCTGCATCGGCATGGTTCGTGGCGCCGGACTGTCCGACCTTCTCGATGCGCTGTTGCACCGGATCGGATTTCAGCAGCATCATCGCTTTCAGCGCGGCACCGAACACGATCAGGAACATCACCCCTAACATAACGATCTGTTCTGTTCTCATGGTCTGCGGGCAGAACCCGCGCTCCTCTTTCCTAACCTTTGGGACCGGCGGTCTAGATATGAATGCGCACGACTTTGCGCATCCACAAGATGCCGAACAGCATCATCGTGATTGCGATACCGGCGAGTTGCACACCCGCCGGGTCTTTCCAGAACACAGTGATGTAACCTGGATTGAGGACCGATAGCAGGCCGAGAATCGCGAACGGCAGGACGCCGAGCACCCATGCCGACAACCGCCCTTCAGCCGACAGCACCCGCACCTTGCCGAGCAGCTTCAACCGCTCGCGAATGATGCCGGCGATGCAGCCGAGAATCTCCGCCAGATTGCCGCCCGCTTCACGCTGAATCAGCACGGCGATCACGAAGTAGCGTAGATCTTCGACCGGTACGCGATTCACCATGTTCAGGAGCGCGTCGTTCATCGACACGCCATAGTTGATCTCGTCGAACGCCAGCGCGAATTCGCCTCCGAGCGGGTCGGGCAGTTCTTCGCCGACCATGCCGAGCGCGGCAGGAAACGAGTGGCCCGCACGCAGTGCACGAGCAATCAGGTCGGCTGCGTCGGGCAACTGGCGTTCGAGTTGCAACACGCGCTTCGCGCGCTTGCGGCGCAGGATCATCATGGGCAGCAGGCTCAGCACCCCTGCCAGAACCGCCATCACCACGGCGGGCACCTGCATCAGGAAACCCAGCACGGCGCCGGCGACGGCGCACAACAGCGTATAGGTGGCAAACCGCGCCACTGACCAGCGCATCCCGGCCTGCTGCAACTGCCGGTCGAGCGTATGTACACGCGGCACACGCAGCAGCAGCCGCGTGACAAACGGCGATTCGCTGAGGAGGCGCTGCTTGAGGATCGACATTTGCTCTTTGCCGACATTACCGCCCGCCGAAAGTGCGCGAAGGCGCTCGTCCATGCGCTTCACGGCCGTGCCGTGACGACTGTTCCAGAACAGATAGACGGCTTCGATCAGCAGCACGATCGCAAGAAACGCCAGCACCGCAAAACCGATAAACGAAGTGTTCATATCCGCCTCCCTGAAGCCATTGTGTTAGGCATGCTCACACCTCGAAGCGCCGTGCCGGATCGAACATCTGGTCCGGCAACGCAATGCCGAAACCCGCCAGCCGCTCGCAGAACTTCGGCCGTACGCCGGTCGCGCAGAAATGCCCTTTGATCATGCCGTTTTCGTCGACGCCGGTCCGCTTGAACGTGAAGATTTCCTGCATGTTGATGATGTCGCCTTCCATGCCGGTGATTTCCTGAATGCTCATCAGCTTGCGGCGGCCGTCGGTCAAACGCGAGGCCTGCACCACTACCGTGATCGCCGATGCGATCTGCTGGCGCACCGCCTTGATTGGCATCGTCAGACCCGCCATGCCCACCATATTCTCGAGCCGCGTCAACGCATCGCGTGGCGTGTTCGCGTGCAGCGTCGCCATTGATCCTTCGTGGCCGGTGTTCATTGCATGCAGCATGTCGAGCGCTTCGGCGCCGCGAACTTCGCCGAGCACGATGCGGTCGGGGCGCATCCGCAACGCGTTGCGTACCAGTGAGCGCTGCGAGATTTCACCTTTGCCTTCGATATTCGGTGGCCGCGTCTCGAGTCGCAGCACGTGTTGCTGGCGCATCTGCAGCTCTGCGGCATCTTCGATCGTAACGACGCGCTCATCTTCAGGAATGAAGCCGGAGAGCAGATTGAGCAACGTCGTCTTCCCGCTGCCCGTGCCGCCCGAAATCAGTACGTTCAGCTTCGATTTGATGAGCGCTTCGAGCAATTGCGCCATCGCGGGCGTAAAGCTCTGGTTGTCAATCATGTCGGCAACCGTCAGCGGATTCACGGCGAAGCGGCGAATCGACACCAGCGGACCGTCGATCGCCGACGGCGGAATGATCGCGTTGACGCGAGAACCGTCGGGCAAACGCGCGTCGACCATCGGCGTGGATTCGTCGATCCGGCGACCCACCCGCGAGACGATGCGCTCGATGATCTTCATCAGATGCGCGTCGTCGTAGAAGGTCACGTCCGTGTGTTCGAGGCGGCCACGCCGCTCCACGTACACGTGCTGCGACGTGTTGACGAGAATGTCGGAGACGGTCGGGTCGCTGAACAGCGGTTCGAGCGGGCCGAGCCCAACCATTTCGTCGTGAACGTCCTGCGCGAGACGGCGGCGCTCGAGCTCGTTCATGGGAATCTTGTCTTCCTCGAGGATCCGCTCCACCAGTTGCGCGAGTTCGCGCTTGATCTGCTCGGGCGACAGGCGTTGCAGCTTGTCGAGTTCGACCCGGTCGATGATCGCCTGATGAACGTTCATCTTGAGTTGCTGGTACGCGCGCCGTGCCGCAAGGCTTTCGGCCGCAACGCCCGCTGCTGCCGCGGTGCTTCCGCTGCTGCCGTCGAACGGCATGGTGACGTTTTGCATCATTAACTGTTCGCGCAATGACATGGTGCTCTCCGCTTTTCTTTTCGATGGCAACCGGACTCAGTCGGACCTTGCCAGGTTCAATGTCCGGCCTTCAGTTGCGGCGGCGATTTCGAAGCATTCGACGCATTAGAAGCATTCGTCCTGCTTGCGAACAGACGCCCAAGCACACTCTTGCGCGACCTGACAGGCTGCGGCCAGAGCATCTCGGCCAGTAGCGTGATGCCGTGTGCAAGCGCACTGCCTTTCGCCGACGTCACCAGCGGCACACCATGGTTCAGCGCTTCAGTCGCCTGTTTCTCGTCGCGCGGCAGATGGTGTGCGATCTTCGCGTTGAGCGTTGCTTCGAGCGTCGCGAGATCGATCCGCGCCTTTTTGTCGTACTGGTTGACGATCACCTTCACCTTGCTCGCTGGATAACCGAGCTCCTTGAAGATGTCGAGCATGCGGCGGCCAGCATGCAGATACAGGATGTTCTGCCGCACCACCATCCAGATAGAGTCGCTGTGATCGAGCGCGTGAATCGCCAACGGATTGATGTTCTGGCCGACGTCGATCAACACCGCATCGTATTGCTCGCGCACCAGCGTCAGAATCCGCTCCAGATGCGCGGCTCGCAGCTCGCCCGATTTGACCGGATCGCCCGCGCCGGCCAGTACGTCGAGATTCGCGTGCACGTGCATTACGCAAGCTTCGAAGAGCGCCACGTCGAGGCGATCGATCTGCGCACACAGGTCGGCCAGCGTCGCGGGCGGCGGCTTGTCGGCCACCAGCAGGCTCGCGTCGGCGAACTGCTGGTTCAGATCGATCAACAGAACGCGTTTGTCGCGCGACGCGGCGAGTGTGTAGGCGAGATTCACGGCGATCAACGTGGTGCCGCTGCCGCCCTTGCACGATGTGAATGACACCACACGGCCGTCGCGCCGCACGCCGGCGGTTTTCTTCGCCGAGATATGCGCGAGCGCATCGCCGATTTCGCGTTCGTCGAGCGGCCAGGAAAGCACGTGCCGCACGCCCACGCGCATCGCCGCCATCAGGAGCGTGGTCGACGGTGCGGGCGTCACCAGCATGCAGTGCAGATTCGGCGTATGGGACAGCGCCTCTTCCACGCCACCCAGTTCGCGTGGCGTCAGCTCGGCATCGTCGACGATCAGCAGATCCGCGCTCTTGATCGCCGCGGCATGCACGCGCAACTGCTTCGCGGTGCCGTGCAGCGTACGCAGACGGAACGCAACGTCGCTAGCTTCGAGACGCGCTGCGATGTGCGGCGCGCGCTCCGCGCTGGACGAAATCAGGAGAATGTCGATCATGGTGTGTCTCCGCTGGCTCGAGCCCGAGCCGCCTGGCCGCGCTGTTTCAATAGCTGCTCGATGAGCCGACGCCGATCGTGAGGCTGTTGGCCGGTGGGGGCGGCGCCGTGAACGATTTGGCATAGCTCTTCTGTGCCGCTGCCGCCGCATTACCGTCGATGCCCGCAACCGGATCGGTATTGGCCGAGGCTTGCGGGTTGAGTGTCTGCATTTCCTTGATCTGGTTGACTGAGTCGCCGAACGTCGCGTCCCAGTGCGGCGTCGAAGTCAGGCAACCGGCGAGCGCAACGCTCAGGCCGGCGCATAAGGCTGCGCGGATCAGTGTCTTGGTGGATGTCATGTCGGTCTCCGATGGGCCGCGATTCAGCGCGCGGCGTGTGAGTCGGCGCCGGCCGCCGATGCCTGGCTGACGAGAGCGGCGTCGTGGGCCGGGTCGGGCTTCACGGCGGTGAGTTGCTGCGACGCGCCGCCAGCCGTTGCCGTCGATGAGCGGGCCGGGGTGGTCGCGGCCACCGGAGCCGGCGTACGATCGTCCTGGCCGGGCTTGGGTTGCGTGGGTGGCAACGGTTGCGTGGACGTAGCCGGCGTTGCGACAGGCGTAGTCACGACCGGTGTCTGGCTGATTGCCGCGGGCATGTCAGGCGCGGCCGGTGTCGAGGGGGCGTTCGGCGAATTCGGTGCAACCGGTGCCGTGGCCCCTGCTGCTGGCGCGGCGCGCTTCGTGCCCTCCATATGGCCTGTCAGATACACGTTCCCTTCGTTGGCGTCGCTGAAACCGTCGGTCGGCAGCGGATAGTGCTGCGGCAGCGGCTTGGCGAGACGCGGTGTCACGACGAACACCAGTTCGGTCTTGTCCTGTTCATAGCTGGTGCTGCGAAACAGCGCGCCGAGCACCGGCAGTTCAGCAGCGCCAGGCAGGCCTTTGATCGAGCCCGTCACGTTGCTCTTCAGGAGACCGCCGATCGCGAAGCTCTGACCGTCGAACACCTGCAGCGTGGTCGAGGCGCGCCGCGTCGTGATCAAAGGCAGAATCGAGGTCGTGTTCGAGTTGCCGGCGGTGACCACCACACCGGTCGACGACAGCTCTGACACTTCCGGCGACACCTTGAGATTGATACGGCCACCTTCGAGCACCGTCGGCGTGAAGGTTAGCCCGACACCGTATTGTTCTTCCTGCAACACGATCGTCGTGCCGCCAGCGCCGTTGCTTTGCGGTACCGGAATGTAGACCTTGCCGCCCGCGAGAAAGCTCGCTTCCTGGCCGCTGATCGCCATCAGATTCGGCTCCGCGAGGATCTTCACGAGCTGATCGGTTTTCTGCGCATCGACCGCGAGGTTGAGCGGGAGATTGTTCGCCTTCGAAGCAGTCAGCGCGCTCAACCCGCCAGACAGGTAATTCGCCAGCAAGCCGAAACTCCAGCTGCCGATGCCGCCCTGGATGTTGGCCGCGACACCGAGTTGGTCGATCAGCGTCTTCGAGACTTCGGCGACCTTCACTTCGAGCATGACCTGCTGCGGTGCAGCCACATGCATCATGTTGATGATGCGCTCGCCACTCCCGCCACCGAGCGCCGGCGCCGGCGCTGATGCGCCCATCGCGCGCGGCGCCGCACCGATCGGCAACGGACCGCTTCCCATCTGCGCACCGCCTTGCAACGCGGTGGTCGGCCGGGCCACGAAGGCGCGCGCCAGTTCCATCACGCGCTCGGCCTTCACAGCATCGGTGACCGTGCCGGTCAGCACCAGCGTATCGGCGGCTGTTTTGACCTGGATGCCGGTTTCCTCCGGCATCAGCGCGGCGAGCGTCTGCTGCAGGCCGCCCGGGTCCGCGCCGACGCTCACGTCGATGATCGTGCAGGAGCCGCTGCGGCCTTGCACGATCATGTTGGTGGTGCCGACGTCCGAGCCGAGCAGATAAAGCGTTTGCGGCGACACCAGCATCGCCTGCACGATTGACGGATTGCCGACGGTGCGACTGCGCACGGGTTCGCGCACATCGACCATCGCGGATTTGCCAACCGGGATCGTCACTGAGGTATGTTCCGCAACCGGGCCACTGCAGTTGGGTCCGCGACTGGCCTGCGCCGCGCCGCCGGAAGAGGCGCCGCCGCTCATGCCCGTTGCCGCGATGGTCAGATGCACGGCTCCGTTTGACGCCACGGTGAGCGGCATATCCGGCAGACCCGGCACATTGGCGGCCGCATTCTGTCCGGCCGCTTGCGCGACCGGTAGCATCGACAGATACAGTCCGACCACCACGCAGGTGCAGGCTTCAGCGATCCGGGTCCGGCCGCGAGGTGAGCGCGAATGCAATCCGCGTGATTCACCTGGGCCAAGCGGGTCCTGCGGCGCGCGAGCGCGCTGATTCGTTCTGGCGTTCATGTCCTACCCCCGTTATGTGCCGCTTTTTTGACGCGCTGAACCTGGAGGTCAGTCACGCATATCGGTCACGGCTTGCAGGCTAAGGCCTGTCAAAAGCATTCTTGTCTTGCGTCGGCGCCGTCGAGCACACGGACACAGTTGCCCGGCGCGCGCACCGCCACTTTCCGTACGATGTGCACCGGTTTCGGTTCAGACGCGGCGACTACTGCAACCGGCATCTTGAGCAGCGTTGCCTTGGTCGCGCCGGCGGTGTCGATCGCCTGCGGGTCGATCTGGTTGCGCAACACCAGTGAGAGCGTGCCGATGCTGCGCGCCAGGTCGATTTTCTCGGCCTGTTCCGGCGACACTTCGAGCGTCACCGCATCGACCACCTTCGGCTTGGTTTCGTCGCGGCCCACTTCCTGTGCGACGGCCAGCACGAGAATCTTTTCGAGTACGATCTTCGAAATGTTCTGATCGCGCTGCGTACCGGGATCGCGATTGTCTTTCTGCGTGTTGACGATGATGTCGACGTAGTTACCCGGCAGCGCGAAGCCCGCTACGCCGATCACGTCGTTCACCCGCACCGTGATGGCCCGCTTGCCTTCGCCGATGACTGCCGACAGGCCGCCGAGCGTGCCAACCGGTGTCAGCTTCGCGTCG
Source organism: Paraburkholderia sp. SEWSISQ10-3 4 (assembly GCF_030464785.1). Taxonomy (NCBI): domain Bacteria; kingdom Pseudomonadati; phylum Pseudomonadota; class Betaproteobacteria; order Burkholderiales; family Burkholderiaceae; genus Paraburkholderia; species Paraburkholderia sp. SEWSISQ10-3 4. The sequence goes on from NZ_JALPRI010000006.1 coordinate 201,255, forward strand.
ACAATCGGTTCACCGTGCAAGAGGCTTTCCTTTATCACGCGGCCGTCGAGTTTCCGGACGTCGGTGAACGCGCCGGGCGGCACGCTGTCCGACGGCCATTCGGCGACCTTGAGGAAGTCTGGTCCAATCCGCTGACCGAGATTGATATCGGTTGCGGCCACCACGATTCTGGTCGTGGCATTCGACGCCTGCGAAGCCATCCAGCGCGAGGCAAACACCACCGCGGTGAGACCGGCCAGCGTCGCGATCAGCAGCATCGTTACAGCGCGCGCGTTTTTCATTTTCAACCCCCGATTTTTTGCCTGCGGGTCTGCGTCACACGCTGTAGAACAACACGAGTGCGCTACCTATTGCTATGGCCACTCCGTACGGCATGGTCCCCGTCGCACTACTCTCAGCCACACTGCCCAGCCGTTGCTTTGTGCCGTTTCCCGGCGTCGTGCAACTGATCAGCAATGCCGCCACCCCGCTCAGTCCGACGCGCATCTGGCGCCGCCGGAGCAATATTGCAAGCGACCCGATTCCGCCAATCACACAGGTCGCCAAACCTATTTCGAGTGCGCCGTAAGCGCCGCAGAAAGCACCGATCGCCGCCATCAGCTTCACGTCGCCCGCACCCATCAGCCGCATCGCGTAGCCCGGCAAAAATATCGCACCACCTACGAGCATGCCGCCCAACCACATCTGCATCCCGTCGATACCGCCCTGCGTAAACCACTGCACGGGTATCGCCACGATCAATCCTGTCGCTACCAACCAGTTAGGAATCCGGCGCGTTTGCAAGTCCCACAAGGCGACCAGCAACACCAACGTCATTACGCACGGTCCAACCGGAAAAGGAACCCCGTTCATTGTCTGCTCCGTTTCAAGGATCGAATTGCCCTTCTGGAGTCGCTTCTTTTAAGCACCGAGCCGCCGCTACCCTATCTCGAAGGACCGTCGAGACAGGGCGGGCGATCGGTTTTGCGCCTGAGGCTGCGAAGTGCGTCAGGCCGCGGCGGCAGTGGCCAACTTGTTCGAAATGGTGGTGAACACTGCTTTCAGGTTCGTACCCATTGTCGTCACAATCGCAATGATCGCCACCGCAATCAGCCCGGCCAGCAGGCCATATTCGATCGCTGCAACACCGTCTTCTTCGCGCAGAAATTGTTGGATCGTGTTCTTCATGCTAACCCCCGTAAGAGTGAAAGTTGACTTCGGTTTGTGCCGCGCAGTTGCCTGAAAACAGGTCCACCGGTGCGGCGTTGAGGTCCGTCCACAGAGACGGAAAAAGTGGCGAGGTCAGCGCTTCACGTCGTCCCGGTCACGAATCGTCGATACCCCGTATCGATCGTTCGCGCCGTGCTTTATCGACATCCGTTTTTCGTTGGCCCCGCCGCACCCCGTAAAGCGCGTTGAACTCCCCGACGCGTTCTACGAAGACTGTTGCTGCTGCCGGGATTTTTTTCTGCTGCTTCTGCTCGTTTGCTGCTTCCCGGCTGCAACGTGTTTCGCTTTGTGACTCCCTTATTGCACGCGCTGTGCCATGTGCCCTCAAAACCTTGCTGGACGGTGATGAGCGATTCGGTACACCCCGCGGAAGGGAGTTCGCATCACGCGATGATTCGTGTTTGATACGCCGTGAGCGGCCGTGGCGGCGGGTTGCCGCGATGCGCCACGCGTGAATTCTGGAGGGTGGGGAAACCCGCAGCCACGATGACTGGCAATGGTTTGACGAATGCCCAGGTCAAAAATGCCGGGTCTCAACACACAAAAGTAGCTTTTACAGGTCGTGGACCGGTATGTCGCAAGCTTGAGACAGCAAGCAGTGGTTTCGGCGGACAGGTTGCGAGATTGACGCGCCTGCGTCTGCGTCGCTATGTGTGCTGGCCCGCACTACGGGGATTGACGGAGGATTTATGAATCGCTTGGACGTGGGACAGGCTGGCTGCCGCACGAATTTTTTTGCATGGCGTAAGCGATGCACTCGCTTCGCCTCGCATTAAACGCAGCGCCTTGCTGGTGGCGCGTCACGCGGCGAAAAGGTACGTTTCAAACGATGGGGTTTTGCGGACGGTGGATAAAAAACTTCGTACCTGGCGCGTCGCATAGCCTCCTGGATGCTCGCGAAGCACGCGGTGTCCGGCTTAGTTCAGTGCTGAGTAAGATGCGGCAAGAAATGGCCGGTTTTGATTCATGTGGACCGTAGAGAGATCCGTGTTGACGCGCAGCGTACTCACGCTGCTTGCGACTCAATATGCCACGAGGATGGTGACGCGGCGGTTCGCGGCGCGCGCTGCGGCAGCGTCGCCGATGATCAGGGGGAAGTTGTCCGCCCTGCCAATGGCGGCCATTCTGTGAGGCTCAATGCCCTTGTCGGCAAAGAATCGAACCACGGCGCCGGCGCGTGCCGACGACAGCTCCCAGTTGGACTCGTACTTCGCGGTCGATATCGGCACGCTGTCCGTGTGCCCCTCGACAAGGATGTTGTTCTTTGAGCGCTCGCGCAGCACCCCTGCGATCTGATCCAGGACGCCGAACGACTCCGGCAACAAACGCGCGTCGCCCGAGTTAAAGAGAATTTTCGCGTCGATGGCGATTTCCACGCCCTGCGAGGCATTCGAAATCGTGATCTGCCGGTTGTCCTGAAGCGGCGCCAGCAAGGAAAGAAGCTGCCGCCTCGCGGCTTCCGGTGCGGCGGCCACGGCAACGGCCGGCGCCGTCTTTACCTCGCGCCGCTCGAGCATCCTGACTTCGAGCTCCCGGTTCTTCGCCAGCTGCAGCGCGTAAAGCGCGAGGAACAGCACCATCAACGTGGTGATGAGGTCCGCGTAGGAAATCAACCAACGCCCGGATTGCGCCTCGCCATCGCCGTCGTCATCGTCGTGCCGATAGCCGGCTTTGTCCGCCGCAAGGCGCTTGTTACCCGAGGAGATTGTCATGCTCGAAACGTGTGCTTCCGAATTGCGTTTGAATGGGCGCGTCGCGCGCTAGCGCCAACCGATCGAGGCCGGCTATCCCGAGTTATCCCAGGGCGATCCCTAGTTACCCCAGCAACTCCGCCGATCGCTCCCGGACGTCGCCCGCGAGCCGGGTTTCGATCGTATGGGGCGACTCCTTGCGTGAAATCGCGAGCAGGCCATCGAGGTACAAACGTCTGAAGCGCAATTCGCTATCCACCTGCGCCCTGATCTTTCCGTACAAGGGCAGAAAAACCAGATTCGCCAACGCGAGGCCGTACAGCGTCGCCACAAAGGCGACGGCAATACCTTGTCCGAGTTGCGCCGGCTCGAGCATATGGCCTGTGACCTGAATCAGGCCGAGCACCGCCCCCAGAATGCCGAACGTGGGCGCATAGCCGCCGGCCTGCTGCCATATCCGCGCGGCCGCCATGTGATTGCGCTCATAGGCATCCAGCTCACGTTGCAGGGCGTCTTCAAGCACGGCAGTCGACACCCCGTTGGCCAGAAGCTCCAGACCACGTTTGGCAAACGGATTGATGTCGCCCGCCCCGATCGACTCGAACACGAGCATGCCGTTCAGCTTCGCCTGATCGCCCCACTCGAGCAGGACCGACAAGCTTTGCCGGTCGACCTGCCGCACTTTCACAAACGCGAGCCGCAGTTGCTTCGCGCCGTCATAAAACCTCGCCCACGTGTTCTGGATCATCACCGCGCCGAAGGTACCGCCCAAAACGATGACGAACGCCTCCAGTTGAAACAGCGAGGTGAAGTGGCCACCCTCGAGCGAAAATCCGGCCACGATGGCGGTCACGCCGAACAGGGCGCCAAATAGCGTCAAAAGATCCATACGTCCTCTCGAACGGCTGCTCCAGTGATCGGATCGGACCTGAAAGCGTCCGGTGTCCGACCATCAGGCGTCAGGCATCCACATTGGAAAGCGGCGCTGCAGCGGCGGCCGGAGATTTGATCGCGCGCACGGTCTCGATGAAGCGCTCCTCGATCTCGGCGATCTCGAGCGGATCGATCTTGATCTCACGGCGCATGACCCACGACACCTCCTTCTTGCGCGCCTCGGTCATCACCGAGAACAGGCGATCGCAAATCGGCTCGCCGGTCACGGCGGAAAGCAGTTTCGCGAGGTCATAGGTGTCGAAAGCGCTGATGGCTTCGAACAGGGTTCGCTGGTCGACAAACTCCAGATCGGCCAGCGACTTCAGCTCGCTCGCGCCACGGGGAGTACGCCGGGAAAAATACGTGACGCCCTTTTCCTCGACGTAGTTCAGTACCTTGGTCTTGCGGAACGCGAAGATGTCTTCGGCGATTTCCGCATGCGCGAGCTTGTTGAGAATCAGGTTCTTCTCGACACCGATCAGGGCTTCCAGGTCGGCCAGTTCGATCAGTTCCAGTTCGCTGTTGATCGACACGTCGAGATCGTGGTCCGCCACCTGCTGGGCCCGTTCCGTGATCCGCACGGGATCGAAAGTCACGAGCTGCCGGCCGGCTGCGCCGTCCTGCGCCGAATAGCGCGCCGACAGGGTGCTCACGCGATCGGAGCGGCCTGGTTCGAGCGTAACGAGGTTGAGTTTTTCCATGCGCTTGAGCATCGCCATCACATGCGGACGGGAATGACCGGCAATTGCATGACACTTCTTGATGACTTCGGGCAACGGCACCGAGCACTCCTCCCCCTGGCCGCGGCGCGCGCGCCCATCCACCCGGTCCGCGCTCTCAATACCCGCCATCAGCGACAGAACATGCGCGTAGGAGAGAACCCCTGGCAGAAAATCAGCGTGCGTGTTGGTAGCGAGGACATCGTCCTTCTTTCTCACACGTCGAATCATGGTGCGCACGATATGGCGCAGCAGCGGCGATACGCGTTCGAGCTCCTCTTCCACCACGCTTGCCGCGATGACGGTCAATTGACAGAAGCTGATGGCTTTCGCGGTGTGCGCTCGTGGTTCGGCTGGCAACAACGAGGCTTCGCCAAAAAACTCACCCTTGCCGAGCGTGGCGAGAATGACTTTCTTTTCGTCGCATTGGGTGGAGATTTCGACTTTGCCGTCTGCGATTACGTAGATGACGGCGTCGCCCGCGAAGCCTTCGGAATAGATGACTTCGCCCGGAGCCGCTGCGCGCGACCATGGCGATCGTTGTTGATTCAAAATTCAATCCCCCGTAGAGCTATTGCCTCGCACATCCCGCGTCTTCATGAGGCGCGGGTATGTGCAATGGTCCTGACTTATTTGACTGGATAACGACATGCAAAACGCAAATCTTTAACCTTCTCAATCGTCAGACATAATCGTGCAAATAGCGCAAACGTTTGGCGGGCTGTGAGACTTCGTAAGGGATTGGCCCTCGTGGCCGGGTTTCGGCGGCGGCGCGATGCACACGGCCCGGCATGCGGGGTGAGCTCTGATCGCGCCGTATCGGCTCATTGCTGCGCGCCCGTGCGCAAACGCTCCAGTAATTCACGGCCCTGACGGGTCAGTTGCAGTGTCGAACCTTGCCGGTCACGCTGGCGAATTTCCACTAACTCGTAACGGCGTAACGCCAATACGTCCGGGTCGAAATCTTCCAGCCGCTTGTCCGTGTCGCCAAGCAGCATGAGGGTCGCAAGTTCGTGGTGGCTGAGCATCGGGTACCTCCATTGATCGATACATGGGCGATGGAGGCATCCTAGACAAACGACGCTACAGTTTGGCTACGGTTGTGTTTCTACGGATTACCTGCAGTGCTGTAAGCGTCGGCGGTAAGCGTTGACGCGCCGCGCGGCAGAGGTAGCGAGCGAGGTGCGGGAGTAAAGGGGCGCAATACTTTCTATGCGCCCCGTAATTGGGGTCTGCGTATGGGGCCGCTTTACAGTGTCGTCAGCGCTTCTGTAATAGAAAGAAAGCGCTCGACGTCGCTGGGTGCGTGACAATGCAGCGGTGAAATCCGCACCGCGCCCGCCAGATTGAACGACTTCAGCATACGGCCGGAGTACAGACTCGAGGCGATCCGCTCGTAGACGATCACGCCTCGCTTCTCGTACTCGCGCACTGCATCGGTCGGGCTCAGATTCGCGAAGCCGATACCCAGGATCAGGTCACGTTTCGTGAGATCGGCATGATCCCAGAACACCTCTACGCCATCTATTCGCCGCAAACCGCGCCGCCCATCCAGGCCGTCGAGCAGCGCGGATAGTAGCGCGCGCTCATGCAACTCGATGCGTTTCATCCCTTCCACGAAAAGCTCACGGCGCGTATCGGCATCGCTGAATTGGCCACCAATCCACGTCACGTACTCGACGATCTCGGTCACGACCGCAAACTGCGCGGGCGCCGGACTGCCGAGTTCCCACACGCCTTCCTGCTTCGCGTCGAGGCGGTGATGCGGCAGCGCGGCCACTCGTGGCGACAGCCACGAGATGCCGGAGCCGCGGCAGCCAAAAAACTTGTAGGGCGCGAAATTGATGCCGTCGACCGGCGTCTTCTGCAGGTCGATCACACCATGCGGCGCGTGCTGGACCGCATCCACGACGATGAAGAGTCCGGGCTTCTTCTCTCGGGCCCGCTCGACGAGTGCCGCGATATCGAACTTGGCGCCGGAAATATTCGACGCGTACATCACGCTGAGCAGCGCTGTGTCCGCGTCGATCAAGGACAGAATCGCATCCACGTCCACGCCGCCCGTCTCCGGATTGCTGGGCGCAACACGCAACGACTTGCCCGTGCGTTGCGCGTAGTACGTCATTGCGTCGAAAGAAGACGGGTGCTCGAGGATCGTCGTGACGGCGTTGGTGCCCGGCACGTTTTCCATGATCGCGCGCACCATGTCGAACATCGCGCCCGACGCGGTCAACGATGGGTAGATGCTGCCGTCCTTCGCGTTGAGGATCGTGCGGATATCCGCCTCGCCGCGCGCCTGAACGTCCTGAAGATGGCGCGCGCGTGCGTGAATGCGCTCCGGGCAATCGGGCAGCGCATCGATTCGCGCGAACGCGTCGACGGCCGCCTTGAGGCGGAACGAGCCACCTGCGTTGTCGAAGAAGAGTCGCTCGCTCCCGTCGATGTCGTGGTCGACGTGGTGGAAACGCGCCTTGATCTCCTGCATCAGCGACTCGGAAAAGAACTCGCCTTGATTACTGCTCATCTGGATGCTCCTGATCTTTCTGCTAAATGATGTCGTGCCGCGAACCGTGTCCGCTCAAGCGTCAAGCGACGCGACATACGCTTTGCCCTTCTCCGCGTCGTACTGGCGCTCCCATTTGGCGATGACGAGCGGCGCAAGCGCGTTACCCACCACATTCAGCGCGGTACGCCCCATATCCATCACGCGGTCCACGCCTGCGATGAACGCGAGCCCTTCGAGCGGTAACCCTGCGCTTGCAAGCGTCGCGAGAAGAATCACGAACATGAAGCCCGGCACGCCGGCTGCACCTTTGGACGTCACGACCATCGTTAAAACTAGGACCATCTGTTCCTGCCAGCCAAGATGAATGCCGTACAACTGCGCGACGAACAGCGTGCCGATGCCGAGATAGATCGATGCACCATCGAGATTGAACGTGTAGCCGGTCGGCACGACGAAGGTTGTGATGCTTTTCGGCACACCGTAGTCCTCCATCTTCTTCATCAGTTGCGGCAGCACGGTTGCCGAGCTGCAGGTCGAGAACGCGATGATCAGTTCGTCCTTGATAACGCGCAGCAACGTGAAGATACGAAAGCCGAACAGCCGGGCGGTGATGCCGAGCACGACAAGCACAAACAGCACGATCGCCAGATACGTGACGGCCACCAGCTTAAGCAACGGCAGCAATGAACCGAAGCCGAAGCTCGCCACGGTCACCGCGATCAGCGCGCATACGCCAATCGGCGCGTAACGCATCACCATATTCGTCACCTTGAACATGGCCTCCGCGACGCCCTTGAGCATGGCGATCACCGGCTTGCGGAATTCTTCCGGGACCGACTGCAGGCCAAGGCCGAACAACACCGAAAAGAAGATCACCGGCAGCAAGTCGCCTTTGGCCATCGAAGCGAGGATATTGTCCGGAATCACGCCAAGCACGAGGGTCATCAGGCCATGATGACCCTGCACCTGCTGCGTTGCCTGTTGATAGCGGGAAATGTCGGCGTGGCCGAGCTGCGACATGTCGGTGCCGACACCAGGTTGCAGCACGTTGCCGAGAATCAGCCCGAGGAGGATCGCGATCGTCGTGACCACCTCGAAGTACACGAGCGTCTTCAGGCCGATGCGCCCGAACGATTTACCGTCTCCGACACCGGCGATCCCGACCACCATGCTCGTGAATACGATCGGCACCACGATCATCTTGATCAGCTTGATGAAGATGTCGCCGGCGGGCTGCAGCAGCCCTGAAATGGTCGCGTCCCGCATTTGCGGAAAGTGGTTCAACACGAGTCCCGTGGCAACGCCAATGACGAGACCGATCAGTATCTGCCACGCAAGTCCGACACGCGGTTTGCGCTCGATATGGTTGACAGGCGGGCTTTCGACGACAGTATCCATGCTCTCTCCAGATTGGGGGGCGGGGTGATGGAGAAACCTTAAGCAGCCGAAATAAGTAAAAAAAGCGATTTTTTTGTATGAGAAACTATCGCTTTAATTCATGCAAAGGGCGGCGTGATGCTGACGTTCAAGCAGATGGAAGCGCTCTACTGGATTGTGCAACTGGGTTCGTTCGAGGCCGCTTCGAGCCGCCTGAACACCACGCAGTCGGCCGTTTCGAAGCGGATTCAGGAACTCGAGCGCGCCTTCGACCTGACGGTATTCGACCGCGCGCACCGCAGCGCGCGGCTGACCGAGAAAGGCGCCGAGTTCTTCGCCTACGCGAAAGAACTGCTCGAACGGCGCGACCAGATCGTCGAGCGGATCAGCTCAAAAGAAGCGCTGGTGCGCCAGGTCCGCATTGGCGTGACGGAGCTGACCGCCTTGACGTGGCTGCCCCGGCTGATCGGCGCGATCCAGGCGGCGTATCCCAAGGTCGTGGTCGAAGCCGAGGTGGATTTGAATGCAACGCTGCGCGACCGGCTTGCGGACGACACGATCGACATCATCGTCGTGCCGCAAATCCACAGCACCGAGTCCTTCGTTATGACGCAGGTCGGTGAAGTGGAAAATGCCTGGATGTGCGCGCCGGCACTGGCGCCGAAGCAGGACGTCCTTCCGCTCGCCGAGATTGCGCAGTACCCGCTGATCCTGCAGGGCGGTCTGTCGGGAACAGGCTTTATCTATAGCCGCTTCCTGCAGGAGCACGGGGTCAGCATGCAACGCATTCTCGCGAGCAACAGTCTGATCGCGCAGATCGGGCTGACGCTCTCGGGCCTCGGCATCAGCTATTTGCCGAGGGCGTGCCTGAACCACATGGTCACACGCGGTGCGCTCGGGATGATTCAGACGCGACCGGCGCTGCCGCCTGTCTCATACGTCGCGATGCATCGCGCGGAACAACCGCACTCGTTGAATGCCGAAATCGCACGGCTCGCCGCGCAGTGCTGCGATTTCAGCTCGAACCTGCTCGATCCGGGCCGGGTCTGAGCGGGACCTCGGCCCTGCGTTGCGAATAATCCGCCGCGCATGTGTATGTCCTTCCTCGTCAAGGCAACGTAATCGGCACAGGCCGCGTCAGCAGATCGACGTAGAGGCTGAAGAAACGATTGTTGTCGAACTGCGTGACGTAGGTGATCTTGTTCGGTGACGCGCCCGCTGCAGGTTGATCGGGGTAGACCGTCACATGTCCCTGATCCTCGCCGCTCGTCGTGTCGATATCGAGGTAAGCGCTCTTCGTTTGCGTGGCGTAGGTCGGGTCCATGAAATAAGCAATCGTCAGCGTGTCGAACAGATGCGTGTTGTCGCCGAATGACCCGGCGTTGACGATCCCATACGCCTTGGTCACCGCGGTCTGCTTGTTCGGGTTGTTGACGATCTGATCGAAGATGCTCTGCGTGAGCGGCACCGTATTCGTGACGTCGAGCGGAATAACGGCCTGAGGGATCGTCGTTTGAAGCACCGTGCGCACGGCCAGCGGATCAAACCACCAGTTGAGTTCCCCCACTGCATTTGCATTGCCCGGCACCGCCATCGCGCCGCCCATGTAGACGATCTGCTTGATCAGCGGCACGATCTCCGGCGCCTTCTTGATGGCCGTGGCGAGATTGGTGGGCGGCCCGACTTCGAGAATCGTGACCTGATTCGGATAGCGCTTGATGGTCTGGATCATGAAGTCTGCAGCGCTTTGCGTCTGCAGTTTCGTCGACACCGCGAAGCCGTCCGGCGGCGCCACAAGCTGGGACTGCTGGGTCGGTTCCGTCCGCATCCATGCGCCGAAGTAGCCTTGCGGGTTGGCGGCCTGCTGTGCACGAATGCTCGCCACATCGTATTGCAATGGATAGTCAGCGCCCCCGTAGACGCCCACTACGTTCTGCACGCCCATGCGCTCCACCGCCTTCAGCGCATCCGCTTCTTCCTGCAGCAACCAGTCGTTGCCGGTCACGACGGTCAGCCCGAGCAGGTTGACCTTGCCCTGCCCCATCAACTGTGTGGTCATGGCGAACAACTGACCGTCGTCGCCCATCGTGTTGAAGTCCGAATCGATGATGATCTTCGGCGCGTTGGCGAGCGGATCGGTGGTCGTCACGTTGCCTCCGCATGCGGCGAGCAGCGACGTTATCATCAGGATGCCTATGCATTGTGATTTCATGTTTAGTCCTTTTATTCCAGTAGAGATCGCGATCAAACCAGGGGGAACACCATCCGGAGATGGTGCCGGTCATTCAACGTCAAGCTACCCAGAGTTACAGGCCGGACTGCCTCATGTCACAACAGGCGTCCGTTTCAGGCTGCGCTTTCGACTTCCGCGCGAGTCGGGATCGATGGCTGTGCACCAGCGCGCGTGACCGAAATCGACGCCGCGCGTTGCGCGAGGCTGATTGCGCCTTCCAGCGGCTGCCGGGCGGCGAGTTGCGCGGCAAAGACACCGATAAAGGTGTCGCCGGCCGCGGTCGTATCGACCGCCCTCACCTGCGGCGCGGGAAAATGCATGCCTTCGCCACCTTCCGGCAACAGGTAAGCGCCCTGCGCACCGAGCGTGACGATCACGTTGCGGGCGCCGCCGCGTTGCAGCTCCAGCGCCGCCCTTCTCGCACCGCTTTGCGATTCGACCGGCAGGCCGGCGAGTATCGCGGCTTCGACTTCGTTCGGCACGAGGTAGTCGACGAGCGGCAGCCATTCTGCAGGCAGCGGGCCGATTGCCGGCGCCGGGTTCAGCACGGTGATCTTGCCGAGGCGCCGGGCGAGCGCGAGCGTTGCGTGGACGGAATCCCAGGGCGTTTCCAATTGGCAGACCACGACGTCGCTGGCTTTGATCGCCGCTTCGTGGCGCGCGACGCCTTCAGGCGTGAACTCACCGTTACTGCCCGCGACCACCACGATCGTGTTCTGGCCGTCGTCCGAGACTGTGACCATGGCGACGCCGGTGGGCTGCACGGCATCGACCTCGACACCCGCGCAATCGATTCCTTCAGCTTCCAGATCCTTGACCCGCTGTGCGCCGTTCGCATCCTTCCCCACGCGGCCAACCATCGCCACGCGCGCGCCGATGCGGGCGGCCGCCACGGCCTGGTTGCCACCCTTGCCGCCGGCAACCTGCGAGAACTCCTGTCCGCTGATCGTCTCACCGGGCCGCGGCAAATGCGGTGCACGGGCGACGAGGTCGGTATTGATGCTGCCCACCACGAGCACGCGGCCCGGCTTCACTTCTTTCGACACGTTCACTCTCCTGCTGACCGTTCACGAAAGGTCGCTGACGGTCATTAATGGGTCAATATTTATGCAGCGCGACGTCGGCTTCGATACGTATCCAGCACGACGGCCACGACAATCACGGCCCCCGTGATAATGCGTTTGGTCGGCTCGGTCGCCCCGATCTGGGCAAGACCCGCGGCCAGCACCGAGATGATCAACACGCCAAAGAAGGTGCTGATCACCGAGCCGCGTCCGCCCATCAAGCTCGTTCCGCCGATCACGACGGCCGCGATCACCTGCAGTTCGATGCCCGCGCCGGCATTCGGGTCGGCAGCCTCGAGCCGCGAAATCTGGAACAGGGACGCGAGGCCGGCCAGCAAGCCCATCATCGCGAACACAGCAATCTTGTACGGACGTGGGTTGACGCCCGCGAGGCGCACCGCTTCCTCGTTCGTGCCGATGCCGACCAGATAGCGCCCGAACACCGTGCGGGTCAGCACCAACTGCGCGACGACCATCACGACGATGGCGATCAGGAACGCGGGAGAAATGCCGAACGCGATCGGGTTGGACAGGAAATCGAACGCATCGCCGATATAGGCCGTGCGGGAGTTGGTCATCTGGTACGCGAGACCGCGGGCCGCCTCGAGCACGCCGAGCGACACGATGAACGACGGAATCCGCCAGGCCACGGTAATCGCGCCGGTCACGCAGCCCGTCAAGGCTGCCCCCGCCATGCCGAGCAAGGCGGCAGGCAGCGCCGGCCAGTGCCACTGCAAGGCCGCCACGCTCGTGAGCGCCGCGCCGAGCGCCAGCACGGAGCCGACCGACAGGTCGATCCCGGCGATGATAAGCACAAAGGTCATGCCGACCGACATCACCACCAGATCGGGAATCTGGTTCGCGATCGTGCTGAACGTGTCGTAGCTGAGGAAGTGCGAGCTCAGCAGCGAGAACAGGATGATCATCCCGAGCAACGCGCCGAGCAGGCCAATATAGTTCGAGAATCCAAGGCGCGTGCCGATCGGCTTCGCGTCCTTGGGCGGTTCGTTCTGCACGGAAGGCAGGCTGGTTGGTGCAGTCATGCTTCAATACTCCACAGATTTTTGATCGGGCGCCGCTGAGTCGGGCGCTTTCGCGTCGGGTTCGATCGGGTCGTGCAGCAGCGCGTCGCGTTTCGTATAGCCCGCGAACGCCGCTGCGAGCAGCGCGTCCTGGGTCCAGCTTCCGCGCTCGAACATGCCCGTCATCCGTCCTGCCGACATCACGCCGATCCGGTCGCAAATCGACATCAATTCGCGCAGATCGCTCGACACCACCACCAACGCGCGGCCTTCCCGTGCAAGCGCGCCCATCAGGGCGTAGATATCGAACTTCGCCCCGACGTCGATGCCACGTGTGGGCTCGTCGAACAGCAACACCGTGCAATCGCGCGCGAGCCAGCGGCCGATCACCACCTTCTGCTGGTTGCCGCCGGAGAGTTCCGACACTGGCTGCGACGGCCCCGAACTGCGGATGCTCATGGCGTCGATCTGTTTGCGCGCCAGCGCCGCCTCACGACGCGCGTCCACCACACCGTTCTTTGACACCGAACGCAAATGGCCGAGCGAGATATTGGCGGCAATGGGTTGCGTCAGCAGGAGGCCCTCGCCTTTGCGGTCCTCCGTAATCAGCGCGATGCCGTGCTTCACGGCATCTGACGGCGAAGACACCGTCACGGGCTGCAGCGGGCCACCGCCGTGTGCGATCTGCACCGTACCGGCATCCGCGCGATCGGCCCCGTAGACGAGCCGCATCAATTCCGTGCGACCCGCGCCGATCAAACCACTGATGCCAAAAATCTCGCCGGCTTTGACTTCGAAGGACACATCGCGCACAACCGGCTCGCGGGTCATGCCCGCTACCTTGAACGCCACGTCGCCAATGCGCCGCTCGCCCAGATCGATCCGCTCGCCGATATCACGCCCAACCATCAGCGTGACCAGGCGGTCGGCCGAGAGGTTCGCCATCTCGTCGACATGCACGAGCCGCCCGTCGCGCAAGACGGCAGCGCGCCGCGCGATCCGCTTCAATTCTTCCAGTCTGTGCGAGATGTACACCAGCGCGACGCCGCGCGCCTTGAGCCGTTCGACCTGCTCGAACAGCAGGTCCACCTCGCGGGCGGTCAGCATCGCCGTGGGTTCGTCGAGGATCAGCACGCGGCAATCGCCGATCAGATTGCGCGCGATCTCGACCATCTGTTGATGGCCAATGCCCAGCGTGCCCACCAGCGTGTCAGGGTCGATCGCGTCGAGCCCGACTTGCGCCATGGCATGCCGGGCGTCCTCGCGCAGTTTGGCGCGATCGATCCAGCCGAACATGCCGCGCTGCGGCAAACGATTCAGGAACAGGTTCTCCGCCACCGAAAGGGTCGGCAGCAGGTTCAACTCCTGCATGACCATGCGCACGCCGAGCGCCTCGGCGTCCTTGCGGCTGCCCGGCGTATAAGCTGCGCCGCCAAGCGTCATTGAACCGGTGGTCGGCGTAACGAGGCCGCCGACGATCTTGGACAAGGTGCTCTTGCCCGCGCCGTTTTCGCCGGTCAGCGCCAGCACCTCGCCCGCGTACAGATCCAGCGAGATATCGGCGAGCACCGGCCCGGCGTAGGTCTTGCCGATGCCCTGCACAGTCAGCACGGGCGGCGCAACGGCAAGGGATAGGTTGGGAGTGGACATCAGATTGATAAAGCCAGACAAAGATCAGGCGGGGGTGGCCCGCAAACGACGCGGGCCACGTGTTGCCCCAATCTTACTTGGTGACCAGATCGACAGGCGTTTCGACGACGCCCGACAATTCCGACTGCTTCTTGTGTTCAGCGATTGCCTTCAAAGCCGTATCGATACCGAACACGGCCTGTCTGGCAGCGTACTGATTGGCAGTGGCAAGAACGCGGCCGTCGGCGAGCATCGGCTTGATCGCGTTGATGTCGTCATAGCCCACCACCTGCACCTTGCCCGCCTTGCCCGCTGCACGCACGGCCGATACCGCGCCGATCGCCATGTTGTCGTTACCGCACAGCAGCGCCTTGACGTCCGGGTTCGCATTGAGAATCTGGCTCGCGACGGCGTTGCCCTTGTCGATTTCCCACTCACCCGATTGCAGCGAGACGACCTTCATGCCGCCCGTCGCCATGGCCTGCTTGAAGCCGGCCGTGCGTTGCTGCGCGTTGGTGGTAGTCGAGACGCCTTCGATAATGGCGACGTTGTCGCCCGACTTCAGGCGCTTGGCCAGGTAGTCGCCTACCTTCTGCGCGCCCTTGGCGTTATCCGGGCCGACGAACGGGATGTTCAGGTCTTTCGACTTGAGCACGTCCGGGTCCAGCTTGTTGTCGATATTGACCACGATGATGCCGGCATCGACCGCTTTCTTCAGAACCGGCACCAGCGCCTTGGAATCGGCTGGTGCGATCACGAGTGCGTCGACCTTCGACACGATCATCTGTTCGACGATGCGAATCTGATTACCCGTATCGGTCTCGTCCTTGATGCCGTTCGTGACGAGATCGAATTTCGTGGGGTTCTGCTTCTGATAGTCTTTCGCGCCGGTTTCCATGGTCAGGAAAAACTCGTTCGCCAACGACTTCATCACCAGTGCGACTTTCGGCTTGTGGGCGGCCTGAGCGAACGCTGCGCCCGGCAGAATCGACACTGCGAAGAAAGCTGCGCTGGCTACGATAGCGCGACGCCGCGCCGGTTGGAAATGACGAATCATTGATGTCTCCGTATCGCTCGTTCGGTCTACGTAGTGACTGATAGCCGTTGAGTCGTGTGATGGGCAGGTTCACCACACTTGCCGCCAGTTGCCAATGAAGCCCTCGGGTTTCTTTGCCAGATGCTGGGACGAGTATGGCCAGGTCCAATGCTATCCTCGCGATCCACGTTATGCTATGCCTAATTTCAAAATCGAGCGTTTCAAAAATGGAACACGTTGACTGGGACGACCTGCGGATTCTGGTGGCGATCGCCCGCGGCGGCACGATGCGAGCCGCCGCGACGGCATGCGATCTGAGTCCGCCCACCCTGTCACGCCGCCTGACCGAGCTTGAACGGCGGCTGGGCGAGCCGCTTATCGACCGGGTTCCGTCGGGCTGTACGGTGACGGCATTCGGCGCGCGCGTGCTGGCCTGGGCCGAGCAGATGGAGGATCTGGCCCACCAGATCGAGCGTGCCGCGGACGTGACGGGCGGCGCAGCGACTCACGGCACGGTGCGGATCAACGCCGTCGAATGGCCATCTTACATTTTGCTTAAATTGCTCGGGTCGTTCCAGGACCGGCTGCCCGGCTTGGCTATCGAGGTGCTGACGTCGCGGCGGCCGTATAGCCTTGCCCGCCGCGAAGCTGACATCGCGCTGTGGTCCGAATGCCCTGACGAGGGCGATCTGTATGTCCGGCGCATCGGCCGGATCCGCTTCGGGCTGTTCGGTTCGCGCGACTACTATCTGCGCCACAAGGCAGCAATTACCCGGAAGGAGTGGGACAAGCTGTCGTTCGTTGGTTATGACGACCGGCAACCCGATCACCCGGCCACGCAATGGCTGAAAACCCTGCCCGGCGCGCCTGCGCCTTCGCTTCGAAGCAGCTATGGCATGGGCGTATTCGACGGCGTGCTGGGCGGCTCCGGGCTCGGCGTGCTTGCCCAACTCGCGGGCGACACCACGAGCGATCTCGTCTGCATCGAGAAACATATCAAGGCGCTCGACCAGGATGTGTGGATGGTGCTGCATCCCGCTCTACGCGATAGCGAGCGGATCCGCACGGTGGCCAACCTCATCGCCGAGATTTTTCGTTAGGGCTAGCTTCACCGGGCACATGCAGAGTAGGCAGCCGGGTAGCGTGGTACGACACCGTACCGACTGCATCGGCAAACCGGCGCACCCTCGGATAGACACGCCGCACATCAGCAAAAGAAGCGCGCTGGCGGCCCGTGTCACGCCGGCCGCACTGCGCATGAAGGCGTGGTAACGACCGAACCGGCGGCCCCGCAACCATCCGACAGGTGGTGGCGGTCGCGCCCGCCACCAGGAGCTCCCGGCCATGGATACGCTAACCCGCGATCCGGTCAAGCAGCCGACTCGCCCGAAACTGCTTCAGGTGATGGGGCCCGGCCTTATCACCGGCGCCTCCGACGACGACCCGAGCGGCATCGCCACCTATTCGCAGGTCGGCGCGCAATTCGGCTATGGCCTCGCGTGGACCCTGCTGTTCAGCTACCCGCTGATGGCCGCGATCCAGGAAATCAGTGCGCGCATCGGGCGCGTGACCGGTTGCGGCATCGCCGGCAATTTGCGGCGGCACTATCCGCGCTGGCTTTCCACCAGCGTCGTCAGTCTGCTGCTGATTGCGAACATCATCAATCTGGGCGCGGACCTCGGCGCGATGGGCGCGGCGCTCAAGCTGTTGATCTCGGGCCCCGCGCTGCTCTATGTCTGCGGTTTCGGCCTTCTCTCGGTAGCGCTCGAAGTTTTTACGCGTTACTCGCGCTATGTGTCGATACTCAAATGGCTGTGCCTGTCGCTCTTCAGCTATGTGATCTGCGCGTTCGTCGTCAAAGTGCCATGGACCCAGGTGGGCTGGGCGGTGATCTGGCCGCCGCTCTCGGCCAAGCCGGATTACATCGTGGCCATCGTCGCTGTCATGGGTACCACGATCAGCCCTTACCTGTTTTTCTGGCAGGCCGAACAGGAAGTCGAAGACGAACTGGAACGGCCCGGCGCCCATCCGCTCACTCACGCACCGTGGGAAGCCCCTGCCGAATTCACGCGAATCCGCATCGACACCTATCTCGGCATGGCGCTGTCGAATACCATCGCGTTCTTTATCGTCGTGACCACAGCAGCGACCTTGCATGCTCACGGGCTCAACGATATCCAGACGTCGGCTCAGGCAGCGGAAGCGCTGCGAGCGGTCGCGGGACCGTTCACGTTTGCCATTTTCGCGGCAGGCATTATCGGCACCGGTTTGTTGACGCTGCCGGTACTGGCCGGCTCGGGTGCCTACGCAGTGGGCGAACTGTTCGCATGGCGGGTCGGTCTGGCCCGTCTGCCGCTGCAGGCGAAGGCGTTTTACGGCGTGATCGCCGCGGCGACAGCGATCGGCGTCGGCTTGAATTTCACCTCGATAGACCCGGTCAAGGCGCTCTTCTGGAGCGCAGTGCTCAATGGGGTGGTCGCCGTGCCGGTCATGATCGTCATGATGCATCTGTCGATGCGAACCGGCATCATGTCGCGCTTCACGTTGCCGCTGGTGCTGCGCGTCCTCGGCTGGATTGCTACCGGTGTGATGGCGATTACGGTCATCGCGATGGCTGTCAGCTGGGTTGCATGAGCCATGCGCTCAAGACGTGAACGCCACCGTACAGACGCGCACCACGAAGCGTGCCAGAATGGTTGCTGGCCCTGTATGCACCGGCGATTTCCAAACCGCTTTCCAGTCGATTTCGCAACCGCCCCGTCAGGAGGACCTGAAAACTTTTCAAGTCAGTTCTGCGAATACGAGGTCGTTTTTCGGCAGGACACTGTGGGGTGGTTCATGTTGACCACACATCAACCGAAAGATAACCATCTGCTTTCCGTGCTGCCGAAAGCAGAGTGGGAACGCATCGCACCGCATCTCATCGCGCTCGATATGCCGCTCGGGGAGGTCGTCTACGAATCGGGTGACCGGCTCGACTATGTCTACTTCCCCACCACCGCGATCGTCTCGCTGCTCTATGTGATGGAAGACGGCTCGTCGGCTGAGATCGCAATTGTCGGCAATGAGGGGTTGATCGGTATCGCGCTCTTCATGGGCGGCGAAACAACGCCTAGCCGCGCGGTCGTGCAAAGCGCCGGAAAGGCATACCGGCTCGACGCGCGCATTCTGAAAGAAGAGTTTCATCGTGCCGGCCCGGTGCAACGCTTGCTGCTGCGTTACACGCAGGCGCTCATCACGCAGATGGCGCAAACGGCCGTCTGCAACCGGCATCATACGATCGATCAGCAACTGTGCCGCTGGTTGCTGTTGAGTATCGACCGCTTGCCGTCGAACGAACTCAAGATGACCCAGGAGTTGATTGCCAACATGCTCGGCGTACGCCGGTCCGGTGTCACCGAAGCGGCCATGAAGCTGCAGGACGCGGGCTTGATCCGTTACAGCTATGGCCATATCGAAGTGGTCGACCGGTCGGGTCTGGAGGAACGCGTGTGCGAATGCTACGGCGTGGTGAGGCGGGAATTCGACCGCCTGCTACCCGATCTGAGAGCCGTTTAAGTTGACACGGCAACTCTTTGAACAATCTCTTCGAGGCTGATATGTATAAACACATTCTGGTAGCGATCGACGGCAGCGACACGTCCGAGCATGCATTCAACGCCGCTTTGCAACTCGCGAGCGAGAGCGGCGCGCAACTGCAGCCGCTCTATGTCGTCGACAATCCGCTGATGGCGTACGACGCCTCCGGCTACGATCCGACGATCCTGCATGACGCGTTCGTGGAAGAAGGCAAACGGCTGCTGGCAGACGCACTGGCGCGCATGAAACACGAAAACGTGGCCGGCACGCCGCGGATGGTCGACGTCGAGCCGATAGGCGAGGATATTTCGGAGCGCATCCGCATCACGGCCAACGAATTCAATGCGGACCTGCTGGTGCTCGGCACGCACGGCCGGCGCGGCTTCAAGCGTCTGTTTCTCGGCAGCGTCGCCGAACGCGTGGTGCGCAGTGCGTGCTGTCCGGTATTGCTGATACCGAGTCGCCAGGCGCAAACCACGCACGTGGAGTCGGCCAAACCGGGGCATACCGACGTTGCCGCTGTGATGTATGAGATGCCGCCGCACTAGAGAGCCGGGGCGCTCGACGTCGCGTCGAGGGTGGGAAATACGGCGCGCTCAGGCAGCGCAAATCGTATTCGAGGTCGTCAGATCCACCCACGACATGCCCTGCTTCAGGCCGTCCAGCACGGCCTCCTGCGGCGTGCTGAAGTTTCGGTCGTGCGTGAATTCACGCACGACCACACCATCCGGCGCGGCAACGCTCGTACCGATCAGACAGCCAAATTCAGTGCCGCTTTCGCGTGCACAAGCCGTGACCGTCCAGCCATCGCCGTCCACTCTTCCCGACAGGTTCATAAAGTTTTGCCTCGTGCCTGCTCAACGCAACGTGGTGCGTGTTCGACGCTCGCGGTTTGCGCGCGCCGCCCAACTGGTCTATCAGAGCGCCACAGCATGCCGGCTAAGCACCCGTGGATCGCCGACCGGCAGAACCACTCGCCCGTGCACCTCGTTGATCACGTCGGCTGCGGACAGATAGAACGCCAACGCCGCGGTGATGAGTCCCATATAGCCGCCCGCCATCCGCACCAGGCCTGAACCCGTCCACTCTCCTCCAGCCAACAGGCCGAAGGTGATCCAGAGCGCCAGAAAGATGAACTGCAGCGCGCGAGGCGAGCGAAAGGTCGCCAGCCACATATAAAACGTGAAGACGCCCCAAAGAAACAGATACCAACCGACGAACGCGGGCGGCACCTTGTCGTGTAAAAAAAGCACGAACAGTGCAAACGACCACCAGAACGCGCCATAACTTAGAAAGGCCGTCGCGCCGAAGGTATTGCCGCGCGGCAACTCCATCATCCCGGCAATGGCCTGCGCGGTCCCGCCGTAAGCGAGCGCGCAAGCGAGCACGAGGCCCATCGACTCGCCCGAAAACCAGCCGGCGTTGATCATGCTGAGCAGCCACGTTGTCAATGCAAAACCGGCGAGACCCAGTGGCGCGGGGTTCGCAAGCGTGGTTCGAATCGGTGCGCTGGCCATGGCCTGCTCCTGAAGATAAAAAGCGTTCCGGCAATCTCGCGACCTTCGCGAACCATCACCCGAGCTGATCGAGAATCGCCGGATTTTCCAGCGTGGATACGTCCTGGGTAATTTCTTCGCCGGCCGCCAGCGAGCGCAGCAAGCGGCGCATGATCTTGCCCGAGCGCGTTTTCGGCAGATTCTCGCCGAAGCGGATTTCTTTGGGCTTCGCGATCGGCCCGATCTCCTTGCCGACCCAGTTGCGCAGTTCGGTCGCGATTCTGATCGCCTGGTCACCGGTCGGCCGCTCGCCCTTCAACACCACGAACGCGACGACGACTTCGCCGGTCGTCTCGTCGGGACGGCCGACGACCGCGGCTTCCGCCACCAGCGGGTTCGCGACGAGCGCCGACTCGATCTCCATCGTGCCGAGCCGGTGGCCTGACACGTTGAGCACATCGTCGATACGGCCGGTAATCGTGAAGTAGCCGGTGTCCTCGTCACGCACCGCGCCATCGCCGGCGAGGTACAGCTTGCCGCCGAGTTCTTCGGGGAAGTAACTCTTCTTATAGCGCTCCGGATCGCCCCAGACGCCGCGCAGCATCGACGGCCATGGCCGTTTGACGACGAGAATGCCGCCCTGCCCGTTCGGCACATCCTGCCCGGTTTCGTCGACGACCGCGGCCATGATGCCAGGCAGCGGCAGCGTGCACGAACCCGGCACCAGTGGCGTCGCGCCCGGCATCGGCGCGATCATGTGGCCACCCGTTTCCGTTTGCCACCAGGTATCGATGACAGGGCAATGGCTATGGCCGACGTGTTCGTAGAACCACGTCCACGCGGCCGGGTTGATCGGCTCGCCGACTGTGCCGAGCAAACGCAATGTTGACAGGTCGTAACGGTCCGGATGAACTTTGGGATCGGACTCGGCAAGCTTGATGAGCGAACGGATCGCGGTCGGCGCGGTGTAGAACACCGTGACGCGGTGTTTCGCGATCATCTCCCAGAAACGGCCGGCGTTCGGATAGGTGGGCACGCCTTCGAACACGACCTGGGTCGCGCCGATCGCTGTCGGGCCGTACGCGATGTAGCTATGGCCAGTGATCCAGCCGATGTCGGCGGTACACCAGAATACGTCGCTGCGCTTCGCATCGAAGGTCCACTTCATGGTCTGCGCGGCCCACATCAGGAAGCCGCCCGTGCTGTGCTGCACACCTTTGGGCACCCCCGTCGAACCAGACGTATACAGAATAAAGAGCGGATGTTCCGCGCCGACCCATTCGGGCTCGCACGTGTCGGCTGCGGCTTCTGTGAGCTCGTGCATCCACAGGTCGCGCCCTTCGTGCCACGCAACCTTGCCGCCCGTGCGCCGATAGACGATAACGCTTTTCACCGCTTCGCAGCCGCCCAGCGCAAGGGCCTCGTCCGCGATACTCTTCAACGGCAGCGCCTTGCCGCCGCGCATCTGTTCATCGCAGGTCACCAGCGCGATCGCGCCCACGTTGACGATCCGTTCATTGAGCGACTTCGACGAAAAGCCGCCGAACACGACGGAATGCGTCGCGCCAATGCGAGCGCACGCCTGCATTGCCACGATGCCTTCAATCGACATCGGCATGTAGATCACGACGCGGTCGCCTTTCTTCACGCCGCGCGTTCGCAAAGCGTTGGCAAAGCGGCTCACTCGTTCGAGCAATTGCTGGTAGGTGACGTGCGTGACGGTGCCGTCGTCGGCTTCGAAGATCACCGCAACATGCTCACCGTTGCCGGCTTCGACGTGACGGTCGAGGCAGTTGTAGGACGCATTGAGGGTGCCGTCGTTGAACCATTCATAGAACGGCGCGCGCGATTCATCGAGAACCGTAGAAAACGGCTTTTTCCACTCGAGCGTTTCGCGCGCGAGACGCGCCCAGAATCCTGTGTAATCGCGCTCAGCTTCGGCGACCAACGCGCGGTAGGCATCCATGCCGGAGATCGCGGCGTAAGCCGCCACGCTGGCGTGAGGAAGGAAGGCTTGCGGCTCCTCCAGAATCGAATCGCTGGTTGACATTTTGTGTCCCTTGCACGCTTTCGTGCGTGCTTGATAGATGTGTTGCGCTCGTGGCGGCGCCCCTGCTGCGCCGGGCGTGACATGGCATTCCGCGTGATCGGTTCGATCAAGCGGTTGGCCGCTCCGGGCGAAATGGGGATGGCGCACAAATCGGTCAGGGAAGCCTTGTCACACGAAACTGTTTCGATCCGCGGTGACGGAGAAAAGCAGAGGGCTTGTAACGACGGTGCTCGCGTAGGAGGGGGAAGTCGGTACGGTGGCGTACAGGGTTTCGTCTGCGCCTTCAGGCAAATGTAAGTTTTGTACCATTCCACCGGGGCTGCAGAAAAAATCTGGAATAAGCCGCCCGGCGATGTGTTTGCCCTTATGTGGACGGCAGCAAACAGACGGTCTACGAGCGAAAGCAGAAACGCTTCTGCGCAGCTTCAGCAGTACGTAGATCACATTGGTGGACAGGTAAAGACGTAGTTCTCAATCACATAGATCGTTAGATTCAACCAACCTTAATTAGGCATCCAAATGAAGCTCAATCTTGCAGTGACCCTTTCGATGATCCTCCTTGCGTCGGCCGGCGCAGTCACCCAGGCATCGGCGCAGGAAAAGACCCGCGCGGAAGTGCGTCAGGAACTGGTTCAGGCAGAAGCTAACGGCTCGAACCTCGTGACCGATACGTCGTATCCCGAGATTAGCCCGATCTTCGCGCAGCAGGCCGCACGTCTGAAAATGAACACGAGTGGCGAAGGTCCGGCGATGTCGGGTTCGACGGCGGCAGGCCAACGTTCGTCCAGCACGCCCGCTCGTTCAGCAGGCGCGGCGATGCCGGCGTGTGTCGGCCCCGTAAGCTTCTGCTCGCCGTACTTCGGCAGCTAACCGCTGACGATGCGCTTCTGGAAGTGGTTTGGGATTCAACGAATGACTGGCTGGCTGTCGAATGCCTATGCCGGGGGCGAGCGGACGGTGGCCTTATGAGGCGTCCGTCCGTTCTAACAACCCGGTCACAGGCCGCATCGCTTTTTGATTTCCCTTTGACGATACAGCCCAATTAATTCCAATTTAACAGACATGCCTTTTAATTGAAAATTACTCAAATCCCGACGCATCATTATCGAATTAGCATAAAGAAATGATTTTGTAATTAATGACTACGCGGCAGCGTCATTAAATCAATTAGAGTCCTGCCTCCATTGCAGTGCGCCATGCACTTAGGTTTGTCGAACAATCAACGGCTCCATAACCGACTGATAATAATAATATTTTCAAGCAACCACCCTCGTTCAGTCGCGACTTCCCCTCCCTCTCAACTATCTATTCTGATAGGTACCGATAATCTGTAATGAACGGTAATTTGGCGGCGCTCACGGATTTAACTGAGTGCCCCTATTAACCGTTCAGAACAGCGCTTCCAGACGAAATTCCTATTTATTTGACTCGACCGGAAACAGCCACCGGAAGATTCGGCGTCTCGTTGCGCTGTTATCTCAGGAGGTCACATGAAGTCGTCAGCCGCAAAACAGACGGTCCTTTGTCTAAACCGTTACGCGGTCGTTGCTTTGCCTCTCGCTATTGCTTCGTTCGCCGCGTTCGGCGCATCACCTGCGTCCACGCTGTGGGCGCCCACCGACACGAAGGCGTTTGTGACGCCCTCCCAGGTCGAGGCGCGCAGTGCGACGCCGCTGCTCGAACTCGCCGCCGGCGAGACCGCACATGTCGTGGTCAGTCTCAAGCTTCGCGATGAGGCGCAACTGAAGCAATTCGCGCAGGCAGTCAACCAGCCGGGCAACGCGCAGTTCGGCAAATTCCTCAAGCGTCAGCAATTCCTCTCGCAGTACGCGCCGACCGAAGCGCAAGTGCAGGCCGTCGTCGCGCATTTGCGGAAGAACGGCTTCGTTAACATTCACGTCGCGCCGAACCGTCTGCTGATTTCCGCCGACGGCAGCGCCGGTGCAGTCAAAGCGGCCTTCAATACGCCGCTGGTTCGCTACCAGTTGAACGGCAAGGCCGGCTACGCGAACACGGCGCCGGCACAAGTGCCGCAGGATCTCGGCGAAATAGTCGGTTCGGTGCTCGGCTTGCAGAACGTCGCGCGAGCCCATCCGATGCTGAAGGTCGGCGAGCGTTCCGCCGCGAAGACGCTGGCCGCCGGTACGGCCAAGGGTCACAATCCGACCGAATTCCCGACGATCTACGACGCCAGCAGCGCGCCCACCGCGGCGAACACGACGGTCGGCATCATCACGATCGGCGGCGTCTCGCAGACGCTGCAGGATCTCCAGCAGTTCACCAGCGCGAACGGTCTCGCGCCCGTCAACACACAGACGATCCAGACCGGGTCGTCGAATGGCGACTACAGCGACGATCAGGACGGCCAGGGTGAATGGGACCTCGACAGCCAGTCGATTGTCGGTTCCGCAGGCGGCGCCGTGCAGCAACTACTGTTTTATATGGCCGATCAAAGCGCGTCCGGCAACACCGGCCTCACGCAGGCGTTCAATCAGGCGGTGTCCGATAACGTCGCGAAGGTGATCAACGTGTCGCTCGGCTGGTGTGAAGCCGATGCCAACGCGGACGGCACGCTGCAGGCCGAAGACCGCATCTTCTCGACGGCGGCTGCACAAGGGCAAACCTTCTCGGTGTCGTCCGGCGATGAGGGCGTGTACGAGTGCAACAACCGCGGCTACCCGGACGGCAGCACCTATTCGGTATCGTGGCCGGCCTCGTCGCCGAATGTGATCGCCGTCGGCGGCACGACACTTTACACGACGTCAGCAGGCGCCTACTCGAGCGAAACCGTCTGGAATGAAGGGCTCGACAGCAACGGCAAGCTCTGGGCGACCGGCGGCGGCTACAGCGTGTACGAGGCGAAGCCGTCGTGGCAATCGGCGGTGAGCGGCACGCCGAGCCAGCGCCTGCTGCCCGACATCTCCTTCGACGCGGCGCAGAGCACCGGTGCACTGATTTACAACTACGGTCAGCTGCAGCAGATTGGCGGGACGAGCCTCGCTTCGCCGATCTTCGTCGGACTGTGGGCACGTTTGCAGACCGCGAATTCGAACAGCCTGGGCTTCCCCGCAGCCAGCTTTTACAGCGCCATTAGCTCGACGCCTTCGCTGGTGCACGACGTGAAATCGGGTAACAACGGCTACGGCGGCTATGGTTACAAGGCGGGAACCGGTTGGGACTATCCGACCGGATGGGGCAGTCTGGATATCGCGAAACTGTCTGCACATATCAAGAGCAACGGCTTTGCACATTGAGTCCGCAGGCCGGTTGATGTGAACGCCTGAACGCTCGCAGATGACTTCGCGGCACGCGGGTCATCGGCGGCGACAGGCAAACTGTTCGTCGAAATCGCCGCGCGCGAGCGTCCCTCCCCTCGCGCCGAACGATTGCGGCGGTCCGAATCCGAGCCGCCCCTCACGCGTAAAACGCCCCTCCTCGCTTTCCCCAATCGCTCGCCGTGCCCTCCATTGGGTTGTCATTTTTGTTTTGCGATGTAATGATATAACATTCCTCGTGACGAATGACGACAAGGTGCCCGCTTGATCGGGACCGGTCGGCGCACGCCTGGTCATCCGTATTTGGTCCTGGAAAAACGGCGGCAAGACAGAAAACACATCCACCCAGTGCTCACCCTGAATAAATAACGATGAAAAACCGCACGCGTGTCTCCCATGCAGCCCTGCTGCTGTTCGCTATCGCCGCTCACGCCCATGCCGCGCCCGACGAAGGTTCGGTAACAGGCGCCGTCACCGACGCAGTAGGCAAGCCCGTCCGGAACGCGACCGTGAGCGTTCAGAACGCAAGCGGCGCCGCGGTCAATGAGGCAAAGACGGATGCGGACGGCCGTTTTGCGATCGGCCATGTGACGCCGGGCACTTACGCGATCGTGGTTACGGCACCGGGATTTGCGAGCGGCAGCAGCGTGACGACCACGACAGCAGGTGCAGAAAGCGCAGTAAGCGTCAAACTCGCTCAAAGCGACACGCTCGACGTTCAGGTGAACGCAAAGCGTCTCGATCGAGCCCGCAACGGACTACTGCCGGAAACCGGCAGCAGCGTGTACCGTTTCAGCCAGGCCGATATCAATGCGCTGCCCGCGGGGCAAGACACGCCGTTGAACCAGGTGTTGCTCCAGGCGCCCGGCGTGGCGAGCGACTCGTACGGACAACTGCACGTGCGCGGTGATCACGCGAATCTGCAGTACCGCATCAACGGCATCATCATTCCCGAGCCAATCAGCGGTTTCGGCCAGGCACTCGACACTCGCATCATCGACCAGGTGAACCTGCTCACCGGCGCGTTACCGGCGCAATACGGCTACCGCACGGCCGGCGTGGTGGACATCCGCACGAAGACAGGCGATGCCGGCAACGGCGGGTCCATCGACGTGTTCGGCGGCAGCCATCAGACGATCAAGACCAGCGCGGATGTATTCGGCAGTGAAGGGCCGTTCAGCTACTACTTCAGCGGTTCGCTCGGCATGAACAACCTCGGGATCGAGAATCCCACTGCGAGTGCCAACGCGATTCACGATCACACCCGTCAAGGCGACGCGTTCGGTTACATGTCGTACATCATCAACCCGCTCACCCGCGTGAGCGTGATGTTCGGCACGACGAGCAACCAGTTCGAGATTCCCAACACACCCGGCTTGCCGACCAACTTCACACTCAACGGCAGCAACACGTTCGATTCGAGCCAACTGAACGAAACGCAATCGGAGTTGAACAACTTCGCGGTGGTGGCCCTCCAGGGCACCAATGGTGGCGCACTCGACTATCAGGTTGCCCTGTTCACTCGCTACACGCGGACGCAATTCAATCCCGATCCGGTCGGCGATCTCCTGTTTAACGGCGTGGCGTCGCAGGATTTTCACAGCAACTCGGCCAATGGCGCACAGGTAGACACGACCTGGCGGTTGAACGATAAGCATACGGTGCGGGCGGGTATCTTCTTCCAGCAAGAACATGCCGTGTTCAACGACAGCGTCAACGTATTCGCGACGGACAGCAACGGCAACCAGCTTTCCGATCAGCCCTTCAATATTCAGGACTCCAGCAGCAAGACCGGTTATCTGTACAGCGCCTACGTACAGGACGAGTGGAAGATCACGGACAAGCTCACGCTGAACTATGGTCTGCGCTACGACAAGATGGACGAATATGTCAGCGCAAGCCAGCTTAGTCCACGCATCGGTCTCGTCTATGCGCTGACGCCGGCCACGACGCTCCATGCCGGTTACGCGCGCTATTTCACGCCGCCCGCGTTCGAACTGGTGTCCGGCTCGACCATCAGCCGCTTCAATGGCACGACCAACCAGAGTCCATCGAACCAGAACGATCAGGTGCAACCGGAGCGCAGCCATTATTTCGATCTCGGTGTGACGCAGCGTCTTGGATCGAACGTGACGGTCGGGCTCGACGCTTACTACAAGAAGTCGGCGAACCTGCTCGATGAAGGACAGTTCGGCTCCGCGCTTATCTTCACGCCATTCAACTACAGGGAGGGGCGTGTGTATGGGGTCGAGTTCACGGCCAACTACAAACAGGACAACGTATCCGCGTACATGAATCTCGCGTGGAGCCGCGCGCAGGGCACGCAGATCGATTCCGCGCAGTTCAATTTCGATCCGGCGGAACTCGCCTATATCAACAATCACTGGGTCTATCTGGATCACGACCAACGCATCACCGCGTCGTTCGGCGGGACATACGATCTCGGCAGAACGACCTTCACGTTCGACGGACTCGTCGGAAGCGGTTTGCGCAGCGGCTTTGCGAACACGGATCGACTGCCGCTCTACGCGCAAGTCAATCTCGGGGTGATACAGCACTTTAATCAACCGCTCATCGGCAAATTCGATGCGCGCCTCGTCGTGATTAACGCATTCAACCGCGTCTATGAGTTGCGCGACGGGTCGGGTATCGGTGTCGGCGCACCGCAGTACGGCCCGCATTTCGCCGTCTACGCCGGCGTCACCAAGCACTTCTGATTCTGTCCAGCTACGAAGAGGTAGAGCATGCAAGATTGGACAAGCGTTCTAGCGGCAGTACGCGTAGGTGGATGGGTCATCTATCCGCTGACGATACTCGCTATTCTGGCCGTCGCCATTGCCCTCGACCGGGCCTATGTCTTTCTGCGTTTTGGCCGGTTGTCGGGCACGCTGCGTGGCACACACGAGATTGCGGCGGCCGGTTCAGCCCTTGATTGGGCCGGCAGATTGAAGGATGTCTCCAGTCAGAACGCGTTCAGACGGATGAGCGCGCCGTGGGCGCCTGATCCTTCTGTACCGCTGTGGCTACGCGAGGCGAAAGCGCAATCGGTCGCCGCGCAAATCGAACGCGACATGAGCAAAGGTTTCTGGGTGCTGGAAACCATCGTGACGGCGGCGCCTCTGTTGGGTCTGTTGGGCACCATCGTCGGCATGATGCATTCGTTCCAGTTGTTCGGTGGCGATGGTCTCGTCGATCCAGGTGGCGTGACCGGCGGCGTGGCACAGTCGTTGGTGGCAACCGCGATCGGTCTCGTCGTCGCGTTGTTCGCGCTCTTTGCGTTCAACTATTTTTCCCGCCGGCTCGAACGACTCATGGATGAACTCGAGTCGTTCGCGAATGCGCGGCTCAGCGAAATCCGCCTTGCCGTTGCTGACACGTCCGTGGGAGCGCAGCCGTGAAGTTCAAGCGCTCGCGCGCGGCTAAGCGCGGTCGCATCGAAATCATTCCGATGATCGATGTGATGTTCTTTCTGCTGGCGACCTTCATGCTCGCATCGCTTGCGATGCAGCGGCTCGATGCACTCAAGGTCAATCTCCCTGCCGGCAGCGCGCAAAAGATGGCGGCACATGAACCGCTGACTATTTCGGTGGACAGTAGCAATGAGGTATTCGTGAACCATCAGTCCGTTCATCTCGATCAGGTCGAACCGACGGTAAAACGCCTGCTGCAAGCGGACGGCAATGTTGTGATCGCCGCTGACGATGCAGCGGGCCACGGCGTGGTCGTTCAGGCGATGCTGGCCGCGCGCCGCGCGGGCGCTGAGCGGTTTTTGATCGCCGTGCGTCGTGAGTAGCCGGATGCGCCTCACGGCCACTGTGGACGATTCTCCGCGGATGCGGATTGCGCTAGCGATCCTGGTCGCGCTAGTCGTGTGGATCGGTTTTCTGTTTCAGTTGGGGAGTTGGTTGGGTACGTCGCCGTCTGTACGTGTGCCTGATAAGCCACTCGAGATGCGGGTGGTAGAACTCGATCCGCCGAAGGCTCCGGTTGCGAATCCTTCTGCGGCTCCGATCGCACCGGCAAAGCCACAACATCCGGCCGATCCGCGCCCTCACGTGCCAGCACAAGCACGCACGACACCACCTGTCCCATCGAAGCCGGATGTGCGATCGACACAGAGCGCTACGCCCGCGCAGTCGGCGCCAACGGCTCAAGAGCCAAAGCCAGCAGCCGAACCGCCCGCTCGTGCTGCCGGTCCCTCTTCCGAAGAAAGAGCAAACGCCACGCCATCGGCCACGTCGTCCGGCGACGCAACCGCGCGCGCCATTGCTCAACCGTTGCCGGAACTCCCTGATGATTTACGTGACCAGGCGTATCAAACCGTCGCGATCGCTCGTTTCGCCATTCACGTTGACGGCTCGGTCGATGTCGAACTCATCAAGCCGACCTCCAATCCGCGCCTCAATCAAATCCTGCTCGAAACGCTCCGTAAATGGCGGTTCTTTCCGGCGATGCAAGCGGGACATCCGGTCGAAAGCCGACAGGACATCCGCGTACATTTCAATGTGAGCTAGCCCGAAGAAGATTGTGCGTTGAGTTTCTACCAACGCCAACTTCACCCCTTCGTCGCCCCAAACGTCAGCCCCGCCACGAAATGCTTCTGCATTGCAAAGAACATCGCGACCGACGGCAACGCGGCAAGAATCGACCCCGCCGAAACCAGATTCCACGCCGTGGTCCACTGCCCTTTCAACGCCGCGACACCTACGGTAATCGGCGCAGCATCGTCACCTTGCGTCAGACACAGCGCCCAGAAGTAGTCATTCCACACGAACGTGAACACGAGAATCGCCAGCGCCGCCAGCGCGGGACGAATCAACGGCAATACGATCTTGAAGAACACAGTCCACTCATTGGCGCCCTCGATCCGCGCCGCCTCGACCAGTTCAAACGGCAACTGCTTGATGAAGTTCCGCAGAAACAGCGCACAAAATCCAGTCTGAAACGACACATGGAACAGAATCAGTGCGCTCACCGTATTGAACAGACCGAGCTGCAAGGACAGATCCCGCACCGGAATCATCAACACCTGCACCGGCACGAAATTGCCCGCAACAAAGGTCGCAAACAAGGTCGAATTTCCGCGAAACCGATAAATAGCCAGCGCGAATCCCGCCATCGCCGCAAGCGCAATCGAACCCACCACAGCCGGCACTGTAATCAGCACGCTGTTCCAGAAGTAATGCAGCATCGGCGAAGTCGTCAATGCCTCGCGATAGTTATCGAACATCGCGAAGTGCTTTGGCCAGCCCCAATAGTTGCCTTCGCTCAATTCTTCCGTCGAGCGCACCGACGTCACGAGCACCGCGATCATCGGCAGCAACCAGATCAGCAGCGCGAGCGGCAAGGTCAGTTTGTACGCGCGGCGCGTCACCGGCTTCCATTTGTCGATCGGGATTGGAAACATGATCGGCTCCTTATTGCTCGGTGCGCAGCATGCGGCGCAGGTGATAGACGATGTACACCAGCATGATGGCGAACAGCACAACTGCCACCGCCGCGGAGTAGCCGATGCGGTAGTACTTGATCGCCTGGTCGTACATGTAGTACGCGAGCACGGTCGAACTTTCGAACGGTCCGCCGCTTGTCATCACCGAAATCAGATCGAAGCTGCGCAACGCGCCGATCACCGTGACGACGATTGCCATAAACGTGGTCGGCCGCAATTGCGGCAGGATCACGTGCCACAACATCGACCAGCCGCGCGCGCCTTCCATGCGCGCCGCCTCGATCTGCTCGGCGTTCAGCGACGTCAGACCGGTTAGATAAAGAATCATGCAATACGCGGTTTGCGGCCACAGCGCGGCGAACACGATCCCGAGGGTCGCGTACCGCGGGTCGCCGAGTACCGGCACGCCGTGCCCGAGAATCACTGCAAGCAAGCCGAAGGTCGGGTCGTAGAACCACGAAAAGATCAGGCCAACCACCACGCCCGACAGCACGAACGGCGCGAAGAACAGCGATTTGACGATGCGGATGCCGGCCACGGCCTGGTTCAGATAGAGCGCGACGGCGAGCCCCATCGGCGGCGCAAGCAGGAACAGCAGCAGCCAGATGAGGTTGTTCTTCAGCGCCGTGTAGAACGTCGGCGTATGGAACAACTCGATGTAGTTTGCGAGGCCGACGAAGGATGGGTCAGTCATCCCATCCCAGTTGAAAAAACTCAGGCGCATGGTCGAAATGATCGGCCACACGACGTAGATCGCCACCATCACGCAGGCCGGCGCGAGAAACAGGAAAGCGGCTCGCCGCTGCCGACGCGCGGTCGGCGACGGACGGCGCCGGCGCGCCGCGCCAGGCGGCCCGCCGCGCAATGCACCGCCCGAGGCCGGCACGCCCGAACCGGGCAAGCCAGGACCGCCCGGTTCGGCAGGGCCGCCGACGGTGTGACGGGTGACGGAATGCGACACAATCAATCTCCTGTCGACCAGAGTTCGCGCTTTAGCGCGTTACTCTGGTCCCATGCAAAGCTGTCGACCAAGGTTCGCGCTTTGGCGCGTTACTCTGGTCCCATGCAAAGCTGTCGACCAGCGTGGGCGCTTTAGTGCCGTACTCTGGTCCCATGCAACATAGTTGCCAATCTGATGCAACAAGTAGCGGCCCAAGCCAGAACCTACGACCGAGCCGCTACCGCTCACTTCTTATAGATCCGCTTACGCGTCTGCTCGAGTTGCGCGAGCACCTCGTCGAGCTTCGAAGGATCGGAGATGAATTGCTGCATCCCCTTCATCCCTTCATCGGCCATTTCCTTCGTCATGTCGCGATCGTAGAACTGCGCAATGCCGCCCTTCGTATTCGCGAGAATCTGGAAGCCGATCTTCGAAATCGGATCCTCAGGTTCCGGCGATTTGCTGTTCGCCGACAGCGAGCCGAGCCCGGCCGCCAGCTTCGCGCCATTTTCCGGTGTCTGGACGAATGCAAGGAACGCATGCGCATCCGCCTTGTTCTTCGCCTTCGACGGAATATGCAGCGATTCAACCGGACCGTCTTCGGCGGTCGGCACGTTCGCGTCGATGATCGGGAACTGGAAGTAGCCCATTTCCGGCTTGACGTTCGGCGGGAAGCCACCCGTGATAAAGGTGCCCATCAGCATCATCGCGGCCTTGCCCTGGAACAGGAACGGCTGCACCGCATCCAGATCGTAGGAAAGCGAATTGTCGATGAAATAGCCGGCGTCGATCAGTTGCTTCCACGTCGTGTAGACCTTCTTCACTCGCGGATCGGTGTACGCGATATCGCCCGCCATCAGTTTCTGATGGAACGCGTTGCCGTTCAGGCGCAGGTCGAGATAATCGAACCAGCCGGCGAGCGTCCATGAATCACGTCCCGCCACGGCAATCGGCGTAATGCCTGCCGCTTTCAGCTTCTTGCAGTCGTCGAGAAACTGGTCCCACGTTTTCGGTTCGCCGGTAATGCCGACCTTCTGGAACAGGTCCTTGCGATAGAACATGCCCCACGAGTAATAGACGGTCGGTGCCGCGTACTGCTTACCCTTATACGACGACGCTTCCTTCGTCGAAGCATACATGTCGTTCCAGCCGTTCTTCGCCCAGTCGCCGCTCAAATCCTCGAACAGGCCGCGCTGCGCGTA
The DNA here is from genome assembly GCF_030464785.1 of Paraburkholderia sp. SEWSISQ10-3 4. Lineage (NCBI taxonomy): Bacteria > Pseudomonadati > Pseudomonadota > Betaproteobacteria > Burkholderiales > Burkholderiaceae > Paraburkholderia > Paraburkholderia sp. SEWSISQ10-3 4. Next base: position 234,665 of record NZ_JALPRI010000006.1, read on the forward strand.
ATACGCCATCCGCTCGCCGTCATGCCAGTTCACGATATCGGGCGCGACGGTGGAGAGCCAACCGGGCAACTGAACTTTGTAGGCTTCTTCATCGACGAACGACACCTTCACGTCCGTACCCGGATGCGTTTTCTTGAAGTCGTCGATGATCGACTGCCAGACGGCGCGTTGACTTGCGCCCTTGAATGCGATGTTGACCGCGAGCGTGCCGGCCTGCGCCGTGCTGACGACGGACACGCCTGCGGCGGCCGCGGCCAGCGCAAGTGCCAGCAGAATCTTGCGAGGTTTCAGTGCCATGTTGCTGTCTCCTTTAAGCCTTGATTTTGCGTCGTTGTTGTTACTGCATGGAATCCTTCGTTCAGCACATGAGATCATTTGCCCGATCGATAGACGGCCACACCCTGCGGTTCGATATCGCGTGAGCCGATCACGAAAGCGTCGTCGGCGACATTGGCCAGCGTGTGCGTCTGGTCGCCGTAGTTCAACACGTAGGTCAGCGCGCCGCGACGGCTAAAGCGCACGGTGTCGCCGAGCGATGTCGTTTCGACGCCCGCTTCTTCAGCGATCTGCTTCAGAAGGCGGACCGTCAGCGCATCGTCAAACAGGCTCGCGAAGTAATGAAACGCGCCGCTTTTCACATAAGCAGAATGACCGTCAGCGAAACGGGCACGCACGTCGAGCGAATCCGCTGTATCGCTGTCGATGAAATCACGCCAGTGGCGCGCCACGCCGTCCACCGCGCTCGAGTTCTGGTTATCCACGAGCACCACAGCTTCGGTCACATTCGGCCGCATCGATTCGACACGCCACACACGCAGCGGCAACACAGAAGCGAGCGCACCCGGCGGCAGGTTCGCCGGAATCTGCACGTCCGCCGTCTTCGAACCGGTGCGAGGACCCAGCACGACCTGCGCACCCGAGCTCGCCAGCCGGGCGGCGAAATCCGCAGGCACAACCGGCAGCGGCGGCACGACGATCAAACGATAGCCGTCGAGGGCTGCATCGACCGGCACGATATCGACATCCAGTCCGAGCGCGCGCAGCGCCGAGTAATACTCGAATGCGAAACGCGGATAGTGAAAGTCCGCGCCCTGCGGATGAATCTCGAAGAGCCACTTCGCTTCGTAGTCGTAGACGAGCGCAACCTTCGAGCGGATCGCTGCGTTGGCGTCGGCGTTCGCGGCGAGCACCGCGCGAATTTCGTCGGCAACCTGCGCCGCTTCGTTGCCGCCCACATCGAGCCGGTTGTCGGGCGTATTCAAACCAGCGTGCATCTGCTCCTGCGCAAACGGCGCCTGGCGCCAGCGGAAATACGACACGCAACCCGCACCGTGCGCAAACGCCTCCCAGCTCCACAGCCGCACCATGCCGGGCAGCGGTGCCGGATTCCACTGCGCCCAGTTCACCGGGCCCGGCTGCTGCTCCATCACCCAGAACGGCAGCTTCGACATACCGCGGTACACGTCATGATTGAATGACGCGAAGTCGGGATGCCCGCTGCGCAACCAGCGCGCTTTCACGTCCGGTGCAAACCACTGCTCTTCGAGCGCGCCGAGCGGATAGCTGTCCCATGCGGCAATGTCGAGATCGGCCGACACCTTGTAATGATCGAACTCGGTAAAGAGCTGCATGAAGTTGTGCGCGACCGGCCGCCCCGGCGAATGCGCACGGATAATCTCGACCTGCATGCGGTTGTAGCGCGCCACTTCGTCGGAGGCGAAGCGCCGGTAATCGAGCCGGTGCGACGGATGCGCTTCGGTGACGGTCGCCACCGGCGCGTCGATCTCGTCGAAGCTGCGGTACTCCATGCTCCAGAACACCGTGCCCCAAGCACGGTTCAGCGCATCGATCGTTTGATAGCGCGTCTTGAGCCACTCGCGAAAGCGCCCCACTGCCGCCGGCGAATAGCTGACCACCGTGTGATGGCAGCCGAATTCGTTATCGGTCTGCCAGTAGGCAACGGCCGGGTGCTTGCCGTAACGCTCCGCAACTGCCGTACAGATTCGCTGCGACGCGGTGAAATACGAAGGCGATGAGAAATCGTAATGACGGCGTGAGCCGAAGGCGCGCGGACGACCATCGGCACCGATCGGCAGAATGTCCGGATGACGGTCGATCAGCCACTTGGGCGGCGTCGCGGTGGGGGTGCACATGACAACTTGCAAACCGGCCGCGCCGAGTACATCGACCGCGCGATCGAGCCAGCCCCAGTCGTACTCGCCAGGCGTTGGCTCCATCCGGCTCCACGCAAATTCGGCGATACGCACCTGCTCGATGCCGAGTGCTTTCATCCGGCGAGCGTCGTCTTCCCACATCGACTCCGGCCAGTGTTCCGGGTAATAACAGACTCCAAGGCGCATCCGAATGTCCTCTATGCGTAGTGTTCGACGGATTCGAGCGAAGCGGCGGCAAAGCCGTCTTCGGTAAACAAATGGCAGGCGCGGCTGGGGACGCGCAAGCTGGCGCGGTCGCCCGGCGCGAGGCGTGTGTCGCCGGGCGCCTTGGCGATCAGCGTGGCGCCGCCGGGCTGATCGAGGTGGACATAGCTGTGCTCGCCGAGCTGTTCGACGAGGGATACGGTGCGGCTCAGAACGGCGTCCTGTGGGTTGCCAGAAGCTGTCGCGTCGATGAATTCGAGGTGTTCCGGACGCACGCCGAGCGTGACCGGTTGCGCCGCCTTGAGTCCATCGCCGCTGACGGGCACGCGCACGTTTTCATCAGTGTGATCGAGCGTAACAACCACGCCTTGCGGATCAATCGACGCCACCCGCCCCGGCAAAAAATTCATCCGCGGCGAACCGATGAAACCGGCGACGAAGCGGCTCTTTGGCCGGTGATACAACTCGAGCGGCGCGCCGATCTGCGCGATGCTGCCGTAGCGCTCGGTGTCCTTACCCGCATGCAGCAGCACGATCTTGTCGGCGAGCGTCATCGCTTCGATCTGGTCGTGCGTGACATACACCACGCTGGCTTTGGCGAACTGCTTATGCAGTCGCGCGATTTCGATGCGGGTCTGGCCGCGCAGCGTCGCGTCGAGATTGGAGAGCGGCTCGTCGAACAGAAACACGCCCGGCTCGCGCACGATGGCCCGGCCAATCGCCACACGTTGCCGCTGGCCGCCGGACAGTGCTTTGGGCCGGCGCTCGAGCAGCGCCTCAAGTTGCAGGATGCGCGCGGCTTCCCGCACCTTGCGGTCGATTTCGTCCCTGGGGGTTTTAGCGAGCTTGAGGCCGAAGGCCATGTTCTCGAACACGGTCATATGCGGAAACAGCGCATAGCTCTGGAACACCATCGCCACACCGCGTTGCGCCGCCGGGACGTCGTTGACGAGGCGGCCGGCGATCGACAGGTCGCCGTCGGTCACGTCTTCGAGGCCGGCGATCATCCGCAGCAAGGTGGATTTACCGCAGCCGGACGGACCGAGAAACACGCAGAACTCGTTCTCGCCTATTTCCAGATCGACATCGCGGATCACTAGCGCGCCGTCGCCATACGCCTTCTGCACGCCTCTCAACGAAATGCTCGCCATCGCATCGACTCCGTGATTTAATCGGCTCGACGTCGGAGATTAAGCGCTTAATCAGCAGGGCCGAAAAAAATCGATCGCTACCGATCGCTGGGGCCTTACCTGTCTCCGATATCGTTTTGTCTGTGCGGCAAATGGTGCCGCGCCTTGGGCTGTGATGCAAATGTCGGACACCCATCCCAAATATTGAATAAGCATTATGACAACCCTTAGCGAAGTTGCGCGTCACGCCGGCGTCACCCCTGCCACGGTGTCGAACGTGCTGCGCAATCGCGGCCGGGTCGGCGCGAGCACCCGGCAGCGGGTGCTGGACGCCGTCGACGCGCTCGGCTACCGCCCGCATCTGGCCGCCCGCGCGCTCGCCGAGGGCCGCGCGCCGACGCTGGCGTTGATGGTGTCGAGCATTGCCAATCCGTTCTATCCGGAGTTCGCGCTCGCGGTCGAACACGCGGCGCGCAGCAGCGGCCACTTCGTGATCATCTGCAATACGAACGAAGATCCACTGACCGGGCGAGCCTATCTCGACCAGATCGCGGGGACGCTTTCCGAAGGTGTGCTCGTCACCAATGCGAACCTGGACTTTGCAGACCTTCATACGACCGAATCACGCGGCACGCCCGTTGTCCTGTGCATGTGGGAACGGCCCAATGAGCCGCCGGGGCTGCCATGTGTCGCGGTCGATTTTCGTCTGGCAGGCGAATTGGCCGGCACGCATCTGCTGACGCTCGGGCATCGGCGGATCGGCGCGATTGTCGGCAGCAAGGCTTCAGGTATTCACGCCGCCCGTTACGAAGGTTTTGTCGATGCGCTGCATTCGGCCGGCGCGCCGAAAGGAAAGGTCAAGCATGCGCCCGATACGATACAAGGCGGCTACGCCGCGGCGCGGGCGCTGCTGGAAGCCGATCCGAAACTCACCGCGATCTTCGCGACCAACGATCTGCCGGCGCTCGGCGCGATGCACGCCGCCGCCGATCTTGGCCTGAACGTGCCGGGTGATCTGTCCGTGATCGGCATTACCGATATTCAACTGGCGCGCGAATCGCGGCCCGCGTTGACCACAGTCGCCGTGCCGACTGTCGAAGTCGCCGACCTGGCGGTGTCGCTGCTGCGCGAGTTGATCGAATCGTCGTATGGGCAAGCAGGTCATCAACCAGCGGCAAGCGTGCCGATGCGGATTTCCTCGGCGCCGAAACTGGTTGTGCGCGCGTCGACTGGGGTGCCGCGCCCGAGGTAACGTGGCCGTAACAACATCGGGGACGTTACGTAGCGAACCCTGGCTACGGTCGTCCCCACCTCCCGGGCCGCCGTCCGCAAACGCCCGTATCAAGCGGTTCCACGGCAAAAACACCGTTTCAATCAGTCCATCCATGCAGTTGGCACGGTCCCTGCAATAAAGCAGGAAAAGGCTGAGCGCCGGCATGACTTACATGCCGCCCGCGCTCCCCAACCGGCCAGGCCAAGGCCATAACAAGCATGGATACTCAAATGAATGCCGCTCTTCTGCTGGACGCCGATCTCGCCGAACAGACCACCGACGCAGACTCGACCTTCGCGCAGCGCCATCCCTTGCAAATCGCAGTTTGTCTTCGCAAGCTGATGGCCGGACAGGACTTCGTGACGGTGGAATTCAACGGCCGCCAGATCGTGACGCAGATACTCGAGGTCGATTCGCGCAATGCGCGCTTTATCTTCGACGCCGGCAGTACGCAGCTGGACAATTACGCGCTGCCGTCTGCCCGCCAGTTGATCTTTCGCAGTTTGCCGGGCGGCATTCGCACGGAGTTCACGACGCTTAACGCAGACCCGATCATGTTCGAAGGACGCCCGGCTTTCAAGGCCGCTTTCCCTTCGCTCCTGTATTACGTTCAGCGCCGCGAATTCTTCCGCGTGCAAACGCCCGTGCTGGATCCGTATATCGCTAGCGGGCCGTATGTGGACGGCGGTTCGTTCAGGCTCGAACTGCAGGATCTTTCATTGGGTGGCGTGGCGTTGAACACTGCCGATACGCGTTTCGGCTCGCTTGAAAGCGGCACCGTATTGCGCGACGTCACGCTGCAACTCGGTAGCTTCGGCACGCTTCTCCTCGATCTGGAAATCGTCGCGCCGCGGCAATTGACTACGCCGAAGGGCGATCTCCGCTTCGTGATCGGCTGCAAGTTCGTGACGACGCCGGGGCCGGCTGAACGGATCCTGCAGCGTGTCGTCACGCAACTCGAAACGAAGCGTCAAAGGCTCGCGCCCCGAGGGTGAGTTCCTGCGGGTACGCTTGCTACGATTCTCACGGCGTGGATCAGGTTTGCCGTTCTTCGCCGCTGAGAATCGCTGCTTTTAGCCGCCACTTAATACCTTCGCGACGACAGTCAAAACCGTCGCAACGCATCAATTAGTATTTCAATCAGCTTTCAATCGAGCCAGGACTTTCCCGAAGTACCGGCGCTTGATCTTGCATCGCATCACTCCCGCAAAGCCACGTCACGTAAGGCCCGTAGCCTTGGCGACGGCTTTGCCGCGTCGACCTCCTCCTCGTGCGTTTCCTTGACTCTCTTCCCTCCGCCTGCTCTACTAAATCAACTAAAGTGATTTAAGCGATCGATTTCGGACAGCCACGGAATCGCATCAGGTTCGAAACCAGATCGCAAGCAGGCGGCAAGCGCGCAGCGTTCGCGTGTGCAATCACCCGCAGTTCACAACGTCGTGACCAATAACCGGAGGAGCGTCCCATGAATCTGAATTCCCGCAGGCATCCTGTCGCCAGGAAAATCGTGTCGATGTGCGTCGCGGCATCGGCCGTGTGGTGTGCGAGCGCGAGCCAGGCGGCCGACCAGCCTGTCGTCGGCCTCATCACCAAGACCGACACCAACCCGTTCTTCGTGAAGATGAAACAGGGCGCTGAAGCAGCGGCATCGAAAGACGGCGCCAAACTGCTCACCGCCGCCGGCAAGTTCGACGGCGACAACGCGAGCCAGGTCACCGCCATCGAAAACATGATGACGGCCGGCGCGAAAGCGATTCTGATCACGCCGAGCGACACCAAGGCGATCGTGCCGAGCATCAAGAAAGCGCGCGCCGCCGGTGTGATGGTGGTCGCGCTCGACACGCCGACCGATCCGCAAGACGCCACGGACGCCCTCTTCGCCACCGACAACTTCAAAGCCGGCGTGCTGATCGGCAAGTACGCGAAAGCCGCCATGAACGGCAAGCCCGCGAAGATCGCCACGCTCGATCTCGCGCCCGGCGTCTCGGTCGGCGTGCTGCGCCACAACGGCTTCCTGGAAGGCTTCGGCGTGAAGGAAGGCGATCCGTCGATCGTCTGCAGCCAGGACACGCGCGGTGATCAGTCGAAGGGCCAGACGGCGATGGAAAATTGCCTGCAGAAATCGCCGGATATCAACGTGGTCTACACGATCAACGAACCGGCTGCAGCGGGTGCGTATCGCGCGCTCAAGGCAGCGGGCAAGGACAAGAGCGTGATGATCGTTTCCATCGACGGCGGCTGCGAAGGTGTCCGCAATGTGAAGGCCGGTGCGATTGCCGCGACCTCGCAGCAGTATCCGCTGAAGATGGCCTCGCTCGGCGTGACGGCGGGTGTCGAGTATGCGAAGACCGGCAAGAAAGTCTCCGGCTATCAGGACACGGGCGTGACGCTGATCACCGACAAGCCGATGTCCGGCGTCGACAGCAAGGATACAAAGTACGGCCTCGACAACTGCTGGGGCAACAAGTAACGCGCACTGAATGGCGGCCCACTTCGCGGGCCGCTCACGGATTGCCAGCCACTGAACCGACGGCCGCGGGGTACACCGCGGATCGGCGGCCCACCAGATGGCCGGTCTCCGTATTTGCCACGTGGCCTGCCCGCCACGTTCATGCATCGAGGACACCTATCATGTCGACACCTTCCGCGCCTGCCGGCCACCCGCGCACCTTCACCGACCGTTTGCCGTCGCTCGCTGAAATCGGACCGCTGATCGCCCTGCTGCTGGCCTGCGGCTTCTTCATTTCGCAGAGCAACCGCTTCCTGTCGTTCCAGAACCTCTCGCTGATCCTGCAGCAGACGATGGTGGTCGCCGTCATCGCCATCGGCCAGACGCTGATCGTGCTGACAGGCGGGATCGATCTGTCGTGCGGGATGGTGATGGCGTTCGGCTCGATCATCATGACCAAATTCGCGGTCACGCTCGGCGTGCCGCCCGTTCTCGCGATTCTGTGCGGCATCGCCGCGAGCGCGTTGTTCGGCGCGCTCAACGGCGTGCTGATCACGCGGATCAAACTGCCCGCCTTCATCGTCACGCTCGGTACGCTGAACATCGCATTCGCGCTCACGCAGATCTATTCGAACGCGGAGAGCGTCTCGAACCTGCCGGACGCGATCATGTTCCTCGGCAACACGTTCAAACTCGGCCCCGCGGATGTCACCTACGGCACGGTGCTGACGTTGCTGATGTATGGCGCGACGTGGTTCGTCTTGCGTGACACCGTGCCCGGCCGGCATCTGTACGCGCTCGGCAATAACCCCGAAGCCGCGCGCCTGATGGGCCTCTCGTCGCAAAAGATCCTGCTCACCGTGTATACGCTGGCCGGTGCGATTTATGGCATCGCCGCGCTGTTGTCTGTCTCGCGCACCGGGGTCGGCGATCCGCAGGCGGGGCAAACCGAGAACCTCGACAGTATTACGGCGGTGGTGCTGGGTGGTACGAGTCTATTCGGCGGACGTGGCTCGATTAGCGGAACGCTGCTCGGCGCGCTGATCGTCGGCGTGTTTCGTAATGGCCTGACGCTAATCGGTGTCTCTTCGGTCTACCAGGTGTTGATCACCGGCATGCTGGTGATTCTCGCGGTTGCCGCGGACAAACTTTCCCATCGTCGCGGTTGAACGCCCAAAGGAACCTGTCATGTCGACACCTACTTCCGCTTCTGCCGTGATGCCCGTTCTGCAGGCGCGCGGACTCATCAAACGCTACGGCAACGTCACCGCGCTCGACGGCTGCGATTTCGAAGTGCTGCCCGGCGAGATCCTCGCCGTGATCGGCGACAACGGCGCGGGCAAATCGTCGTTGATCAAGGCGCTGTCCGGCGCCACCATCCCCGATGAAGGCGAAATCCTGCTCGACGGCAAGCCGGTCAAATTCCGCAGCCCGCTGGATGCGCGCGCTCAAGGCATCGAAACCGTGTACCAGGAACTCGCGGTGGCGCCCGCCATGAGCATCGCCGAAAACCTGTTTCTCGCCCGTGAGCTCGTCAAACCGGGCTGGCGCGGTTCGATCTTCAAGATGATCGACAAGCGCCGCATGCTCGACGAAGCCACCGCGCACATGAAGGATCTGCAGATCGGCATCCGCTCGATGCGCCAGGCGGTCGAAACCTTGTCCGGCGGACAGCGTCAGGGCGTGGCTGTCGCGCGCAGCGCGGCGTTCGCGCGGCACGTGGTGATTCTCGACGAGCCCACCGCCGCACTCGGCGTCAAGGAAGGCAACATGGTGCTCGAATTGATCCGCCGCGTGCGTGATCGCGGCCTGCCGGTGATCCTGATCAGCCACAACATGCCGCATGTGTTCGAAGTCGCGGATCGTATTCATATCCAGCGGCTCGGCAGGCGTGCCGCGGTGGTCAATACCAAAGACATCCACATGTCGGAGGCCGTGGCGATCATGACGGGCGCGAAGCAGGCGGACGTCAAGGCGATTGCATGATGCACGCATCCCGCTGAGGGGCACACGACGATGGACACCACCGGTACACGTTCGCCTCTCAAACGCACGGTCGGCTCGAACCAGGTCGGCATGCGGCAGTTCAACGAACGGATCGTCCTGCAGGCGATCCGGTTGCATGGGCCGCTGCCGAAAGCCGATGTGGGCCGTCTCACGCGTCTGTCGATGCAGACCGTCTCGATGATCGTCGACCGTCTGATCGACGACGGCCTGCTCGAAAAGCAGGCGCGCGTGCGCGGCCGCATCGGTCAACCGTCGGTGCCGATCGCACTGCGTGCGGATGGCGCGTACACCATCGGCATCAAGGTGGGCAGACGCAGCCTCGACGTGCTGGCGATGGATTTCGCGGGCCACGTGGTGTGCCGCGATGTATTCGACTATGCCTATCCCGATCCGCGCACACTATTTCCCGCGCTCGAAAGCAAACTGGCGCGTGTGAATCAGACGCTCGGCGCAAAGGCGAACAAAGTGGTTGGCGTGGGCGTGGCGGCGCCGTTGTGGCTCGGCGGCTGGCGCGACTTTCTCGGCGCGCCGCAGGACGCGCTGGAAGCGTGGCACGAGATCGACTTGCGTAGTCGCATCGCGACGATGACGGGCTTGCCCGTCGAGTTCGCTAAAGACACCACTGCCGCCTGCGCGGCCGAACTCGTGATGGGCCAGGGCCGCGGAATTCACAATTTTCTCTATCTGTTCGTCGGTACGTTTATCGGCGGCGGCCTGGTGATCGACGGCCGTTTGCATGCCGGGCCACACGACAATGCTGGTGCGGTCGGCTCGATACCGCTGCGGGACGGCAGCGCGCGCAAACCGGCGCGGCAACTGCTACATGCAGCATCGGGTTTCGTTCTGGAACGGCTATTGAGCGATGCAGGCGTGCCGCCCGCCGCCGCGCACGATCATCGCGCGTTGTCGCCCGAACTGTGGCGGCAGACCGAACAATGGCTCGACACGGCGTGTCCTGCGATCGCCAATGCATTGACCAATGCGGCAGCCTTGCTCGACCTGGAAGCGGTGGTGATCGACGGCGAACTCGACCGGCAACTGGTTCGCGAAATCATCCGCCGAACCGAGCGCGTACTCGATCGTTTTGAATGGGAAGGTATGGTACGTCCGCAACTACTGGAAGGCACCATCGGCGCCGACGCGCGAGCGATGGGCGGCGCAATTCTGCCGCTGTACGCGCATTTCGCGCCGGTGCACGAGCTTTTCCTTAAGCCGGCGACGGACGCCGGCTATTAGGCGCCCTTGCTCATTGCGCGGCCACTTTCGCTATCGCAGCCGTTTTAGCCGGCGGATTTTGCAGCAAGGGCTGCAGCACCGGCGCCAGCGACTTCAGCAACTGCACCGAGAGCGCACTCGTGAACTCGTAATGCGCCGCATACGGCTCATGCACCCAGGCGGTCAGCGTGCCGTAGAAACGGTCTCCCATCACAAACACGAAGGTTGCGCTGCGGTTCACCTTGCGCGACTCGATCAGGCGTGCGCCTTTGGCCCACACATTGAAGCGCTGATCGCCGGTGCCGGTCTTGCCGTAAATTTCGAGTGTTTGACCATCGGGGAACGTCATGCCCTGCGCGAGACGCTTAGCCGTACCGCCTAATACGACATCACGCAACAGCCCTCTGACCACCCCGGCGATCTCCGGCGACAACTGCTGCTGCGGCGCCACTGCCGCGCGCTGGAAATGCGTTTCGTACGGCGTGTTTTTCGCGAAGTCGAGTTGCGTGAGACTTTCGGTCGGCACCTTGTTGCCGTTGTTGGCAATCACGCCTATCAGTTGCGCGAGCGCAGCCGGCCGGTCACCGGATGCGCCGATCGCCGCCGCATACGACGGCGTGAGCGTCGCGAACGGATAGCCGAGCGCCTGCCACGATTTACCGATCGCATCGTAGGCGCGCAGTTCGACCATCCGCTTGATGCGGCGATCCTGAGTAGCGTGATAACGGGTCTTGAAGAGCCACGAATAGGTCGACAGACGCACGTCGCGGCTCGCATTCTGTATCTGGTCGAGCGTCGCGTCGGGATGGGCGCGCAGATAGTTGAGCGTCCACAGTTCCAACGGATGCACGCTCGAAATGTAGCCGCGATCGTTCAGATTGAAGCGGTCGATTGCATATTTGTCGTACAGGTTCGCGAGGTCCTCGTCGTCCAGGATGGAGGCAGCCGGCGTGTTCTTCAGCGCCGCACGCATCTTCGCGTTGAACCACGCATTCGATTCATCCGGCGCGACACTGCGCAACACCGTCGCTACTTTGGGCGGCGATTTGCGCACACCTAGCAGCAGCAAGGCCAACTGCTGCTCGGGCGCCTTGCCGTGGTATTTCGTGTAGAAACGATTCATATACACGCGGCTTTCCTGATCGGCGAAACGCGTGAGATACATCTTGCGGATCGCAGGATCGCCCAGCCATTGCGCCGACGGTCCGGTGGTTTGTACCATCTCGTAGTGGACGATATCGCGCATCAGCCGCACGAACACCAGATTCACCGAATGCTGGAATGCACGGTGCACGGTGAGAATGCGGCTGTTGTCGTCCGATTCGAAGTTGTTGAAAGTCTGCGCGCCACCGCCCGTGTAAAACGTTTCGCCTGGACTTGCCGAGTATTTGCGTTCCACCGCCGCGTCGAGCATGGCTTGCAGCGAGCGGTTCGAGGTATGCGCAAGATAGTCCAGCGCCCAGCGCGTGAGCTGATCGTTCGGATCGTACTTCACGGCTTTCAGCTCCGCTGTGCTCAGCGGGGCATAACGCGCATGCAGCTCCGAGACGATCTGCAAATACGTCACCACGGTACGCATTTTCGCGGTCGAACCGAGATTCAGTCGCGCACCAGAATTGATGTCGAATGGCTGGTTCACGCTATCGGTTTGCACCCGCACCAGGTTCGCGCCGTCACGCCGTTCGAACAGCGTAAAGCTATAGGCGATTCTCGATGGATCGTCGGAGGCGCGCAGCATTTCATAGCCGACGAGCCCGGCGGCTTTTGCACCGTCGCGCGTCGCGGCGGCGGCAAGACGTTCACTCACGGCCTGCTGCACGGCGTTGTTGAGCGTGCCCGTTGCCTGCATGTCCAGCCGGTCGAGTTCATAGAAACTCGGAATGCCGAGCGCCGCCAACAGGTGCGAACGCATCGACGTCACAGCCTTGCGCGACACGAACGAGTCGGCGTTGTGCGTTTTTTCCGGTGCGCGGCGCAGATCCACTTGCGCGGACAACGCGGCATCGCGCAGCGGGTTCGAAATAACACCACCGCTCGCCAGCAAGCGCAGATAACTATCCGTCAGACGTTCAAGTTCGGCATAGCCGTGATGCAGGAAATACGACGGCGCACGTTGCGCGATCATCAGCGAGAGCACCTGGCGAAACGCCACGCCCTGCTCAGCGAGATTCTCTTCTGTCGACGGCGCTTTGAGAATGCGGTTGATGTCGTTGAAATCGCGACTGTACCAGGCGGCCAGACCGTCGCCGATGCCATTGATCTCACCAATACCCGGCTGCGCGGCAAGCGGCACCGAGTTGAGATAGTGGACGACGATCTGCTGGCGCGCGGGCATGGTCTGCGGACCATTCAGATAGGCTCGGACCGAGGCGGATGCGATTTGCCGCAATTTCTCCGGCGGCGTTGCCGTGCGCCCGCCCGCCGAGTGGCGGAACTTCTCGATCTGCGTAGCGAGCGTGCTGCCGCCGGGCGTCGACTGATGCCGGTTGAACACGCGCGCGCCCTGGTCGACGAGCGCGTGGCTAAAGCGCCCCCAATCGATCGCCGGATTGCGGTTCGGCTGATCCGGATCGAGCAGATAGCGGTCTTCGATAAACAGTAGCGAATTGACGATCAGCGGCGGGATCGAATCGAAGCTGTCATAAACGCGGCCCGGATACTGTGCACCAAAGAGCGGCGCGCCGGTACCGTCGAAGAGTTGCAACCCCGCCTGGTCTTTTTCGGCGTAGGGAATAAATAGACCGCTATCGGCCAGCGACAGCATTCGCTCGGAATCACGCGACTGTGTGCTGATTTCAAACCCGCGTTCGAGCAGGCGCTTCTGGAACGACGGCAGCAACGCGTAGCCGAGGCGGCTGTCGTAGGGGCCTTTGTCTGCTTGAGGGAAGCGGATGGAATGACTTGGACCGCTCTCGGCGGAGAAACCCACGTCGCGCGTGAGTTCGGAGAGATAGCGCGCCTGCAGTCGAGACGTTTCGATCTCGACCTGGACAAAGCGGGCCGCCAAAGCCAGCGCGAGCACGAAGCCCACTGCCAGCCCCCATTTAAGCCACTTCCTGACGGGCGCCGTGCCTGTCGCGCGAAGCGGTAACCGAATCAGTGGCCGATTCATGGCTGCTCTCCCCGAGCGTGCGCCATTCTCTTGATTCTGGCACACCTTCGATCAAGTGTAGCGCGGAACGCGAGCATGCAATCGGTTCGGATTTACCCCAAAGTGTCGCCGCAGCAACACCTTTTCGCCGGGCATGGCGCAGCGCCGATCGCCATGCGATATTGGGGGTCTTTCGAGCGTCAGAAGAAAGCAGATTCAGGCGTTTTTTTGCGCCGACGTCGCTCTCTCTTCCCCCTGCCCCATCGTCCGTCCCCGCAGTAACTCGATGAATTGCTCAGCCGGCGGCGACAGCACGCCGCCTTTGCGCGTCACAATCCCGAAGGTTTGTGAAGGCGACTTTAGTTTGACCGGCACGAAGCGCAACATTTTCTGCCGCACGAACAACTCCGCGATCGCGGTTGGCAACAACGAAACCAGATCGGCGCTACTTTGCAGTAATGCGACTGTCACGAAAGTGGAAGCAGTCGAGATCGGGTTGTCTGGCATCTCAAGTCCTGCCAGATCCATCTCCCGTTCGAGCAACGCATGCAAGGGCATATGTGACGGATACATGACCCAGCGATGGCCGGCAAGGTCACGTAGTTTCACTTCTTTCCTTGGCAATGGCGGATGGCCGTAACCCACCACCACGGATAACGGCTCGTCCCCAAGCGGACGGTAGTGATATTTCGACGGATCGGCGGCAACCGCCGCACGGCCGATCACCAGATCGAGCCGGCCTTCGTCGAGTTGCAGCAGCATGCGTGCGCTGGTGTCCTCCATCACTTCGATCGACAGGCCCGGCTGGCCGGCATGCAGATCGTTCAGCGCCGGCACGACGCACTCCGGAATCGCGCCCATGATCGCGCCGATCGCGAGCCGCCCGCCGCACCCCGAGCGTATCTCGGCGACGTCCTGGCAGAGCGCGGTAAGGTCCGTCGCCACGAGCCGTGCGTAGCGGATCACGCAGTGGCCGAGCTGGTTCGGAATCATGCCGCTCTTCGAGCGCTCGAAAAGCGGCGCCTCGAGCATCGACTCCAACTCCTGCAACGCCTTGCTGGCAGCCGATTGCGTCATCGACATCGCGCCGGCGGCTTTGTGCAGCGACTTATGATCGTCGAGCGCGATCAGCAATTGCAGCTGCTTCATGCGCAGTCTCGACAGGAGGACGTTCAGGGTGTCTTTCATGAATTGCCGGGCAGCCGCGGGGTGAATCGCAAGGTGAGTCGCAAAAGCGATCACAAGATGGAAACAATTCAATATACCCGCCACGCACCCCGCCGTATAGTCAGCGACGGAGACATTCAAACACCCACGCCTCATCACGTCGTCACCTCACCTTGGCACAACGCACATCACCATGACCCATACCCACAACCCTGCTCCCATGCGCGGCGTGTTCCCCGTCGCGCCGACCATCTTCGACGAGGCCGGCGGTCTCGACCTGGAAGGCCAGAAACGCTGCATCGATTTCATGATCGACGCGGGCTCCAACGGCCTGTGCATTCTGGCGAACTTCTCCGAACAGTTCGCGCTGTCCGACGACGAGCGCAATACGCTGATGCACGTGGTGCTCGAACACGTTGCGGGCCGCGTGCCGGTGATCGTCACGACCACGCATTTCAGCTCGTACCAGTGTGCTGAACGCAGCCGCAGCGCGCAGGCAGCGGGCGCCGCGATGGTGATGATCATGCCGCCGTATCACGGCGCGACGATCCGCATCGGCGAGCGCGGTATCTATGAGTTCTATCGCACCGTGTCCGATGCAATCGGAATTCCGATCATGATCCAGGACGCGCCGGTCAGCGGCACGGCGTTATCCGCACCGTTTCTTGCCCGCATGGCGCGTGAACTGCAGAACGTGTCGTACTTCAAGATCGAAGTGCCGCAAGCGGCGAACAAGCTGCGCGAGCTGATCGAACTGGGTGGCGACGCCGTGGTAGGTCCATGGGATGGCGAAGAAGCGATCACGCTAATGGCCGATCTCGATGCGGGCGCAACCGGTTCGATGACCGGCGGCGGCTACGCGGACGGCATCCGCCTGATCGTCGACGCCTATGCCGCGGGCGACACCGAAGCGGCCGCCGCCCACTATCAGGAATGGCTGCCGCTCATCAACTATGAAAACCGCCAGGGCGGCCTCGCATCATGCAAGGCCTTGATGAAAGAAGGCGGCGTGATTCGCTCGGACGCAGTGCGCCATCCGCTGCCGCCGATGCATCCGGCCACACGCGCAGGCTTGCTGAAAGTCGCACGAAGACTCGATCCGCTGGTATTGCGCTGGGGCAGCTAAGCTCAACTCTCAACCTGGAGCAGTCCAAAGCAAAAAAAAGCGCCCACGCGCAACCCTCGGACGCAAACCCCGAGGTCCTGCATCCACATACGCGGCCATACGCCTAGTGGATGCAGCACACGGGGGAAAAACTACATATAAGGTCGGAAGGAAATTGAGTAACATAGGCCCGCAAGCTCACCACACCACTTTCCATGACCGCCGACCCTCGAGAACTGACGCCGGAAACCCTCGCCGAGTTGCTCGAACGCATTGCCAAAGAGGATGCTTCGGCACTACGCGAGCTATATGATCTCGTCGCTCCGAAACTGTTTGGTCTTGCGCTCCGTATATTGAGCAGGCACGAGTGGGCCGAGGAAGTATTGCAGGACAGCTTCGTCAACATCTGGCGCTTTGCGGGCGACTATCGGCGGGCACTCTCCGCCCCCATGACGTGGATGTCGGCAATCGTCCGGAACCGTGCTCTCGATCACCTGCGGCGGATCAACAAGCAGGAAACCGAATGGAGCGATGCGTTGGACGATCTTGTGGCAACCGGCGATCCGGATCCCGAAGCACTGAGCGCGGTCAGCCTGCAGGCACGTCTGCTGGCCGGCTGCATGCAGCAGCTGGAACCGGCGCAGCGTCAGGCGGTGGCTCTCGCCTACCTGCGTGACCAGAGCCATAGCGAGATCGCTGAAGCGCTGACGGTGCCGCTTGGCACCATCAAATCCTGGATCCGGCGCGGCCTTGCCAAGCTGAAGACCTGCCTGGGAGGTGAGTGATGAATCTCCATCGCTATCCTCAACTGGTCGATATGCTGGCCGCCGAGTACGCGCTCGGCACACTGCGCGGCGGCGCCCGACGACGCTTCCAACGCTACGCGGATCACGATACGGTGATTCGTCAGGCTGTCGAAGAATGGCAGCGGAGAATCTCGCCGCTAGCCGAACTCGCCGAGCCGCGTATGCCGCCGGCTGCTATCTGGGATGCTATCGAGCGGCGGCTCGGCCTGACGTCGGCGCGTGAGGCTGCGCGTGAGGCGGCACGACCGCGGACCGTGGTCGAAAAACCCGCGCGTCCGTCCGGCAGCATCTTCGAAAACCTCGCGTTCTGGCGCGGCTGGGCGATCGGCGTGACGGGGTTCGCCATAATCGCGGCAGTGGTTGCCGTGCGCTCGCTGTTGCCGTCGGGCGTGACGCCGTCGACTGCGCCGACCGTCGCGCAACAGCCGGAAGCGGCCGTCTCGCATGTCGCGGTGCTGAACGACAAAGACGCGCATCCGGTCATGCTGGTCGCGTGGGACGAAGCGCGCTCCACCATGACGCTGCATCTGCTCGGCAAGGTCGACCTGCCGGCCGGCCGGGCGATGGAGTTGTGGGGCATCCCGGCCAACGGCCATCCGGTGTCGCTCGGCATGCTGCCGGACAGCGCCAACGGCAAGGTCACGGCCGGTCAGCAGAAGCCGGAGAGCTATGCGGCGCTGGCGGTCTCGATCGAAGCGCCGGGCGGCTCGCCCGATCACAATGCGCCTACAGGTCCGGTGGTGTTCAGCGGCAAGCTGCTGCCGGTGTCCTGATCTACCCTTAGCCCTATGCAAAGCTTTTACGAAGCCACTGTCACCCGCGCTGCCGGGCACTCGTCCGCTTACGCGCCGCTAACCGGCCGGCGCAGCGTCAACGTCTGCATCATGGGCGGCGGCCTCGCGGGCTTATCCACGGCATTGGGACTCGCCGAGCGGGGTGTCACCGACGTCGCCGTGCTCGAAGCCGAGCAGGTGGGCTTCGGCGCCTCCGGCCGCAACGGCGGTTTCGTGTTCGGCGGATACAGCCTCGATTGCGCGGATCTGCTCAAAACCCTCGGGCCGGCCCGCGCCCGCGAACTCTATGCGCTGACAACCGACGCCGTCGATCTGATGAGGCAACGTATCCAGTGCTACCGCATCGATTGCGATGTAACCGATGCCGGTGTGATCCTCGCCAACTGGTTCGACGAACCTGCAAGGCTCGACACGCAGCGGCGTTTGATGCGGGATTCGTTCGGCGTTGAGTGGGAACCCGTGGCGCCCGCGGAGCTCGCTTCACAATTGAAGACCGACCGTTATCACGGCGGCCTGTTCGAGCGCAACGCGTTCCACTTTCATCCGCTCAAATATGTACTCGGTATCGCGGACGCAGCGGCCAACGCGGGCGTGCAGATTCACGAGAAGTCGCCCGTTGTGCGCTTACAGCGCGACGGCGCCGGCTTCGTGGTGCACACGCCGCAGGGCGCGCTCGAAGCACGCCACGTGGTGATGGCCGGTGGCGGCTATGCGCGCAACGTCTATGCGCAGGTCGAACGCGCGGTGCTGCCAATCGCTACTTACGTGATGGCCACCGAGCCGCTCGGCGCCCGCCTGAAAGACGCGATGGACACCCGCGCCGCCGTCTACGACACCCGCTTCGCCTTCGACTATTACCGTCCGTTGCCCGACACACGCATCCTGTGGGGTGGCCGCATCTCGGTACGCGACCGCGCTCCCGACGACATCGCGCGGCTCCTGCGGCGTGATCTGCTGAAGGTCTATCCGCAGTTGCACGACGTGCGGATCGAGCACGCCTGGGGCGGTCTGATGAGCTACGCGCGGCACAAGATGCCGCAAATCGGCCGCAATACGGACGGCATCTGGTACGCGGTCGGCTTCGGCGGCCACGGCATGGCGCCCACCACCGTCTCGGGCGAATTGCTGGCGGCGGCCATCTCCGGCGAACGGCCGGTGCCCGAGGCATTCGCGGCTTTCGGCCTGACGCGCACTTACGGCGCGCTCGGTCTCGCGGCCGCGCAACTCACCTACACCGCCATGCAGACGCGCGACGCGCTCGCCGCCCGGCGCCCTTCGGCCCGGCCGGCGCTGTGACGCTACTCAGTAAGCGACCCGACAGCTGGCTCAATACGCCGCCGCTTATGCCCGAGACCCGCTCCGGAGGCTGGTTTCAGCGTGCTAGAATGCGCCGTCATCGCCGCTCGAATACACAATGAAAAAGGGAAGCAAGGCCGCCGAGCCTGATACCAACGGCATCGCGTCCGACACCCGACGCAAGTACGATCCCGAACAGACGAAGCGCAATATCCTCGACGTCGCGACGCAGGAGTTCTCCGCGATGGGGTTGACCGGCGCACGCGTCGACGCGATTGCGGAGCGCACGAACACCACCAAGCGCATGCTGTACTACTACTTCGGCAGCAAGGAAGGGTTGTATCAGGCCGTGCTGGAAAAAGTGTATGGCGACATTCGCGCGCTCGAACAGGATCTGCACGTCAGTGAACTCGATCCAATCGAGGGCATGCGCGCGCTGGTCGAGTTTACATTTGACTATCACGATCGCCAGCGCGACTTCGTCCGCCTCATTACGATCGAGAACATTCACGGCGCGAAGTACGTCGAGCAGGTGAAGAGCTTCAAAGGCCGCAACGTCACCGTCATTCATACGATCGAAGATCTGCTCTCGCGCGGCATCGCAGCGGGACTGTTCCGCAGCGACGTCGATGCGATCGACCTGCATCTGATGATCAGCTCGCTGTGCTTTCACCGTGTCGGCAATCGCCATACCTTCGGTACAGCGTTCGGCCGCGATCCGTCGCACCCGCGCCTGCGCGCGCGCCATCGCGCGATGATCGTCGACGCCGTGCTGCGTTTCGTGCGCAAGGAAGACTAAGGCAAACCTGAAACAAAAAAGCGGGACCTGGTGTTAGCCAGGTCCCGCTTTTTTTTACTCAATGAAAGCCGTTCGAACGATATGTGCTGTTCAGTCCACCAGCACGATCCGCTTGATATCGCCGACGATAAAGATGTACGACAGCGCGCCAATCAAAGCGATCGCGCCGATGAACACCAGCGCGCCGACAAACGAACCGGTTGCCGCGACGATGAAACCCACCACCAGCGGCGTAACGATGCCCGCCAGATTGGCGGCAAAGTTGAAGATGCCGCCCGTCACGCCAAGCAGTCCATCCGGCGCAATATCCGACACCAGCGTCCAGCCCAGCGCCGCCATCCCCTGCGCGAAAAACGCCACCGACAGAATCGCGATCACTGCCACGTTGCTCTCGACATAGTTGGCGAGAATGATCGTCGAGGCGAGCAGCAAACCGGCGATGATCGGCAGCTTGCGCGCCACGTTCGGTGACTTGCCGCGGCGCAGCAGCCAATCCGAGAAGATGCCGCCGAACATCACGCCGATCGACGCGGCAATGAACGGCATGATCGCGAAGAAGCCGATCTTCAGCCACGCCATATGGCGCTCGGTGGCGAGATACGTCGGGAACCAGGTGAGGAAGAACACGAGCGTCGAGTTACCGGCGAACTGGCCAAGGCAGATGCCGGCCAATTGACGATGCTTGAGCAGGCGTCCGATGGTGCGCCATTCGAAGCCGCTCTTCGCCGATGCAGCCGGTGCGCCGGAAACATCGGCGTCCTTCTTGCTGTGCGTCAGACCGCCGCCTGCTTCGATATAGTCAAGCTCCGCCTGATTGACAGACGGATGATCGTGCGGTTCGCGATAGAACATCCACCAGATCACACCGAACACGAGACCCACGCCGCCCACCACGTAAAACAGCGAACGCCAGCCGAACGTGCCCATCAACATGAACAGAAACGGGCTGAAAAACGCGAGGCCGATATATTCGCCGACCGTGTAGGTGCCGGTCGCCATCGCGCGTTCGCTCTGTGGGAACCATGTGGCCACCACGCGGCTATTGGTCGGAAAACACGGCGCTTCCGAAACGCCGAGGCCGAGCCGGAACACGAACAACGCGCCGATACCATGCACGAGCCCTTGCGCGAGCGTGCACAGCGACCAGAACGTCATCGAGAGGAAATACGTGAGCTTGCTGCCGAAGCGGTCAAGAAACAGACCGCCCGGAATCTGCGAAGCCACATAGCTCCACGAGAATACGGAGAACAGCAAGCCCATGAGCGCGGCGTTGATGCCGAGTTCTTTGGTCAGTTGCGGCGCCGCGATACCGAGCACCGTGCGGTCCAGATAGTTGATCATTGTGCCGACCGCCAGCAGCGAAAGAATCTGATAGCGGGCTTTCGAGCGGCGCGCGGTGCTTACCGTGGCAGCCGTTTGGCGAGTTGCCTCGGCGGGCGTGGAATGAATGGGTTGTGGCATGGCGTCTCTGTCTCCTCGGTCGGGTTACGTACCGGATATGTATGGCTTATGTGCTACTGGCCTGGCGTTGCAACAAGGACTGGAAATGCGTGTAAACGCGCTCGGCGTCGGGTTCGAGGCCCGTGAAGATACGCATCGCGTCGACCGCCTGATACACCGCCATCCCGCCGCCGCTCAGCGTGCGGCAGCCGAGTTCTTCGGCCGCCTGCAGCAGCGCGGTGCGGATCGGGAAATAGACGATGTCCGCCACCCATAAATCGCGGTGCAGCAATCCAACCGGCAGCGGCAAGCCCGGCAATTTCGCCATGCCGGTGGGCGTTGCGTGAATCAGGCCGTTAGCGGCGGCGAGCGATTCTGCGAGCGAGCTACCGGCACTGACGGTGGAGGCGGGGAAACGCTTCTGCAATTCCGCGGCGAGCGATGCGGCACGCTCGGCGTCCACGTCGAATAGCGTGAGCGTCTGCGCACCCATGGTCAGCGCGGCATGCGCGACCGCTGCGCCCGCGCCGCCCGCGCCCAGTTGCACGACGCGTTCCAGCGATACATCCGGCAGGCCGCGTTGAAACGCGCGCGCAAAACCGGACCAATCGGTGTTGTGGCCGATACGTTTGCCGTTCTTGAACAGGACGGTGTTGACCGCGCCGAGTGCGCGCGCGTCGTCGGAGAGTTCGTCGAGCAGCGGAATCACGGCCTGTTTGCAGGGGTACGTGATGTTCAGCCCGTTGTAGCCCATGCGCTCGGCTGAAACGAGCAAATCGGAGAGCGCCGTGATGTCCAGCTTCAGCGCCTCCAGATCGACGCGCCGATATACATAGTGCAGGCCGAGTTTGCTGCCCTCTTCCTCATGCATCGCGGGGCTAAGCGATCCGCCGATGCCCGAACCGATCAGACCGACGAGAAACGATTGTGGGCTCGCCTGAGCGTTTGTCTGGGTATTCGCTTGTGCGTTCATTTGGCCGCCCTATTCTTAAGGATGACCGCCATCCGCTCCAGAGCGAGCACATACCCCTGCGTGCCGCAACCGACGATGATCGCCTCGGCCACCGCCGATACGTACGAGTGATGCCGGAACGCTTCGCGGCGATGCACGTTCGAAATATGCACTTCGATGACGGGCTTTTCGATCGCAGAAAGCGCGTCGGCAATCGCCACCGAGGTATGCGTGTAAGCCGCCGGATTGATCACGATGCCGTCAACCTTGCTGCGCGCCGCATGCAGCCAGTCGATGAGTTGATGTTCCGCATTCGATTGGCAGAAATCGACCGACAGATCCAGCCGCTCGCCCGCGTCGCGGCAGAGCCGCGCGACGTCGTCGAGCGTTTCCGAACCGTAGATGGCCGGCTCACGCGTGCCGAGCAGGTTGAGATTCGGTCCGTTGAGGACCAGCACTGAAGCAAAACTCATGACGACCACTCCTGCAAAAGTAAGGCATAAAGCGGGCCACAGCATGCGCCGTGGCTCTACAACGTAAGCGCAGTGTGCGCGCATTGCCCGCAATCGTCATTCGGGGTTTATACGAATTTGTACCATCTAGTTAGTTTGTATAGACTGTCGGGAAATTCCGCTAATATGGGTAGTTCTGGCCTGCGGCCTGCTGGTTGACGGTAACTAGCTAGACCATTTTGCGCATTGCAGCATAGCGGACCGCAAGACACGCGGACGCCGCACAGCGGCCGCTTCGCGCAGCCCCACCAGTCGTTTCATCGTTTTTGCAGGAGCCGTTCATGCAACGTTCGATTGCCACCGTGTCGATCAGCGGGACCCTCGTCGAAAAGCTGACCGCAATCCAGGCGGCGGGCTTCGAAGGCGTCGAAATCTTCGAGAACGACCTGCTGTATTTCGACGGCTCACCCGCCGACGTGCGGCGCATCGCCGAGGATCTCGGGCTGAAGATCATGCTGTTTCAGCCGTTCCGCGATTTCGACGGCGTAAGCCCGGAACGCCTCGAACGCAATCTGGATAGGGCGAAACGCAAGTTCGACGTGATGCACGAACTGGGTACGGACCGGATTCTGGTGTGCAGCAACGTCTCCCCCGACACCATCGGCGACGATTCGCTGATGACCGACCAGCTCGGCGCACTGGCCCGCGCGGCCGAAGCGGCCGGCGTGATCGCCGGCTATGAGGCGCTCGCGTGGGGCAAGCACGTCAAGACCTACCGCCATGCGTGGAAACTCGTCAATGCGGTCAATCATCCGAATCTGGGGCTTGTGCTCGACAGCTTTCATACGCTGTCGCTGAACGATACGGTGGACGGGATCGCCGATATCCCGGGCGATCGCATCGCCTTCGTGCAGATTGCCGATGCGCCGAAGCTCGCCATGGACGTGCTGGAATGGAGCCGCCACTACCGCTGCTTCCCGGGCCAAGGCGATTTCGATCTGGCAGGCTTCACCGCCCAGGTCGTGAAAACCGGCTACACGGGCCCGCTTTCGCTCGAAATTTTCAACGACGGGTTTCGCGCCGCGCCAACCGCCATCACCGCGGCGGACGGCCATCGTTCATTGCTGTTCCTCGAGGAACAGACTCGGGCACTGCTTGAATCCACCCGGCAGCCGGTCGGCGAACTCTATCGATCGCCCGCTGCGCCCGCGCACGTCGGCTATCAATTTCTCGAGTTCGCGGTCGACCACACTACCCGCGCGCATCTCGTCGACTGGCTCGGCAAGCTGCGCTTCCGTCAGGCCGGCCAGCATCGTTCGAAAGATGTGACGCTGTTTCAGCACGGCGCGGCGTCGATTGTGCTGAATGCTGAACCGGATTCATTCGCCAATGCCTTCTTCCAGCAGCATGGTTTGTCGCTGTGCGCGTCGGCATTTCGCGTGGATGACGCCAATCAGGCGTTCGAGCGCGCCGCCGGGTTCGGCTATGCCCCGTTCTCGGGCCAGATCGGCCCGAACGAACGTGTGTTGCCGGCCGTCCAGGCGCCCGACGGCAGCCTGAACTATTTCGTCGACGAGACACCGGACCAGCCCACCCTGTTCGAAGCCGATTTCGTGCTCACCGACATTAATGGTCCGACCGAAGTGGGACCGCTCGCGCGCATCGACCATGTCTGCCTGTCGGTGCCGGCGCCTTCGCTGGATACATGGGTTCTGTTTCTGCGGACCGCGCTGGGCTTCCAGGCCGAGCCCGGCGTGCTGGTGCCCGACCCGTACGGGCTGGTGCGCAGCCGCGCGCTGCGCAGTCACGACGGTTCGGTGCGAATCGTACTGAACGCCTCCGTGGACCATCACACGGCGGTGGCCGAAGCCTTGCATACCTACCACGGCTCGGGCCTGAATCACGTCGCGTTCAGCACCGGCGACATTTTCAGCGCAGTTCCCGAATTCGTCGCCGACGGTCTGCCGGTGCTGCGCATTCCGCGCAATTACTACGACGACCTCGCCGCCCGCTACGCGCTGCCGGACGAGACGCTCGAGGCGCTGCGCGCGCACAACATCCTGTATGACCGCGACGAACGCGGTGGCGAGTTCTTCCACGCTTACACCGAACAACTCGATCAGCGCTTTTTCCTGGAGATTGTCGAACGGCGCGGCGGCTACGACGGTTATGGCGCGGCCAATGCAGCCGTACGGCTCGCAGCGCAAGCTCAGCGACGCAAGTAGGAGTTTGCGGCCGGCAATGCTGGTGGACGGTGGTTTGCGGTTCGCGGCCCTCCACCCGCGAATTCACGCAGATCGGGCACGGCGCATGCTCCATCGGCTCAAGCGGGCGCGCCGCACCGATATAATGGCGTTTGATCCGCGGCCAGTGCCGCGCGCACCCTGCCCCATACGGGTGTGGCGCGTACCGTCAGCCGAATGAAACGCCAGGAGAGATATGAAGAAGTTTGCCGTAGTCCTGTCAGTTCCCCTGCTTCTCAGCGCTTGCGCGTACTTCCAGAAGAATCCGGATGCCGGCGAGCCCGTCACGGACACCACCACGCAACGCTCGGTCAGCGACGTAGTCGCCTGCCTGACGCAAGTGGCGACCAGCCACAACGCCGCGTTCAAATCGACCGCGATTCCGCAAGGTCAGATGCTCGATTTCGGCGATTCGAATATCGTCAAGGTCCGTAGCGACAACGGCGCGACGACTTATCGCTTCTACGCGGGCAAACGCCACGTGAACAATCTGTGGATCGAATCGGCGAGCAAAACTTGCGCGCCGTAAGGTAAGCAGACGCAATAATCGGCCAGGTGTAACGGTCGGTAACTTGTTCCGGCGCAATCATAGTGTCACGGTGTTACATCACAATGGTGTCTTAAGAATCGTTTAAGACTTCATCCGCATGATCCATCCGACACTAATCCGCACAAGGTGCGCTTCATGAACCAGCCCGATCACAACACGAACGACTCGCCCGCACCGGCGAAAAAGCCCACGATTCTGCGTCGCTTGCTGAGCCATCACGAACTGGCAACGCTGCTGCTGTTGCTGCACGCGCCGATCGACGCATCCGCGAAACCCGAGATTCCGCAGCTTCACGAAGCCGGCCTGATCGAAACGGTCTCCGGCGACGCCGGCGCCTCGCATATCCGTCTGACGCCCGAAGGCAATGCAGTGTTGCGCGGACTCGGTGTGAAATAAGGCGCGTTGTAGATTTTAGTTACGCCTGCCAGACGCCGTACCCCGCCTCCCGTAGTCCAATCGCCAATTCCACTTCCATATCCTGTGCGCCGCGGTAAGGCATCGGATTGTAAACTTCATACAATTCGGGCATGAGGCGCAGGCCGTAATCGCGCACATAGCGATTTGCCTGAATGCCGGCCTTGTGCCGGTCGAATCTCAGATCCGGGTCCAATCCCGTCATTCCCACATACACGCACGGCTTGTCGAACCGGTAATCCGGATTCGCGCGGCGAAAGCGCGCCTCGTTCCAGACGGTGTCGTCCAGTGCGACGACATAGACGTAGTAATGATGCTTGCGACGAACCATGTGCGCGGCGGCTCAGCTTCGCGAGGTTCCGTGCAGCAGCATCCGGTACTCGGTCGGCGTGACGCCGACGGTCGCCTTGAATTGACGCGTAAAGGCGCTGTGGTCGGTGTAGCCGCAGAGTGCGGCCACATCGGTGACCTTGTCGTGTGAAACCAGCAAGGCGGTGGCGGCGTCGAGTCGCGTTTTCAGCAACACCTGGCGCGGCGTCAAATGAAACACTTTGTGAAAGTAACGCTCCAGTTGCGCCACCGACATATCCGCCATTGCAGCAAGCTGTTTCAGATTCAGCGGCTGCACGTAATTTTCCTGAATGGACTGCACCACTTCAGCCAGCCGGCTGTAAGCAGGATGACTGCTTTCGTCCGCTTTCAGGTCGCGGGAGATGCCGGCAAGGCCGACCACCTTCCCCGCCGGATCGCGCAACGGCTGCTTGCAGGTCAGGCACCATCCCGGCTGACGGCCGGGATACAGGTGCAGCTCCAGCTGATCGATCATCTGGCTGCCAACGTTGATGATTGCTTTGTCCTGGGCGGTGTAGATGCGACCGAAACGGTGCGGGAAGACGTCCTCGGCGGTCTTGCCGAGCAGCGCGGACTTTTCCTTGAAGCCACAGCGCGAAGCCAACGTGCGATTGACCAGCGCATAGCGGGCATGCGCGTCCTTGACGAAGAACACCACGTCCGGCATCGCATCGAACACGGGCTCGAGTAGCGTGAAATGCGACAGCATGCCGGACAGCGTTGCGTCGTCCGGTTCGAGCGGATGAGCCAGCGTGTTCATCGTGCGGGTTCCGTGGTCGGTGCGGTTGTGCGTTGGGTGCCGTTGGTGCGTTCATCCGCGCGACTGCACGGGGTGGCGCTTGCGGTCGATTATAGGGCCACGCGTTGCCGAAAATATCCAGCGGACGAATGGACGGCTGTGTCATTCAGCGGACGACGGCTCCTCGCTGATTGCCATCAACGTACCGATTTGCGCAGGACTGAACGGCGGGCGCGGCGCTGCAGCTTGCCAGCCTAAATACAGCGAAGCCGCGGCGCCACAGATTCGGCCCTGGCATGCACCCATCCCGCAGCGGGTATGCAGCTTGGCCTCGCGCCAATCCGGATAGGCGCGCACCTCGCCGAGGCTGACGTCTTCGCAACGGCAGAGCAGCGTGGCGTCGTCGGGTGGCGTGCGCGCGGCGGTCTGCAAGGCAAAGGCCGTTTCGACGCGCCTCGCGAAACGCTGCCATCGGGCTCGTTGCGCTTGCAATGCGGTGCGGTTTGCCGAGACGCCGCTCGCGGCCAGCCCGGCAATCTCGCCTTCCACACCCGCCAATTCCGCGCCGCCGACGCCCGTGCATTCGCCTGCCGCCAGCACGCCGTCGACCGAAGTCCTCTGTTCACCGTCGACGACGATTTCTCCCGCTTCGTTGATCGCACAGCCGAGCGCTTGCGCAAGCGTGATGTTCGGCACGAGTCCATAGCCGCAGGCGATGCGGTCGCAGTCGAGCGTCGACTCATGCTGGCCGCGCCGGATCGTCACGCGCTCGACGCGGCCATCGCCATGAGCTTTCCGGACAATGCTGCCGGTCCAGTAACGCACGCCCGCGAAGCCGCGCGTCATGGTAAAGGCTTGCCGTAACTTCGCCGGCTCGCCCAGCAATGAGGCTCCGAAGCGGGCGACCTCAAATGCCGAGGCCTGCTCCACGACCGCCAGCACGCGCCCCCCCGCCGCACGCGCGGTGGCAAGCGCCGCGATCAGCAAGGGACCGCTGCCTGCAATCACGATCCGTTCGCCGCGTACCGGCATGCCGCCTTTGATGAGTGCCTGCAGCGCGCCCGCACCGGTCACGCCAGGCAACGTCCAGCCGGCGAATGGCAATAGCCGCTCGCGCGCGCCGGTCGCGAGAATCAATCGATCGTAGCTGATCGACACGCCACCGTGCTCAGCCGACTCGAGCAGCAAACCTCGCGGACTCAAAGGCGCGATTACGCGAGTGGATGGCAAAAGGGTGACGTTGGTTTGCGTCTTCAAAACGGCGAGCAGGCCTTGTAGCGGCACTTGCGGCGGATGGCCGGGACCTTGCCGCCAGATTTGACCGCCGGCGCGCGGATTGTCGTCGAGCACTGCGACTGTGGCGCCCTCGCGCGCCGCTGCCTGCGCTGCGTTCAATCCGGCCGGACCGGCGCCTACCACGACGATGTCGAAATGCTGCTTCATCGGTTGGCCGTGGTGGTGGGGGCGTTGGTCACGTTGACTGCGTTGGCCACAGCCGCGGCAGTGCAAACCACCTGCCCATCGCGGCAAAGCGTCTGGCATGCCAATACATGCGCCCGACCGTCGATCGTGACGCGGCACTCCTGGCAGATACCCATCCCGCACAGCGCTGCACGCGGCTCGCCGCTGACCGACGTCCGCGTACGGCCCGCGCCCGCCATGGCAAGCGCCGCGGCCACGATCGTGCCGGCTTCGACCTCGACGCTTCTACCGTCGATCGTCAAGTGAAGGTACGTTGCATCGGCGTCAGCCATGGGCCACCTGTTGCGCAAAACGGACCGGCAAGTACGGCTCGACGGGAATCGGTGCAGTGTTCCCAGTGATCTGCGTGGCGAGCAACTTTGCCGTTGCCAGCGAAGTCGTCACGCCAAGACCCTCATGTCCAACCGCAAGCCACACGCCGGGTGCAAAATCACCGGCCGGACCGATCAACGGCAGACCATCCGGCGACGCCGCACGGAACCCGGTCCACGCACGAATGCCATTGAGCGTCGGCAGGACCGGCAGATAACGTGCTGCGCGCTGCAGCATCTGCGCGAGCACCGGCATGTCGACGGCAGGATCGGTTGTATCGAACTGGCGCGACGAGCCGATCAACAACTGGCCTGTAGGCCGCGGCTGCGCATTGAACGCCACCGAGGTACCGGCCGCATGATGTGCGCTCTTGATGTAGCCCAGCTCGAGCAGCTGATGGCGAACGAGTCCGGGATAACGGTCGGTGATCAGCAGATGACCTTTCTTCGGTTGCAACGGCAGAGACGGCAGCAGTTGCTGAGCACCCAGACCATTGGCCACGATCACGTGCTCCGCGCTGACGCGCTCGCCGTCAGCCAGCGTCACGCCACGCGCGCTGATTGCGGTAACCCGCGTACCGAGCCGCACACGGATCTTCTCGACTCCTGACGATTGCGTCAGCAGCCACTCGGAAACCGTCGGCGCATACACGATGCTGTCGTGTTCGATCCGCAGGCCGCCCGCCATCGATGCCGCCAGCGCCGGCTCACACGCCCGCAACGCGGCCGCGTCGAGCAGTTGAGCGGTGACGCCCTGCGCTTCGAAGGCGGCATGCATGGCGCGGGCGGCTTGCCATTCCTCATCGTCGGCCGCGACCCACAAAGTGCCGCAGCGCGCGAACGCGTCGCGCGTGCGCAGCTGAGGCGCGAGCGCCAGCCACAAGTCGCGCGAATAGCGGCTCAACGCGAATTCCGCGGGCGAGTCGTTCATCACGACGATATGCCCCATGCCCGCCGCCGTCGCGCCGCCGCCGATGCCCTGCGCGTCGAGTACCTCAACGCGCATGCCCAGCGCGGCCAGCTCCGCCGCGCAAGCCGCGCCGACAATGCCGGCCCCGACGATCAACGCGTCCGCTGTCATGCCGTGCGGATGCCCCATGCGAACGGGTCGCGCTCGTCGAAACACAAACGCCCTTCGGCCATGATGTGCGCGTGGCCGGTGATGGTCGGAATCACCGAGACGCCATCGCCGGCGCGGCGATAGCTCGCCTCGAATACGCTGCCGATGATGCTCTCCTGCCGCCACACCGCGCCTTCGGGCAGCTTGCTGTCGGCGGCGAGGCAGGCGATTTTCGCGCTCGTGCCGGTACCGCACGGCGAACGGTCATACGCGTTGCCGGGACAGAGGACGAAGCTGCGGCTGTCGATGCCGTCTCGCGAGCCCGGTCCGAAGAGTTCGATGTGGTCGATCAAGGCGCCGTCCGCGCCAGTGATGCGCTGCGCGATCAGCGCATCACGGATTGCCGTACTGAACGTGGTCAGCTCGGCGATACGCGCCGCCTCCAGCGAGTGCCCGTGATCAGCGACAAGAAAGAACCAGTTGCCGCCCCAGCCGATGTCGCCAGTCAACATGCCGTAGCCCGGCACGTCCACCTGCACGCCTTGCCTATAGCGATACGCCGGCACGTTGCGCACGGCCACGCTGCCGTCCTCGTTGAGCGTCGCTTCGACGACGCCGACCGGTGTCTCGATCCGATGAAGCCCCGGCCCGATCCGCCCCATGTGCGCGAGCGAGACGACGAGACCAATCGTACCGTGCCCGCACATGCCGAGATAGCCCACGTTGTTGAAAAAGATCACGCCGGCCGCGCACGCGGCATCGTCCGGCTCGCACAGCAGCGCGCCGACCACCACGTCCGAGCCGCGCGGTTCGGTGACGATGCCTGCGCGCCAGTCGTCGAAATGCGTGCGAAACACGTCGAGACGCTGCGCCAGCGTGCCGCCGCCAAGCTCCGGGCCACCCGACACCACCAGGCGGGTCGGTTCACCGCCGGTGTGCGAGTCGATGATATCTAGGGTTTTCATGATGCACATGGTAGGAATGCCGGGCGCCGAAGTCTTGGTGTGCATAATCGTGGATTGTGACGATTTCAGCATATCTTATCTGTCCATCCGCGCACGCGTCGGCTATTGAAATCAGGCGGGTGCCGCGGCTTAACAACCTCTATCAAGCGAGCTCAGGAGCGCACGAGAGGCCCGGTCCACATGCTTTCGACGTATTTTGCATCCTGTGCTGAAATAGCCGGTCCGCTTGGCCTTGCTGGGCATACAGGCACAGCCGCTATGCTGAAATCGTCATCCGCCACGCGTGAATCACGCAAGACGGCAGCATTTTCCCTGCTTACACTGCGCTTCGACTCAACACACTCAGGAGAGCAGTCGTGGCGCATATCTGGGAAGGCGTATTGCCCGCAGTTACCACCAAGTTTCACGCGGATTTCAGCATAGATCGCGAATGGACCGGCAAGAATATCGAGGCGCAGATCGACGCGGGTGTGGACGGCATCATCGTGTGCGGATCGCTCGGCGAAGCATCGACGCTCTCGCTGGACGAGAAGCTGCAAGTGCTCGACATCGCCGTTGAAGCGTCGCGCGGCCGTGTGCCCGTTTTGCTGACGATCGCCGAGAACAGCACGCTCGACGCATGCCGCCAGGCCGAAGCCGGCAGCCGGCATGGCGCGGCCGGATTCATGGTGCTGCCTGGGCTGCGCTATCTGTCCGACCGGCGCGAAACGCTGCACCACTTTCGCAGCGTCGCCGATGCGAGCGCGCTGCCGCTAATGATCTATAACAATCCGCTGGCCTATGGCGTCGACATGACGCCCGAGATGTTCGCGGAAATCGCCGACGAAAAGAAGATCGTCGCGATCAAGGAATCATGCGGCGACGTGCGGCGCGTGACCGATCTGATCAACGTGGTCGGCGACCGCTTCGCGATTCTGTGCGGGGTCGACAATCTCGCGATGGAAGCGATACTGATGGGCGCGCATGGCTGGGTGGCCGGTCTCGTGTGCGCGTTTCCGCGCGAGACGGTGGTGATTTACAAGTTGCTGAAGGCGGGCCGTCTTGAAGAAGCGCGCGCGATCTATCGCTGGTTCGCTCCCCTGCTCGCACTCGATGTTTCGTCGAAGCTGGTGCAGAACATCAAGCTGGCCGAGACGATCGTCGGGCTCGGTACGGAGCCGGTGCGGCCGCCGCGTCTGCCGCTGGCCGGAGATGAGCGCAAAGCCGTTGAAGCGTTGATCCGCCAGTCGATTGAAAACCGTCCGACGCTGCCGCAGGTTTAAGTTGCGGTTTGAGTTGCAGCAAGTTGATGGGTAGCCGCTCCCGGCCGCAGAGCAGCGCGGCCGGTGAGATACCCGCTTGTCAGGCCGCCTGCTTTTCCGCGGCCACCTCACCTTGCCGCAAATGCAGCAGCCGATAGCCGCTCTTGTAAACGGGTTGCAGCCGGAAGTCGTTTTGCGGCTCGATCTCAAGCAGCAAACGCAAGCGCGACACATGGCTGTCGATCGTGCGGGTGAACTCGCGGAACTCACGGCCCCACACCATCGCGAAGATATGGTCGCGCGACATCACGCGGCCAATATTGGAAAAGAACAGCGACGCCAACCGGTA
Organism: Paraburkholderia sp. SEWSISQ10-3 4; assembly: GCF_030464785.1. Classification (NCBI taxonomy): domain Bacteria; kingdom Pseudomonadati; phylum Pseudomonadota; class Betaproteobacteria; order Burkholderiales; family Burkholderiaceae; genus Paraburkholderia; species Paraburkholderia sp. SEWSISQ10-3 4. The sequence continues at coordinate 266,724 of NZ_JALPRI010000006.1, forward strand.
TTGCGTACCCGATAGAGGCACCGGCTGACCGCGCAGCATAACGAGCTGGCGATGCGTATCGAAGTGATAGGGGCCGACATCGAAGCTCGCGGCGCTGAAACGGTCCGGATAGGCGCGGCGCAGTAAGGCCGCAACGCGCTCGCGGAACTCGCCCGGACGCAACGGCAGCCCGACATAGTCGTCTGCCCCGCTGACAAAGGCGCGCACCACGCTGTCCTCCGACGTCTCGGCCGAAGCGAACAGCACCGGCAGGCGGTCGCCACCAACGGCGCGCACCGACCTCAGAACTTCCGCACCGGAGAGACGGGTGCCTTGCCAGTCCAGCACCAGCAGATCCACGGTGGAACGGGCGAGCGCTTTCGACATACTCAGACCGTCGTCGTAGACCATACAGGTATGGCCGGCACTCATGAGAATCTTTTCGATCGACTGACGCGTGACGGGGTCACGCTGAAGGATGGCAATGCGCATGGGATGACTCTTAACTGATAGCTCGGACGCGATTCTCGGAGGGACGCCCAAACCATCCCATAGGAGCATTCCTAATTTGCGCGTCAATTGCCCCCTTCCGACACCTGTGTGCTGCATTCCTACACGCGACCGCTGCGGCTCGCACGACACACAGGCCTTGCCGTCCTGGCTGCCTTCGAAAACCCCGTTTTCGGGAACTTTTCCCAATCTAATTAAGCACTTCCCGAAGCGATCCGCTTTCATCCTGTAAAATCGCCGCCCTGGCCCCAGTCGTCATCGCGCTTGCCCTATCCGGGCCGGCGCGCCGGTGTCCCGTGCTCTACCCAGCGCTTGCCACACTTCTCGCCCGACGACCGCCGTATTTCCACGCGCCACGTGTGGTTTCCAATTCAAGACAAGACACAAGCAATGCAAGCGACAAATCTGGGTGGAGCGCAGGCTGTCACCCCACGCCCTCTTGGGCGAAGCGACTACAAGACGCTCGGCCTCGCCGCGCTCGGCGGGGCGCTGGAGTTTTACGACTTCATCATCTTCGTATTCTTTGCGCCGGCGATCGGCCAGCTGTTCTTCCCCGCCGCGATGCCGGACTGGCTGCGTCAGGTGCAGACCTTCGGTATCTTCGCGGCCGGTTATCTGGCCCGGCCGCTGGGCGGCATCATCATGGCGCACTTCGGCGACCTGTTCGGCCGCAAGCGCATGTTCACGCTGAGCGTGCTGCTGATGTCGGTGCCGACGCTGATGATGGGTCTGCTTCCTACCTACGCCAGCATCGGCGTGATGGCGCCGGTCTTGCTGCTGCTGTTCCGCGTGATGCAGGGCGCTGCGGTCGGCGGCGAAGTGCCGGGCGCATGGGTGTTCGTTTCCGAGCACGTGCCGCAGCGGCACATCGGCTATGCGTGCGGCACGCTGACAGCCGGCCTCACGGCAGGCATCCTGCTCGGCTCGCTGATCGCCTCGGCGGTAAACCGCAACTTCGCGCCGGCGGAAATCTCCTCTTACGCATGGCGCATCCCGTTCCTGGTGGGTGGCGTGTTCGGCATGTTCTCGGTTTACCTGCGCCGCTGGCTGCATGAGACGCCGGTGTTCGCCGAGCTCAAGCAACGCAAGGCGATCGCCGCGGAAGTGCCGCTCAAGGCTGTGCTGCGCGACCACGGCCGCGCCGTGATCGTGTCGATGCTGCTCACGTGGATGCTGTCGGCTGCAATCGTCGTAGTGATTCTGATGACGCCGACGCTGCTGCAGAAGCAGTTTCATATCGCGCCGGCCACGGCGTTGCTGGCGAACTGCGTGGCGACGCTGTGTCTGACGATCGGCTGCGTGATGGCGGGCTCAATCGCCGGCCGCATCGGTGCGGGGCGCACGATTTTCATCGGCGGCCTCGCGCTGGCCGTGACGTACTACGTGATGTTCCAGCAACTTGCCGTCGATACGTCGGCACTGGTGCCGCTGTACGCGGTGGCCGGCCTGTTCGTCGGTGTGATCGGCGCGATTCCGTTCGTGCTGGTGAAGGCGTTCCCGCCGGTCGTGCGATTCTCAGGCATCTCGTTCTCGTATAACGTTGCCTACGCAGTGTTCGGCGGCCTCACACCGATCGCCGTTTCGCTGATGATGAAGTCGAACCCGATGGCCGCGCCGCTGTATGTCGGCGCGATCTGCATTGTCGGAGCATTGACCACACTGTTCATCAAAGACGCGCCGCAAGCGCGCTAATCGAGCTGTTTTGTAACGGCGCATCGCCTGGTGCGCCGTTGTTTCCATCGGCTTCACGCTCAGCCTCTCCGGCAATTCCGGCGACATCGACACTTCACGCCGGACCGAAACATCGTGCGCCGCATCGGCCTACGATGTGTCTCATGAACTCTTCCCATACCCCCGTCTCGCCGGCCCTCGGCCGCGTCCTTGCGACCGTCAGCATCGGCTTCGTCGTCACGCAACTCGACGTGACCATCGTCAACATCGCTCTGCCGAAGATCGGCGCAGACCTGCATGCAGACGTTGCTGGCCTGCAATGGGTCGTCGACGCGTACACGCTCGCGTTCGCCGTGCTGATGCTTTCGGCGGGCGCGCTCGGCGACCGGCTCGGCACACGGCGCATGTACGCGGCCGGCATCGTGCTGTTTGCGCTCGCGTCGCTCGCCTGCGGACTCGCGCTCGATGCCACCATGCTGGTCGCCGCACGCGCCGTGCAAGGCATCGGCGCCGCCGCCATGCTACCGAACTCGCTGGCGCTACTCAATCAGTCATACGGCCACGATCCGAAGCTCCGGGCACGCGCCGTCGGACTGTGGACCGCCGCGGGTGCGATTTCGATCGCGGCCGGACCGGTGGTCGGTGGTGTGCTGATCGCGGCATTCGGCTGGCGCAGCATCTTTCTTGTCAATCTGCCGATTTGCGTAGCCGGTTTGCTGGCGACTTTGCTTTGGGTGCCGCGGTCTGGGTCCGCGCGGAAAATCGCGCAAGGAGTGGCTTCGGCTACGACCACAGCAATCCCCCGTGGCATCGATCTGAGCGGCCAGGCCCTTGCGATCGTCGCGCTCACCGCCTTCGTCGCCGCCGTGATCGAATGGCGGCCGCTGGGGTTGAGCCATCCGCTGGTCGCCGGCGGTTTCATACTCGCTCTGCTCGCTGCCGGCGCCTTTATCGTCGTGGAATCGCGTGTCGCGGCACCGATGTTGCCGCTCTCGCTATTCAGCAAGCGCACCTTCAATGCGGCGGTGCTGTTCGGCATCTGCGTGAATCTGACGTACTACGGCATGGTGTTCGTGCTGAGCCTGTATTTGCAGCGCGTACGCGGCTATACCCCGCTGCAGGCGGGCCTCGCGTTCCTGCCGTTGACGGGCGGCTTTCTACTTTCGAACGTGGCGAGCGGCTGGGTGGTCGGGCGCTTTGGGGTACGTGTGCCGATGATCGCCGGCGCAATCACCGCAGGGCTCGGCTACGGCCTGCTGCATTTCGTCGATGCGTCTACGCCGCTCATCGGCCTGCTGCTGCCGTTCCTGCTGATTCCGTCCGGGATGGGACTCGCGGTCCCGGCGATGACGACCGCCGTGCTGGCTTCCGTCGAAGCGCAGCGCGCCGGCACTGCGTCCGCCGTGCTGAATACCGCCCGGCAAGCAGGCGGTGCGGTCGGGGTGGCCGCCTTCGGCGCGTTGGCGAGCGGCGCGGCTGCCACGCAGATCGTCGCGGGGATGCAGGCCGCGACGGCCATCTCGGTCGGTTTGCTGGTGGTTGGTGGCGTAACGGGCTGCCTTGTTCATCCGGAGCCGCAGGCGTCGGCCTTGAGGCCGCACGGGACTTGCCGTGGGCAGGTTGGCAAATCGCACTGAACGTCGCACCGGTTCAGCCTCAGTGCAAAACAAGACCCCACGATGCTTAGGCATCGCAGGAGTCTTCTTTCAACGCTTATACGGCGCCGGCAGGCGCGATACAACTCGCGCTGCCGCCGCACGTATTTACAGCGGCGCTTCCTGAATCGTGCCGGTGTCGATCGCGCGTTCGATCAATCCTTCGTTTTGCGCCTTGGTGATCGCGTCGGCGATCAGCTTTTCCGGCTGCTCGATTTCGGCCTTGATCGTGCTGATAAGACCTGATGCATCCAGAACCACCAGCGTTTTCGCCGAATCGGCAAGGCTGATGATGACGCGATGCGGCGTAGGCCCTTCGCCGAGACTTGCACACAACTGCGTGACCTTGCCGCCAATGGTTTGCTCAAAGCTTTGAATCATTATTTGCTCCCTTGATTACAACCACAATCAAAAGCGACCTGCACAGACTACCTCAATTGCGTGATCAGAGATTCAGCCCGCCGCGTGGCGAGCGTGCGCCGTCGATACTGATCCGGCCCGCTCCGGTCACGAAGAGCAGCAGGAAACCACCCGCGATACCGATGTTTTTCCAGAAGTGGATCACCATGTCGCGTTGCAAAGCGGGATCGGTAACATTCCAGAAATCGTGGCCCAGCACTGCGGTTGCCACGGTGTAGACGGCCATGATGAGCGCGAGCGGGCGGATCTTGAAGCCGACGATCAGCAGCAGGCCGCCGAGTGCCTCGACCGCCGTTGCGATCGGTGCAGCGACCTGGACGAGCGGCACACCCTTCGCATTCAGATAGCCGACAAAGCCCGCATAGCCCAGCAGTTTCATCACACCGCCCCATAAGAACAGCACGGCAAGGGCAATACGCGCGATGAGGATCACGCCGGAATCGACGGGACGCGTCATGAGGGGCTCCTGTAAATGAATAAGCAGCAGACCCGGCCAGACGGCCGCAGTTCCCTACTTTGCATCTGAGAATAGGTGCGCTGCCCGCCTTTTCCAAGCGTGGGCCGGCATGAACGGCACAATCTGCGCCGTCTCAAGGGAAGGAAAACAGTGTCCGAGCGCACAGCGCGTGCCCGATCGTGCACGCCATGGACAGTATCGACGTCGTGCCTAAGCGCGGGGATATGTCGCGACCTCGATCAGATTGCCATCCGGATCGCGGCAATACACCGAGGTCATCTTGCCGCGTGCGCCGTCGCGTTCAACCGGGCCGGCTTCTATCTCGACACCCTGAGCGAGCCAGTGAGCTTTAACCTCAGCGGGGCTCGCGGTGGTGACAAAACACAGATCGGCGCTCCCCGGCACCGGCTCACGCCCGGTGAACCACGCGACCGTGTCCGCATCCACGGGACGCAAGTTGATCTTCTGATTGCCGTATGTCATCGCCACGCGCGTGCCGGTGCGCGACTCGAACTCGGTACGCCGCATGCCGAGCATGCGTGCATACCAGGCCGCACTGGCTTCCACGTCAGCGACATTCAGAACGAGATGATCGAGACTGTCTATCGAGAAGCTCATGGATTTCGTCACCGTCGTGAGGTGCTATGAGGTGCTACTGCTGCGGCGCATCCGGCGCGAGCAGGACACCCTTCGTAAAAACGAAGCAGCCGTAACCGCGCTCTTCGCCGGTAGCGATCACGCAATAGGCTTTGCGCGCCCGCTCATAGAAAGCGAAACGTTCAACAGAAGCAAACGGCACCTCGCGCCCTTCCGCCGCATTGATCTCGAGCTGCACTTCGCGCTGAACCGCCGGAATCGTATTCGGCTCACCGACCACTTCCATGCGCGACGCAGGGCGCTCGATGAAGGTATCCAGCGGCATCACCGACAGAATCGCGCGAATGGCACGCGGCGCGTTCACGCCATCGAGACGCAGTAGCTTGCCCAACACCGTCTCCTGCGCAACGGACGCGCCCGGAAAGTTGGCGTCGCAAACCACCAGTTCGTCGCCATGCCCCATCGAGCGTAGCGCATGCAGCACATCGGCATTCAGCAGCGGGTCCAGATTCTTCAGCACGGTGTCTCCTTGAGGGTCGATTGGCCGCCAGCTACCCGGATTCGAGCGGATTGTCCTTGTGGCGCGTCGCGATCGATTGTAGCAAGACCGTGGCGCACGGTCCGTTGCCGGCGGCTCGCCGTCAATCCGCTTTCCCGCACGATGCGGCTAGCGGCATTCCGCGACACCGCCACCGCAGCCATCCAACTAATGCGAGCAGCACGAGACCCGCGCCACCCAGCACCGGCTCGCGCCAGGCCAGCAACGCTGTGAAGGTGAACGCGCGCGTGCCGGCCAGCAGAGCAAAGCCGGCGATCGCGCTGGAGAGCGCGTCGACAGCGCCCGACAGGCGCGTGACCGTGAGGACAGTACCGGGAGCCGTGACGGCAACGGACTCGTGCATGATCATCTCCGTGAAAAAGACTGCGCGAGCTCAGGTAGCGGCAGGGACCTGGTCGAGGAAACCGGTCACCGCCTGCAAGCGGCCGTGCATGTCGAGCACGCCGAAGTCGGATCCCTTGACGATCGCCTCGCCGGCCGGCGTGGTGAGTGCCCACGAAAAACGCAGGCGGTTCGCGAAACCGTCGACTTCCGTCGTGCGGTGAAACGTGTGATGCGGGAAGCGTTCATGCACCGCGCGGATCATCGCGTCGATGCCGTCATGGCCCGCGCCTGCCAGCAGTGGATCGCGATAGTCGGCATCGGTGGTCCATGTCGCGGCGATCAGTTCCCGGCGGCGTACTGCATCGGTTTCATTCCATGCGTCGAAGTAACGGTCGATCAGATCGGTATGCGCATTCATCTCAGACTCCTTGATTGGCATGACTGAGCACTACGCTCGGCAGACACGTTGTATGCGGCGGGCTCGGAGTGAAGATTGACGGCTCGAGCGCAGCGCGTCGATTACGTTGGAGGTAAGCATCGACATGCACCGGCGTGAAGAACCGCGCTGTTTTGCCCACCGGATAGGCCATTTGGCTGAATCGTCACCGACTTCGTCAGCCGCTAACCTCATGGCGGAATTGGGGGCCGCGCAGCGTCGACTCGCGGCATGTGACGAACTGAATGGGCGCGGACACAGGCCGCTTTTTTAATATGGTTTTCACACTTGCAAGACCGTATCCAACGGGATACAATCATCAACAAATCGGTTCACCGCCTGTGTACACGGTCAAGCGCACCGAGGAATTCGACCACTGGCTTGCCGGCCTCGCAAACTTGAGGGCGAGAGCCAAAATCCTGGTGCGGGTCCGGCGTGCTGAGCGAGGTCATTTCGGCGACGTCAAGCTGCTGGAAGACGGTGTGTCCGAGATGCGCATCGATTGCGGTCCCGGCTATCGGGTCTACTTCGCGCGCGAAGGGCGCATGGTGTTCCTGCTGCTCTGCGGTGGCGATAAATCCACGCAGCCAGCCGACATCAGGCATGCCAAATCAATGTGGGCAGACATCAGAAAGGAACTGTCATGAGCAAAGTCAAAACCGCACGGTTCGACGCATCGCATTACCTCGATAGCGAAGAGATGATCGCCGAGTATCTCAACGCAGCGCTGGAAGAAGGCGACGCCGACCTGCTCCTCGCCGCGATCGCCGACATCGCAAAAGCACGCGGCATTGCGAAGGTTGCGGCGGACGCCGGACTCGGGCGCGAAAGCCTCTATAAAACCCTCGCGCCCGGCTCCAAACCGCGCATGGACACGGTGTTCAAATTGCTGCGCGCGCTGGGCGTCAAACTTAACGCCGTGCCGGAAGGCGTAGCGCCCGCCTGATTCGCGCCTGGCGTGTTGCCGCCTGGGGTGACGCCCTGAATGAGCTGCGTATTCGTGGGTGCTCCTACGCTTTCTCGGACATTCCACGGTATTGCCTAGCATTCCCGGGTATTCCCGGGGTATTCCATTACCTGTCAGGTAATGGATCGCTAACGCGCTTTGGCTATCATCGGCAACATGAACACACTCTCTCTTGCGCAAACCATCCCGTCGAACGGGCCGACAGCAAGCCGCACGGTCGGCGATCTGCTGCGCGAATGGCGGCAGCGGCGAAGAATGAGTCAGTTGCTGCTCGCCGCTGAAGCCGATATTTCAACGCGGCATCTGAGCTTCGTCGAATCAGGCCGTGCGGTGCCTAGCCGGGAAATGGTGATGCACCTCGCTGAGCGGCTCGACGTGCCACTGCGCGCGCGCAATGCACTGCTGATTGCGGCGGGTTATGCGCCGCTGTTCCGCGAACGCCCGTTGACGGACCCGCAGTTAGCCGCCGCACGCGAGGCAGTTGAGTTGGTGCTCAAAGGTCACGAGCCGTATCCGGCTCTCGCGATCGACCGTCACTGGACCATCGTTGCCGCGAACAATGCGCTTGCGCCGCTGCTTGCAGGCGCAAGCCCTGAGCTTATGAAACCGCCGGTCAATGCGATGCGATTGAGCTTGCATCCGGAAGGCATCGCAGCATCGATCGTCAACTGGCATGCCTGGCGGGCGCATGCGCTGTCCCGGCTTCAGCGACAAATCGACGTGAGCGGTGACGACACGTTGAGCGCACTGCGCGACGAACTCGCTGCATATCCCGCTCCACCCGGCGCGGAAGCGGCCGACCACGACGACACGGCAGGTAGTCAGATCGCCGTGCCGCTGCGGTTGCGCACGCCGATCGGCGTACTGTCGTTCTTCAGCACGACCACGGTGTTCGGCACACCGGTAGATGTCACACTGTCGGAGCTTGCTATTGAAGCGTTCTTTCCCGCCGATCAGGAAACCGCGGCCGCGCTGCGTGAGTTTGCCGCGAGCCAGCGCGCCGAAGGCCAAGGGGCTGAAGCTGTGAAGTCATAGCAGCACCACAGAAACCTGGAGCGCAATATCGAAAGCTGAATTGTTCCCGCTTGCAGCATCGTTCAAACCACACGGAGAGACACACTTGATCAACAACGCCCTACTGGTCCGCCAACTCGGTCTCGCCGACCGCGACGCCTACTTTCAGCTTCGCCTGCGCGGGCTGAAGGCGCATCCGGAGTCGTTCGGTCAAAGCTACGAGGACGCGGTGGCCAAGGGCGCCGCGCGGCACGATGCGATGTTGGAAGGCACACGCGCAGCCGAAGGTGATTTTTTGCTCGGTGCTTATGAATCGGCTAATACGCCATTGATCGGTGTAGTGGGATTGCTTCGTAACCAGAGCGACAAGGAAAGGCACAAGGCTTCCGTCGTCGGTATGTATGTCGCGCCGGAAGCGGCGGGCCGCGGAGTCGGGCGCGCCTTGCTGAATGAGTTGCTGGCGCGAGCGGCGCAGATAGAAGGTCTACGGCAAATCCAGCTGATGGTGGGTAGCCGCAACGAAGCGGCACGCAAACTCTATGAGTCGCTTGGCTTTCGCAAATACGGTTGCGAGGTGGAAGCATTGAACGTCGGCGGCGTGTTTCACGATGCTGATCTAATGGCGCGCTTCATGTAACGGCTTTCGGGTGCCCTGCTTCAACGCGCGATACGTGCTATCTTTTTCAATCACCTTTCCGCTGCACCAACCCCGAAGCGGCTTATCCGCCGCCCTCGGGCTATCTTCGATTTGCCGCTCGCCAGTCAAACACCATGTCCGACCTTGCCACTTCCCTTCCGCGTGTACCACGCCGTTTCGACATCAATCCGAAACCGCTAGGTGCCGCACTCCTTCTTATCGCGCTGGGCGCCGTCTATCTGGCACAGACCGTTAGCGGTCGTCAGGCAGCGCTCTACATCGTCGGCACCTTGCTGGGCTTGTCGCTCTATCACGCGGCGTTCGGTTTTACCTCCGCGTGGCGAGTCTTTATCGCCGACGGCCGCGGCGCGGGTCTGCGCGCCCAGATGCTAATGCTGGCGCTCGGCGTGTTGCTGTTCTTCCCGGCGCTCGCCGCGGGTACGCTGTTCGGCCGGCCGGTGGTCGGCCTCGTCGCACCGGCCGGCACGTCCGTGCTGGTCGGAGCCTTCATGTTCGGCATCGGCATGCAGCTGGGCGGCGGCTGCGCGTCCGGCACGCTCTACACCGTAGGCGGCGGCAGCACGCGCATGATCGTCACGCTGGCGGCGTTCGTCATCGGTTCGGTTGTCGCGACCGCTCATATGCCGTTCTGGACCGCACTGCCGTCTCTCAAACCGCTTTCGATGGTGACCACGCTCGGTCTCGGCTGGGCGATCGCGCTGAATCTGCTCATGTTCGCTGCGATCGCGGCGCTCACCGTATGGGTCGAACGGCGCCGCCATGGCCAGCTGATCGACGAGCCGCAGCGTCCGCCGCACGCGTCGCCATGGCTGCACGGTCCGTGGCCGTTGTTCGTCGGTGCAATCGCGCTGGTCCTGCTCAACTTCGCGACGCTGGCGCTGTCCGGTCGCCCATGGGGTGTGACGTCCGCGTTTGCGCTGTGGGGCGCCAAGATATTTGCCGCACTGGGCATCGATGTGGCCAATTGGCCGTATTGGGCCGCTCACGCCAACGCCGGCGCACTGGCCGCTCCTGTTACACATGACGTCACCACGGTGATGGACATTGGCATCATCCTCGGCGCCATGACGGCCGCCGCACTGGCCGGCCGTTACGCACCGGTCTGGAAGGTGCCGGCCCGCTCGCTGATCGCGGCGGTGGTCGGCGGCCTGATGCTCGGCTACGGAGCCCGTCTGGCCTACGGTTGTAACATCGGCGCCTATTTCAGCGGCATCGTGTCAGGCAGCTTGCACGGTTGGCTGTGGCTGGTCGCCGCCTTCGCCGGCAACGTGCTCGGCACCCGCCTGCGCCCGCTGTTCGGCCTCGAAGTCGAACGGATCCGCGCAAACGGTTGCTAGAAGTTACAAATGCGGCCTCGTTTGTAACTGGGGCCGCATCAACATGTTACACGTCTGATTCGTCCCCATTGCAGTTCCAATGAACGGTATTTATTACTTTCAATTGGGCTCGCTTTCTATTTCCTTTCTGATTCCGTCCTGATTTTCCGGTTCTCGACCGGTTGCACGGCATTGCTCAGATGAATAACTGTAAAGCCCACCACACAAGGGTTTTCATGGATCAGACGAAATTCCGAGGCCGCAAAAAACCCGCTAAGCATCGTCTATTACAGGACCGTGAAAGACTTACCGAAATTTGATGTATCTTTTTGAGATATTTTTTTGAGAAGGGATTGATTTCTTGTTTTGCCCTTCATACAATTCGTCCCAAGCTGTTACGAAATGTAACGCGATGTATCAAAAAGTCGCCATCTGTATCAGGTGGTGACATGTAGCCGGAGGACAACGTTTCCGGCGAGGCATAAAAGACATAACGGCAAAAAAAGCCGACTTAGTAATTCGGGGCTTCGGAAAACAGAAAATGGACCGTAGCAGCGAGACGCTGGATTCAATCCGCGAGATCAACTTGTCTTACATCATGCTCGCGCAACGTATGTTGCGTGAGGACAAACCGGTCGGCATGTTTCGACTGGGACTGTCGTCGGAACTGGCTGATTTGCTAGCCGGGCTGTCGCTCGCGCAGATCGTCAAGCTGGCCGCTTCCGATCAGCTTTTATGCTTCTTCCGCTTCAACGACCACTCGATGTTGTCGGCGTTGACGCAAACGACGAAGCACGCAGCAGTTGCACCGACTCACGCGGCAATCCTGCTTGCAGGCCAGCCTGCTGAGCAGTTTGCTTAATCGAGGTGACCGCGATGCTCAAGCGTAGCCTGACGGAAGACGCACAAGAAGTATTCCGTGCCATCGCGCTGATTGAACTCGGCGCGCGCATGCAGGTGCTCGAAAGCGAGTTGACGCTTTCGCGCGACCGCATGATCCGCCTGTACCGCGAGGTCAAAGGTGTGTCGCCGCCCAAGGGCATGCTGCCTTTCTCGGCGGACTGGTACATGACGTGGCTGGCGAACATCCACGCGTCGTTGTTCTACAACACATACCTGTTCCTGAAGAACGAAGCGCGCTGCTCGCACCTGGATGCGCTGACCAAGGGGTATCGGCTGTATCTGGAACATTGCCAGCACAGCGACTCCGAACCGGTGCTGGATCTCACGCGGGCATGGACGCTGGTGCGTTTCTTCGACGCCGACATCCTGCAGCTGACCAAATGCTGCCGTTGCACCGGCAAGTTCGTCGCGCACAAGCACGACCTCCAACACAACGTGGTGTGTGGCGCATGCCAACCGCCATCGCGCGCCGGCAAGACCAAAAAGGCGGCCGCCGCTCGTCAGGAAGCGCTCGAAGCAGCGCAGATCGCGCAAGCCGCCTGAGTTAAGTGGAATCGATGAGGGCCGGTCCAGCCTGATTCGAACCGAAGCACCTTGGAAAAAGTCCGCCATCCCGCGGACTTTTTTTTTGTGTGGTTCTCGCCCTGACAAGGACACCTCACATCTAGCAACCGACGCCAGGCACCAGGCGCTACCCCGCTACCCCCTTTGCCGCATCAGCCGACCAGTCCCACCGTCTGCACCACCAGCCACAGATTCGCCGCACTGATCACCACGAACAGCGACCAGGCGACGAGCCGCGTCGGCAGCCTGTTGGCAAATTCGCCCATCAGAGAACGATCGTTGGTCATGCGGATCAGCGGATAAAGCGCGAACGGCAGTTGCAGGCTCAACACAACCTGGCTTGCGACCAACAGTTTGCCGACTGCGCCGTTGCCCATCATCTGCACGCCGATCAGCGCCGGAATCAAGGCGAGCGCCCGCGTGATGAAGCGCCGCTGCCAGCACGGAATTTTCAGTTTCAGGAAGCCTTCCATGATGACCTGCCCCGCCACCGTGCCGGTGAAGGTCGAACTTTGCCCCGACGCCAGCAGCGTGATCGCGAACAGCACCGCCGCGAAACCGGTGCCGACGATCGGCGCCAGCAGCTTGTACGCGTCTTCGATTTCGGTAACCTGGTTGTGGCCGGTCGCGTGGAACGCGGCCGCCGCGAGAATCAGGATCGCCATGTTGATCAGCAGCGCAATGATCAGCGAGACGATCGTATCGATGCGCGACATGCCGATCGCCGAGCGGATGCTGGCCGAGTCGCGTTTAACCGCGCGGGTCTGCACGATCGACGAATGCAGATAGAGGTTGTGGGGCATCACGGTCGCACCGAGAATACCGATCGCCAGATACATCGGCTCGCGGCTGCTGAGTGCCTGCCACGAAGGAATCAGCCCTTGCGCGACGGACGGCCAATGCGGCTTCACCAGCGCCAGCTCGATGATGTAACCGACGCCGATCGTTGCGATCAACCCAAGCATGATCGCTTCAAGGTCGCGAAAATTCTTGCCCTTCAGGCCGAGCACGATCAGCGTATCGAACGCGGTCAGCAACACGCCGGTGGTCAGCGAACATTTGAAGAGCAGGTGGAAAGCCAGCGCGCCGCCGAGCACTTCGGCCAGATCGCAGGCCACGATCGACAGTTCGGCAAGCAGCCACTGAAAGCGCGCGACACCTGGTGAGTAACGCAGTCTCGACAATTCCGCGAGGTCCCGCCCGGTGGCGATGCCGAGCCGCATGCTCAGACATTGCAGCGCCATCGCCGCAAGACTCGACAGGATGACGACGAACAGCAGGCTGTAGCCGTAACGTGAGCCCGCTTCGATATCGGTGGCCCAGTTGCCGGGGTCCATGTAGCCGATCGAAATCAGCAGGCCTGGCCCCGCGAATTGCAGGATTTTTTTCCAGAACGGCGCGCCTTGCGTAACGGCGACCGTGCCTTGCACCTCGGATGGGCAAAACGGCGCCGTTGCGGTGGTCGGTAATTTGAACTGCAAGCCGGTGGTCTCTTGAAGGGGATAAACCGCGACGCCTCATGCAGGCCGCCGCGAACCGCCTCAAGTGTACAAAGAAACTTCCGGCAATGTCCCGCTTAACGCATAACGGCCGACGTCGCGTACGCGATAGTCGAGTGGATCGTGCAGCGTATGCACGCGAGCGTTGCGCCAGAAGCGGTCGAGCGCGAGTGGCGCGTGGGTGGCGCGCGCGCCGCAGGCATCGAACAGTTTTTCGCTGACGTCGAGCGCGGCGCGGTGCGCGACGATTTTCGCCTCCGAGGTGGCGAGCGCCACCTGTGCACGGGTTTCGGCGTCCAGCGTCGGGCCTTGTTGCCATGCGTCTTCGAGCGCGTAGGCGGCACGCACTGCCAGCGCTTCCGCACTCACCGCCTGCAGACGCATCTCGCCAAAGCGCTGGATCAGGTAAGGATCGTCGGTGGCTTTTTCGACGCCCGAAGATATCCACGGCTTGCCGTACTGCGTGACATAGGCGCGTGCTTCTTCGAGCGCGCCCTGCGCGATGCCGACGAACAGATTGATCAGCACCTGCTGCGAGATCAGCGTGCGGAGGCTCGCGTATGAGGTGTCGGCCCGCTCCAGCACCTCGTGCGGTTCAACCTTGACTTGCACAAAGGAGACGCTGCCGCTATCGGTTTGCCGCTGACCGATCGGATTCCAGTCTTCGTGAACGGTAATGCCTTCACGCGCGGTTGGCACCACCGCGAACACCGCTTTGCCGGCGACCGGATCGTGCCCGGAAACCGTCATCATGTGCGAGCCGCGCGTACCCGAACAAAATCCTTTCTGCCCATCTAAAAGATAGCCACCGTCGGCGGTTGCGCTTGCAACGAGTCGCGTGTCGAGCGGATTGACCGCATTGCCCCACCACCAGCGCTCTTCCACGGTGCCGCCCAGATAGCGGGCACGTTGTTCCGGGTTGCCCCATACATTGACGCTGACCACCTGCAGGCACGTGAAGCCAAGCAGATGCGCGAGCGCACTGTCGACTCGCGCGATCTGGCGGATCGTCTCGTAGATCTCGGGCCAGCGCGTGCCGGAACCGCCGAATTCACGCGGCACGGCGAGCGTAAGCAGCCCTGCGTCGGCGATCCATTGTTTTTCCTGCGCGGCGTGACCGCCGTCGCGATCGCGCTGAGCCGCGCTGGCGCGCAACGCATCGAGCAAGCCGGTCAGATCGCGCACCACAGGCGCAGCGCCGGTTTGCAGCGGTTGCAGCGCCTCGGGATGTCGAGGTTCGTTCATGCAATGTCCACGTGGAGAAGTTTGGCGAGCGGGAGTCTCGCTGCGCCCAGCGTCGCAAATAGGATGATAGACCGTGGCGTCAGCGCTGAAAACGTGGGCCGCAAGCGCGTATTCGTCATGCAAATAGCGGGCGAAAGGCGAAGATCATGCGCGTTGCGCAAGCCGTCGCACGAAGCGATCGCCGACGAACTGCACCGCCGTCACAATCACGATCAGCAATGCGATCACCGTCACCATCACGGTCGTATCGAAACGTTGATAGCCGTAGCGGATCGCCAGATCGCCGAGACCACCGGCGCCCACCGCGCCCGCCATGGCCGAGGAACCGATCATCGCCACCACCGTGATCGTGAAGCCGCCGAGAATGCCCGGCAGCGCTTCAGGCAGCAGCACATGCCGGATGATATGCCGGCGCTGCGCGCCCATTGCCTGCGCGGCTTCGATCAAACCGCGGTCCACTTCGCGCAAGCTCACTTCGGCCACGCGCGCAAAAAAAGGAATCGCTGCGATGCTGAGCGGCACGATGGCGGCCCATACGCCGATCGTCGTGCCGATCAGCAAACGCGTGAGCGGCAACAGCGCGACCAGCAAAATGATGAACGGCGTGGAGCGGAACGCATTGACGAGCGCGCCGAGTGTGCTGTTCACCACACGCTTTTCAAAGATGCCGCCGCGTGTGGTGGTAACCAGCACCAGTGCAAGGGGAATGCCGATCAGCGCCGCAACGAAGGCCGATACCCCGACCATGACGATGGTGTCGCGAATGGCATCTGCGAGTTCCGAGAGCCAGAGATCAGACATAACCGAGCACCTCGACGTGATTGGCATAGTGACGCGCACGCTCGAGCAGCGTCGCGATCTGCTTTTGCACCGTGCCTTCCGCGTCCGCGCGCACCTCCGCCGACACTACCAGACGCCCCTGCGCATGCCCCTGAATCCGGTCGATGCCGCCATGCACGAAACTCACGCGGCCACCTTCAATGCTCAATGCGGACGTCAACCCGCCCAGGTCAGGCTCACGCGCATCGTTGCCGGTGAAGCGCACGTCGAGCAGAATCTGCGCATCCGCTTGTTCGATCTCGTGCAACGGTTTGACGCGCGCGGCGAGATCCGCAGGCAGATCATGCACAAGGGTCCGCAGCAACGCGCGCGTCGCATCATGCTGTGGGTCGCCGAATACGCGCCACACCGGCCCCGTCTCCACCACCTCACCGCGTTCGATCACGGCCACCGTATCGCAGACCTCGCGAATGACCTGCATTTCGTGCGTAATCAGCACGATGGTCAGGTTGAGCCGCTGATTGATATCGCGCAGCAACGCGAGAATGGCTTGCGTCGTTTCAGGATCGAGTGCGGAGGTCGCCTCGTCGCACAGAAGAATGTCCGGGTCGGTCACAAGGGCGCGCGCAATTCCAACGCGCTGTTTCTGCCCGCCGGACAAACTCGCCGGATAGGCATCGCGCTTGGTCGACAGGCCGACCAGTTCGAGCAAGGCGTCGACCTTTTTGTCGATCGCAGCTTTAGGCGCGCCGGCGATTTTTAGCGGCAACGCAATGTTCTCGCGCACCGTCTTCGCGGAAAGTAAATTGAAGTGCTGGAACACCATGCCGATGCGCCGCCGCAGCGTGACCAGCCCGCGTTCGTCGAGCTCGCCGACACTCACGCCATTCACACGCACGGCGCCGGAACTCGGTTTTTCCAGACCATTGACGAGCCGCAGCAGGGTCGATTTGCCTGCGCCGCTTCGGCCGATAATGCCGAACACTTCACCTCGCGCCACCTTCAGCGTGATGTTCGCCAGGGCCGCAGTCGACACACCGCGAGTGTTAGCGAACACCTTGCCCACGTCGTCGAATACCACGGCTTCTTGCGCGGCATCGGCCGCATCACGATTCAAGGCGAGAGACGGTGCGTCTTCAATGAATTGCGGCGTGTCGAAAAGATGAGCCATGGCTTCGTTCCTCTCAAGCGTCCACAGCGGATCGCGCGCCGCTTTGCACGCGACGCCGATGCTGCGCGCCGGCATGCACCTCAGGCAGTCGCGCGCGGCCGCCGCCGAAAAGTTTTTCGCGCAGCGTCGGCGCCGGATCGTAGTCTTCCTTGTAGACGCCGCGATTCTGCAATTCCGGCACTACCAGATCGACGAAGTCTTCGAACGATTCGGGCATGACAGTGCGCGTCAGATTGAATCCGTCGACGCCGGCCTCTTCTATCCACGACACCAGCTCGTCCGCGATCTGCTGCGGCGACCCGACTACGGGCTTCGCGCGGCCGCCGAGCGTCATCTGTTCGAGCACCTTGCGTTTGGTCCATACGCCGCTCACGCTCTTCTTCGAAATCGCTTCAACAGCCGATTGCATCGATTCGGTCTTCACATACGAAATCGGCTCATCCAGCTCGTACTGCGAGAAGTCGATGCCGGTCGAACTGGAGAAATGCGCAATGCCGCCCTCGGCGCTCGCATAGCGCCGGTACTCTTCGAATTTCTCCTGCGCGGCGCGTTCTGTTTCGCCGACTACAACGGTGATGCCTGCAAAGATCTTGATATCGTCCGGCGCGCGGCCGAAGCTGACGGCCCGTGCGCGAATGTCGTCGACAATGGAACGCGTGAGCTGCTTGTTCTGGCCACCGACAAATACGCATTCCGCGTGACGCGCCGCGAAATCAACGCCCCGGCTCGACGAACCCGCCTGATACAACACCGGCGTGCGTTGCGGCGACGGCTCGCTCAGATGAATGGCGTCGATCGAATAGTACGGACCGTCGTGTTTCACACGATGCACCTTGTCAGGGCGCGAGAAGATACGCGCCTCGCGATCGCGCACCACCGCGTCGTCTTCCCAGCTTTGCTCCCATAGCTTGTAGACCACGTCCATGTAATCGTCGGCGCGGTCGTAGCGGTCGTCGTGGCTGATCTGTTGCGCGAGACCCATGCCGCGCGCGGCGCTGTCCAGATAGCCGGTGACGATGTTCCAGCCCACCCGGCCCTTCGTCAGGTGATCCAGCGTCGACATGCGACGCGCGAACAGGTACGGCGGCTCGTAAGTCAGATTCGACGTGACGCCGAAGCCGATATGCTTCGTCACGTGTGCCATGGCAGGCACGATCAGCGAGGGATCGTTGATCGGAATCTGCACCGATTCACGCAACGAGGTTTCCGGGCCGCCCTGATAAACGTCGTATACGCCGACGATATCCGCGAGAAAGATCCCGTCGAACTTGCCGCGCTCGAGCGTTTGCGCGAGGCTCGTCCAGTAGTCGAGGTCGGTGTAATGCGCCGAACGGTCGCGCGGATGCGTCCACAGACCATGATTGATGTGACCGACCGCATTCATATTGAACGCGTTCAGCAGGATCTTTTTCTTCGCCATCGTGCGGCTCCTTGCTGGTTGCAACGTTGCTAGCGGCGCGCCTTACCAGGCGACGGCGTAGAGGCTGCCGAAGGCTTTGTCGAGCGCCGCGCGCACAGCGGGCGAATGCTGATAGATCGAGATGAACTTGCGGATACGCGGATCATTTGCGCTTTCCGGACGCACGACCCACTGGATCGCGTAGTTCTTGTTTTCCAGACCGTCGAACAACAATGCGCTATTCGGGTCGGTGGTGCCCGCGAGCTTGATGAAGCTCGGGTAGCCTTGGGCGAGATCGACGTCGTCGAGCGAGCGGGCCAATTGCGAGGCCTCGAGCTGAACGATCTTCAGGTGCTTCGGGTTGTCGATGATGTCGAGCGTCGTAGCGCGATAGTCGATGCCTGGCGTCAGCTTGATGAGACCGGCGCGTTGCAGCAACAACAGACCACGACCACCGTTGACCGGATCGTTAGCGATGGCGACGGTGGCGCCGTCTTTCAATTCATCGAAGCGTTTGATCTTTTTCGAATACAGGCCGATCTTCATGATCGTGCCCGGTGCAATTGCGACGAAGTTATAACCGCCCTGCTTCTTTGCGTTCTCGAGAAACGGGATGTGCTGGAAATAGTTGACGTCGATATCCTTGTTGGCAAGCGCCGCGTTCGGCGTATTCCAGTCAGTGAACTCGATGATCTTCACGTCCAGCCCTTGCTCCTTCGCTTCGCGCGCGGCGACTTTGAGCGCCTCGATTTGCGGGCTGGTGGCAGTGCCGATTTTCAGCGTGGGCGTGTCCGCCGCGATCGCGGGCGTTGCGGACAACGTTAGCGCGAGGCCGAACGCGCCGAGGAACGTCAGCGTCCGCGCCTTGAAAAAACGCCGTACAGTGGTCAGAGAAATGCGCATGGTGAACTCGTTAGGATGGGGGGCGTGGTGTGTTTCGAGGCGAGCCGGTCCCGCGGCATGCGGGCAGGCGCGCCGAAATCGGTCGGACAACAGAAATCTGCAGCGCGCGGTTTAACCGGCGTGCGGCAGCGATAGAACGCGCGGGCGGATCAGCGCGGACAGCGGCAGGTCGGACAGGTCATCGCCTCTCTCCAGATGAGGTGCGATTCATCATAGACGGCGGGAAACCGGCGGTCTACGAACGGATTTTTGGAAGGAAAGCCGGAAAAATGATTTGGGGCTTGCCCCATGGAGCAGGCACACCACGTCACCAAAGAAAAAACGCCGGGCCGCGCTTTCGCGCAACCCGGCGTTCTTCACCAGCCAACAAACTAAAACTAAACCTAAACCTTAGCGCTTCGCCACCTGTTCCACCGACGCAGAAGCAGACGTAGACGTAGAAGCAGACGCACCAACCGCACCCGAAGCCGGCGCAACCGCCCCCACCGCCTCATCGCCCGCAGGCTTCACATCACCCCAGCCGCCGCCCAGCGCGCGAATCAGATTGACCGTCGCCACCGCCTGCGTACCCGACAGATGGCTCGCCTGCAGTTGCGATGTCAGCACCTGCCGCTCGCCGTCGATCACATCCAGATAGCTGACCGCGCCTTCCGTGTACTGTGTGCGCGACAGATGCGCCGCGCGTTGCGAGGCCACGACTGCATCGTTCTGCTCGCGAATCTGATCGTCGAGCAAACGCAGATCGGCAAGGTTGTCCTCGGCCTCACGGAACGCCACCAGCACCTGTTGACGATACTGCGCGACATCTTCGTCGTACTTCGAGCGAGCTTGCGCGAGGTTTGCCTTGCGGCGGCCACCGTCGAACAAAGGCAACGTCAGCGCGGTACCGGCGAATGGCCCGAGAATAAACGCGCGGCTCGACCACTTGAACAGATCGCCCAGCGTCGCCGATTCAAAACCAGCCGCACCCGTGATATCGAGCTTCGGGAAGAACGCCGACTTCGCCAGACCGACCCGCGCATTCGCCGCCATCATCGCCCGCTCCGCCGCCGAAATGTCCGGCCGACGTTCGAGCAGCGCCGAAGGCAAACCTGGCGGCACACGCACCGTCACCGGCACGAGCGGTGCCTCCGCGAACGAGAAATCCGCCGGCGGCTTGCCGAGCAGAATCGCCAGGCTGTGCTCGGAGGCCGCGCGCTGACGTGCCACACCAACTGCATCGGCACGCGCACTCGCCAGTTCGTTGCGAGAGCGCGAAACATCCAGCTCGCCGATATCGCCTTCCTTGAAACGGCGTTCGACCAGCTTCAGCGTGTCCTCGCGCAACGCCACGGTACGGCGATACAGATCCTGATCCGTGTCCAGCTCGCGCAATTGAAAGTAGTTCTGCGCAACATCAGCCTGCAGCGACAACTGCACAGACCGGAACAACGCTTCACTTTGCTGCTCGTCCGCCCGCGACGCATTCACGTTCGAACCAACCCGCCCGAACAGATCGGTTTCATACGATGCGCCAACCTGCGCACGCCAAATCGTGCCGTTCGTCCCGCCCGCACTATCCGGCTGAAACTGCGAGGCCGCCGAAGCCCGTTCACGCGTCGGGCCGAAGCCCGCGTCGAACTTCGGGAACCAGTCCGACTTCGCCGCCTGCGTCACCGCACGCGCCTGCTGCACGCGCGCTGCAGCCGCCTTCAAGTCCTGATTCGCGGCAGCCGCCTGTTCTTCCAGCGCGTTCAACTGCGGGTCGCCGAAAATCGTCCACCATTCGCCGCGATGCGCGTCGTCGGCGGGCTGAGCCTGCTTCCAGGTGCCCGTGTCCTGCGGCGATGCGGCGGAGGTAGCCGATGTAGCCGACGCTCCGGACGCAGCCGACGCAGCAGTCGGCGTTTCCTTGAACGCAGCCGGCGTATCCACGTCGGGCCGCTTATACGTGGGCTCCACGGAGCAGGCCGCGAGCAATGCCAGCAGCAAACCGCTGGCAGCCGCTCTGCCCCACCCGCTTAAAGATTCAAAACGCTTCATTATTATTTTCTCCTCAGGCGTCCGTCACCGGCGCACCAAGGTGCGGCGCGTCTTTCTGCGCGACGTGAATCGTCCCGCCCGCCAGCGTACGCAGCACCACATAGAACACAGGGGTCAGCATCAGGCCGAACAGCGTCACGCCGAGCATGCCGAAGAACACTGCGATACCCATCGCATGACGCATCTCCGAACCCGCTCCGCTCGAGAGCACCAGCGGCACCACACCCATGATGAAAGCGATCGACGTCATCAGAATCGGCCGCAGACGCAAGCGGCTCGCCTCGATCGCCGCCGCCAGCGGCGTACGCCCGTCATGTTCGAGTTCGCGAGCGAACTCGACAATCAGAATCGCGTTCTTCGCCGACAGCCCCACCAGCACCATCAAACCGATCTGCGTGAAGATGTTGTTGTCACCACCCGTGAGCCACACGCCGGTCAGCGCAGACAGCACGCTCATCGGCACGATCAGAATCACCGCGAGCGGCAGCGTCAGGCTTTCATACAACGCGGCCAGCACGAGGAACACGAGCAGCACGCTGATCGGGAACACCCACAGGCCCGCATTGCCGGCGATGATCTGCTGATACGTCAGGTCGGTCCATTCGAGCTTCACGCCATGCGGCAAGGTTTCCGCCGCCACGCGTTCGGCCGCGGCCTGCGCCTGGCCCGACGAGAAGCCCGGCGCCGGACCACCGTTGATGTCGGCAGCCGTATAGCCGTTGTAACGCACCACCATTTCCGGACCGTACGTAGGCGTCACCGTCACCAGCGACGACAACGGCACCATGTCGCCCGCAGCGTTGCGCGTCTTCAGTTGCAGGATGTCATCGGCACGTTGACGGAACGGCGCATCAGCCTGCACCCGCACCTGATACACACGGCCGAAGCGGTTGAAGTCGTTCACATACAGCGAGCCCAGATAGATCTGCATCGTGTTGAACACGTCCGTGACCGGCACGCCGAGTTGCTTGGCTTTCACGCGATCCAGGTCGACGTTCAATTGCGGCACGTTGATCTGATAGCTCGAGAACGTCGGTCCGAGTTCAGGCGTTTGCGCTGCCTTCTTCACGAACGCTTCCGCAGCCTTGTTCAACTCTGCGTAGCCCACCGCACCATGATCTTCCAACTGCATCTTGAAGCCGCCCAGCGTACCCAGGCCAAGCACAGGAGGTGGCGGAAACACCGCGACGAACGAATCCTTGATCGCGCCGTACTGCTGGTTCAACGCACCGGCAATCGCGCCGGCCGAGAGTTTCTTGTTGCCACGCTCCTTGAAAGGCTTCAGCGTGACGAACACGATGCCCGCGCTCGAACTATTGGTGAAGCCGTTCACCGACAAACCAGGGAACGCCACCGCGCTTTCCACGCCAGGCTGCTTCAAGGCAATCGCACTCATGTCGCGGATCACCTTTTCCGTGCGGTCCAGCGATGCACCGTTCGGCAATTGCGCAAACGCAATCAGGTATTCCTTGTCCTGCGCCGGCACGAAACCGCCCGGCACGACGCGCGAGATCAGCACCGTTGCACCCAGCAGGATCGCGTAGACCGCGAGCATCGCGCCCTTACGACGCAGCACGCCTTTCACGCCACGGCCGTATTCCGTCGAGCCGCGATGGAACACCTTGTTGAAGCCCTTGAAGAAGCGGCCCAGCACGCGATTCATCACACGCGTCAGGAAGTCTTCCTTGGCACCATGGCCACGCAACAGCATCGCGGACAACGCCGGGGACAACGTCAGCGAGTTGAACGCCGAGATCACCGTCGAGATCGCGATGGTCATCGCGAACTGCTTGTAGAACTGACCCGTCAAGCCGGTCATGAAAGCGAGCGGCACGAACACGGCAACCAGCGTCAGCGCGATGGCGATAATCGGCCCGCTCACTTCCTGCATGGCCTTATAAGTCGCATCGCGCGCACTGAGTCCATTTTCGATGTTCCGCTCGACGTTCTCCACCACCACGATCGCATCGTCCACCACGATCCCGATGGCCAGCACCATCCCGAACAACGACAACGCGTTGATCGAGAAGCCGAACGCCAGCAGCAACGAGAACGTACCGACAATCGACACCGGCACTGCGATCAACGGAATGATCGACGCACGCCACGTCTGCAGGAACACGATCACCACGATCACCACCAGCGCGATCGCTTCGAGCAGGGTGTGAATCACCGCCTCGATACTCGAGCGCACGAACTGCGTCGGGTCATAAACGATCTTGTATTCGACGCCTGCCGGCATGTCTTCCGCCAGTTCCTTCATCGCGGAACGAACCTGGTCGGAAATCGCGAGCGAGTTCGCGCCCGGCGCCTGGTTGATAGCGAGCGCCACAGCAGGCTTGTTGTCGAGCAGCGAACGCAAGCCGTATTCCGACGCCGCCAGTTCGACGCGTGCGATGTCACGCAGGTACGTCACGCCGCCATCCGGCGCAGTTTTGACGATGATGTCGCCGAATTCGCCCTCAGTCTTCAAACGACCACGCGCATTCACCGACAACTGCAGTTGCGTGCCCGGCACCGAAGGCGATGCGCCGATCACACCGGCTGCCACCTGAATGTTCTGCTCACGGATTGCGTTGACCACTTCGGTCGCCGTCAAGCCACGCTGTGCGACTTTCTGCGGATCGAGCCAGACACGCATCGCGTAGTCGCCCGAACCCCACAACTGCACTTCGCCGACGCCCTGAATCCGCGCCAGGCGGTCCTTGACGTTGAGCAACGCGTAGTTGCGCAGGTACGTCATGTCGTAGCGATTGTTCGGCGAGATCAGGTGGACCACCATCGTCAGCGTCGGCGAACTCTTGATGGTCGTGATGCCAAGCCGTTGCACGTCTTCCGGCAGGCGCGGCAGCGCCTGGTTGACGCGGTTCTGCACCAGCTGCGTCGCCAGGTCCGGATTGGTGCCGAGCTTGAAGGTCACCGTCAGCGTGAGATTGCCGTCGCTATTGGCTTGCGACTGCATGTACAGCATGTTCTCAACGCCGTTGATCTGCTCTTCGAGCGGCGCCGCAACGGCCTCCGCGATCACTTTCGGATTGGCGCCCGGATATTGCGCGTGCACCACCACCGAAGGCGGCACCACTTCCGGGTACTCCGAAATCGGCAGCTTGAAGAGCGAAATAATGCCCCCCAGCAGGATCAATACCGATAGCACACCGGCAAAGATCGGTCGATCGATGAAGAATTTGGATATGTTCATGGGAAGCTCTTAACGTTGGAGCATGCGCCTGCTACGGCCAGTCAACGAGACTGGCCAAGCGCGGCACACGAGACTCACGAATTCTTGTCCGCTGCTTTTGCTCGCGTCTGCGCAAGCGGCGCGCTGTTCGGATCCTGATCGGTGGTCATGGGCACCATGTGAGCGCGCACTGCATCGCCCGGACGTACGCGCTGGACACCGTTCACGACGATCCGGTCGGTTGCCTGCAAACCGCCCTTGACGACGCGCAGGTTGCCCTGCATGCCGCCCACTGCGATTTCCCGGTACACGACGTGGTTGCTCTGATCGACCACCAGCACGAACTTCTTGTCCTGATCGGTGCCCACTGCGGCGTCGTCGATCAGCAGTGCCGGATGCGGCTCGCTGCCGCCGACCTTCACGCGCGCATAGAGACCAGGGATCAATGCACCGTCCTGGTTATCGAAGCGCGCGCGCACCCGGATCGTGCCGGACGACGTATCCAGCCGGTTGTCGACGGATTCAATCGTGCCGCTGCGCGAGTAGCCGCTTTCATCCGCCAGCCCCAGGTCCACGGGCACCTTGCTGCCATCCTTCGCGCGGCTCAGGTACTGCAGATAGGTTTGTTCGTCGACGTCGAACGATGCGTAGATCGGCGAAACCGACACCAGCGTGGTCAACGGCGCCGCGCTTGCACCCGCCGACACCACGTTGCCCACCGTGATTTCGGCACGCGAGACGCGGCCCGACACCGGCGCGACGATCTTCGTGTAGCCGAGATTGATACGCGCGGTTTCGACGGCGGCTTGCGCGGCCTTCAGGTTGGCGCTCGCTTCGCGCGCGGCGTTCTGCTTCTCGTCGTAATCGCGCTTGGCGATCGCGTTGTCGGCGATCAGGCGTTGCGCACGCTCCCAATCGCTTTGCGTATAGCCCGTGCGCGCCTGCGCCGCCGCGACCTGTGCTTCGGTGCGATCGACTTCAGCCGCGTACGGCCGCGGATCGATGACGAACAGCGTGTCGCCCTTCTTCACGAGGGCGCCGTCCTTGAAATTGACGGACACGATCGTGCCCGGCACTTGCGAACGGACGTCCACTTTTTCGACCGCTTCGAGGCGGCCCGAATAGCTTTGCCAGTCGGTGATGGTCTTTTGCACCACGGTGGCCACGTCGACTTCCGGCACGATGGTCGGCGCAGCAGGCGAGCTCGCGTCGACGCGGATCGCGCCGAACGTACCCAGCCCGGCCACCACGATGACGGCTAGCACGGCAATCGCCACACGGCGACGGGAAAGAGGAAGGATGGTCATGAGAAGCTCCCGGTATCGTTGATTAAAGTTTTGCTTATTGGTGTCTCAGCGATGGGCGCGTGCATCGAAGCGCCACTGAAAAAATCGCACCGCTTCCTGCAAGGCGGGCGGATGGTCGGCCAACGCGGCGTGCGAAACGCTGGGATAGCGGACCACCTGGGTCAGCACACCCGCGTCGATCAGACCGCTCGCGTATTTCTCCGCTTCCACGTGCAGCACGTCGTTTTGCGCCGTCGCGATCAGCGTGGCCGGCAGGCCCGCGAGGCGCGACGATTCGAGCGGCGCGGCATACGGATGCATGCGTTGCGACGCTTGCGGCAGATACGCGCGATAACACGCCGCGCATTCCTTCGCGGTGATATCTGAGCCGAGGCGCTTTTCGTCGCCGAGGCGCGTCAGGCTTGGATCGAGCATCGGTCCAAACAGCGCTTGCGCCGCAATGCGCACGTCGCCGCGATCACGCGCGATGAAAGCGAGGCAGTTGGCCAACTGCCCGCCGGCATCGTGGCCCGCCACGCCGACCTTCTTGCTATTGCCGCCAAACGCGCGTGCTCGTGTTTGCACCCACAGCGCCGCGCGATGGGCGTCTTCAGGCGCCGCCGGAAACGGAAACTGCGGCGCCAGCGAATAACCGACCGAAACGACCAGCGCCGGTAAGTGTTCTGCGAAATACCGGGCGGCGAAGTCCGCCTGATCGATCGAACCCTTGGTAAATCCGCCACCGTGGAAGTAAAGCAATACCGGCAATGCGGCTTTCTGTGCCTGGCGGTACAAACGCAACGTAATGTCCTGTGCGTGCCCTTCGATCTGCACGTCAGTGACGTCGAGTGCCGTGCTGTCAGCCTGTGCCGGGCCGCTGCCGGCGGGCACAAACGAGTACGGCGGTTTAAATGCATCCATGTCGAGCCGCGCAATGCGCATAGAACTTCAATGGTGCGAATTGTGGGTTCGGCAGACTCGTAAATAAATGCCTATAATCCGGCAACACAATTCGGCGCCCCTGAACAATCGAATGCGATTGCTCTGCGGATTCGATTCCTGCTCGGTGCGTCCGCCCCTTTCTGGAGGTTTGCAATGGACCGGCTTCAGGCCATGCAAGTGTTCACGCGCGTCGTCGACACCAACAGCTTTACCCGCGCGGCGGAAACGCTCGATCTGCCACGCGCATCAGTTACCACCATCATTCAGAACCTCGAAGCGTTCCTCGGCACGCGTTTGATGCACCGGACCACGCGGCGTTTGTCGCTGACGCCGGACGGCGCGGCGTATTACGAACGCTGCGTGCGCATCCTCGCGGACGTCGAAGAGACCGAGGCCAGCTTCCAGAGCGGCAATAAAAAGCCTCACGGCAAGCTGCGCATCGACATGCCGGGATCGATCGGGCGTTTGCTCGTGATCCCTTCGCTGTGTGAATTCCACACGCGTTACCCGGACATCGACCTGCAGCTCGGATTGACGGACCGGCCCGTCGATCTGCTGCAGGAAGGCGTGGATTGCGTGGTGCGGGTGGGCGCGCTACAGGATTCCTCGCTGGTGGCGCGCCGTATCGGTCTGTTCGAGGGCGTGACATGCGCGGCCCCCAGCTACATCGAGCGGGCGGGCATGCCGACTTCGCTCGAAGACCTCGAGAATCACAAAGCAGTCAATTATTTTTCGAGCCGCACGGGGCGCACGATCGATTGGGCCTTCATGGTTGATGGCAAAGAAGTCGAAGTGAAGATGAAGAGCATTGTGTCGGTGAACGACGCCGATGCTTACGTAACGTGCGGTCTGGAAGGCTTCGGCCTGTTTCAGCCGGCGCTCTTCATGGTGCTGCCGCATCTGCGTTCGGGACAGCTGGTTGAAGTGTTGCCGGAGCTGAAACCTTTGCCGATGCCGATTTCCGCAGTCTATCCGCACAGTCGGCATCTGTCGCCTAAAGTCCGTGTTTTCGTAGACTGGATTGCCGAGCTGTTCGACCGCTGCCCGTTGCTGAGCGGACGCGGCAGTCTCGACGCGATGTGCACGAAGCGCACTTTCGAAGAACGCGAATCTGCTCCGATAGCCGACACGCCGGTGATAACGGAGTGGGTTGCCTGATTCGCGTGAGTTGAAGCACAGATTATGGAAAAGTGAATTTCAACCGCGGCTCTAATGCCGCGGTTGCCCTGCAGTAACCAGCTAGCACGCACGTCGTCGCGATTGTTCTAGATTCGCGACAATTCATTTCGCGAAAGTGCGATTTATCCGCATCACCTCGAAGTCTACATTTCACCCTGTCGCAGCGCCGCTCGTGCTGCAAACGAATCGACAGGAGTGAATCATGAAGCGCAATCTCTTAGCAGGTCTGGCTCTGTCGCTGCTTGCCAGCGCACCGGTGTTTGCTCAAAGCAACGGTGGGGGCATTGGGCATGCTGGCACTTACCAAACGTTGCCTGCTCCGACTACCGTCGGCAAAACGCGTGCTGAAGTTAATGCTGAACTGGTCGCTGCGTATCGCGATGGTTCGCTGCCTGCGTTGAATCGTACGTCGTATCCGAATAAAGGTCTGATTGGTCAGACGCAGGCTGCGCGCATTGCATTGCAGGAAGGGACTAGTGGCGATGTTACTCGCGTGGCGAATGGGCAGTAAGGCGAATGCGCCGCGATGATTCGGTTTCCAAAAGAAATTTTCATCGCGGTGGGTTGTTTGCACTCTTTATAAAGGAGCATGTTATGACACCGTCTGAACTTGATGATTGGGATGTGGATGTGGGGGCGTGGGTGCCATTTCGGGCGCCGCAGCGGTAAGGCTTTGGTTTTTGTTTTTGCCTTCGCGGCGCTTGTTTGTCAGTGTTCTTAGGACTTTGGCCTTTCCTTGATTTGTTAGTGGTTTATTAGCGTTCCCCCTGTGCGGGGGGGCACCTACTTTTCTTT
>NZ_JALPRI010000007.1:0-266844 GCF_030464785.1 Paraburkholderia sp. SEWSISQ10-3 4
TAACAAAACAAGGAAAGGCACGAAAGCCAGAACAAGGAAAGGCCAAAGCCCCAGGCACACAGACAAACAAGCGCCGCGCCGGCAAAAAACATCAACCCATCAACCTCTTCCTCAAACTCTCCCGCAAAAACTCAACAAAAACCCGAATACTGACAGAGCTCTGCCGATGCTGCGGATAGACAGCATAAACAGTAGTCGCCGAAGGCAAGAACTCCTCGAGAACAGTCACAAGCAACCCACTCCCCACCGCCTCAGCAACAATAAAATCAGGAAGCCGAACAATCCCCAACCCAGCCACAGCCGCATCGCGAACCAACTCCCCATTATTAGCCCGAAGCGGCCCACTAACCTCGACTCCCTTAGAAACCCCATCAACAACAAAATCCCAACTCACAACCCCACCATGCCCATACAACAGACATGAGTGCCGCGCAAGATCAGCAGGCACAACCGGCGCCCCCCGCCTCCGCACATACCCAGGACTACAACACACCACCATCCTGACATCCACAAGCTTCTGCGCAATCAAAGTGGAATCCGGCAACGCGCCAATCCGAATCGCCATATCGAACCCCTCGCCGACCACATCGACAGTACGATCGCTCAACTCCATATCGAAGCGCACATCTGCATGCTCGCGCAGAAAGCTCGCCACCAATGGCGACAGATGCATCATCCCAAACGACATCGGCGCACTAACCCGCAAGAGCCCGCGCGGCCCGGCGCGCCGCAACGACATCGCCTGCTCGGCGTCTTCCACCTCACCCAGAATGCGCCGCGCACGCTCATAAAACTCTTGCCCGAGTTCGGTCACAGCCAACTTGCGCGTATTGCGGATCAGCAGTTGCACGCCGAGCGCCTCTTCCAGCGCCATAACGCGCCGGCTGACGAACTGCTTCGACAGCGCCAGCCGTTTTGCTGCGGCGGTGAAGTTATGGGCGTCGACCGTGGCGACAAAGATCCGCATATCATCGAGTTGCATCGTATTGTCCACCTTACGGAGACAGTGTTTCCTATATACATCCGATTATAACCATCCTGATTGACCTACACTGTCATTCATGGATCGCGGCCAAACATCCGGCCGGATCGCACAACCGGAAACAAGGAGAAATACGATGCTCGAAATCAGACACGCCAATCAACGCGGCCGCGCGGAGCACGGCTGGCTTAGCTCGCGTCATACGTTTTCCTTCGCGAACTATCACGATCCGAAGCAGAACGGCTTTTCCGACCTGCTCGTGATCAACGACGACCGTGTCGCACCAGCGCAAGGATTCGGCAAGCATCCGCACCGCGACATGGAAATTTTTTCGTACGTGCTGGAAGGCGCGCTGGAACATAAGGACACGATGGGCACCGGCTCGGTGATCGTGCCTGGCGACATCCAGTTGATGAGCGCGGGAACCGGCGTCGCGCATAGCGAATACAACCATTCGAAGACCGACCCGGTGCACTTCATGCAGATCTGGATTGCGCCGGCGCAGAAAGGCACCACGCCGCGCTATCAGCAACGGCGCTTTGGCGCGGACGAGAAGCGTGGAGTGCTGCGCCTCGTGATGTCACCGGACGGTGCGAACGACTCGCTGGTGCTGCAACAGGACGCGCGGGTCTATGCCGGTCTTTTCGACGGTGACGAAACTGCGCGCCTCGAACTGGCCAGTAATCGCTATGCTTATATTCACGTGGCGCGCGGCAGTGTCACGGTAAACGGCGTCGAGCTTGGCGAAGGCGACGGCGCGCGGGTCCGCGGCGAAGAAGCCCTGACCTTCACGCAAGGTCACGACGCGGAGGTGTTGGTGTTCGATCTGCGTAATATTGAAGTATCGGAGTTGTGGGCTTAAGCGGCTCAATCCTGTCGTTAGATCTGGCCGGCTCAAGCGTGGCTCGCCGCGAAGTTTGCGGCGAACCGCACCGTCCCTTACCTACAGAGAAAAATCATGCGCTATACGCTATTTGAAAACCAGAAAGACACGGTCCTTCTCATCGCCCGCATCCTGTTGATGGTGCTGTTCGTGATGTTCGGCTGGTCGAAGCTGACCGGTTTTTCCGGCACCGTCGCTTATATGACGTCTACCGGCGCGCCTGCGCCTGAGTTGTCGGCGGCCATCGCCGTCGTGATGGAACTAGTGGTGGGCATCGCGCTGCTGGTGGGCTTCTATACGCGGCCACTTGCGTTGCTGCTGGCGCTCTATACGCTCGGCACCGCGATCATCGGCCACCACTACTGGAACATGACGGGCGCGGTGCAATACGACAACATGATCCACTTCTACAAGAACATCAGCATCATGGGTGGACTGCTGTTGTTGTGTGTGACCGGCGCCGGCAAGTACTCGATCGACCGGCGTTAAAGCCACGCTGCCGCAGTTCGATAAACTCGATAAAAAAAGCCGCCCGACACTGCCCGGGCGGCTTTTTCTTTGCAAGAAGCAATCCACGTTAGCCGGCAAACTGCGCCAGCACGCGCTCACGAATGGCCGGCCGGATATTCGACTGCGCCATGTTGCCTTGATAATGCGCGACCACACGCGGGTTCATCACGCGGAACCACAGTGGCGGCACGTACGCGAGCATGATCATCGTCGCGTAACCGGAAGGCAATTGCGGTGCGCCATCGAAATGACGCAGCGCCTGGTACGAGCGCGTCGGATTCGCATGATGATCGGCATGACGCTGCAGCTGATAGAGAAACAGATTCGTCACGATGCGATTACTGTTCCATGAGTGCTGCGGCTGGCAGCGCTCGTAACGGCCGCTCGCGAGTTGCTTGCGGCCGAGCCCGTAGTGCTCCAGATAGTTGACCACTTCCAGCAACGAAGCCCCGTACGCTGCCTGAATCAGCAGAAACGGAATCACCGCTTTGCCGAACAGCGCGATCATCGCACCCCATAGCACTACCGTCATGGCCCACGAGTGCAGGACTTCATTGCGCCATGTCCAGGGCGATTTGCCGAGGCGTTCGAGCCGATGCTTCTCGAGACGCCACGCCGACGCGATGCTGCCGAATACCGTGCGCGGCAGAAACCGCCAGAATGATTCGCCATAGCGCGCGCTCGCCGGATCGGGCGGCGTAGCGACGCGCACGTGGTGTCCACGATTATGTTCAACGAAGAAATGGCCGTAGGCGACCGGCGCCAGCGTGATCTTGGCGAGCCATCGTTCGAAGCCATCCGTCTTGTGACCGAGCTCGTGCGCGGTATTGATCGATACGCCAGTCGCCGCGCCCAGTGAGAGCGCAAAGCCCAGATAGTCGTACCACGTCAAGGCGTGCGTGCCGACGATCCACAGCGCGCCGAAGAACGACACGTATTCGATGAAGGTAGCCAGATAGACCACGCGACGGTAATAGCGCTCCCGTTCGAGCGTGGCGACGACTTCCTCGGGTGGATTGCTCGGATCGTCACCGATCAGATAGTCGAGCACCGGGATAATGCCGAACACGAAGATCGGCCCGAACCACCAGAAAATATGCCAGCCAGTCTGCAACGCCAGATTGGCCGCATGCAGCGGCAAGGTGATGGTCAGTGCGCCCAGCAGCCACAGATAGCGCTTGCTGTCGACCCACCGAGCGGGGGCCGCCTGCGATGTTGCCATTGTCTCCCTCCTTGTTTTATGTCGCCTGGCATCGGCAAGCTGCGCGCTTGCGAGCCAGTACGCATGTCGGCGGGACCGTGCCCGACTCCCAGATTTATATGGCCTGACGGGTGGGATAGCCAAGGAATTAGCCCAGGTGGGAGGCTCCAAACGAAGGGGCTGTTGATGGGGCGTTCGGGGTGGGCGTTGAGCGGGTGAATGAAACGGGTGTTTGGGTGCGGCAAACGCTGCCTGCGAGTTGCAGCCCAGCGTGGGCCTCCACCTGCTGCAGTGCGTCGCGCCCTCGGCCGCTTGACCGCGGCTGGTCAAATTCATATAATCAGACCTCAAAACTACGTACGAGCGGGTGTGAAAAACGTAGCGCCGCCCGGGTCACCGGGTTCCACCTGGAGTGGAAATTTCACCGCAAGGTGAATAGAGAGTCCCGCATGCGACGGCTGCCGAAAGGCAGCCGTTGGTTTTTGTGGCTTGCCATCGCGGCTAGGGGCGTATCTTGCGCCCCTCATACGTTGCCCGCAGCAGGGTTCTGAACGCAACCTTTTTCGCTTGCCGCTGACGCTTCGTCAGTTCTTTCTCAAGAAGATAGGCAGACTGAACTCGTAGAATCAGACGCTGCTTTCTTGCCCTATCCTTCTCCACTTCAAAGAACACGGCGTATAGCGACGATGTGCCATCGGCATTCGTTTGCTGCAGCGTCATGAAGTTCGGCTGCTTTTCGTCGGCGACGACAATTGGGCGCTCACCCATCGTCACAACCAAATCCCGCAGCAGGTTCTTCGACAACTCATAGCGGACCGGATCAAGAACTCGCTGCTCACGACCGTCGTTATAGATCTCGACGCTCGGAATTTCAGCGCGCACTCGTCCATCCCGAGCAAAGCTGCGGGAAAAGCAATGACACGAGAACATCACGAGCACGGTTATCGCGCAACCCCGACCAAGGTCGCATTTAAAGGCAAAAGAATCGAGGTGACTCAGGTCCCACGTCGTCCCAAGGTGAACAACGGGTTGAAAGCAGTGAGTGGCATATTCGGGCGATTCAAACACTTGTACTTCAAACTTCGGCATAGATAATCGACGGCTTTGGATCGGTCAATATTCTACGTCTGTCGAAGTCGTTCGTTTTCCGAAATAACACTGTCAAATGGCATAGGAATCTGAGCTTTTTTCAAAGCACACTCAAGACCTCCGAGAAAAGCGATTCCTCAGCAGGGCGGCGGTCAGATTGTCCTGACAGACTGCCGTCCCATCCTTCGCTCAGCCAAAAACAAATCCCGCTCAAAAGCGGTCCTGATCTCACCGCAAACAAAAACGGCGGCCCTCAGGCCGCCGTCCATTACGCACACAACACCATCAAGCTGTCGCTTCAGTTTCCACTTCGCTCACCACTTCGTCCACGTCGCTGCTACGGATCAAATGATCGAACGCGGAGAGCGATGCCTTCGCACCCTCGCCCACAGCAATCACGATCTGCTTGAACGGAACGGTGGTTACGTCGCCGGCGGCGAACACGCCCGGCACCGAAGTCGCGCCACGTGCATCGACGATGATCTCGCCGTGCTTCGACAATTCGACCGTGCCCTTCAGCCATTCGGTATTCGGCACGAGACCGATCTGCACGAAGACGCCTTCGAGTTCGATGCTCTTCGTTTCGCCCGAACGCAGGTCCTTGTAGACCAGACCGTTGACCTTCTTGCCGTCGCCGGTGATTTCCGTGGTCTGTGCCTGCGTGACGATCGTCACGTTGGCAAGGCTGCGCAGCTTACGTTGCAGCACTTCGTCGGCACGCAATTGCGCGCCGAATTCGAACAACGTTACTTCGCGGACGATACCCGCGAGATCGATCGCCGCTTCGACGCCCGAATTACCACCGCCGATCACCGCAACGCGCTTGCCCTTGAACAGCGGACCATCGCAGTGCGGGCAGTAAGCCACGCCATGGTTACGGTACTCGCGCTCGCCTGGCACGTTGATTTCGCGCCAACGGGCACCTGTTGCCAGAATGATCGTCTTCGCCTTCAACACCGCGCCGTTCGCCAGACGCACCTCGTTGATGCGGCCCGGGATCAGCGCTTCAGCGCGCTGCACGTCCATGATGTCGACTTCGTAGCTCTTCACGTGCTGTTCGAGCGCCGTAGCGAACTTCGGTCCTTCGGTTTCCGTTACGGAGACGAAGTTCTCGATCGCCAGCGTATCGAGCACCTGACCGCCGAAGCGTTCCGCCACGACACCCGTCGCAATACCCTTGCGCGCCGAGTAAATCGCCGCAGCCGCACCCGCCGGGCCACCGCCGACGATCAGCGTATCGAACACCGGCTTCTTTTCCAGTTCCTTCGCCGCACGCGCACCGGCATTGGTGTCGAGCTTCGCGAGGATTTCCTTCACACCGCTGCGGCCCTGGCCGAACACTTCGCCGTTCATGAACATGGTCGGTACCGCCATGATCTGGCGCGCTTCGACTTCGTTCTGGAACAATGCGCCGTCGATCGCCACGTGGCGGATGCGCGGGTTGATCAGCGCCATCACGTTCAGTGCCTGGACGACTTCCGGGCAGTTCTGGCATGACAGCGAAAAATACGTTTCGAATTGATAGTCGCCGTCGAGACTGCGGATCTGTTCGATCACCGCGTCTTCGAGTTTGACCGGATGGCCACCGACCTGCAAAAGCGCGAGGACGAGCGACGTGAATTCGTGCCCCATCGGAATGCCTGCGAAACGGATACCGGTTTCCTTGCCCGGCTCGCCGATCGAAAACGACGGCTTGCGTTCGCTGTCGCCGCGACGTTCGACCACGGTGACGCGCTCCGACAACGTCGCGATATCGCTCAGCAATGCCAGCAGCTCTTGCGATTTCGCGCTGTCGTCGAGCGAGGCGACGATCTCGATAGGCCTGCTAACCTTTTCGAGGTAGGATTTCAACTGAGTCTTGAGATTGGCGTCCAGCATGGCTATTCGATTCCGTGACGAGGGGTGTTGGATCCCGGGCGCCGCACGCATCCGGGTAGGAGGCGTGCAGTCCGGGGACGTGCGGACCGCGGTATCAAGCGGTCCGCACGGCGATGCGCCGTGAAGCGCGTACTGCGAAAGGCTTTTAAACCTTAGATCTTGCCGATCAGGTCGAGCGACGGCGTCAGCGTTTCTGCGCCCGGCGTCCACTTGGCGGGGCAAACTTCACCCGGGTGAGCCGCGATGTATTGCGCAGCTTGCACCTTGCGCAGCAGTTCGCCAGCGTCACGGCCAATGCCGTTGTCGTGAATTTCGGCCAGCTTGATTTCGCCTTCCGGGTTGATCACGAACGTGCCACGCAGTGCCAGACCTTCTTCTTCGATCAGCACGTCGAAGTTGCGCGAGATTGCCAGGGTCGGGTCAGCGATCATCGGGTACTTGATCTTCTGGATCGTGTCCGACGTGTCGTGCCATGCCTTGTGCGTGAAGTGCGTATCGGTCGAAACGCTGTAGATTTCGACGCCGAGCTTTTGGAATTCGGCGTAACGATCTGCCAGGTCGCCCAGTTCGGTCGGGCAAACAAACGTGAAGTCAGCCGGGTAGAAAACGAAAACCGACCACTTGCCCTTCAGGCTCTCTTCAGTGACGGTCTGGAAGTCGCCATTGTGATAAGCCTGTGCCTTGAACGGTTTGACTTGACTGTTGATGATCGGCATTTACTGAGTCCTCTTTCGGAGTGGTTGGAAAGTGGAGTCAGTATGTCAGACGTCGCTTAATAGGTAAAGCGGTGTGTTTAAATTATTTCAATAGTTTATTGCTATTTGACTGGCTACCGGTGACTATTGCGTTGCACAAATCCTGGGATCAGTCTCTCATGAGCCGCCAGAGGGTCGTGCGGCCGATTCCCAGCGCCCGGCTTGCTGCAGCGCGATTGCCGCCAGCCTGTTCGAGGGCCCGAACGACATCCTCGCGGGTGGGTGAGCGACGGGCCGAGAGGTCGCCGGCGGCGTGGGCAGGAGCCACGGCTCCAAGCACGTCCGCGGCTGTCTGCCGCATGCGCCCAAATTCCGGAAACACGGCCTGCAGATCCTGCCACTCCTCGCTGGCCGAATCGCTCAGATAAATCGCGGCGCGCGCCAGCAGATTTTCCAGTTCCCGTACATTGCCGGGCCACGCATAGTGTTCGAACAAGGGTGTGAGGAACGCCAGCACCCGTTCGAACGCTGCGCCCGACAGCCCATACTGGAGCGCGCTGCGGTTCAACAAATGCCGCGCCAGTTGCGCGACATCGCCGCGTCTTGCGCGCAGCGGCGGCAATTCTATCTGAAGCAGATTCAGCCGGAAATACAGGTCCGCGCGAAACGCACCCTGCTCGACCAGCGCGTGCAGATCGCGATGGGTGGCGGCAATCACCCGCACGTCGACGGGGGTCGCGCGCCCGGAACCGAGCTTCATGACTTCGCGCTCCTGCAACACCCGCAGCAGCCGGCTTTGCAGCGCCGCCGGCATCTCGCCGATTTCGTCGAGGAAGATCGTCCCGGTGTGGGCGATTTCGAATAAGCCCGGCTTGCCGCCCCGGCGCGCGCCGGTGAACGCACCTTCCTCGTGACCGAACAGTTCGCTCTCGATCAGCCCTTCAGGAAGCGCCGCGCAATTGAAGGCGACAAACGGATTGCCGCGCCGCCGGCTGGCATTGTGGATACCCTGCGCGACCAGCTCCTTGCCGGTGCCGCTTTCGCCGCTCAGCAGCACGGTGGCGTCGTGAGCCGCGCCTGCGCGGGCCAACCGCCGCGCCCGCTCCAGAGCCACCGAACTGCCGATCAGATCGTCCAGATGGTGCCGCGCGACCAGATGCTTCGGCCGCTGGCTGGTACGCAGCGAGCGGTCGATTCGTTGCGCGACCAGCGCGTCCTGCACCGTGACCACCGAGCCCGAACGCACGCCTTGCTCGAGGATCGGCACACAGTTGACGATCAGCGCGCGGCCGCCGATCTGCTCGATACGCTCCTCGACCGGCAGGTCATGCTCAAGCGTCTCGCGCAGTAACGGGCCGACAGAGCGCGTCAATTGCGCCGGAACGTCCTGTTCGCGGTCGAGGCCGAGCAGGTCGAGCATGGCCGGATTGACGGCTTCGAGCTGGCCGGCGTCGTCGAAGGCGGCCACGCCATCGCGCAGATGGGCGACGATCGTGTTCAGGCGCACCCGCTTCGATTCCTTCTGGCGGCTCACACGCGCCAGCTCGACCGAGCGCTCGAACGCTTCTTCGACCGCGCCGAGCGAATACAGGAAGACGCCCTCAAGACCGGCTTGCTGGGCAAAATCGCAGGCCATGCCGGGGCCGATGATGACGCTGCAGCCCTCTGCGGCGAGGCCCGCAACCGCGAGCCGCACTTCATCGATCGAACGGTAGGCGCGCTGTTTCAGGCCGACATTCAGCCATGCGCTCAGGTCCGCAAGTTCGTGCGAGATGGTTTCGTGCAGGACAAGGCCGATCTTTGCGCCGGGCCAGGTGGTCGTGGCGCGGGTGATTGCGCTCAGTACGTCGAAGCCGTTCACCTTGACCATCACCACCGGCACGCTCAGGTTGTCGCGCAGGTAGGCGCCGTTCGATCCGGCTGCCAGCACGACATCGACCGAACCCGCGTCCACATAGGCTTGCAGGGCCGTGACGGCGGCGCCATAACCTTCCCGGACCGAAAAAAATCTGGCCCGCCCGGTATAGCGCGGCGCGACCGTCTCGCAAAGCGATTGCAACCGGCTGATACTGACTAGGGCGACGCCTGGTCGGCCGGAATTGGAACTGGCAAGGGACGACGTGAACGTGGACACTGCGACACTCCGCTCGTAGCTGAAACGTTCCATGAAACGTTTCGTGGAACATATTGGCTATTCTGCCACGAACAGCGGCACGGCCCCTTTCCGCCTAAGCTTTTGATTGTCCGGCACAAATCGTGAAACGCGGCAAATGGCATGCTTCCTGCAAATTGAGCTCAGCGTTCTATCACCCACTTCCCATCTGGAGAGACACCGTCATGAGCACTTCCGCTAATCGCCGCGCCGCGTTCCGCGCCAAAGTCAATCAACGCCAAGGCCTGCTCGTGCCGGGCGCCTTCAATGCGATGAGTGCGCGCGTGATTGAAGACGCCGGCTTTGAGGCGATCTACATCACGGGCGCGGGCGTCACGAATATGTCGCTCGGGCTGCCCGATCTTGGCTTCATCGGTCTCGCTGAAGTCGCCGAGCATTGCGCGCGGATTCGCGACGCGGTCGCGCTGCCGCTGATCGTCGACGCCGACACCGGCTTCGGCAACGCGCTGAACGTGCGCCAGACCGTACGCGTGCTCGAGCGCAGCGGCGCCGACGTGATCCAGTTCGAAGACCAGATCATGCCGAAGAAATGCGGTCACTTCTCCGGCAAGGAAGTCGTCAGCACGAGCGAGATGGTCGGCAAGATTCGCGCCGCCGTCGACGCCCGCGAAGACGGCAATCTGCAGATCATGGCGCGTACCGATGCGGCTGCCGTCCACGGCATCGAAGACGCGATCGAGCGCGGCCATCGTTTCATCGAGGCCGGCGCGGACATTCTGTTTGTCGAAGCGACTGAATCGCTCGCCGACATCGAGCGCCTGCCGGGCCTGTTCGACAAGCCGCAACTGATCAACCTCGTGATCGGCGGCAAAACGCCGGTGCAATCGCGTGAAGCGCTCGCCAAGCTCGGCTACGGCATCGTGCTGTACGCGAACGCGGCGCTGCAAGGCGCGGTGCTCGGTATGCAGCGCGCACTCGGCACGTTGAAAAGCAATGGCCGCCTCGATGAAGACGCGACGCTGGTCGCGCCGTTCAGCGAACGCCAGCGCCTTGTCAACAAGCCGCTGTACGACAAGCTCGATCGCGAATACGCAGCGAAGGACTGAGCGGCAAGAAAGCCGTGTTTCCGGCGCGGCCCCGCCACGCTGGCGCCGCGCACCGCTGTCTGCAGCGGCTTGTTGCGTTACGATGCAGAGCTGGCTGACGCCAGACAGGCCGCGACCTCGTTGCCCGTCCATCGAGGAATGCCGGAAACACGTTTTCAAAAGGTTGTCGCAAGAACATGAAGTCATCACAATCGCGCGGGACACGCCGGCACGCTAAGGACGCCAAACGCGTCATCGAATCCACCCGCAGCAGCTACGTGTCGAGGACGGCGCCATGACCGGCGACACACGTAATTCACATGTCGGCTGGCTGCCGTACATCGTCGCGGCCACCTTCTTTATGGAGTATCTCGACACCACGGTGATCGCCACTGCTTTGCCGCAGATGGCGCACTCGTTCGGCGTCGGGCCGAACAGCCTGAGTCTCGGCATGACGGCCTACATGCTGGCGCTGGCGATTTTCATCCCGGTGAGCGGTTGGGTTGCCGACCGCTGCGGTTCGCGCACGGTGTTCTTCAGCGCGATCGGCGTATTCACGGTGGCTTCGGTGTTGTGCGGCTTGTCGCAGAACGTGACCGAATTTACCGCCGCGCGGCTGCTGCAAGGCATGGGTGGCGCGATGATGGTGCCGGTGGGCCGTTTGATCGTGGTCCGCAGCACGGAAAAGAGCCGGATGATGCAGGCGATCTCGACCATCACCTGGCCGGCCATTGCCGCGCCGGTGGTTGGGCCGCCGGTCGGCGGCTTCATCACCACCTATGCGTCATGGCGCTGGATCTTCCTGCTGAACGTGCCGTTCGGTCTGGCAGCGATGGCCGTTGCACTCGCGCTGGTGCCGAACCTGCGCGGCACCGAACGCAAGCCGCTCGACGTCGTCGGCCTCCTGCTGAGCGCCACAACGCTCACGGCGATTCTGTACGGCGCTGAACTGGCGAGCCAGCCCGGCGAAAATCCCTGGGTGGCGGGCGCGTTTATCCTGGGCGGATTGCTGATGGGCGTGGTGGCGTTCCAGCATGCGAAGCGGCACCCGCATCCGCTGATCGACGTCTCCACGCTGAAAATCCCGACCTTCTCCGTGACTGTGGTAACCGGCTCGTTCACCCGGATCGGCATTGGCGCGGTGCCGTATCTGATGCCGCTGCTGTTCCAGATTGGTTTCGGGTTGTCGGCGTTCAAGTCGGGCCTGTTGCTGCTCGCGAGCGCGCTCGGCAATCTCGGCATGAAGGCGCTGACCACGCGCATCCTGCAACGCTACGGTTTCCGCATGGTGTCGATTATCGATGTGGCCGTGGCCGGTGTTTTCATCATTGCCTGCGGGCTGTTGACGCCGAACGTGCCGCTCGCGCTGGTGCTGTTCGTCGTGTTCATCTACGGCGTAGCGCGCTCGATGCAATTCTCGACGCTTGCCACCCTCGCCTACGCTGATGTCGCACAACCGCAGATGAGCGCCGCCAGCACGCTGTGGAGCGCCGCCGCGCAGATGACGATCGGTCTGGGCATCGCCTTCGGCGCCGTCTCGCTGCGCGCGGCGGCGTTCTTCAACGGCGAGACGACCGGCCGCGTATTCACCCTGGACGATTTCCGCCTCGCGTTCCTGTTTGCCGGCGTGCTGACGCTGGTGTCCGTGACCGGCTACCTGGGCCTCGCGCGCGACGCCGGACAGAGTATTGGCGGCGGTTCGCGCGGCACCGAAGATCCGGCGAAGGGCTGAGCTCGCAGCGGGCCGGAAGGATGAAAAGGTTTGAAGCGGAGTTGAAGCAGCGGCGCAGTGCCCAACCGGCACCGCATCCTTTGATTGCTTGATCAGAACCAGCGGGGACGCG
The DNA here is from genome assembly GCF_030464785.1 of Paraburkholderia sp. SEWSISQ10-3 4. Lineage (NCBI taxonomy): Bacteria > Pseudomonadati > Pseudomonadota > Betaproteobacteria > Burkholderiales > Burkholderiaceae > Paraburkholderia > Paraburkholderia sp. SEWSISQ10-3 4. The sequence continues at coordinate 12,281 of NZ_JALPRI010000007.1, forward strand.
CAGTGCAAGCGAACGATTTGACGATTTCGAGCAGCAAGGCCGACCTCGACATAGAGATGGTCTACGCGTTTCTGTCGCAGGAAACGGCGTGGGCGAAGGGCATGCCGCGTGAGACGTTCGACCGGGCGATAGCGGGGTCGCTATGTTTCGGCGCGTATATCGAAGGCAGGCAGATCGCGTTTGCCCGCCTGATCACGGACCAGGCAACATTCGCCTACCTGTGCGATGTATTCGTGCTGCCGGCGTACCGTGGCAAGGGATACGCGTCGGCGTTGATGAAGCATGTATTCGGCAGCCCGTCGCTGACCGGTTTGCGCAGAATTGTGCTGGTGACGACAGACGCTCACCACGTCTACGAACCGCACGGCTTTAAGGGATTGGCAACGCCGGAGCGTTATATGGAAGTGCACAACCCGGACGTTTACAAGACGGCTTAAGCGGAGCGCGGGCGGCTGCTGACGGGACCGCCTATTGACATAGCACGCGCGCAGGCCGGGCGCCCTGTTCGCCTACGTCCGGGCGGACGAACTGCTCCTGATCGCCGGCAGCCGTTGCAACACTGTCATCTGCGCGCCACGTTCGACGGGTACTTTTCGGCGACAACATAACCCGTCCCGACCCGATGCCACAGCCTACCGTGCGCGACAGCCACAGCCGCACCACACAAGGCGGCCGCCTTGCTTAAAGCCGCCTCCACCAGTGCGCTGCTCAACGCCTTTCTCATGGCGCTGCAGATTGCCATCGGCCTGACTGCGCATTCGGACGGGCTGGTCGCGGACGGTGTCCACACCTTGAGCGACCTGGCCGCAGACGGCGTCGTGCTGATCGTGCTGTACCTCAGTTCGAAACACCTGAACGCAACGCCGCGTGAAGGGGACGGCAGCACCACTCAAGCCTTGGCATCCCTCTTCATCGCCGTCCTGCTGATTGTTACGGCAGCCCAAATGCTCTGGCACAGCATCGGCCAAACCGCCACGTTGAGCGGCAACACGACCATGCAAGTCGGCGCGCTCGCCGTCAGCGGCTTCGTCACGATCGCCAAGGAAATGCTGTTCCGCTACCTGCGTGCCGAAGGCCAGCGCACCGGCTCGGCGATTCTGCTGGCAAGTGCATGGCACGCGCGAATGGATGCGGTGTCGGCGCTGGTCGCGACATTGGGAGTGGCCGGCAGCATCGCGGGCATGCCGATGCTCGACCACGTGGCCGGCGCGGCGATCGGCCTGATGATTATGCGCATGGGCTGCGTCGGCGCGCGCAGCGCATTGAAGCAACTGTTAGCAGCCGGTGATCCGGGAAAAGCAGCCGCACCGCACGCAGCCGAATAGCGCGTCTCAGCCGTACGCGCGCTCGCGCATCCACTTCGTCATGATCCATTTGTCGCCGCCGAGCACCGGCGCGCCGCCGTGCAAGGTCAGAGGATCGAGTTGACGCTGGCCGTTCATATAGCGGAAATACACCGCCCCACCCTTGACCGCCGCGACTGACATGCCCGCTTCCGGGAAGATCGTTTCGCCACCATCGGGCACGTCGTTCAGATAGATCACCAGAGTCGACACGCGCTGGCCGCCCTGGGCGGTGTGCACCGCGCTGCCGGGCTGATCGGGCGGGAAATAATCGAAGTGCGGGCGATATTCGCCGGTGGTGCCGTAATGCAGAATCTGCAGCCCCTCGCCGTTTTCAACCGGCCAGTTCATCAGGCTCGAGATGCGGCGGTCCATCTTTTCGATGAACGCGTCTTCCCCGCGCTGGTACCAGATGCCTTCGCTGGTGCGGTTGCGGATCACGTCTTCCTTGCCGGTGGCGGGATTGACCGTGGTTGAGCGTTTCAATCGATGACGCGAACGCTCGATCATCTCGTCGCATTCGTCGGGCGAAAGCACATCCCCGAACACGATCACCTGGGGCCGCTCGCAGCGCATCAACACGCGGACGTCGCGATCGTGCGCACGGATCACATTGCCGCGTGCAACGGGCGACTCGTCGTATTGGTAGGTTTGTGGCGAGGTTTTGACGAGAGCAGCCTCGGTCGCTACGGCCTCCGACGCCGCTCCTGCGTCGGCCGGGCTCATGCCGAACGCTTTGCGCACTTCCGCGCGCGCGGCTTCCGTGGCGAAGCCGGCTTGCACCATCGCGTCGATCATCGAGTCGATGCTGCAACCGCGCGCTACGTTGCTGCTCAGCCACGCTTCCCATGACGCATCCACTACCGGCATAGAACTCCCCGCTTGTCGATATCACGAAATACTGCATCAACTGGCCGGTTCATAGCAAGACTGGGGTATGCGCCGGGATGCCCCCTGGTCGGCCCCGGGGCTCACCCGTTAAGCGCTGCGCTGCCGGCGTCGATAGAGGTCGAGGCCTTTTCTCGCCTGCGCCCTGATCGCGCCCTGTACGAACGGTGTCCAGCCGAGCAGCAGGCCCTTGAATCCTAAAGCCTGACGGGCCCAACGCCAAAGGTCGAAGGTATCGCGATGTTCGACGATGCGGCCGTCGCGGAACACGAAGCGGGCGTCGATGCTGTTCACCACCGTGCGGCCCGTCTGACTGAACGTGTAACGAGCCACCCAGTGGGCGCGGCCGTTGAGCGCGTCCGCTTCGACGCCGTCGAACGTCAGCGAGAAGTCCTGCGCGCGCGACACCAGCATGCGCCACATGTCGCGGGCCTCTTCGCCACGCAGCTCGCCAAAGGCCGGATCGCTGAAGACCACATCGTCGGCATAGCAGCCAGCCATCGTTTCCGCGTCGCGTTGCTGGAACGCGGTGTAAAACCGCTCGATCAGTTCGGTGTTGGGATGGCTCATTTTCTTGTGTTTATGCGTTACCCGGGCAGCCGGTCGTGGAAACGGCCCGGAAAGGAGCGCGCGCCTGAGCGCGCACGCTGCACACGATATCGGAAAATGGGGCCGCCGGGTCGGCGACGCCCACCCGGTAAAACCGCCGCGGCTACCCTCACGCCGCCTTTCGTTATATCCTGTCGAATATCACGGTATGCTTTTGTGCAGCGCAGCGACCCGCCCGCCAATCGCGTACGACCAAGCGAAACAAGCAAGCAGGAGCCAGCAGCAGTGCCTAGTCGATCCACATCGCGACCCACATTGCGATTCCCGTCGTCCGACCCGGCGGGACGTCGCCCGAAAGGACTTCCGTCGACCATCGTCGCGGTGAAATCGGCGTCCGAACGTGGCCGCGCCGAACTGATTCGGGATGTCGTCGATGCTTACCGGCGCCTTTACGGCAGCGTGCAGCGCTTCGTGCTGATGCTGACGGGCGACCAGTTGAACTTCGCGTCGGTGGGCACGTCGGGTTCGCACTCACTGAACCAGTTGCTGTCGATCCTGGCCGAACAGGCCAAGGCGACGGCCTTTGCCCGTCTGCGCGATCTCAAAGCGTCAATCGAAGAGGCGCGCTCAGCCGAGCAACTTCGCGACGCGATCTTCTCGGATGCGTTCAGCAACGACCTGGCCGCATTACGCAAGGTGGTGGCGGAACTCGAACGGCTCGATACCGCGTTTATCGGTCTGTGCGTCGGGCATGTTCTGGATCAGCATGCACGGGCAGCCGGCGGCGCAGCGCCGGCCGTCACCCGTCGCGCCGCCGGCCGCACCACCGCGGCAGTTCCCGCCGCCGGTGCCACCACTGCTTCTGTCACCGCTTCAGCCACGATCACGCAGCGCAAATCACGCGCAGAGCGGACGCTCGTCCACCCGAACGACTAATTCGTCATTGCCGCATATGAACGTTTTCTTTCGCCGATCGCTATATCTTTTCGAATATATCGCCGATATCAGCAGCAGCGCCTGCATGGCGCGGATGTCCAGCACGCACGTTCAGTCAGCCTGACGCCAGATCCGGATTCGAGGTCCTCATGCACACGCCGCCGTTTCGTCTCGCCCAGCCTTCGCGTCTCAAACTGTCCGGCGACGAGCTTGCCGGCGCCGGCTTGCGCGTAGCCGATCCGTGCTGCACGCCCGCCAAGGAGTCGTTTTCGAACACCAAACGGCGCGCGCGCCTCGCCGAGCTCGATGGCCAGCTGCATTGCTCGATCATCGGCACCTGTCTCAGCACGCATGAGCTGCGCAAGCTGGTGCCTAAATTTACCGGCCTCGATCGCCGGGACGCGAGCGATCTGGAGATTCATCACTCGGCAGTCGAACTCGCGATCGATGGCGGCGCGGGCGCCAAAGCCCTGCACAAGTTGCTCGACGAGCACTATGCGGTGGCGATCCGCCGTTTCGACAAAGCCGCCGACGATGTCGAGTTGCTGAAGCTCTGGGACGAAGCGCTGAAAAGCGGTGAGATCCCGCCGGCTTACTGGGCCCTGATGACGCATCCGTGCGCGACTCTGCATGTGCGCCAGAAAGCGTTCGGTGAATTGCACATGCTGTCGCATCTGGTCGGTGCGGCGAATCGCGCGGACATCCGCAGGCTGGTTGCGCTCGAAGCGGAAAACGCCGAGTTGAAAGAGAAAGTCGAGCGGCAACAAAGCCGCTTGCAGGAACTCAGCACGCAGCGCGACGCAGCGATCGCCGCGCTCAACGAGCAGATCGCGCAACTCACCGCCCTCGCCACACGCCAGACGCCGACGGATCCTTCCGATCTCGAAGTGGAGATATCAAGGCTGCGCGACAAGCTCGCCGACAGCGACCAGCGGGTGGCGTTGCATACGAGCCGCCGTGAGGCCGCTGAACAGCGCGTGCTGCAAGAACAAGGCGCGGCACTCGCGTTACGCAAGAGCCGTGATGAAGCGTTGGCGCAGCTCCTGTTGGTGCAGAACGAATGCGACGCGCTGGAACGCGCGACGATGAATTCAACGGACGGCAACCATGGCGCGCAGATGCGGCAAGCCAGCCTCGACAGCGTGCGCGGCAAACGGATTGTCTACGTGGGCGGCCGCCCAAGTTCGAATGCCGCGCTCAAGCGGCTGGTGGAGGCCGCCGGCGGCGATTTCGTGGTGCACGACGGCGGCGTGGAAGATCGCAAAGGTCTGCTTGCCGCCGCGCTGCCGGGCGCGGATATCGTCGTGTTTCCGGTCGACTGCGTCGATCATGATTCGATGAATACGCTCAAACGGGTGTGCGAGCGCCATCAGATCGACTATCACCCGTTGCGTACGGCAAGCGTGGCCAGCTTTGTGGAATTGGTGGACCGGCTGCGCCCCGAGCATCTTGCCCAGTTGGGCAATCCGTCGCCCTCGGCGTTTTGCCTCCGCCACGGCTGAGCGGCGAGTACGAGGGGCCGTTCTCAGGAACGAATCAGCCGGGTCAACTCGGCGATCTGTTTCGCGCAGCTTCGCTGGGCCTCGTCTTCGACATCGCGGTACAGATGAATGATGCGTTCGCCGACCGGCGTTAGCGTACAACCGCCGCCGCTTTGACCGCCCTGCTCCGAGTGCGTGGCAGGCGTTTTGAGCGAGCGGTTCAACTCGTCGATCAGCAGCCAGGCGCGCCGGTACGACATGCCGAGGCTGCGCGCCGCAGCCGAGATCGAGCCGTACTCGCGCACGGCTTCCAGCAGTTCGACTTTGCCCGGTCCGAGCGCGACAGCGTCGCCGCTGCGGATGCGCATTCTGAAGCGCACTTCGGGGCGTGGTTTCGCGGATTTTGTCGCGGGGCTTGGTTTGGTTTTCGCGGTATCAGCCATGCGCGAAAGCATACACGAACCGTCTCGCGCTGCCATCCTGGCTGAATGGCCTTCATCGGCGGTCGGGAAAGCAATGCCCATAGTCTTCGCAGCCCGGACAACCGGGTGCCGGGCCGGGCTGAAGCCCTAAGGAAAACGCGCGTTGCTGAGCGAGGAATTTCTTCCAGCGCAGATTCTCGACATTCAGCAACACGAGCGTGGGGAAATAGCGCGTCAGCATCCATGTGACTTCTTCCCGGCCCGCAAGACCGAGGTCACGCCATAGGTGATCCGGCCGCAAGCATGCGTGAGCGATGATTGAGGCGAGGCAGCGAGCGTCGTTCGTGTCGACGGCGGTACTGGCGTACGTGAGCAGGAGTGCGTGCAGCGTGGAGACGAATGCCGCGTGTTCGCTGGTGTCGACAGGTGGCAATGCGGGCAAGGAGGCAAACACGGGCGCAGAGGCACGCACAAAGTGCCGCTCCAGCAGCGCGCGCCACGCTGGCTGCGACAACCCAAGCAACACAAGTTCGTCGCGCACGTCGCGCGCGGCAATCAGCTTGGCGAACAATCGCGTATCGGGTGACGCGGGGTCCGTGGCTGCAACCAGCCACTTCGCCGTGCGCTCGGCAATCCGCGCATCGAGCGACGCGAACAGCGGTTCGGGGCTGGGCGCGGCAGGTTCCGCAACAGGCGAAAGCGGTTCGTCAGACATGGCGGCAGCACGATGAAGAACATCGAACCATATTACGCTCGTCATTCGAATCGCCTACGCCAAAGGCTTCAAAACATGCGCTTCGATACGCGCGAGCCGTTTGACGTGGCGTGGCGCGGGCAGAATATCCGAGCCGGAAAACAGAATCGGCACACCGTCTTCAGCGTCGAGAGCGCGGCCGTCGCATTCATACGCAACGAGCACGTTCTCGCCGATCGGCGTGTTGAACAGTTCGTGCCATGAGAATGTCACAACGTAGCCATCGTGTCCCACCGCCACGAACACCGTCCGCTTGAACTCGCCCGGCACCTCGTTCGGCAAACCTGCTTCCGAGATCAAGGTCGTCAGACGCACACCGCGATAAGGCTCAACGCTACGAATGAAACGATTCGTCGTGTAACAACGCAAATCGAATGGCCTGGCTAGCACGCTTTCGTAACGCTTGAGCCGCTCGAGGTCGAAAGACAGCGTCCGCTGGAACCGTCCACTCAAGACGAGCGCGCTTTCAACGGCAGGCGCGGCAATCACATTCACACTATCCATACGCGGTTATCTCCAGCATTGAAGCCTGACCAGGTTGTCCACCCGTTATTTCCGTGTGTATATTACGCTGCGATGGCCGCCTCGGTGCAAAAGCGCATCGATACGCAATATATCGCCAGGCATATCGGCCACTCCGCCGGCGGTGTCCACATCCATAGACCACACAGAGCGCGCAGCATCCCACAACGCAACGCGATGGCGTCGTAATATAGCGCTCTTAATAACGCATCGGGGTTAATCGCATGATTCGCAAGCTGCTTGCATCTTTCGTGGTCGTCGCCGGCGTGGTGACGGCCGTGCCCGCCTTCGCGCAGGACGACACGGTCAACGTGCTGTACGCCGGTTCGCTCGTCAACCTGATGGAGCGCAGCGTCGGGCCCGCCTTCGAAAAGGCCACCGGCCAGCACTTCCGCGGCTACGCGGCGGGATCGAACAAGATCGCCAACGAGATCAAGGGCAAGCTGCGCCGCGGCGACGTGTTCATCAGCGCGAGCCCGAAGGTGAACACCGGCCTCATGGGTCAGGCGAACGGCGATCACGTCACGTGGTACGTGAACTTCGCCGAATCGCCGTTGATGATCGGCTATAACCCGCAAAGCAAATTCGCAGCGGACTTCAAGAGCAAGCGCTGGGACCAGGTGTTGCAGGAGCCGGGCATCCGCATCGGCCGCACCGATCCGAAGCTCGATCCGAAGGGCGCATTCACCGTCGAGATGATGACGAAGGCCGCGGAGCTCTACCATCAGCCGGACCTCGTCGAGAAGACGCTGGGCGACGCGGAAAATCCCGCGCAGGTTTTGCCTGAAGAAACGCTGGTGGGCCGTTTGCAATCTGGCCAGCTCGATGCCGGCTTCTTCTATTCGACCGAAACGTCCGACCTGAAAATTCCGGCGCTCCGTCCGGCGCCCGAATTGCAGGCCAAAGCGAGCTACACGCTGACGATTCTCAGCGACGCACCGAACCATGCGGGTGCCAGCAGCTTCGTCGACTTCCTGCTGAGCGCGCAAGGCCGCGCGTTGCTCAAGCAACACGGCGTGGACGTGATCAAACCGACCATTTCCGGCAATGTGCAAGCCATGCCGCCTTCGGTGCAAGCCGTGATCGACGCCGCCGCGCAATAAGGCGGTGGAACAAGCAGTGGAACAGGCGGTGAAGCGGTCCGCCGCGCGGCCGTTGCTATGGCTGGCCGCGCTGCTTGCCGTCTATTTGTGCGCGCCGTTTATCGCGAGCGTGCCGCAACTCGGCGCGGCCGATTGGCCGAATGTCGATTGGCGCGCGGTGTGGTCGGCGGTCGGCATCTCGGCGGCGAGCGCCAGCGTGGCCTCGTTCGTGATTCTGCTCGGCGGCGTGCCGCTCGGCTATCTGCTGGCGCGCTCGAACTCGCGCAAGATGGCGCTGCTCGGCTTCGTCGTTCAGTTACCACTTGCGTTGCCGCCGCTCACGAGCGGCGTGCTGCTGCTGTTTCTGCTTGGGCCCTATAGCTGGGTCGGCCGCTTCACCAACGGAGCGCTGACGGATTCGTTTGCCGGCATCGTGCTCGCGGAAATCTTCGTGGCCGCGCCCTTCCTGATCATCGCCGCGAAATCCGCGTTCGCCGCCGTGGACCCCGTGCTCGACGACGTGGCCGCGACGCTCGGCCATCATGCAGGCAGCCGATTCTTCCGCGTGATGTTGCCGGTTGCGTGGCCGGCGATTCGCGCGGGACTTGCGCTGGCCTGGTTGCGTGCGTTCGGCGAATTCGGCGCGACGGTGATGGTGGCCTATCACCCGTATTCGCTGCCGGTGTACACGTACGTCGTATTCGGTGGCCAGGGCCTGCCGGCGATGATGCCGTTATTGCTGCCGACGCTCGCGATTGCGATTGTCTGCGCGGCATTGTCGATATATAGCCTTCGGCAGAAAGCCTCGCTCGAACAAACCGAAAACGGCGACGACGCGCTGGAACCCGGCACGGATCTGACGACGAGCCGGGGCGAAACTTCCGACCTTCGCCTCGCCTTTCATTTGCAGCGCCGATTAGGCGCGTTCGAACTCGACATCGCATGGGCGCCTGCCACGCGGCGGCTTGCGATCATCGGCCCTTCGGGATCCGGCAAATCCCTCGCATTGCGTCTGATTGCAGGGCTCGAATCCAACGCAGCCTGTTCCGTCCGGCTCGGCACAACCGACTTGAGCACACTGCCGCCCGAGCGCCGCCAGATCGGCTACATGCCACAAGACTACGGCCTGTTCCCGCACATGACGGTGGCGCAGCAACTCGCGTTTCCCGTCGACGCCGACGCAGCCAGCGCGCGTTACTGGCTCGATCATCTCGGCCTCGCGCAACTGGTTGCGCGCTTGCCGCATCAATTGTCGTTCGGTCAGCGGCAACGCGTGGCGCTGGCACGAGCACTCACGCGTCACAGCGAATTGCTGCTGTTCGATGAGCCGTTCGCGGCGCTCGATACGCCCCGGCGGCGTCGTTTGCAGCAGTCCCTGCGCGCGTTGCAGCGCGAGATCGCGGCGGTGACGATCATCGTCACACACGATCCCGACGAAGCGGCTCTGCTTGCCGACGAAGTGCTGGTTGTCGAACAGGGCCGCGTGCTGCAGGCGGGTTCCATCGATGAGGTGTTCGAACGGCCGGCATCGATGCGCGTCGCCGAACTGCTCGGCTTGCACAACGTCGGCGAAGGTTTGATGACTGCGCCCGGGCGAGTCGAGATTGGCAATGGGTTGACGATCGCGACCGGCGATAGCGGTTTTGCGATTCCCGCCGGGCAACGGGTGATGTGGCGCATCTCGTCCCACGCCGTGCTTATTTCACCCGGCGGCGCCTATTCCGGCAAGGTGGACGCAGTCGAATTACGGCGCGGCGAGCGGTATGTCCGTCTGAATATCGCGGGGGTGCGCTTCGACATCGCGAACGAAGATGCCCGCTTGCGGGAAGGCAGCCCTTGTCGGATTGACGTTGATGCCAGAGGCTTATCGGTCTGGTATGTGAGCTGACATGTTGGGCCAAACAGCCGGCTAACCTTCAGCCGCGTGAGCCCTCTTCCTGATTTCAGAAAACGCCGCGTCGACGAGCAATTTTCCAGAATCGAAAACCGTGACGAGCGCCTCGTCCCAATCCCCTTCAACGGTACGGTCATCCCACGCCACCGGTAGCGTCACTGTCCGATACTCGCTTGTGTGACGATTCACCAGCAACGTAAGCCGCCCTTTCATCGACCGCTTGCCGGCATCTGTGACCGGGTCCTTGCGTACGTCATGCCATTCATCGCCGAGCCGGATGGCCGAACACTTCATGGCGAAGCGCTGTGTATCGCGGTTGATCTGCTGCAACAACGCGCCGCCCATGCCGAAGACGATGTTGTCTGCCGCAAAGCCGGCCTCATCCATGGCCGCAAGGATGGCCCCGATCGAATCCGGATTCACGCCGTCGCCCTGAATCACGCGCACGTTGTTGAGCACGCGCCGCCCCTTGCCGTTCACCGTCGAACCGAACGACGCCTCGAGCGCCCGCATGGTCTGCAGGACAATCGTCAGCGGATCGCCGGAATCAGGCCGGATCACCAGCGTGCCGCCGGAGTCGAGCACGACCTGCTTCAGCGTCGTGCCCCAAACCTCGAGCGCGGCGAACAGGTCGTAGGAATCGGACACCACCGAAACGATCGCGCCAGGCTTGCCGAACTTCGCGATCATGTTGCGGAATGCGTCGGTCTCACGCTCGCGCCCCCATGAGGTGATCGTGCTGTGCTCCGCGGCCGGCACGGAAAACGCCGCCATCGGTTCGTTGTAGTAGTGGTTTGCCGCAACCACACCGAGCACCGTATCCGAGCCCATGAAACTGACCAGATGCGCCGAGCCGCCAATCGCCGCCGACTCCGCACTCGACACGCCGCGCGCGCCGAAATCGTGCAGCTTGAACGGCAATTGCGTGAGGTCGTCGCTGCTCTTCTCCAGATACGCGCGGATCGTGTTGCGCAGATGCCAGCTTTGCGTCGCGACCGTAATCGGATACCACACGCGCAGCAACATCGTTTCCAGATACGAGGCCAGCCAGAATACCTCGGGATCGTCGCATTCGACCGTGACCAGAACGTTGTGCGTGGGCACGACCGAGCCTTCCGGCACCGCGCGAATCCGCACGGGCAGATAGCCCTCATGCTGCTGGACGATGTAGCGCCAGCCGGCTTCGTTGAACGGTTCGCCATGCGCCGTGAAGAACGCCTTCGCCTGGTCGATCATGGCCGGCGTGATGGGCCGGCACAGATACTCCTTGATCAGCATCTGCAGGCCGAAGAACAACGTGCGGTCGTAGCGCCCGCCGCGCGACTCGATGTATGAAAACATCGCCGACGCTTCCGGCGGATACTGCAGGTAGTGCGACGCCTTGTACGAATCCGTGTTGAGGATCGGATTGGACAGAATCGACGCCATGTCGTGGAACGGGTTTGGATCGCTTTGCATGGATGATGTGGCGCTCGTGCGGATCGATCAGAGGTAGTCAGGCGGATTGGGGGTTTGCCGTTTAGCGCCGCTCATTGCGGCTCATTGCGGCTTGCACCGCGAGAAAAACTACACGATACACCGTCAAAACACGCCCGGAATCACCCGGAACCGCACCTTACCCCTGTACGTCCGATACCGCTCGTCGTCGGACAGGAGCCGCTCCTCCCGCACAATGCGTCCAACCTGCAGCGCAAACTGGCATCCGTAGACAATCACGTTCTGAATCCCGAAGTTCGCCAGCAAGAACCCCACGTCCGTCACGAAATACCCCAGATACATGGGATGACGCACGAACCGGTAAGCCCCGCGGGAAACGACTCCGCGATTGGCGGGCAAAATGCCGAACGACCTGCGCAGCGACACCTTCGCGAACAGTTGCCACAAAATCCCCAGCAGCTGCAGCGAAGCGCCGGCCGCCTCCGGAATAAGTTGGGTGCCGGGCGAAAGCCGCACCGCAAGAAAATAGAACGTGCCGCCCACCGAGCAGATGAAAGCGAAAGGCGTCCAGTCACGGTGCATGGGTACCCGCGCAAACAGCGACAACCCCAGGGTCATGAACGCACTGACCACCAGCAGCAGCAAGGTGATCCGTGTGGGCGCCGCGAGCCATTGCTTGACCGCGGCGTAAGTGAAGAGACTCAACATGAGCGCCGCGGCGACGCGCGCGAGGATTTCGACCAACGCCTCACGCATGCCGCCAGCCGGCGCCACGCCCTCTCCACCGTCGGCGCCGGGCGCCGCGCCCGCCGGACCCACGATCGTGGCATCCTGGAGACGGCCCTCACCATCGAATTCCCGCGAAGGTGTGGTCTTTGTCATTGCACACTCGTTTCGATATGCGAATTATTATTCAAGCCTGCTTCATGAAGGCTTCCGGTCCGTCAGTGTCGCAGCGTAGCAGTCACACCGGACGAATGTCCATATCATGCCACGCCCGCCTGAATTCGATTCTGGCGGGCGAGTTTCGGTGATCGGGTGGGTTCCGCGGCGGAATTGAGTTGCGAAGGCGGCGACGACCGGCGGCCTGAAGCCATCCGGCCGACAAGGCCGCGCCGATAACAGTCGAGATTCAGATGTAATCGTCGGGTCCGGCTGGGTCGACGTCCGCACCGCGCTCGCAGCCTCGTTCGGGCGACGGCGGCATCTCATGGATCGCGTCGCGCAGCGCATCGCGCTGAATCTCGGGTTGAGCCTTGCGTTTCATCGCCTCGGCGATCACCAGCGTGAACAGATCGGCCGGCGGTGCGGCGAACAAGCTACGCGGCCGTGCGACAAGACGCTGATAGGAGAGAACGGCGCCGTGCGCCATGGTGTGATGGTCCAGCCGCGGTGCGGCCAACTTGCTGATCGTTTTCATGACAACCCCCGAATGGTGAGCCATTTCAAGCCTGCGTCCAGGTAGGCCGTGCCCGCGCAATCGCGCCGGCACGGCGCCCAGTCCACCTCGTGAAGCGCGCCCCTCTATGGAGACTAAGACCATCCTCCCCGCATCGTCGCGCCGGCTGGTCCTGACCGTGCGCTGCCCCGCCCCTGCTCTGTGCTGTACGTCGCGTGCCCGCAATGTGCTCGAGCACGGTACCTGTCGCTATTGCGATCAATTTAATTTCGGCCATCAACGCCAGGTCCGTCCAGTCTGACGGAAAAATGGCGAGGTCAGCGTTTTACGTCGTCCGGTGAAGAATGACCGATGCTCCGCATCGACCATTCAGCCCACTTTTTTGACGTCCGTTTTTCAGTGGCCCCGCCACACCCTCGTAAGACACATTGGCTTCCCCGGCCGCGCTTACGAAGACGATGTTCACCGCCGGGCTCCGGCTGCTTTCCCCGAGCTACCGGAGCGGGCGGCAATGCATTCGCTTGTAAAGCTCCTATTGCAATGGCTGTGCCATGCGCTCTCAACCCCTTGATGCACGGTGAATTTCGCTGCCGCGCACCCCGCTGGACCCTGCCTCACGGCACACGTTGATTCGGATTTGACACGCGCGGCGTTCATCCTCCAACGCGCTGCAGAAGGATCTACCTGTCGGCGGGCCTGGACGCGCGCGTGGCCGCCCCCTGTCCGGCCACGCTTTGCGACGTAGCCCGGTCAAATATGCCGATGCTTCGGGCCACGAAACAGCTCTCGCAGCCCTTGCCCAAAATGTCGCAAGCTTGAGACACGGTGATTCGACGGTGCGGCATCCGTTGCACGACGACCACCCTGCGATTTGCAACGCTATGTGGGATTTCGCACATAACCGAGGTTGACCAACCATTTTTGAACCGCAAAAAGGCGCGTTAAAGCGGGAAAAACGTTTCTGAATCCAGATTTGTTTGTATGGCGCTCGAAAGCACTTTCGCTTATCGTTAAGCAATGCGCCACGTAGAGCGCGTCTGCCAGACCATGGAGGTAGAAAACGGCTTTTGTGATTCGGGGATGAAATAGTCAGGCGGCCTCACCGTTAAATGCTGTCCTGCTATCTGTCCGACGCGTAGCACCTCGCGGTTTATGCCGCCGCTCTGCGTCCCCGCCATTGCCGCTACCGTGAATTCGTCATTGCCGGTCTGTCCAGTTCGTCGAAGAGCAGTTCTGAGAGCAGCAACAATCCGGGGGTCACATGAACACGACTTGCACGCCTGTCGACACCGAACGCACCGTTCTATACGTGTCGAACTCGCCCGATCGGGATCTGGCCAGCTTCCTGGCCGCATCCGGCTGGCAAGCTGTGCACGCCAAAAGCACGGCAATCGCCGAACGCATGATCGAGCGCGACAATATCAAGGTCGGCCTCGTCGAATTGCCGGGTGACTGCACGTCCCAGCATTTGTCCGCTCTCGCCTCCTGCATGCGTCGCGTCGAAACCAATTGGGTCGCGCAGATCGCGCCGGGCCAGTCGGACGACGAACTGGTCAGCCGCTTCATCCTCGATTATTGCTTCGATTTCGTCACCCGGCCCTGGCTGAACGAGCGGCTGGTCTTCGCGCTCGGCCACGCGCACGGGCTGTCGAGCCTGCGGCACGCGCCGGCCGCCCCCGAGCCTTCGCTCGGCCGGCACGGCATGGTTGGGCAATGCGAGGCGATGCAGCAGTTATACCGGCGCATCGACAAATGCGGCGTGACCGATGCACCGGTGTTCGTCGCCGGCGAATCCGGCACTGGCAAGGAACTGACCGCCCGTGCGATTCATGAGCGCTCGCCGCGTGCCGGCCGCGCCTTCGTCGCGATCAATTGCGCGGCCATTCCGCCGAGCCTGCTGCAGGCCGAATTGTTCGGCCACGAGCGCGGCGCCTTTACCGGCGCGTTGCAGCGCAAGATCGGCCGGATCGAAAGCGCTAACGAAGGCACCCTGTTTCTGGATGAAATCGGCGATATGCCGCACGAATGCCAGGCGGTGCTGCTGCGCTTCCTGCAGGAAGGCACCATCGAGCGGCTGGGCGGCAATGGGCCGATCAACGTCGACGTACGGGTGATTTCGGCGACCCACGTCGATCTGGACAAAGCTGTCGAAGACGGCCGCTTCCGCTCCGACCTGTATCACCGCCTGTGCGTGCTGCGGCTCGTCGAGCCGCCCTTGCGCGAGCGCGGCGGTGACATCAAGCTGCTCGCCAACTATGCGCTCAGCATGTACCGGCAGGACGGCGCGCGTAAATTGCGCGGGCTGTCGAGCGACGCGATCGTCGCCATGTCGAACTATCCGTGGCCGGGCAATGTGCGCGAGCTGATCAACTGCGTGCGCCGGGCCGTGGTGATGAGCGAGGGCCGCTTTATCACGGCAAGCGACCTCGGCCTGCCGGAAACCGACAACGGGCCGGCCGTGACGCTGGCGGAGATCCGCAGCAAGGCCGAAAAGGACGCCATCGAGCATGCTTTGCAGCGGCACGGCTACAAATTGTCCGAAGCCGCGGCCGAGCTCGGCATTTCGCGGGCCACACTGTATCGCCTGATGCACGCAAGCCGGCTGCATCAGGACCCGGCGGCCGGACGCGCGTCGAACGTCGACGGCGGCGGTGCGGATGCCGATGACGAGGCAGAGCGGCAGGCGCCTTCGCTGGTTTGACCTCGCAGGTTTGACCTAAGGTCGCCTGAACGGGCAAATCTCCGCAAATAGCGCCGCGACCGCGCCGCCTCACGCGGCTCGGCCGGCCTGGCGCCGTAACCGCCTATCGGTTCTCCCTTGGCGTTGGTATGCTGAAAGCCGTTCATCCACCCTGGAGTGGACGTGGCCGATCAGCACGCCCCGGCGCTCGTGCGCCGCCCTTCCTCCGCGCTCCCCGCCCAGGCGAGCCCGTGCGACGCGTTGGCCATCCACGCTCAGCCCCTCAGCTTCGATCATCCGTGCCGGCGCAAAAAGCTCGCGCTCGCCGCGACCATCCTCGGTTCGAGCATGGCGTTCATCGACGGCTCCGTGGTCAACGTCGCGCTGCCGTCGATCCAGACCGAACTGGGCGCGAGCGTCGCGGCGATCCAGTGGGTCGTCAACGCATATCTGCTGTTTCTCGGCGCGCTAGTGCTGGTGGGCGGTTCGCTCGGCGACAAGCTCGGCAGGCGCACCGTGTTCATCGCGGGAATCGGCTTGTTCACGCTGGCCTCGATCGGCTGCGGCCTGGCGCCTGGCGTCGGCGCCCTGATCGCAGCGCGCGCCGTGCAAGGCATCGGCGCTGCAATGCTGGTGCCGAGCAGTCTCTCCATCATCGGCTCGGTATTCGATGACAAGGAGCGCGGCAAGGCGATCGGCACCTGGGCCGGCGTCGGCGCGATCACGTCGGCGGTCGGGCCGGTGGCGGGCGGCTGGCTCGTCGATGCGTTTTCGTGGCGGGCGATTTTCTTTCTGAACGTACCGATTGCGTGCGCAACCATCGCGCTGGCGATCGTCGCCGTGCCGGACAGCCGGCAGGAGAACGATCCATCGGACCCGGATCCCGCGCACAAAGGGCAAGCGCTGCCGAGGCTCGACTTGCCGGGCGCGATCACGGCAGCCGCAGGGCTCGCCGCGCTGACCTACGGCCTGACCATCGCCTCGGCGCGCGGCTTCGGCGACCGCTGGGTGCTGGCGTTGATCCTCGGCGGCCTCGTCGTGCTGTCCGGCTTCGTGATGCTCGAAGCGAAGGCCCGCAATCCGATGATGCCGCTCGACGTGTTTCGTTCGCGCGACTTCGTCGGCGCGAATCTCGTCACGCTGCTGCTCTATTTCGGGCTGGGCGGTGCGCTGTTCTTCCTGCCGTTCACGCTGATCCGCGCGTATGGCTATAGCGCGACCGAGGCGGGGGCCGCTCTGCTGCCGGTGCCGGTCACGATCGGCCTGCTGTCGCGTTTCACCGGTGGTCTGACGAGCCGTTACGGCGCACGGGACTTGCTGGGCGTCGGGCCGGTGATCGCGGCGATCGGCTTTGCGATGCTCGCGCTGCCGTGGGTCCGCGGCGACTATTGGCGCGGCTTCTTTCCGGCGCTGGTCGTGCTCGGGCTCGGCATGACGATTACCGTCGCACCGTTGACGACGACGGTGATGACATCTGTATCCGCCGCCCGCACTGGCGTCGCCTCGGGCATCAATAACGCCGTCGCCCGGGTGGCGAGTCTGCTGGCGATCGCGGTGCTCGGGATCGTGTTCGTGTGGTCGCACGACGCGGCGCTCGACGCGCGGTTCGCTGCGTCGAACGTGCCGCAAGCGGCGCGTGAGTCGGCACGGTTGACGCAGGACACGATGAATGCGAGCTCGGCGGCGCTAGGCGCAACGGACGCCGCCACACGAGCCGAAGTGGCGC
This sequence comes from Paraburkholderia sp. SEWSISQ10-3 4, assembly GCF_030464785.1. NCBI lineage: Bacteria > Pseudomonadati > Pseudomonadota > Betaproteobacteria > Burkholderiales > Burkholderiaceae > Paraburkholderia > Paraburkholderia sp. SEWSISQ10-3 4. Next base: position 29,394 of record NZ_JALPRI010000007.1, read on the forward strand.
GCGCGCAAGCCGAAGCGCTCGGGGCGGCCCTGCGGGCGGTGGCGCTGGTATCGGCGATGTGCGCGCTGGCCGGCGCGGCGCTCGCGGTGTTGACGATCCGCAAGGCTAGTGGAAAAACGACGGCACCAAGTTAAGAGGTAGGCCCCGAGGCACCGCGCCGCTTGCGATCCGAGCGGGCCTTCATACCGCCATTGAGCACGGCCATTAAATGCCGCCCCCCGCTCAACGACCGTTCAGAACGCAGTGAAACGTCGCAGTCGAGCAGTCTTCATACTGCTACTCACCTGCTTCAAACCACCCCCACCCGATCGGGAGCCTGCACATGACGATTACCTGCTTCATCCGCTATCAGATCGACCCGTTCCAACGCGAAGCCTTCAACGACTACGCTCGCAACTGGGGCCGCATTATTCCGCGCTGCGGCGGCCATCTGATCGGCTACTTTCTGCCGTACGAAGGGACCAACGACGTCGCCTGGGGATTGATCGCGTTCGACAGCCTCGCCGCGTACGAAACGTATCGGGCGCGGCTGCGCTCCGACGCCGAAGCCCGGGAAAATTTCCTGTTTGCGCAGACGAAGCGTTTCATTCTGCGCGAGGAGCGCACCTTCACCGAGGTGGTCGAAGGCACGCTCGGCGTGGCCGCGACGGATTCGGTGGAAGCAACGGAATAGGCATTGCCGGGCCTGAGCACCCTGTAGTGCGGAGCCCGTGTGCTTTCGCGCCAACCCTTTTGACGACGCAGCCCCGCGCGGGGCTGCGTCCGCGCATGGCCGCTTGTCCCACGGCGCCTGCCGCCTCAGTAGGTTTCAAGCCGCGCGACCTTGCGCGCTACGCCGCGGACTGCGCCTCGGTCGGGCAAGCTTTCTGCTGCCTGACGTTACAATTCGGACCAACTGGCCGAACCTCCGTGTGAACACCAATACCCGCCGCGGATGGAACTTGTACGACTAAACGCGTGTCGGTCCAAGGTCACCCCGCCGAATCGACCTGCGCGTCCCGGCACCGCCGTCCGCACCTGGTACCCCGCCTTACACCCTATGCGCAAAAAACTCCAAGCCTGGCTTGTCATTTTTCTCCTTCTGAGCGCCTCGCCGGTCTTTGCTGCCGCGGCGCAACCCGCCGCCTCAGCCGCATCCGGCGTCGCGCCTACCCTGACGCCCGAACAGGCCCGCCAGGCCCTCAGCGTCCTCAATGACCCCACACGCCGCGCGCAAGTCAGCGACACGCTACAGGCAATCGCCGCAGCGGGCGCACTCAGCGCTCCACCGGCCTCGACGGCCGCGGCTGCGTCGGCACCCGCCGCGGCCAGCAGCGCCAGCGCGCTCGTCCCAGCCGCCTTCAAGTCCAATGGCCTCGCCTCGCAACTGGCGCGTCAGGGCGCGCATTGGGCTGTACACCTCGGCAAGTCATTGCGCAGTTCGGTCGCCGCGCTGCTTGACCTCGCTTCGGTGCGTGCCTGGTGGCATTGGCAATCGACCAGCCCGCAAGCGCGCGGCGTGCTCGGCCAGGTCGCATGGTCGCTGCTGGCGGCACTGCTGCCCGCGCTCGCGCTCGAATGGCTCGCGCGCCGCCTGTTGCGCCGTGCGTACATGGCCCTTGCCGCGCGCCGCGAACGTGGCGATGAAGACGGGGCATTGCAAGCCGACCTGCCCGTCGACGTCCAGCCGCAACCGGCCGATGCGCCGAATGCCGCGCCGCCGCTGCCCGTTTCACCGGCTTCGCCCGATGCAACGGCACAGGCGGCGAAGCCCGGCGCGGCCATAGCAACGCCTACGCCCACCACCGGCAAAGCCACCGACGCCAAAGGCGAGCAGAAGGCCGTGCATCACCTGACGCTGCTGCAGCGCCTGCCGCGCGCGCTCCTGACGATGGTGCTGCGCCTGTTGCCGCTGGCGGTGTTCGTCGGCGCGGCGAGCGCACTGATGTCGATCGTCACCGAGGACGGCACGCCGCAAGATCGCGCGCTCGATTCGCTGATCGACATCTACGTGCTGTGCCGCCTGATTGTGATCGTCAGCGGCTTCTTCCTGCAGCCGAGCGCACCCCGCCTGCGCCTGTTGCGCATGAGCGATGCGTGGGCTGCTTTCGTGCAGCGCTGGATCGTGCGGATCGTCGCCGTGGTCGGCGCCGGTTCGGCGATCGCGGAGATCGCGCAGTCGCTCGGCTTGAACGACGCGGCGCATCTCGCGCTGATGAAAGTGGTCGCGCTCGCCGGCCACATCATGATCTCGATTCTGATTCTGAAATGCAGGAAGCCGGTCGGCGAATTGATCCGCAGGCGCTTTGCCGCGAGCGAATCGCTGGAAATGTTCGGCAACGCGCTCGCCGATGCGTGGGCCGGATTCGCGGCGTTCGTGGTGATGGCGCTGTGGTCCATCTGGGCGCTCGACGTGCAGAACGGCTATCGCACCCTGCTGCATCTCGGCGGTATTACGCTGGCGATTCTGGTGGGCGCGCGAGTCGTCGCGATCGTAATTTTCGGCGCCATGGCGCGGCTCTTCAACGTACAGGGCGACGCGGAGAAGTCGCTCGTGCAACAGCATGCCTACCGCTATTACCCGCTGCTGCGGCGGGTCGTCGCGTGGCTCATCGGCATTGTCACCGCGCTCGCGCTGCTGCAGGTTTGGGGCGTCGACGTGGGCGAACTGTTCCGGGCCGGGTCGATCGGCCATCGGCTGGCTTCGGCGCTGGTCACGATCGGGGTCGCCGCGGTGATCGCGCTGGTGGTGTGGGAAGGCGCCAACGTGTCGATCGAACGGCGGCTGGACCGTTGGACCACCAGCGGCGACCTCGTGCGCGCCGCACGTCTGCGTACCCTGCTGCCGATGCTGCGCAGCGCGCTCTTTTGCGTGATCGCGCTGGTCGTGGTGCTCACCGGCCTGAGCGAACTCGGTGTGAACATCGGGCCGCTGCTGGCGGGCGCGAGTATTTTCGGCGTGGCGCTCGGCTTCGGCTCGCAAAAGCTGGTGCAGGATTTCATCACCGGCATGTTCCTGTTGATGGAAAACGCCATGCAGGTCGGCGACTGGGTCACGCTCGCGGGCGTATCGGGTACGGTTGAATATCTGTCGATCCGCACCGTTCGCTTGCGCGGCAGCGACGGTTCGCTCTTCACCGTGCCATTCAGTTCGGTCACGACAGTGAACAACACCAATCGCGGACTCGGCAATGCCGCGGTGAAAGTGAATATCGTGTTCGGCGAGGACGTCGATCTGGCAATCGCCACGCTGAAGGAAATCGGCGCCGCGCTGCGCGAAGACGAGAAGTTCAAGGACGGCATTCTGTCCGACTTCAGCTTCTGGGGCGTGGACGGCGTGGACGGTTCGGCGGTCACGCTGGCCGGGCAGATCCAATGCCGCGACACTGCGCGCTGGGGCGTGCAGCGTGAATTCAACCGGCGCATTCTCGACCAGTTCAGCGCGCGCGGCATCGAAATCGCGAACCCGCAGCGGCATTTGCTGACGTGGGACCCTGAGAGCGTACCGGCCAAAGTCGAATCGAACGGCGCGCCGGACGTAGGCCCCAACGCTGCTGCGAAGAGCGAACCGCCTTCAACGGCGCCTGCCGACGCCTCGCTGAAAGCGGCGGCCGGCAAGGCCGACGCACCGGTTGAAGATCAAGTGCCGGTCGACCCTAAACCGGCCGGTGGCCCAGGAACGCCAGCAAATCCTGGTTCAGCTTCTCCGCATGAGTGAAGTACAGGCCGTGGCCGGCGCCTTCGTAGACGTTCAATGAAGCGCCTTCGATCAGCGCCGCGGTCGGCCGTCCGGTCAGCTCGAGCGGCGCAGAGGCGTCCCGATCACCGTGCACGACGAGCGACGGCACCCGGACGCGGGCCAGCTCCGCGCGGAAATCGGTGATGGTCTGAACGCGGGCGAGTTCGAGCATGGCCTGATGCGAGGTTTGCAGCATCATGCGGATCGTCCAGTCGAGCGGCGCGCGCGACACACCCGGGCCGAAGTACGGCGCGGCATTCGCCTCGATCCAGTCGGGGAAGGAACGGCTCAGCGCGAGGCGGCCTTGCTCGAATAGTACGGCGTCGATCCCGTTCGGGTTGTCTTCGGTTTTCAGCAGATACGGCGTGGCTGCCGGCGCGATGAATGCAATCCGGGCCACGCGTTCCGAACCGTGCCGCGTCAGGTAACGCACCGCTTCGCCGCTCGCGATCGAATGCGCGACCAGTGTCACATTGTTCAGATCGAGTGTGCTGAGCACGCTGTCGAGATCGTCGGCGAGCGTGTCGAAGTCGTAGCCACGCCCGGGATCGCTCGAACGGCCGTGGCCGCGGCGGTCATAAGCGATGCAGCGGCAGCCGAGGCGCGATAGCGGCTCCATCTGATACGACCACATGTCGGAATTCAGCGTCCAGCCGGACAGGAACACGAGCGGCGCGCCTTGCCCCCAATCGCGGTAGAAAAGGCGCGTGTGATCGGCGGTGCGGATCGTGTTGGGCTCGTCGGTGAGATACGGTGCGGTCGCGTTCATGGAAGTCTCCTTACCTTGGGTCGGAATCGTTGTGCCGTGCCGCCACTTTGCCTGGCGGGTGTAGGCAGGTCGATTACCTGGGAGGTAAAGAGATGGGCTTGCGAGCCAGAGATGAGCGGCTCATTGCGCTTGCTTATTGCACCTGCCACCAGCGCGGCAACAGCCGCCGCACTTCCGGCCGCCGATACCGGTCGTCGATCAGATGCACCACCCCTTGATCCTGCTCCGTGCGAATCACGCGGCCGGCGGCCTGCACGACCTTCTGCAAGCCCGGATACAGATACATGTAGTCGTAGCCGTTGCCGAACTTCGCGTCCATCGTGCGGCGCATCTGCTCGTTCACGTCGTTCATCTGCGGCAAGCCGAGCGTCGCGATGAAGGCGCCAATCAGCTGCTGCCCAACCAGATCGATACCCTCGGAGAACGCGCCCCCTAGCACCGCGAAGCCGACGCCCTGGTTCATGGTGCGAAAGCGCGCTAGGAACGCGTCGCGCGCGGCCTCGTCCATGCCCTGTTCCTGTGCCCATACCGGCAGTTCCGGATGACGCGAGCGCATCAAGCTCATCACCTGTTGCAGATACTCGAAGCTGCTCAGGAAGCCGAGATAATTGCCCGGCTGCGCGGCGTACTGCTTGGCGATCAGATCGACGATGGGCAGGAGCGAGCGTTCGCGATCACGCCAGCGCGTGGATACGTTGCCGGCCACACGCACCTGCAACTGTTCGGCGCGAAACGGCCCTTCGACCTCGAGCCAGTTCGTCCGCTCCGGCAAACCCAGCGTGTCGCGATAGAAATGATGCGGGTTGAGCGTGCCCGAAAACATCACCGTGGTCCGCGCGGCAGCATAACGCCCTGCGAGGAACGGCGCCGGGATCACGTTGCGCACGCACAGCATGCTGCTGCTTTTGTCGCGCGGCGCGTAGCGATCCGTGGTGAGCGTGATGTCGAAAATCGAATGCTCGCCGAATTGCTCCGCCAGCGCGACGAAATGCATGGCGTCGAAGAAAAATCGCAGCGAGGCTTCGTCGATGGAAAGCGGCGCTTCGGCGAGTTGATCCGTCACCGCGCCGATCAGATTCTGTGCAGCCGAAAGCAGTTTGCCTGGCACATCAGCGTAGACCTGATACGTGTCGGTCTGGGCCCGCTTCACAGCATTCCACTCGCGCTGAAGCCGATCAAGCGGCTTCTTCAACGTCGCAGGCGCGGTTTTACGGGCGAGCCGGAACGCCGCCTGGTCGAGCGACGCGCTGTACATGCGCCGTGCCCGCTCGAGCAGGTTGTGCGCCTCGTCGACCAGCACGCCGACGCGCCACTGATTGATCTGCGTGAGCGCGTACAGCATCGCGCTGCTGTCGTAGTAGTAGTTGTAATCGCCGACCACCACGTCGGACCAGCGCGCCAGTTCCTGCGCGAGATAGTACGGGCAGACGTCGTGCCCGAGCGCCGCTTCGCGCACCGACGCCCGGTCGAGCCGCGGTCCGGCCAACGCCGCGCTGCGGGCCGCGTCGAGCCGGTCGTAGAAACCGCGGGCGAGCGGACAGGACTCGCCATTGCAGGCCTTGTCGGGATGCTCGCAGGCCTTGTCGCGCGCGACCAGTTCCAGGGTTCTCAGCGGCAAGCGCGCGGAAGTCGGCTCGGCGCTTCGATGGAGCGTTTCGATCGCATCGAGGGCAAGCGCGCGGCCCGGCGTCTTCGCGGTCAGGAAGAACACGCGGTCGATCTGATCCGACGCACACGCCTTGAGCAGCGGAAAAATCGTCGCCAGCGTCTTGCCGATGCCGGTCGGCGCCTGCGCCATCAAGGGCGTGCCGTCACGCGCAGCGCGATACACCGACACCGCCAGTTCGCGCTGACCACTTCGGAACTGGCCATGCGGAAACTGCAGCGCACTGAGCGCGGCATTGCGCGCGGCGCGGTGCGCCTCTTCCTGCACGGCCCAATCGAGAAAGCGCTCGCACTGCTCGACGAAGAAAATCTCCAGCTCACGCGCGGTGTGCGTTTCGGTCAGCAAGGTTTCCTTCTGACTGCCAACATCGAAATACACCAGTGCGACCGTCAATTCAGCGAGCGAACGGGTCTGGCACAACAGGTGCCCGTACACCAGCGCCTGCGCCCAATGCAGCGTGCGGTGATTGGCGGGCATCCGTTCGAGCGCGCCACGATGGGTCTTGATCTCTTCCAGCCGGTTCGACACCGGGTCGTAACCGTCGGCGCGGCCACGCACGGTCAAACCGCGATGCGTGCCGGTCAGCGTAATTTCGGCTTCGTAGCCGCTCGCGCGCCGCCCGGCGACCGTCACATGGCCGGCCATGCCCTCCAGCGAGGTGGGCGCGGGCGTGAAGCGCAGATCCAGATCGCCTCGCCGCGCAGTGAATTCGCACATCGCCCGGACGGCGACCACGTAGGTCACGGCGTGATCTCCGTCACGACTTCCGACGCGACGATCTCTTCATCGGCCCATCGCACGTCGAGCACGCGCACCGGCATGCCGTGCTGCGCGCAGTACGCGAGCCAGCGGATCTGGTTGTCCTGCAAGCGGTCGCCGGGGCCTTTCACTTCGATCAACTCGTAACGGCGCTCGGCCGGCCAGAACCGGATCAGGTCCGGCAGGCCCGAACGGTTGCCGCGGATGTCACGCAGCAAGCGCTCGAACCATAGTTTCAGATGCGCGGCAGGCAGGCAGTCGAGCGCCAACTCGACCAGTTCCTGCGTCAGCAAGCCCCAGAATACAAACGGCGATTGCAATCCCGCCTTGCTTTGCAGATGCCGCAGAATCGTCTCGCGATAGGCGCTGCTGTCGAGTTGCGCGAGACACGCGGCGAATTGCGCGGCGCGGCGCGCATGAAAATCCGGCGCATGCAGATCGGCCGGTCTGCGCTGGAACGGGTGAAAAAACGCGCCGGGCAGCGCCGCGAACACCGGCTCCCAGCACAGCAAGCCGAACAGCGAGTTGATCAGCGCGTTTTCGACGTAATGAACCGGCGCCGCGTCGCAAGTCAAATGATCGCGGGCGACGTATTCGACCGGTTGTGGCGCGTCTGGCCTCGGCAGAACCAGTGTGCTGCGCTCAACCGGGCGAGCTGCAGCCACACGCGCCACACGCTCGCCGCGCTTGCGCTGCAAACGCAGCAACATGCGCTCGATGCGCTGCGCTTCCTCTTCGCTTTCAGGTTTCGCAGCGGCTTGCAAAGCGAGGGCGAAGGCTTCGTCAAATCGCTCACTGCGTTCCAGCACTCGCAAGCGCCGATGGCGCGCGCCAGGCCACGCGCAGCGCTCATAGACAGCGAGCGCTGCGCGCCAGTTCTGTTGACGCTCACAATGCTGGCCGATACGAAACAGCAGTTTCGCGCGACGCGTTTCGAGCCACGGGTTTGAGGTTTCGATCGCAGCAATCGCGACGACGAGCTCGTCGATCGCCTCTGACTCCGCGTCACCCGCGGGGAGCCATTCGAGCGCTTCGCGGCATGCATGCAACGCAAGATAAACGTCGACGTCCTCGCGTTGCTGGAATGCGCGCGACGACGGCGCGAACGCAACCTTCTCGTACTGGAACACGCCGAGATCGGCAAGCACGAACTCCGACCAGTCCTGCTGCAGATTGCCGAAGAACATGAGGCGCAGACGCTCGCAAAGGGGCGCGATGGCGACGTGGAAGACGCGGTCGGTGGTCTGGGCGTGCCACGCGGACAACGGCTGCGCGGTGGCGCCTCGTTCGTCGCATTCGCCCTCACCCGCTCCTTCGCTTTCGTAAAACGGCCGCAGCGTTTCCAGCAGATCGGGTTTGCGCAAGCCTTTCGCGCCGGGAATCAACGCGATGGCGTCCGCCAAGATCAGCAGCAACTCGGGGCGCGTGGTGAGCGCGAACAGATCGTCGAGCGTCAGAACGGGTTCCGTGTCGACCCAACCGAGCATTGCCAAGGGTGCAACTGCCTGCAAAGGACAACCGATCTCGTCATAAGACAGGCGGCTGGCGCGGAACAGCGTGCCCTTGCGCATCAGCATGCGAACCAGCAACGCGCGCGAGGGCTGCGGCAAAGCGGCGAAATCGCGCAGGAAACCGTGTTCGTGCGCGTCCAGCAGATCGTCGTAACGCTCGGCGAGCCACGCCAGCGCACGCTCGAAGTTCAGCAGGTAATAAGGGACACCAGAACGGGGGTCCGACGGAGCATCTATCGCCACGGAGCGTTTACGAAACCTGTATGTTTATACAGTGATGATATCAAAATATAAGTACGCGTCGATACCCGCTCCGTATGCGCATGGAGAATCCGCTCACTGGTCCTCGTCGCCCGAAATCGCCTGGGCCGGCCCCGGCCAATCCAGAAAGCGCGTTTTCCTATATGTGGGCAGAATGTCACGCATATGATATAGATCGTTCTACAAAGACGGCAACGAAGCTGAGTTACGTCTGGTGTTAAGATTTTTTGAAACAAGCCCTAGTGAGAGCGTGATCTGCATGCGTGCAAGCAAACGACAACTTGTCGTCGATAAAGCCACCCAACTGTTTTCGATGCACGGTTTCCAGGCCGTCGGCGTGGACTGGATCATCGACGACTCCGGCGTTGCGCGAATGACGCTATACCGCCACTTTTCAGGCAAGGACGAATTGATCCGGGAGGTGCTGCTGCAACGCTATGCGCTGATCGTCGGCAGTATCGAAGCCCGTCTGCAGACGCTTGAGATTCCGGAGGAACGGGTCAAGGCAATTTTCGACTGGTATGGCGATTGGTTCGCGACGCCAGAATTCGCGGGTTGCCTGTTTGAACGCGCACTGGCGGAGTTTGGCACCGAGTACCCCAAGATCTCGGGCGTAGCCATCCAATATCGGACAAAGATGACCACCTGGATAGCGGAACTGCTGCAGGGTCTCATGCCGGCGTCTGAGGCAAAACGCCTTGGGGATGTCTTCATGATGTTGCTCGATGGGGCAACCGTCAACGCACGCGCGGCGAATGATCCCGGGCCGGCTTCGCAGGCTTGGGCTGCCGCCGAAGTTCTGCTGCGATCGGCCAAAGCCAAAGCGGCGTGAGCGGGAGCCCGCTCACGCGCTAGATTCCTCGCTGTGCCTGCGGGGCCTCCACCCACACCACTGTCAACGATCGCACCCCCTGCGCACCACGAATCAGCACGCCTTCGATATCCGCGGTGGCCGAAGGGCCGGTAACCAGCGCCGCATAGCGCGCATCGCGGAAGTCGTCGCGACGGTACACGTCCTGCAAGCCGTCGAGCAACTGCGCCGGATCGAGCAGCACCACCAGATGCTGCACGATGTACCCCAGCGAGTTGACCACATACTCGCGCTCGCTGAACCACACCGAGCCGGTTTCAGCCACGCCGAAGCGCCCCCGCACCACGCCCACCTCGATATCCTGCAACGACGCCGGTTCGGTTTCGGCCGTGATCGCGCGCGTGCCGGGCACTTCGGGCGTCGCCGACGCCACCGACGCCGCATCGCCGAACCGCTCACGGATCAGCGCAAGCACGTCACCCGCAGCCCGCGCTTCGACGCACGTGCCGCCCATCGCCTGCAATGCTGCCGTGAAGCGCGCCCGCAAGTCCCCGCCCGCCGAAGCGAACAGCGGCGCATCGGGCCGTGGACGCGCCGGCGGCTGCGCCTCACGCACCTTTGCCAGAAAAGCCTCACGCGTTGCCATCGCCACCTCCACGATTCTTCTTGTACCAGGCGTGGAAGGTCAGCTTCGGCGCCTCCGGCAACTCACGCTGCCGGCCCCAGATGTTGAGCGGGTTATACAGCACGAAATTCGGCAAACGCCGCAGCGCGCCGCCCATCGACGACACTGTCGCCCGATACAGCGTCGGACTCGCAAGCAGGCGCCCCGCCATCTTCAGCACTTCCTGCTTCACGAATGGCACCTCATGACGTTCTGCGATCACCGTTCGCCATTTGTAGATCTGCTCGTGAATATTGATCTTCACCGGACACACATTCGTGCAACTGCCGTTTAGCGTCGACGCGAACGGCAACGCGCTATAACGCTTCAGGTCGAAGGTCGGGTTGATGATTGCGCCGATCGGCCCCGAATACGTGCCGCCATACGACAAGCCGCCACTGCGCCGATACACCGGGCACGTGTTCATACACGCGCCGCAGCGAATGCATTTGAGCGAATACCAGAAATCCTCCATCGCCAGCCGCTCCGAGCGGCCATGATCGACGAGGATGAAGTGCATCTCGGCGCCCGGACGCGGCGCACGGAAATGCGAGGTGTACTGGGTAATCGGCGAACCGAGCGCGCTGCGCGACAGCATGCGGATAAATACGCCGAGGTCCGACACCTTTGGAATCAGCTTCTCGATACCGATCGACGCGATATGCAACGGCGGCACATTCGCCGACAGGTCGGCATTGCCCTCGTTCGTACACACGACCACCGTGCCCGTCTCCGCCACCGCGAAATTGCAGCCCGTCATGCCCGCCGTTTTCTCGCGCACGAAATACGGCCGCGTATTCATCCGCTGGCTTTCAGCGAGGTAGTGAATATCGCTGTTTTGCGGATCGGTGCCGATGGTTCGACCGAACAGTTCAGCCACATCGGCGCGTAGTTTATGGACCGCGGGCACCACCATATGGCTCGGGTCCTGATGATCGAGCTGCTGGATGCGCTCGCCGAGATCGGTCTCCATCACCGTGATGCCGCGCGGTTCGAGATACTCGCGCATCTTGCATTCGTCGGTGAGCATCGACTTGCTTTTGACGAGCGTGGTCATGCCGCGCTCGGACATGATCTGGTGGACCAGCGCATTGTGCTCTTCGGCGGTCGCGGCCCAATGCACCACGACGCCATTTGCTTCGGCCGCAGCGGCGAACTGTTCGAGATAGTCGGACAGATGCGACAGCGTGTGTTCCTTGATGCCCGATGCCAGTTCGCGCAGCGTCTGCCACTCCGGGATGCCGTGCGCCTGCGCATCGCGCTTCTCACGCAAATCCCATAGACGTTTGTCGTGAAACGCGACGTGCTCCGTCTTCCTGATGAAAGCGCCCGCGGCTTTCGCGTGATCGATGCGGCTCATGCGCGTGCTCCGTTGAGAACCTGCGCGATATGGATGAAGCGTGCGTCGGCTTTCATGCGTTCCGCGCAACCTTGCTGGTGCATCAGGCACGACATGTCGCCCGACACGATGTACTCCGCGCCCGCGTTGAGATGATCGCGAACCTTGTCCTGCCCCATGCGCACCGACACCGGCTCTTCGGTCACCGAGAACGTGCCGCCGAAACCGCAGCATTCGTCGGGCCGCGACGGTTTGACGAATTCGATGCCTTTCACACCTTCAAGCAAGGTGCGCGGTTTCGAAAACGGCAGCGCGGAGATCTCCGAGACCGACGCTTCCTTCAGATGCCGTAGCGCGCTGCAACTGTTATGCAGGCCGACGCGATGCGGAAACTCCGCCCACGGAAACTCACGCGCGCCGAGCACGTCATGCAGAAACTCGACGAGTTCGTAGGCGTTGGCGCGAACCTTTCTGACTTCATCAGTCTGCTCGAGCGCGGTCAGATGCTCGCGTACGTGATGAATGCAACTCGCCGACGGTCCGACGATGTAGTCGTAGCCGGCGAAGTTGCGCGCAAACACGCGCTCGGCGCCGGCTGCCTCGGTGTGCGCGCCGCTGTTGGCCATCGGCTGGCCGCAGCAGGTTTGCTCCTGCGGATAGTCGACCTCGATGCCGAAGCGTTCAAGCAATTCGAGCGTGGCGATCCCTACTTCGGGATAGAACGCGTCGATGAAGCACGGGATAAACAGGGCGACTTTCATAGGCTCATTTGAATGAAATGCGGCGGCCGCTGATTCACTTACTTTAGTGCGGAATCATGGCGGCGCAGGCATTTCCTGCCGGCAGCGTGTTCGCGGCCGGTCAGTAAGACTGGTATTGTTGGTCTGACCAAGAAATATAAGGAAGTCGCCGGGCGGTGTCAACCGCGAGAACGTTGATGAAGCAGACTGGACAGGCCTCAGCGCGGTTATGGGCGCACGCAACCCGCTGCCCGCGCGTGGGCAAAAGCGGTGGTCAGGAGGTCGGCAAATCAGGAAATGAGGCGTCGGCCAGAGGCCGGCAACTCAGGAAATCACGCTCGGCGACGGTCTCGCCGCGTCGTCCTTGTACATCTCGCGCACATAGGTCAGATGACGCTCGGCGGCCTTGCGCGCCTTTTGTGCGTCGCGGGCGATGACTGCGTCGTAGATGGCCTGATGCTGGCTCATCAACTGCTTTTCCATCGCGTCGTCGTAGTCGATCAGACGATGGTACTGGCGCATGCCTTCGCGAATCAGCGTATGGATGCCGTGCATCACATGCGCGAGCGCGATGTTATGTGTGGAGTCCGCGATGGCGAGATGAAACGCGGCATCCAGTTCCGCGAGATTCACACGGTCTTGCGACTGCGAACCGGCCTTCAATGCTTCGAACGCCTCGGTGATCTTCTGCAGATCGGCTGGCGTGGCGCGCTCGGCGGCATACACCGTCGAAATCGATTCGAGACCCTGGCGCAGTTCGAGAATATCGGCACTGGTGCGCGGATTTTGCAGTAGCAGTTCCGCGAGCGGCTTGGAGATGATCGGCGCGGTGACGTCGACGACCGTGAAGCCGCCCCGCCCCGACGTTTCAATATACCCGTCCGCTTCCAGCCTGATCAACGCTTCCCGCAACGACGGCCGCGACACCCCGAGCTGCGTGGCCAGATCGCGTTCGGCCGGCAAGCGGTCACCGGGCATTAGCGCGCCGTCCGAGATCAGTTGCTTGATCTGGTCGGACACCACGTCGGAAAGTCGTTTGCGCGTGAAGGACTGGATCGGGAGAAATGGCATGGGCGGCGCGGGGCGAATCCTGGTTGATCAAGTCTGGTTGGCGAAGCCGTGGACAACGGCATGGACGCGCCTTCGAACGGGGCGCCAAAGTGCAGGAATTATACCGTTCAACGACTTTCCGCTGCCCGCCAGGCTAGCTCGTGTCCGCTGCGTACGGCAGCGGCTTTCCTGTTCACAGCCTACACGTTCGTACGCACCGGCAATCCACCGACGAACGCAGCAATCCGTTCGCAAGCATCGATCAGGCTTGCCTCGTCGACCACAAAACCCAACCGCACAAAACCATTCGCGGTCTCGCCGAAGGCGCTAGCGTCGAGCAACGACACACCTTGCGCGCGAAACAGTTGCCAGGTGAAATCGACTGTATCGAGGCCCGTGCCGCTGACGTCGACCATCATGAACATGCCGGCTTCCGGCAACAGGCAACGCAAGCCCGGCACGCGGTGCAGGCGCTCGAACACGACATCGCGGCGGCGCCGGTAAATCTCGCGCATCTCGGCGACGATCGGCGCCTTGTTCTGCAGCGCGGTCAATGCAGCCTGCTGGATGAAACCTGGCAAGCCATACAGCATTGCCAAGGCGAGCCGCCCCATATGCTCGATCAGCGTGGCGGGCCCGATCGCCCAACCCACGCGCCAGCCCGCCATGGCATGCGATTTCGACAGACTGCCGAGCGTCACCGTGCGCTCCGCCATACCTGGCAACGCGGCGATGCTCACGTGCTCACGCTCGAACGTGAGATCGGCATAGACCTCGTCGGAGAGCACCCACAGATCGTGCTCGCACGCGATCCGCGCGATGCGCTCCAGATCGGCGCGTGGCATCACCACGCCGGTCGGATTACACGGTGTCGCGAAGAAAATGGCTTGGGTGCGCGGTGTGATGGCCGCTTCGAGCGCGTCGCAGTCGAGGTGAAACGCCCGCGCCGGATCGACCGGCACCGGCACAAGCGTGGCGCCCGCGGCGCGCACGCAGGCTTCGTATGTGAGGTACATCGGCTCGGGGACGATCACTTCGTCGCCCGCTTCCAGCAGGCACAACGAGGTGGCGAACACGCCGTTCTGCGCCCCCGCAGTCAGGATCACGTTGGCCGCGCTTACGGCGCAACCCGTGGTGCGCGCATGGTCTTCGGCAATCGCCGCGCGCACCGGCTCACGCCCGGACACCGCGCTGTAATGCGTATCGCCGCTACGCAACGCCTCGATGGCGCGCTCGACGATCGGCGCGGGCGTCGCGAAATCGGGGTCGCCGACGCTCAGCACGATCACATCTTCGCCATTGGCGAGCGCCTGCTGAGCGACGCGATGGATTTCCCACGCCGAGGTACGCCTGCCCTGCAAACGCTCAACCAGATTCGAATACTTCATGGAACTCACCCCGTTTCGACTTGAGCCGCCAATGTAATGGGGCGCGTGCGAAACGTCCAGATACGAAAAAGCGCCACGCGAGCACTGAGACTCGCGTGGCGCTTCGCTGAAGCCCTGGCCCCGAAGGGCAACGCGTTTAAACCTGGCGACGCAATTCCGCCGGCGGCACTTTCATCAAGTGACGATATTTCGCCACGGTACGCCGTGCCACCAGTACACCCTGATCCGCGAGCATCTTCGCAAGCGTCACGTCCGACAGCGGATCGTGCGTGTTCTCCGCGGCGATCATTTCCTTGAGCAGCGCGCGCACGGCCGCGGCCGAACAGGTACCGCCGCTTTCTGTGCCGAGTTCGCGCGGGAAGAAGTGCTTGAACTCGAAAATACCGCGCGGCGTGGCCATATATTTGTTGCCGGTCGCACGCGAGATGGTGGATTCGTGCAAACCGAGTTCCTCGGCTACATCGCGCAGCACCATCGGCTTGAGCGCGATTTCACCGTACTGGAAGAAGGCTCGTTGATGCGCGACGATGCACTCGGCCACGCGTTGAATCGTATCGAAGCGCTGCTGCGCATTGCGGATCAGCCAGCGCGCTTCCTGCAATTGCTGCGCGAGCGGCGAGCGGCTGGCACCGGCCGACTGCGCGAACAGCTCGGCATACATGCGATGGATGCGGGCGCGCGGCTGCACGGCCGGGTTGATCGTCACCGCCCATTTGTTGCGCACCTGACGCACGATCACGTCCGGCACCACGTAGTTGTCTTCGGTACGGCCGTAGTTGTTGCCCGGCTTCGGATCGAGCTTGCGCACCAGCGCGCAGGCCACCCGCAGTTCCTCGGCGCTGCAGCCGATCTGCTTTTGCAGTTCAGCCTGTTCGCGACGCGCGAGGCGCTCCAGGTGATGGTCGACGATTTGCCGCGCCACATCGCGTCCCGGCGTGTCAGCGGGCAACGCGTTGACCTGCAGCGACAGACATTCGGATAACGAGCGGGCGCCAAGACCGGGACGATCGAGCGATTGCACGAGGCGCAGCGCCACCAGCAATTCTTCTTCAGTCAGTTCGGGTTCGAGGTCGACGCTGTCGGCGAGCTCGGAGAGTTCCTGACGCAGATAGCCGTCGTCATCGAGCGCCTCGATGATAAAACGGGCCACCGCGCGGTCACGGTCGTCGAGTCGATAGAGACGCAGCGAGTCGTGCAACTGCTCGCGCAAGGTCGGTTGGGAACGCGCCCATTCAGCGGGATCGCTACTGTCGGAGTCGCCGTTCTGGCGCGTCGAACTACGGGTGCTGTAGTCGCCCGAAAAGTCGCCGGGTACGTCGTCCTGCCCTGCGCTTTCCATTGTGTCGCCAGCGCTGTTGTCGACCGGTGACGATTCAGGTTCGGCCGCGGCGACCGTGTCCGTGGCGGGCGTCCCACCGACGTCATCGCCTGGCGTTGCAGTGGCGAGCGCGACGTCTTCCGTGTCGGTCGAGTCGTACTCGAGGAACGGATTGGTGTCGAGCGCGGTGCGCAACTCCTGCTGGAACTCGAGAGACGACAACTGCAACAGACGCACCGATTGCTGCAGACGCGGCGTGAGTGCGAGGGACTGCCTTGCGCGTAGTTCGATTGACGGCATTGTAGTGAGGTCCCGTTAATAGCTTGGAAAAGGTATCTGGCCTCAGTAGAGCAACTGTCATACCAGCTCGCCCAACACACTGTTTTTTCTAAGTTTTGCCTTTTCAGGCCCGCCAATTGCGCAGTGGGCGCGCGCCCTTTTTACAAGGACCCGGCAATTTCCGGTCGCCGGCCTTACGGACCGTCGAACAGCCCGCCGCACGTGGCCGCCCCTCTATTCCTCAGCCTAAACGCATGTGCAGCACCGGCTTGTCCCGGCATCGGGCATTCGTGCGGTGTACCGGGCACACAGCTTGCGAATCAACACGGTGTGGACGGACGTGGGTCTTTGCACGCGAGTCGATCGCGAGGTAGCGCAAGCAGCAACGTAGCCACGCAAACGAAACACATGCATAGACCGTCGTCCGGTGTCGATAACGGGCCCTGACGGAACCGTAGCGGCAACGACCCCACGCGAGTCATCAACGGTTTCGGCCGCGATCGACCGCAGGTAACAAGACCGCATTTTTTATCAACACCCGAAGGAGAAACCATGAAGACCATCCAACTTCTGAAGACCGCAGGCAGCATCGCTTGTGTCGCATTCGCTCTGAACGCTACGGCGCAAACCAGCGGCTCGGCCCCGTCGGCAGCATCCGAAACTATCGGTCAGCACGTCGACGACGGCACCATCACCACCAAGGCCAAGGCCGAACTGCTCAGCGCGAAGAACGTCAAATCGACTCACATCCACGTGAAGACCCGCAAGGGCGTGGTGTGGCTCACGGGTTCAGTGCCTTCGTCTGACGACAAGGCCGCAGCAGGGGAAGTCGTGAAGGGCGTAGATGGCGTCTCGAGCGTGAGGAACCATCTGAAGGTCGTAGCGGAATAACTGCGCGGAACAACAGCAGCGTCTTCGCTGCTGTTGTTGTCCAGCTTCAAAAAACCGGCGTTCTTGTGAGCGCCGGTTTCCTTTTCTACCTGCAGTTTTCTATCTGCAATTACGGCCTGGCCGCAGCGTACTGATCGCGTAAGTCACGCACGCGATCATGGTTTTGCAGTACGCCCTGGTACTGACGCTCAACCAGCGCCCGGACGTCCAGCGGCAACTCCTTTTCAAGCGCGTCGTGATAGCGCTTTTTCGCAACGTCTTCGCCCTTTTCGCATTCGGCGAGGATCTCGTGATCACTGCGATCCGACACAGCCGACTTCACGTCGACCCAGCCGCGATGCAGCGCACCGCTCATACTGCCGCCTGTTTCGGGCTTGCCGCCCAGCGCCTGAACCGCATCCTGCAATTCACGCGCACCACGCGTGCAGTCTTCGGCGCGCGACAGAAACAGCGATTTCAGCTGCGCGTCATGCGCGTCTTCTGCCGCCTTGCGAAAGCCCTTCTCGCCATCCTTCGACGTTTCGACCAGATCGTTCAGCACGGAGACAACGTTCGTAGCCATTCAATACCTCCAGGGGTTTCGTTAATCGAGGAATCCGCCGCTACGCACTTCCATGTAGCCGCGGGGTTCGCATGTCTATGCGCATGAGGCGTGCCCGGCTCGCGAATACCCCGGCATGAATGCAAAACGGCCCGACATTTGCCGGGCCGTTCTGTGGGTTGCAGCGTCTCCACTCAAGCGAAAGCGATCGCCTTACTCATTGCCTCATTTATTGCCTCATTTATTGCTTCACTCAGGCATGCCGTTCGCTGAATTCGCCGAACTCGTTGAGTGGTTCGGGCGTTTTGAGCGGATCGAAGTCGGCCCAGCGCCCTTGCTGCCAGCGCCCGCTCGCGCGTTCGATCGCGAGGCCCCCTGCTTCGCGCAATACCTTAGCCGCGTCGAACTGATTGTCGGGCGATACATGCACGGCAACCAGCACGCCGGAGTCGCGCAATTCCTGATGGAAGCGCAAATGGTGGTGGCCGGCCTCGCCGCCTTCGCGCGTGCGCGCCATCGCCCCGGCGAGGGAGCCTATGTATGCGCCGACGCCGGCCGCGATCAGCGAGACGAGAATCGGCGCCGAAAACGCCGCGAAGATCCCGACGCCGACCACAGCGCCCACTACCGCGCCGATCGTCACGCCCATGCCGGCGCCCTTCGGGGCTTCTCTCGCGCCCGGATCGGTGCCGGTATCGCCGCCGATCGGATAGCGCGCGTGCTGGCCACGCGGATTGACAAAAAACAGCGTGACGTCTTCTTCGACGAAACCTGCGTTGAAGAGCTTTTGCGCCGCATCTTCGGCGGCGGGGAAAGTCGTAAACCGTGCTGCGACGATGAGTGACATAAGGCCTCCTTACATCGTTGAAACGCGTTTTGCGGACCCTGCCGCCACACGGCATCGCGCTGCGCTGCAAAAATCCACGCGGGAGGCAGGCGTGTGCCCGGACTACGCGGCGGTGCCGCGATCGGGCTCCATGCCTTCCACTCTGAACAGTCCACTATGCAACACTACGCCTTCACCGGCGTTCTGGTCGAGTGCTTCTGCGCAAACCGAGCGGATGCGATTGCGCCCCTTGTCAAAAGCAGCCATCAGGGCGGATTCGAGCGCGGAATCGGCGCCGAAATGATCTTCCAGCGCCTCGGCCGTAATCGCGCACACAACCGCTTCGCCGTCGACGCGCGCCATGAAGCGCACAGTCAGATTCGCTCCGTCGAAGAGCGGCTTGTCGTCGGGAAAAGTGATCTGCATAAGGGAGTCCTCATAGGCCGGCCGGGGCAGGATCGCGTTCATGACGAACCCTTCATTGAACCGGCCAGTTGCTGCGCCATCGCGAGGTGATGTTTGATCGTCGGCAGCGCGTGCGCGGCGGCCGCCTTCAGTTGTGAGTCGGTGCCGCTCTGGCTCTCCTGCTGGAACAGGTCGACCGCTCGCTGATGCGCTTCCACACCGATCTGCTCGACGTAGGCCTGATCGAATTCGTTGCCCTTGAGCGTCTGCAGTTTTCCGACCAGCGCCGAATCGGCGGACGGCGTCGTGGCAAGCCCCTTCTTCGCGACGATTGCGGCCATGCCGTGCGAGAGTTTCGTATGGTCGGCGATCATTTGCTGCGCGAATTTCTTGACGTGCGGATCGCTCGAATTCTTGAGTGCGATTCTGCTTGCCGCGATTTCGGTGGCGTCGGCCTGTGAGGCATCCTGCACGAACTGCTGGTCTGCAGGCGAGAGCTTTGTGCCGCTCACCGGCGCAGCGCTAGCGGGGGCGTCACTGGCTTGTGCGTATGCAGGCCCGATCGACGCTGCGCCAAGCCCCAGCGCAACAGCCATCACTTGTACGGAATATCGGAATTTCATACGTTTTCTCCCTGGTCGATCTGTCTTCCGAAGCGGGCTGAGCTATGAGCTCGCGGTATTTCAGAACCGCTTCTGCGTCCCTTGTCTCTGTCCGTTCGTTACGTCCCTAGTCAGCAAAAGACGTGCCCATGCCTGACCGCCGCCTTCAGCACCGGTAGCAAGGTGCGTAAGGACTGTTCCGTCCAAGCGCGCCACCATGCGCAAAGCGCGCTGCGGGCATCGCTTTTGCTCGCGGCCAGTCATCGGCGCATTCGCGCTTCATGCTTGAAACTTCTACCTGCAACCATGGCTGCCACGACCCAACCGATGCAACGCCGCACGGAGCGCGCTGGACGCGCGGACGAAACCGCCGCGCAACGAGCCACTCCTGCCGACCTGCCGCCGGGCCTGCGCCATGCCGACGACAGCAAGCCCGGCTACACACGCAAGCGTGAAAAAGACGGCTTCATCTACATCGACCTGAGCGGCAAGCGCATCGACGACGAAGAGGAAATCAAACGCATCAATGCCCTCGCCATTCCGCCCGCTTACGAAGACGTCTGGATCTGCCCCGACGCGCGCGGCCATATCCAGGCGACGGGCCGAGACGCACGCGGCCGCAAGCAATACCGGTATCACCCACGCTGGCGCGAGACACGCGACGCCGACAAGTACGAACGCATGGCCGAGTTCGGCCGCGCGTTACCGAAAATCCGCGCACGCGTCGCTCGCGACCTGAAGCTGCCGGGCATGCCGTGCGACAAAGTCTTCGCGGCGATCGTGCAGTTGCTCGACACGACGCTGATCCGCATCGGCAGTGTGGAATACGCGCGCGAGAACCAGTCGTACGGTTTGACGACGCTGCGCAAGAAGCATGTGAAGATCGAAGCGGGCCAATTGCGCTTCAAATTTCGCGGCAAAAGCGGCATCGAGCATGACGTGACGGTGGACAATCCGCGCATCAAACGCATCGTGCGCCGCTGCGCCGAACTGCCGGGCCACGACCTGTTTCAGTACCTCGACGAAGACGGCACGCGCCGCACGATAGGGTCGGCCGACATCAACGACTACCTGCGCCGCGCGAGCGATGCCGACTTCACCGCGAAGGACTATCGAACGTGGGCCGGCAGCGTCTATGCCTTGGCCGCGCTACGGCGGCTGGTGTGCAGCAGCGCTACGGAGGCGCGCCGCCATATCGTTGCGACGGTCAAGGATGTGGCGGCGCTATTGCGCAATACGCCCGCGGTTTGCCGGCGCTGCTACATCCATCCGGCGGTAATCAGTGCGTTCGAGGCGGCCGAGTTGCAGAGCTTGCCACCTGGCCAGGCACGCCGTGGATTGAGAGCGGACGAAGTGGCATTTGCCACGCTGCTTGCCCATGCGGAGAAACGTGCGGCAAAGCTGGCACGCACGGCCGGCGCCAAGGGCCGCAAGATGCGGGAGACGGCGGTGACGGACAGCATCAACGGCTCCTTGACCACTCTGTTGAAAAAATCTCGCGTGGTGGCGCGCAAAAACGCTGCGGCGAAGACCGGCACGCAAACCGCACGGCGGTCGGCCGCGTCGCGCGAGGTCACGGCATCGCGTGACGCCAAGCAGGCGGCTCGCTGAGCAAAACTGAGGTTCGGATCTCCGACCAACCTCTTATTGACTGGCGCCGGAGGCCGCTGAGGCTGCGCCAGACCTACTCGCCGCTTCGGTTGCGGCAGCCGCCGCCGCGCCGCTGCTCGTATCTGCAGTACTGCCGGTGGCCGCGTTGCCGTTCATCACGCCGCTGCTGGCCAGCGCGGAACTGGCGGCAGTAGACGTATCCGCGCTGCCGTTATCGGACCGTTTGCAGCCTGCGGCCGCGGTCAATAACACCACCGCTGCCACGATCAGCACCTGCATGCCCGCGCATTGTCTGGATAGCTGTTTCATCTTTCTCCTCCGTCATCGGTCAGGTGAATCCGCAACTGCATGACGCGAGCGCGGATTCGCCTGCCATCATTGATGTTCATCGCCTGCGTTATTGGCCGTTCGTGCCGCTGCCCGCGTCCGCACCCGGTGTACTGGTCGAATCGCTCATCGGCTTCTTGGTCTTCGCCTTCGACTTCGACATGTGATGCGTTTTCGAGCCGCTGGCACTCATTGCCCCCGAAGTCGACCCTGCGGATGCCGCATCATGTGCGGCGTTGTTGCTCGAGCCAGCGGATCCGCCTCCGCCCGCGCCGCCGTTACCGTTGCCGCCCGCTTGCGCGAAAGCGACGCTCGACATCGCGACCAATGCCGACACCAGCAATGCTTTTGAATAGTTCATCGAAGTCTCCCTAAGTGAATGGACGGCGTTTGCCGCTTGCAGCGCGAGCTTGTCCAATCCGTGCTTCTGCCGCTCGAGCTGGGCACTGGCACTCATGCTGTTGGCCAAAGCCGCAGCAAGGGCTATGCCGCGCTGCTGCGAATCGAAGGAACGCCGATTGCTCAGTTCTCTCCACACATCGAACCGGTAAGGAGAAACATCATGCTCAACCAGACACAGACCCAAGGCGGCACGCGGCAGGGCCAAGGCGCACGTATCGTCGGCAAAGGCAGCGCGACTGCAGACGGTCCCGGCCCGGAAGTCATGGCCGCGGCCACCCTGGATGGCAACAAGGTGATTAGCAGCGATGGCGAAGACATCGGCAAGGTCAAGGACATCATGCTCGACGTCGGCTCGGGTCGTATCGCCTATGCAGTGCTATCAAGCGGCGGCTTTCTCGGCATCGGCGACAAACTGCTGGCGATTCCCTGGCGTGCCCTCACGCTCGATACACAAGAGAAGTGCTTCGTCCTCGACATGACCGCCGAGCGCGTGAAAAACGCACCGGGGTTCGACAAGGACCACTGGCCGGCCATGGCGGACCAGACATGGGCCACGTCGGTACATCAGTACTACGGCAGCGAGCCCTACTGGGGACGCGACCCGTATGACCGGCGCGACGATCTGGGTGCCGGGGACATTCCGGCGGGGTCGTCTGATGCACCGGAGGCCGGCGGGTTGAAGCTGTAGATCCCGTTGTAAATCCTGTCGTTCGCACACAGGTTGCGGGCAGGTGCGGCTCGTTGCTTCGAGCCGCACCTGCCTTGATGTGCCGGCCGCGCATGCGTCACCTGCATGCCGGCCCCAACCGGATCCTCATGCACGAAACACTGTGGTTTCTCATCGTCGGCGCCGTGCTCGTGTTTATGGGCGTGGCAGCGACGACGCTGCGGCGCCTGCCCGTTAGCGCCGCCATGTTCTACCTCGCGATCGGCTACGCCCTCGGGCCGTCCGGCATCGACCTGTTGCGCCTCGATATCGTCGCCGATGCACATTTGCTACGAGCCGTCACCGAAGTCGCGCTGCTGGTGTCGCTGTTCGCCATCGGGCTGCGTTTGCGGCTCGGCGTATTCGAGAAGCTCTGGACCATACCGCTGCGCCTCGGCTTCCTCGCCATGCTGGCGACTATTCCTCTACTCACGCTGTTCGGCGTCTACGTATTGCATCTTGGCTGGGGCCCGTCCCTGCTGCTCGCGGCGATCCTC
Source organism: Paraburkholderia sp. SEWSISQ10-3 4 (assembly GCF_030464785.1). Taxonomy (NCBI): domain Bacteria; kingdom Pseudomonadati; phylum Pseudomonadota; class Betaproteobacteria; order Burkholderiales; family Burkholderiaceae; genus Paraburkholderia; species Paraburkholderia sp. SEWSISQ10-3 4. Next base: position 52,475 of record NZ_JALPRI010000007.1, read on the forward strand.
GCCCCGACCGATCCGGTACTCGCTCATGACGTCCAGGTGCACAATCCCGGCGACCACGACCTGCTGCGCTTCGCGCTCTCCGGCGAAGGTGGCCTGAACGACGGCGTCGCGCTCCCCTTCGTCATGCTCGGCCTCGCGATATGCGCGGCGCCTGCCACTCCAGTCACCGACGTGCTGAGTTTCCGGCTCGCCGGCAGCATCGTATGGGGCGTGGCCGGCGCAATCGCGATCGGCGGCCTGCTCGGCTGGGTGACAACACATGCGGTCACCTGGCTGCGTACGCGCCATGCGCAGGCCCTCGGTCTCGAGGGCTTCTTCGCGTTGGGCCTGATCGAACTCTCGTTTGGCGCCGCGCAACTCGCGCATACGTATGGCTTTCTGGCGGTGTTTGCCGCGGGCGTCGCGATGCGCCGCGCCGAGCATCGCGCGAGCGGCGGCGCTTCACCTCGCGAGGCGATCGGTACGGTCGATTCCGAAGACGTCGAAGCAACCGCGGCAAATCCGAGCAAAGCCCATGCGTATATGACGGAGTCGGTGATGGGCTTCACGATCGAACTAGAACGCATCGCGGAGGTGGCGGTGATGGCGATGGTGGGCAATGTGCTCGCCACGCTGCAAGCACCGCTTCTCACCTGGCAGACGGTCGCGCTCACGGTTGCTCTGTTCGTGCTCGTACGGCCGGCGTCGGTGGAATTGTCGCTGCTGGGGTCGAGCGCGACGCTAGCGCAGCGGCGTTTGATGAGCTGGTTCGGCATCCGCGGAATCGGTTCGTTTTACTACCTGGCGTATGCACTCGAACACAGCGTGGCATCCGACGTCGTGCCCCTGGTGCCGCTCACGCTGGCGGTCGTTGCGGCTTCGGTCGTGATTCACGGCGTCTCGGCTACGCCTCTGATGAGCTGGTACCACAGCCTGCGCAGCAGCGAAAACCACGATGTCCGCCGTGGACCTCGCTAGAATACGAGTCCCTCGTGCTGCAACAAGCTCCTCCCCATTCGATGACCGCTCCCGACGAATCAAGACGTGAAGCGCGGACGAACGCCGCCAATTCGCTGTTCGCTTTTCTCAAGGCGCTGCCGCTGGGCGACCGGCTGGCCGAAGGCAGTGTGATGGCCGCGCAGGCGGTGGCCGGCGGCAGCCTCGCCTTCGTAATCGGCCGTTGGCTGCACACAGAGCAAGCCTTCTGGGCCGCGATTACGGCGATTGCGGTCAGCCAGCACAGTTATATCGACACGCGCAATCTGTCGCGCGATCAGTTCATCGGCGCGATGGTCGGGGCCGTCTGCGGGCTCATCGGCGCAACCCTCGGCGGTGGCTATCTCGCCGCTTACGCGGCCACCGTTGGCGCGGCGATTCTGATTTGCTGGGTCGTGAACGTGGGCAGCGCCGCGCGTCTGGGTGGCATTACGGCGACGATCATGCTGCTGGTGCCGGGCGTCGGTTCGCCGTGGGACAGGGCCTTGCTGCGCCTCGGCGAGGTCACGTTAGGCACCGTCTGCGCACTGCTCGTGACCTTGATCATGTCAAGGATAGAGAAGCACTGGTTCGGCCGACCCGACAAAGCCTAGCCGGACTTCTGATCGTTCTCTTGCGGCTGACGCCGGTAACGTCCCGGCGTCGCGCCGACGCTCTGCTGAAACGCCTTGCCGAAGGCGGCTTCCGATTGATACCCCACGGCCTCACCGATCTCCGCGGCGCTGCGCTGCGTGCGCAGCAGCAGATCGCACGCGATCGTCATACGAATCTGCGTGAGGAAATCCATCACCGTCATACCCGCACGCTCGTTGAAATGGCGTGCGTAAGTCGCGCGGGACATCGCCGCGCGTTCGCCCAGTTCGGCAATCGTCCAGGCCCGTTCGGGGGCGCTCAACATGCTCTGTACGGACGCGCCCAGACGCGCATCGGCCAACAGTGCCAACACGCCTGCAGTCGATGCATTCTGTTCGCCGTGCACGCGCAAGGCCATTGCGAATAGCGCGTGGCTCAATGCGGTGACGATCGCGAGCGCGCCGGGCTGACGTTGCTCCGCTTCGGTTCGCATCAATGCAATCACCGTCTGCAACGCGCCGAGCGTTTGCACGCTGCCGAGCGACACATGAAATGGGTCGGGCAACGCGTTGAGCAGCAACGCCGAGGAACCGGGCGCGTAGACGAACCGGCCGCATAGCAGATCGAGATCGGCGCCGCCCTCGTGCTCGTCATTGCGGCGCAACGGCAGCATGCCGTCATGACTCAACGTCAGCGGCGCGGTGGCAACTGTCCGCCCGATATCACGCACCCGATGCGCGGCGCCACGCGGGAACAGCATGAAATCGCCCGCCTGCAGCACAACCTGCGCGCCACCCGCAGTCTCGACGACGCATTCGCCGTCCAGCACCAGATGAAACGGTGCAATGCCCGCCTCCATTGGCGTGTGATCGATGTCGAAGCCCCCCGTGAGCAGGCAACGCAGATCGAGGCTGGCTTGCGGCCGGGCGAGGTCGATCAGTCGGCTGAGCGTATCCATGAGACGGTCGCGCTAAAAGTTGAGCGAATCGAGTATTCAGGATATCGCGGCACAGCGCAATACTTTGCCTAACGACACCGGCACCCGCCGGAGCCTGGCAAACAAAGGAGCACTGTCATGTTGAACTGGATCGATTACCGCAAGGAACTGTTCGGCCGCATCGGCGAGATCGCCAAACTGTCGCCGGATACGGTGAAGGCCTATCAAACGATGTCGAGCGCGGGCCAGAAGGCCGATCTTCTCGGCGCGAAGACGCGCGAGCTGATTTCGCTCGCGGTGGCCGTGAGCTTGCGATGCGACGGCTGTATCACCGTGCATACCGCCGAAGCGCTGAAACACGGCGCGACACGTGAAGAGATCGCCGAAGCGCTCGGCGTGGCGGTCGCGATGAACGCGGGCGCCACCATGGTGTACTCGGCACGCACGATGGACGCCGTCGCCGCTTATCAGGCGGATAGCAAGCCGGCAGCGTGAGGCAGGCGGTGTAGCGACGTGATGGCACGCCGCTGCACCGCTCACCCACGACCTATCCGCCGTGCAACGCGAGCCGCGCACGCCGCGGCTTGCAGCTGGCGCTACGCCGGATGACGCGCCTCTTCAAGCTGCTTGCGGCGCACCTCGCCCTGGCGTTCCAGCATCCAGCCCGGGTACTCAGCGGGCAGCGTGCTGACCTTATCGAGTTTCGCAAGGTCATCGGCGGTCAGCGTGACCCCCGTGGCAGCGATGTTGTCGTCGAGTTGCTCGATTTTCTTCGCGCCGACGATCACCGAGCTCACCACGCGTTGATGCAGCAGCCACGCAAGCGCGATCTGCGCCACCGACACTTTCTTCGTCTCCGCGATATCGCGCATCACGTCGATACAGTCATAAGCGCGCTCGCGATTGACCGGCGGGAAATCGAATGTCGTGCGACGGCTGCCCGCCTCGCCCTGCTGTTCGCGCCCATATTTGCCGCTCAGCAAGCCGCCCGCGAGTGGACTCCACACCATCAGTCCAAGCCCTTCGCTGTGCAGCATCGGCACGAGTTCGCGTTCGAGGTCGCGGCCCGCCAGCGTGTAATACGCCTGTAGCGATTCAAAGCGCGCGAGGCCGAGGCGCTCCGCGATGCCCAGCGCCTTCACGATCTGCCATGCGGCCCAATTCGACACCCCGACATAGCGCACATGGCCATGCTGAACCAGCGTATCGAGCGCGCGCACGGTTTCTTCGATCGGCGTGGCCGGATCGAAACCGTGGATCTGATACAGGTCGACGTGATCGAGTTGCAGGCGTTTCAGGCTCGCCTTGATCCCGTCGATGATGTGATAACGAGAGGCGCCACGCGCGTTCGGAAACTCTGCCGTCTGACCGAAGACTTTGGTTGCGACCACAACCTTGTCGCGCGGCACTTTCAGGTTCTTCAACGCCTGACCGGTGATCTCTTCGGATAGGCCATCAGCATAAACGTCGGCCGTGTCGATGAAATTGATGCCCGCATCGAGCGCCCGGCCGACCAGCCGCTCCGCGTCCCCCTGCTGCAGATCGCCGATCTGCTTCCAGATGCCCCCGCCACCGCCGAAGGTCATCGTGCCCAGGCACAGCTCCGAAACAAACACACCGGTACGGCCTAACTGGTTGTATCGCATCGTCGAGACTCCATCGTGGATTCGTGGATCGGTGAGCCGTACAGGGTACTGCACCCGGCAAATTTCGGCAGGACCCGGCGCGCGTCCTGATCCGCCGCCCGACGAACGAATGTTTCAAACCACTTACGGTTCCCGCAGGAGTTACCGCAGCGCTTTTTCGGTCCGGAAAAAATGCCTTCTCCTGCGAAGAGCGAGGCGCCATGCGGGTCTCGGTCAAGCGTCGGCGATTCGCAACATATTCGTAATGTTATGTCGGGGACGTTTGGAAAGTTTTGGTAAGGCGTGTATAAGTCGGACCATTCCGCTCGTATGGTGCAGTGCCTTTAACAAGGACCGTGCGTATGAAGAAGAAGAAAACGTTTGGAATCGGCCTCGGCAGCGTCGTGCTGCTCACAAAGGCATTCACCCCCTCAGCCATGGCCGCGTGCAGCAATACCGCGCCGCCGAGCAATACGACAGTCACCTGCACGGGCAGCGGCATCGCCGCCGTGATTGCGCAAACCGGCAGCACCGGTGTGACGATCAATGCCGATAGCACCGCCTCGGGCAGCTTCGTGCGCAGCGCCAATCCGGTTATCTTCAGCGTCGACACCAACAGCACGATCAACAGCAGCGGCAACTTCACACTGACGGGAGGCGGCGGCACGGGCACCGTGCGCGGCGCGGTATTGCTCGGCGTGGGCAATGGCAATCAGATTACCAACGCGAGCGGCGCCGTCATCACCACGACCGGCGCCTTCAACGACGGCATGGCCGCCAACGGCAGCGGCAACACGCTGACCAATCGCGGATCGATCACCACCAGCGGTCCCAACGCTTACGGCATGACGGCCGCGTGGGGACAAACGAACGTCGGCCAGTTGAACAACACGTTGATCAACAGCGGCAGCGTGACGACCTCGGGCAGCAACGCGCGCGCGGCATCGATTCTGGGCGGCAGCGGCACCATCAACAACAGCGGCACGTTGACTACCACGGGCTCGGCCAGTCCAACCGCTTATCTGCAAGGCAATAACGACCAGTTGATCAACAGCGGCACGATCAGCGCGAGCGGCAGCGGTTCGGATGCGGTGTTTTCCAACACCGCGGGATCGAGCTTCGTGGCGACGATCCAGAACCTCGCGGGCGGCAGCATCATCAGCCAGAACGGCTCCGGCATCCGCACGCTCAACGGCAACAGCACCATCATCAATGCGGGGCTTGTGCAAAGCGGTATCGGCACGGCCATCACGATGGGCAACGGCAACGATTCGCTGATTCTGCAAACCGGATCGGTGATCAACGGCGCAGCCGATGGTGGCGCAGGATCGAATACGGTGACCTTGCAAGGCTCGGGCACGGCGTCGAATGCGTTCACCAACTTTCAGACCTTGCTGATGCAAGGCACGCTGTGGAACTGGACCGGTAGCGGGACCTTCACGCTCGCACATGTGCAAACCGGCACGCTGAATCTCACCGGCACGTTAGGCGCGAGCGCAACGGCGCTCGTCGATAGCGGCGCGACCTTGCAGGCGACTGCGCAGAACCTGCCCTCCACCGTGACCGACGATGGACTCGTGCGGTTTGCCCAGGATAGCGCGGGCACCTACACGGGATCGATCAGCGGCACCGGCGCAGTGGATAAAACCGGTGCCGGCGTGTTGACGCTTGCACCGGCTGCGGCGAGCGGCAACACCTATTCGGGCGGCACGACGATCGATCAAGGCACGATTGCCGTCGGCGCGGACAACGCGCTCGGCGCGAACACTGGCGGCCTCACGTTCAACAGCGGCACGCTGCAATTGACTACAAGTTTCGACCTCGCCGCCACACGTGCCATCACGTTGGCCGCGGGCGGCGGCACGATCGATACGCAATCCTTCGATAGCACGCTCTCCCAGGCGGTGAGCGGAACCGGCGCGTTGACGAAAGCCGGCAGTGGCAGCTTGCTGATGACCGGCGTGAGCACCTATAGCGGCGCAACCACGGTCGCAGCGGGCACCCTCGCGATCGGCGACGCCACCCATGCCAGCGCCGCGCTGACGGGCGGCGGCGCCATCACGGTGGCCGCAGGTGCGACGCTCGGCGGCTATGGCAGCGTGACGGGCGCGGTCACGAACAACGGCACGCTCGCGGTGGCGAATGCAGTGCCGTCGTTTGCCAGCGAAGGCAATGGCGCGTTCTCGATCAACGGTTCGCTGGTGAATGCCGGACTCGTGCAGATCGGCGGCCCTGCCGCCGGCGGTGTGGGCAACCGCTTGAATGTGGCGGGCAACTACACCGGACAGGACGGCACCATCGGCCTGAACACCGTCGTCGCCGGCGACGGCGCGGCGTCCGATCGCCTCGTGCTCAGCGGCGGAACGGCCACTGGTTCGACGCACTTGCAAGTCACGAACGTCGGCGGCCAGGGCGCACAAACAGTAGCGGACGGCATTCAGGTGATTCAGGCGACCAATGGCGCCACCACCGCCTCGAGCGCCTTTACGCTGGCTGCACCGGTGAAGGCCGGCGCGTATTCCTACTATCTGGCCAAAGGCGGTGTGAGCAGCGGCACGACGGACAACTGGTATCTGCGCAATACGGTTGCGCCGCTGCCGACCGCAACGGTACCCGGCCAGCCGCCGGTCACGACGCCGGGCGCCCCTGGCGAACCACCCGTTGTCGCGTCGGGCGTGCCGATTGCGGCCGAGGGCACGCCGCCCTTGCCGCCCGCGCCCCCCGCTGGCTCGGCCGCCATACCGCTGTATCGCGTCGAAGTGCCGGTCTACGCCGCAGCGCCCGGCGTCGCGCGTGAGCTCGGCCTGATGCAGATCGATACGTTTCATGACCGGCAAGGCGATCAGGCCTTGTTGAGCGAAAGCGGAAAATTGCCTGCCGCGTGGGGTCGCGTGTGGGGCGGCCATAGCGTGCTGAGCCAGAACGGCACGGCAAGTCCGCAATTCGACGGCTCCGTGTATGGCATCCAGGCCGGGCAGGATCTTTACGCGGATCGCAGCGCGAGCGGCCAGCGCAATCACTACGGTTTGTTTGTCGGTTTCGCGCGGGCCACCGGCGACGTCGACGGCTTCGCGCTCGGCATGCCCAATCTCGCGGTAGGCCACCTTGCGATCAACGCGTACAGCCTCGGCGGCTACTGGACGCATATCGGCCCAAGCGGCTGGTACACGGACGCCGTGCTGATGGGAAGTTCGTTGACCGTCGATCCGGATTCGCGCGACGGCCTCAATACGACGACTCACGGCAACGCAGTGACCGGCTCGCTCGAAGGCGGTCTGCCGATTCCGCTCGGCGCGGGGCTCACGCTCGAACCGCAAGCGCAACTCGTGTGGCAGCACCTGTCGTTGTCCGATTTCAACGATGGCGTATCGAGCGTCGGCTTCAACAGCGGTAATACTTTCGTCGGACGAATCGGCGCGCGCCTGCAAGCTCAGTTCGATGCCTTCGCAATCGCCTGGCGGCCCTATCTGCGTGTCAGCTTCCTACGCGAATTCGGCTCCGACGACAAAGTCACCTTCGGCGGCGGGACCGTGATTCCGGGCACTGTCGGGCAAACCGCGGCGCAACTCGGCGCGGGCGTGGTCGGCAAATTCAGCACGTCGGGCAGCGTGTTCGCGACGCTCGGCTGGGTGACGAATCTGGGTGGCGCACACCAGAGAACGGTGACGGGCGACGCAGGCGTACGCTGGGTCTGGTAGTTTTGCGCCGGACTGTGCTGCAGGTGCGGTGCGGTCCGCACCTGCGGTTTTTGCCGCCTTATTCAGCGCGATTGCCGCCACCCAGGCATCGGCAAAGCCGCCGAAAACCTGCCAGACTGATTGTTGATCCTCGAAACAGGCCGGCGCTTGCCGCCCTCTGGATATGGCACATCGCGTCCCCATCTATGCCAGCATGACTTCGGCCTCGACATCCACCGCCGCGTTGGACGAGCGCTCTGATTCTTCGGGCGTCGATCCGGTAGTGCAGCCAACTTCAAACGCTGCTTCGGGCCCTTTCACGCCTCGCGCGCTGGATGATTTCCATCCGGCAGTCGCCAGCTGGTTCCTGAAGACCTTCCCCGCCCCCACCGATGCCCAGGCCGCCGCCTGGCCGCAGATTCGCAGCGGACGCTCGACGCTGGTGGCCGCGCCGACCGGTTCGGGCAAAACTCTCACCGCCTTCCTGTCCGCGCTCGACGAACTCGTCCAGCAAGGCCTCGCCAACGGCGGCGCGTTGCCCGACGAAACCCTCGTGGTCTACGTCTCGCCGTTAAAAGCGCTCTCCAACGACATCCGCATCAACCTGGAGGTGCCTTTGCAAGGCATCGCAGCGGAACTCGAGGCGCGCGGCCTGCCGCCGCTCGACATCCGTACCGCAGTACGCACAGGCGACACCACGCAACAGGAGCGCAACGCGCTGAAAAAACGCGCGCCGCATATTCTCGTAACCACGCCGGAATCGCTCTACGTCCTGCTCGGCTCAGATTCCGGCCGGCGCATGCTGTCGACGGTGCGCACGGTGATCGTCGATGAAATTCATGCGCTTGCCGGCAGCAAGCGCGGCAGTCATCTGGCGCTCAGTCTCGAACGTCTCGACGCGTTGTGTCAACGACGCCTGCCGCGGATCGGTCTGTCGGCAACGCAAAAACCGGTGAGCGCCGTCGCGCGCTTTCTGGTGGGCGGCGCCAGCATCGAAAGCGATATTCCGGCGGACTGCGCGATCATCGACGTAGGTCACATTCGCGAGCGCGATCTCGCGCTGGAGATTCCGCCCGTGCCGCTCGAAGCGGTGATGCCGAACGAAGTGTGGGAGCGCATCTATGACCGCCTCGCCGAACTGATCGCGATGCATCGCACCACGCTGATTTTCGTGAACACCCGCCGCATGGCCGAACGCGCCGCGCGTCATCTGACCGAGCGGCTCGGCAAGGACGCAGTCGCCGCGCACCACGGCAGTCTCGCCAAGGAGCATCGCTTCGACGCCGAGCAGCGCCTGAAACGCGGCGAGTTGCGGGTGCTGATCGCGACCGCTTCACTGGAGTTGGGCATCGATATCGGCGACGTCGATCTGGTCTGCCAGATGGGTTCGCCGCGCGCGATCGCGCCGTTCCTGCAACGTGTGGGACGCTCGGGCCACCATGTGGGCGGCATGCCGAAGGGCCGGCTCTTTCCCGCTTCGCGCGACGATCTGATCGAATGTGCCGCCCTGCTCGATTGCGTGCGGCGTGGTGAACTCGACGCGTTGCGGATTCCGCGCGCGCCGCTCGATGTGCTGGCACAACAGATCGTCGCCGAAGTATCGAGCGCCGAATGGAGCGAAGACGCACTGTTCGAGATGCTGCGGCGCGCGGCCCCCTACGCGGACCTCGAACGCGAGCAATACGACGCCGTGCTGCGCATGCTGGCCGAAGGCTATACCAGCCGTCACGGCCCGCGCGGCGCCTATATCCATCGCGACGCGGTGAGCGGCACCTTGCGCGGCCGGCGCGGCGGCAAACTGGTCGCCGTGACCTCAGGTGGCACGATTCCCGAGAACGCCGACTATGCGGTGGTGCTCGAACCGCAGGCGATCAATATCGGCACCGTCAACGAGGATTTCGCCGTCGAGAGTCTGGCAGGCGACGTGTTTCAACTCGGCAATGCGTCGTACCGGATTCTGCGGATCGAGAGCGGCCGCGTGCGGGTCGAGGACGCACAGGGACAGCCGCCGAATATCCCGTTCTGGCTAGGCGAGGCGCCGGGGCGCAGCGATGAACTGTCGTTCGGCGTCGCACGCCTGCGTGAGCAGATTGGGCGCCTGCTCGATGGGGAAGAGCTCATGACGGCGCGCATCCAACGCGCAATCGACTGGCTCGTCGACGCCCTCGGTCTCGACGAAGCCGCCGCGCGGCAAATCGTCGACTATCTCGCCCGCGCACGCGCCGCGCTCGGCGTGCTGCCGACGCAAAACACGCTCGTGATGGAGCGCTTCTTCGACGAATCCGGCGGCACGCAACTCGTGATCCATGCACCCTTCGGCAGTCGCGTGAACCGCGCGTGGGGTCTCGCATTGCGCAAGCGTTTTTGCCGGACCTTCAACTTCGAACTGCAAGCCGCCGCCACCGAAGACGCGATCATCCTCTCGCTGACCGGCAGCCATTCCTTCGTACTCGACGAAGTATGGCGATACCTCCATTCGAACAGCGCCGAGCATCTGCTGATCCAGGCGCTGCTCGACGCGCCGCTCTTCGGCGTGCGCTGGCGCTGGAACGCGACCACCTCGCTCGGCCTGCCGCGTTATACCGGCGGGCGCAAGACCCCGCCGCAATTGCAGCGCATGCGTAGCGAAGATCTGCTGGCGAGCGTGTTTCCCGAACAGGCCGCATGCCTGGAGAACATCGTCGGCGAGCGCGAACTGCCGCATCATCCCTTAGTGGACCAAACCGTCGACGACTGCCTGCACGACGCGATGGACAGCGAAAGCTGGATCGCCTTGCTGCGTCGTATTGAACGGGGCGACGTGCAACTGATCGCCCGCGATCTGCCGGCGCCCTCGCCGCTTGCCGCCGAAATCCTCACGGCCAAGCCCTACGCCTATCTCGACGATGCGCCGATCGAAGAGCGCCGCACGCAAGCCGTGCAGAACCGCCGCTGGACCGATCCGTCCAGCGCCGACGACCTCGGCGCACTCGATGCTGACGCGATCGACAGTGTGCGCGACGAGGCATGGCCGCAGGCGCGCACCGCCGACGAGATGCACGAAGCGCTAACAGGTCTCGCCTGCATCACGCAGGCTGAAGCGCGCAATATCGAAGCGTGGCCGGCATGGCTCACCTCGCTTGCCGAATCCGGCCGCGCGACCCGCCTGCGGATCGCGGCTGAGGACGCGCTGTGGCTGCCCGCCGAGCGCCTGACCTGTTTCCAGGCGCTCTACCCAGATGCCCGGTTTGAGCCCGCGCTCACCGCACCGAAGGGCTATACCGATAGCTGGAGCGCCGACGACGCCCTGCTCGACGTGCTGCGCGCCCGGCTCACCGGCTTCGGCCCACTGCCGGTGCGTGCAATCGCGCAGGCACTGAACTTGCCCACGGCGTCGGTCGAACACACGCTGACGCGCCTCGAAGCTGAAGGCTACGTGATGCGCGGCCGCTTCTCGCCGGGCGCAACCGAAGAAGAATGGTGCGAACGCCATCTGCTTGCGCGGATCCACCGTTACACGGTCAAACGCTTGCGACGCGAAATCGAGCCCGTGGAACGGCACGACTTCATGCGTTTTCTGTTCGAGTGGCAGCATTTGACGCCGGACACCCGCAGCGAGGGACGCGACGCGTTAGCCGCCGTTCTCGACCAGATGGAGGGTTTTCAGGCCGCGGCGGGCGCATGGGAGGAAGATATTCTGCCGGCGCGCGTAAAGGCGTACGCGAACATTTCGCTCGACGAACTATGCCGTGCCGGCAAGATCGTCTGGACCCGTCTGACCGAGCGGGCACGCGGTACGGCGGGACCGGTGCGCAGCACGCCGATCGTGCTGTTGCCGCGCGCGCAGGTACGCGTCTGGCGCGCGCTGATCGATCCGTCGAAACAACCGGAGCTATCGGCGCGCGCGCAGAGCGTCCATGACACGTTATCGCAGCATGGCGCGATGTTTTTCGACGAATTGCTGGCCGAGGTACACGGCTTGCGTATGGAACTGGAGAACGCACTGGGCGAGCTGGTTGCCGCGGGCCTCGTGAATTCCGATAGTTTCGCCGGCTTGCGGGCGTTATTGAAACCCGTCGCCAAACGCAGTGCTTATTCCAGTAGCCGGCGTGTCAGGTCGAGTGCATTGATCGGAGGAATGGACGACGCGGGACGCTGGGCCCTCGTCAGCCGGCAGCCCGTTGTTGTGACATCCGAAGCATCGCCGGCGCGCCGTCAGCAATTCGCCCCCGAAGTACTCGAGCATGTCGCCATGACATTGCTGCGCCGCTATGGCGTGGTGTTCTGGCGTTTGCTCGAACGCGAGGCCGAGTGGCTGCCGCCGTGGCGGGACCTGTTACGCGTGTTTCAACGGCTCGAAGCGCGCGGTGTCATTCGTGGCGGGCGGTTTGTGAATGGCCTCGCCGGCGAACAGTTTGCTTTACCGGAAGCGATTCCAATCTTGCGTGAAGTTCGACGGCATGCGAACGATGGTGCTTTTGTGTGTGTCGCCGGAACCGATCCTTTGAATCTTGCCGGTACGCTGCTGGTGGGCGAACGCGTGCCTGCCGTTGCCGGGAATCGGGTTTTGTATCGCGATGGAATCGTTATCGCGACGCTGGTTGCGGGGACTTTCTGGTTTGACCCCGCGGTGGAAACGATTCCCACAGAGCGGGAACACGCCCGAAGCGCGTTGGCCAGGCGGTTTTGAGGCAGTCCTGAGCTAATTCCGCGGCGGTTTAATGCGGTTTTAATGCGATTTCGACGCTTCAGGCCAATGCGCACGCCAAAACAAAAGTCTTAAGACGAAGGCCATCACGACCGTTAATGTTTATAGGCCCGAAGGCCAGCCGCTTCGCTACAATGGGGTCAGTCTTTAAGTATGATGAAGACTGTTTGCCGCCACCCCACCTTTATGGTTGGCTCATCGGCACACCGCCCGGGGATCTCATGAACGACGACCAACACGATCAGGTGCTGTTTGCCCAGTTCGGCACAAGCAGCCCTTGCTGGCGTCTGTCGAACGACAGCAACGCGCTGGAACTCACGCCCGTCACCGGTGACGTGCCGGCTAATGTCGCCATTCCGCTGAATCCCCAACAGGCCTCGCAAATCCGCTGCCTCACCGGCATCACCTCGCACCTCGTCCTCGACGTACGGCTGTTCGGCGAACCACTGCGCCTGCACCTCGTCGGTAAAAAACTCGCCAGCAATACGTGGGCAGGCACCGCCTCGGCCTACGACGATACGGAGTCCGTTGCACGCGACCTCGTCCATGGTCTCTCTTTCGCGGAACAGGTCGTGTCCGAAGTCAATTCGGTCGTGGTGATCGTCGACAGACACGGTCGAATACAGCGCTTCAACCGTCTCGCCGAGGAACTCACCGGCGTCAAGGAAGAAGACATCGTCGGCCGCAATGTGTGGGCGCTGTTCATGTCCACTGAGTCCGGCGCGGCGTCGAGCCAGAACATCACGGGTTTCTTCAATCGCGGTGTCTCGTACGAAGTCGAGCGGCGCGTGAAAACCCTTCGCGGCGAACGGCTATTCCTGTTTCGCAACAAGTTCGTTCACAGCGGCAGCGGCGTCGAAGAACAGTTTCTGATCTGCTCGGGCACCGACATCACGGAAGAACGGCTCGCGCAGGAACGGCTCACCGAACTGGCGAACACCGATTCGCTCACCGGCCTCGCCAATCGCAACGCGATCCAGGACAAGATCAGCGCTGCGATCGAAGCGGCTGCCCCAGGTGAATCGGTCGGCGTGCTGTTCCTCGATCTGGACAACTTCAAGAAGGTCAACGACCACTACGGCCATGTCTTCGGCGACCGGTTGATCCGCGATGTGTCGTCGGCGATCAGCACCTGCCTGAACGAAGGCGACGTACTCGCGCGCCTCGGCGGCGATGAGTTCATCGTGCTCGCCGCCCAAGGCACCGCCCACGATCTCGAAGCCACCGCGCAGCGCATTCTCGAACGTCTGCGCACGCCGTTCAGCCTGGGGCTCGTCGAGGTCTACACGGGCTGCTCGATCGGCATCGCGCGCTATCCGGAACACGGCAACGACCTCGAATCGCTGATCCGTTCGGCGGACACGGCCATGTACGTTGCCAAAGACGAAGGCAAGCGCACCTATCGCGTGTTCTCACCCGACATGAACCGCAAGGTCGCCGAGTACATGTGGCTCGACACCAACCTGCGCCGCGGTCTCGAAGAGGGTCAGTTGACGCTGCACTACCAACCCAAGCTCGTACTCGCCACCGGTGCGGTGCAAGGCGTGGAGGCGCTGGTGCGCTGGAACTCGCCGGAGCGCGGGCAGATCATGCCGGTGGAATTCATTCGCTATGCGGAAGAATCCGGGCTCATCGGCGTGCTCGGCCGCTGGGTCATGGAAACGGCCGCGAAGCAGGCGGCCAAATGGAAGGCAGACGGCTACAACCTGCGCATTGCGATCAATGTGTCGGCACGGCAACTCGTGGATACGGCGGTGGTGCGGCATTTCAGCGAAGCGCTGCAGCGCGCGAATCTCGATCCGTGTCTGATCGACCTGGAACTCACCGAGAGCTGCCTGATCGAGGACGAAGCGGCGGCAATCGATCTGATCAAGCAGTTCCGCCAGCTCGGCGCGCAGGTTCACCTGGACGACTTCGGCACCGGCTATTCGTCGCTCTCGCAGTTGGGCCGCATTCCGCTCGACGTCATCAAGCTCGACCGCAGTTTTGTCCGCTCGATCAACGCCGACACCAAGGCGCAAGCACTCGTGCGCTCCATGGTGGTGGTCGCGCAGGAGTTGAATTTCAAGGTGGTCGCCGAAGGCATCGAAACCGAATCGGAAGAGGTGTTCATGAGGGGGCTGGGCGTCGATTACGTACAGGGCTTCCTGTACGGCCAGGCCATGCCGGTCGCGGAGTTCGAACGCTGGTTGCAGGACAGGCAGAAGCTCAGACTGATTGCCTGAGCTTCCACTCGCCCGAAAAACACGTCCCCTGGGGATTGAGGAACTCGCCCACTGCCGCTCGATAGGGTCGAGACCCGGAGCGATTCAGGCGAAATTGGCCGCGCTGGAGGCCGTCTGGCGCAGGTTCGAAGTACGGCGGTTCTGCAGCATCACCAGCCGCTCCATAAAGACGAGGTCCTTCTCCTCGATCGTGAACGCGGCATCCACCCAGTCCTCGGTAATTTCCATCAGCTCGGCGCGCGAGAGTTGCAGCACCCGTTGGCGTGCCCGCAGCATCGCGCGGATCCCGTTCATCTTCGGCCGGAGCGTATCGATGAAGGTGCGCGTCGCCATATAAGCGTCGCCCGGCTCGAACAGCTGATCGACCAGTCCCTTGCCGTGGTGCCACTCAGCCGTGTGCGACTCGCCCATGCCGATCAGTTCCTCGGCCAGACGCATCCCCACCTTGCGCGCGACCAGCGAATAGCCGCCCATGCCCGGGAACAGATTGAACGCGATCTCCGGAAAGCCCATGCGCGCGTCGTTCTGCGCCAGCAGGAAATGATGCGCGAGCGCCGCCTCGAACCCGCCACCAAGCGCAGTGCCCTCCACCATCGCGATCGAAATTGCCCCCGTATCAAAACCGCGCGCGGCAGCATGCACGCAATCGACGCAGGCGCGCGCGTACGCCATCAGCGCCTGGCGCTTGCCGGAGCGGATCGTGTCAGCGAAGAAATCGAGGTCGCCCCCGACGTTGAACATGGTCGGAATCAACGAGCCGGTCACCCAGAAATCGATCGGCAAACCGGATTCTCGTGCTGCCTGCGCGAGACCCAGAATGTCATGCACCAGATCGAGATTAAAACAGGGACGCGGCTGCGCCCGCAGCATCATCCACATGATGTTGCGGCCTTCTTCATAGTAGGCGGAGACTTGCGACAAATTGCCGGCTTCAAGGAACGGACGGCAGGCGTGGTGGTTATGCAGATTCATTTTGAACGGTCCTTTTAAGGTTAAACACTGGCATTGCAATGCGAGCCTAAAGCAGACCGGAATCGGATGGGAGCGGGGTAACCAACAGATGAATGCAACACGCGCGTGAAGCCCCGCCAGACGGCGCTCTGCGGGGAGGCGAACGGATGGGTAAAAGATCCTGCGGACGCAAACGCTTGCGCACCGGGGAAGGGCGAAATTAGCCCGCAAATGAGCATCCGGCTGCAATAAATTAGCGAACGAACAAAGCTTGAATTTTTTGCCGGATTTGGAAGAGAAAGAAATAGTCTTCGATTAGGTAATGCAATCGAAAATATAGCTTGTAGAGGTTTGTTTTTTATTTGTGGGCTAACAGACGGACTATTCAATTCGCATATTTAAACGCGGACGCCCCGGGGCGCCCGCTAATTCGCCTGCTGCGTCATTGCAGCGAAACGCTCATCAAGGCGCGGCCGCGATCACCTGAGCAACGGCTGCCGTGAGCTTCTTGCCATACGGCACGTGCAGGAACTCGTTCGGTCCGTGTGCGTTCGATTTCGGCCCGAGCACGCCGCACACCATGAACTGCGACTTCGGGAAGCCCGACTTCAATACGTTCATCAACGGGATCGTGCCGCCCTGCCCCATGTAGGCAACGTCCGCGCCGTAGTGGGTGCGCGACGCGTCGTTAAGCGCGGTGGCGAGCCACGGTGCGAGATCGGGCGCGCTCCAGCCGCTCGCCGCGCCGGCGTCCGGTTTGAAGGTGACCTTGGCGTTGTATGGCGGATCGAATTCGAGCAGCGCCTTCAGTTCGGCGACCGCCTTTTCCGCTTCGATCAGCGGCGGCAGGCGCAGCGACAGCTTGAATGCCGTGCGCGGACGCAGCACGTTGCCGGCGTCGGCAAGCGCGGGCAAGCCAGCCGCACCGGTGACCGACAACGACGGACGCCATGTCGAGTTGAGCAAGGCTTCCTGCGGATCGGTGGTGGTGGGCAGCACCTGACGGCCGTCCTGGCCGCAGGCCCACGGCAGTTTCTTCCAGACGTCGTCGCCAAGAATCTGCGCGGTCGCTTCCGTTTCGCGCAGACGGTCCGCCGGAATCTGAACGTGGAAACCCTTCGGCAGCAACGTGCCGTTGGCGGAGTCTTCGAGGCGGTCGAACAGTTGCCGCATGATGCGGAAGCTCGACGGTGCGATGCCGCCGTATCCGCCCGAGTGAATGCCTTCGTCGAGCACCTGCACTTCGAGGTCGCCGGCAACCAGACCGCGCAACGACGTAGTGAGCCACAGTTGATCGTAGTTGCCCGCACCCGAGTCGAGACACACCACAAGTCCGACTTTGCCGAGCCGTTCACGCAATGCGTCGACGTACGGCAGCAGATCGTAGCTGCCCGACTCCTCGCAGGTTTCGATCAGGCCGACGCAGCGCGGACGCTCGATGCCTTGCGCGTCCAGCGCGGCCAGCGCCGTGATGCTCGCGTAGATCGCATAGCCGTCGTCGGCACCGCCGCGGCCGTACAGCTTGTCGTTTTCGAGCTTCGGCGTCCAGGGGCCGAGGTCGTTGCGCCAGCCGTCGAATTCAGGCTGCTTGTCGAGGTGGCCGTAGAGCACGATGGTTTCTTCGCTGCCCGATCGGGTCGCGGCCGTTTCGAAGAAAATCACCGGCGTGCGGCCCGGCAAGCGGATCACTTCGAGTTTCAGGCCGCGCACGGGTTGCTGTTCGGCCCATTGCGCCGCGTCGGTAATCACGCGCTCAAGGTAGCCGTGCTTGACCCACTCGGGATCGAACGCCGGACTCTTGGCCGGCACGGCGATGTAGTCCGTGAGCGCAGGAACAATCTCGTCATTCCATTTACGGTCTACGAATTCGCGTAGCGTGTCCTGGTTGATGCGCTGGGTCTGCTGGGTCGTATCGTCGGAGATCATGGTGGCGGTCCGTGGCGGTTCTGTTCAGTCGAAACGTCCATGATAGTCCTGATGGGCGACGCGCTGAACCCCCTCGCCTTGCATGCAGGTTTCGGAACAACCCAGCGCAAAGAAAACAATCGCGCGACAATCGGGGGATACATCGCGTCCTGAGGAGCCAGGCTATGGGTGGCAACGTCGTGGTACAGGCCATCGCCGCGGTGCTCGCGCTGGCGCTGTATTTTCTGCCGAGCATTCTCGCGGACCGGCGCAAGCGTCATGACGTGCTGACGCTGGCGCTCTTCAACGCATGCCTCGGTTGGACCGGCTTTGGCTGGCTCCTCGCCCTCTACTGGTCGCTACAGCCCAACCCGCCGAAGAACGTGGCCGGCGAAGTGGTAGAGACGCGCAAGATCGTGCGGATGCGCGCGTTTTCATCGGCGCTTCTGGTGCGCGTGCAAAGGCGGTCCGCGGCGCGTGAGCGTCCGGAAAACAAGCAGCCTTGATTCAATAACAATTGTGCGCAGCAACCGCAGGCAGCCGGCTAGCGGTGCATTTGCTGCCGCGCGTCATAGCGCTCACGCGCAGCGTCGAGTTCGGCCGCGTTTTCCTCGGCCCAATGATCGAGCGTCACCAGCGCGTCACTGAGCGTTCGCCCCAGTTCGCTGAGCCGGTACTCCACGTGCGCCACCGCGCCCGGCTGCTCCTCACGAATCACCAGCCCGTTGCGCTCGAGTTCCTTGAGCGTCTGCGTCAGCACCTTCTGTGAAATGCCACCGATCTTGCGCAGCAAGGCGTTATTGCGCATCGGGCCGGGCAGCAGCGCCGGCATGATGAGCAGCGTCCACTTTCCCGCGATCAGTTCGAGCGCGAGCCGCGACGAACAGGCGGCGTCGAAAACGTCACCGCGGTAGGGCTGTTCGGTCGAGGCGAGGGGCGCGTTGGTGGACTCGGGCAATGCCATGGTTACCAGTGGGTAAGTAATGGTGAGCGCATCACTATAGCCCTAAGCTGGCCGCTCATTCACCACTCACCGATGGGGCTCACGATGGCATGGCTCATTCTGCTCGCCGCAAGCGCGGTCGAAATCCTGATGGCGTTGGCGTTGAAATATGCAAATGGATGGACGCGCTTGTGGCCGAGCATCGGCGGCGTTGCAGCCGCGCTCGGCAGCGTGTTTTTACTGACGCTGGCGATGAAGCATTTGCCGGCCGGTACGGCCTACGTGGTATGGACAGGGATCGGATCGTTTGGCATCACGGTGCTGGGCGTGATGCTGTTCAACGACCCGGTTTCGGCACCCCGCGTGATCTGCATGACCTTGATCGTGCTGTCAGTGGCGGGGTTGAAACTGATCGATGGATAAACCGGTTCGCGGGGCGAATACGTACGCTGGGCCGCTTCTCTCAGGCAGCCCGGCCCATTCTGCCCCACATCACCGAGCCGGCGGGAATCGAGCGCGGCTCAGCCCGCACGCTCTCGTGCGCGAACATTTCGCGGCGCAGCTCGCCATGTTCGTCGAACCACTCGCAAATCAGCCAGTCGCCCGGATTGAGCGCCACCGGTCCCGCATACGTCACCGTCATGCGCGGACCGCCTTCCTTCAGCGTGACGACATCGCCGACATTGAAGCGTGCGGCTGGCGGTGTTTCGAATACGTCAATGGTAGCGGTCAGCATATTCAATCCCCTGCGGAACCCGTTGAGCGGAATAAAGTCATCGCACCGTGCTTTGCAACATAGAACCCTGCCGAATGAAAACTCTAAAAAGTTGGCCAAGATTAACAATCGAAATTAACTACGGCAAGCGCTTTTTATTGATACCGTTTTCATTGGGACTGGAATAGGTTTCCCATCCCGGCAGTCGACGGGTAAAACCGGGGAAAACCCTTTATAACGGCGCCAGGCCACCACCCGTGCGGCATTGCACGATCGCAAAACTTACGGCGGCAAACCCGGTGCGCAAGTAGAAAATGCGCACTGGATTTGTCATATCTAAACTACCACCGACAAACCCGATTCGGGTTTATTCCGATCGCTCACACGCGGAATTACCTATGAACGGGAAACTCATCGGTAAATGCACCCACTCCAAAACCAGTTTTGTTTAAAGTGCATAATAGTTTTTAGCGACCCCCGTTGAAAACGATCTCCGGTCCGCTATTTTCAAACCGGCTGTGCAGCGCGACGCAATGCGAGCTGTTGATGCCGCACCAGCAGCACGCTCAAACCGATACACACGAACATCAGACACGCGTTGATCGCGAGGCTGTACTGGAACGCGTGAGCATAGGCAGCTGGCGTTTCACGGCCGCTGATCACACCGAAAAACGCGCCGCTGATGGCCGCCGTGCCGAACGCCGAGCCGATCTGCAAGGTCGACGACACCACGCCCGAAGCAAGCCCTGCCTTCTCCGGCGCGACTTCCAGCAGCACGATGCGCATGATCGACGGCAGGAGCAGGCCGTGACCGACACCCGCGCACACCAGTCCGCAATAGAACAGCAGATCAGGCGTAGCGGCATGGGTCGCGGACCAGCCGGTGACCGTGAAACCGATGGTCATCATCGAAAAGCCGAGCGCCAGCACATGACCGCCGATGCGCTTGACCACCGTGGGCGACGTCAACGGCCCGATCACGAAACCGATCGCGAACGGCATGATGGCCATGCCCGAGGCGAGCGGCGTCCAGTGCAAACCGGTTTGCAGGAAGATCCCGTAGGTCAGGAAAAACGCACTGTTGCAATAGAACAGAAACGCGAGCACCAGGCCCAGTGCGAAGGCCGGGTTGCGGAACAATTGCAGATCCACCAGAGGATGGCCACCGCCGCGCTCCACGCGCCGCTCGGTCGCCACGAATAGCGCGAAGACGGGGACGGCCAGTGCGAACATCACGAAGGTCCACGCGGGCCAGCCGGCTTCACGGCCGTGCGTCATCGGATAGATGACCAGCAGCAGGACCATCGAGAGCAGCGCGACGCCCTTCAGGTCGATGCCGGTGTTGGTGGCCGGCTGATTTTCCGGCACGAACTTCCATGTGCCGATGAAGGCCACGATGCCGATCGGAATGTTGATCAGAAAAATGATGCGCCAGTCGAGCCCGAACGGGTGATACGTGATCAGCGCGCCGCCGCCCAGTTGGCCCACGATCGACGACAGCCCGAAGACGAAACCATAAAGGCTCATGACCTTGGTCTGCCGATGCAACGGCACGACCGCGCGGATGGTGGCCAGCACTTGCGGCGCCATGACCGCGGCGGCGATGCCCTGCACGATCCGCGAGATCACCAGCATGTGGCCGCTGGTGGCGAAGCCACACAGCGCGGAGGCGACCACGAAGGCCGCCATGCCCGTCATGAACATGCGACGCCGGCCGAACAGGTCGCCGAGACGCCCTCCCGTGATCAGCAACACGGCATAAGCGGATGCGTAGGCGGACACCACGAGTTGCAATTGCGCGTCGGTAGCGTTCAGGCCGGTGTGAATCGACGGCAGCGCGAGGTTGACGATGAAATAGTCGAGCGGCGCGAGGAAGGCGCCGACGAACAGCACAGCAAGCGCGAGCCCCTGGCGCTCGAAGCCGGACGCGGCCTTTGCAGCGTGGGTGGCCTTCGTAGCAGTGGCAATCCCGCTAGCGGCAACCGCACCCACGCCTGGACAAACGGCGGCGGCTCCGCCTGCCGGCCCAACAAATGCCGCCGGAGCGGGCTTGATCGGGTCTCTATTCATGACCGTTCGTTCAAAAATTAGGTAAAAAAATTAGACGAGCGCACGCATGGCGACGTCCACGATTCCGATTAGCGCATCTTCCTTGTGGGCGACTCGCCCCAATACGCGCAGCCCTTGCATCACGCACAGGAGGAAATCGCCAACGGCTTTTTCGTCGAGCGTGGAATTGAAGGCACCGCTCGCCTGGCCGCGAATCACCGAGGCTGCCAGCAGCGTCGCCATGCGGCGTTGAATCGCCGCGACGCGGGTGCGCAGTTCTTCGTCCCCGGGTTGCATCTCCAGCGTGGTGTTGGTGATGAAGCAACTGCGCTCGCCGGTCAGCGCGCATGCGACCCGGGCGTAATGCAGCAAAGCGTTGCGCAGTGCCTCTTCTGCCGGCACCGGCGCGTTCAGCCGCTCGGCGAGCCGCGCGACCGAACCCTCCGCGTAATGATCGAGCGCGGCGAGCATGATGCCGTGCTTGTCGCCGAATACCCCGTACAGACTGCCCCGCAACAGGCCGGTGGCCTTACAGAGGTCGTCGATCGAGGTGGCGTGATAGCCGTGATTCCAGAAAACCTGGCTTGCGCTGGTTAAGACGGTGTCCGTGTCGAACTCGCGCGGCCGCCCCCGAGGGCAGGCCTCACCGTCTTTTTTCGCGAATTGCTTCGAATTGCCAGATTGCTTCATGTGACGGATATTATGACTAACCGTTCAAGAAAGCAAGGCGAGATTCGAAACGGGTGCGGCCGTCTATTTGCCCCACTTCTGCGCGGCGCTCGTGAAGAGCTGGTTGATCTCATTGCCGCTGGCGGCTTCTTTCGTGTAGTTGAAAGTGCCGTGATCTCGCATCTCGTGCGCGGCGCGGAGAAATGCACCCAACGCCGCGCGCGCCAACGAGCCGCCCACACTGACACGCCGCACACCCAGCGCCTGCAGGTCCTCGAAACTGAGCAGCACGCCTTGCAAGCCCATCAGCACATTGACCGGCCGGTCGAGCGAACTGACCACGGCGGCGATCTCTTCGCGCGTCTTCAGGCCGGGCGCGTAAAGCACGTCGGCCCCAGCCTCCTGGTAAGCCTGCAGACGCCGGATCGTATCGTCGAGATGGGGCCGACCCACCAGATAATTCTCGGCACGCGCCGTCAGCGTGAACGGAAACGGCAGAGCACGCGCCGCGACGACTGCCGCGCGCACGCGCTCCACGGCCGCCTCGAACGGGTAAATCGGTTCGTCCGCGCGACCGGTTGCATCCTCGATCGAGCCGCCGACCACGCCCGCAGCCGCGGCCTGCATGATCGTTTCGGCGCAGTCTTCAGGGCTGTCGCCAAAACCGTTTTCCAGATCGGCGCTGACCGGCAAATCGGTCGCACCCGCGATTTCGGCGAGGTGCACCATCATCTGCGCGCGGCCGATGGCGTTATCCGGCAGGCCACGCGAAAACGCATAGCCGGCGCTACTGGTGGCGAGCGCCTTGAAACCGGCCAGCGCGAGCAGACGCGCGGTGCCGATGTCCCAGGGATTCGGGATGATGAAGCCCTCGCCCGCTGCGTGATAAGACTGGAATTGCCGTGCTTTTTCGGTTTGCGTTGTCATCGACGGTCCCATTGAAAACGACGACCGGCGTTTTGCGCCCACGCGCTGCCGGATCGTCGTCGTGTGTTCGTTAAATAAGCAGCAAACAGCAAGAACGGAGAGTGGCAGCCGGCGGTCTGGCTACCGCCGCCAGCCTGCCCTTCATCTGTCCGCAATAGACGAACCGCACGCTCAGGTTTCGAGCTTCGCGTCCATCGTGATGGTGGCCTTCAGTACCTTGGAAACCGGGCAGCCCGCCTTGGCGTCCGCGGTCGCCTTCTCGAACGCGGCTTTATCGCCACCGGGGATTTTCACGGCTACATCCAGATGCACCGCGGTAATCGAAAAGCCGCCGCCGTCCTTGTCGAGCGTGACGGTGGCCGCTGTGGCGATACGTTCAGGGGTGATGCCGGCCTTGCTCAGTTCGGCCGATAGCGCCATCGAGAAACAACCCGCGTGCGCAGCCGCAATCAGCTCTTCCGGATTCGTGCCGATGCCGTCCGCGAAGCGCGTTGCAAACGAGTATTGGGTGTCCTTGAGGACGCCGCTGTCGGTGGAAATCGAGCCCTTGCCGTCTTGCAGGCCGCCTTGCCAGACTGCTGATGCCTTGCGCTTCATTGCTCTCTCCTGTTTGCCCTGCTTCGCACCGCTCCTCAACCCTACGTGATGCCGCCCACAACGGTCCAGCCCGGGTATTCGTAGTATCGGCATCGGTCGTGAGTGCCCCAAGGGAACTTCCTTCGGGGCGTGCCGCGCGGCGCAAGAGGTGCGGGCGTGGACCGAACTTCATCATAGGCGCTTCCGTGTGCCAGTGTCGTGACGACGCCGGCACACGGTTCGCCGATGCACGTCACGGTCCGTGCCGCAATCCGTGTAGCAGACTCAGGGCGCAGTCGCTACTCGGCGAACGGCAGGCTCTCCTGCCCCACTGCGCGCATGTCGAACACGTTCAGTGTCATCGCCACCAGGGCGTAGTAGCCGAGCAAGCCCACCAGGTTGATCACCACCTCGTGGCCGAAGCGCTCGACCGCCTTTCTATAGGTGACATCCGACACCCTTTTGGTGCCGTACAGTTCGCTCGCGAAGTCATGGATCAAGGCGTCGTCAGCATCCGCGAAAGATGGGCGATGACCCTGGCGGATCGCCTCGGCATCCGCCTCGGCCACCCCGGCATCCAGGGCGATTGGATAGTGGATATACCACTCGGCCTGCGCCTGCCAGCGCGCCGCGGTCACCAGAATCGCCAGCTCCGACAGGCGCAGCGGCAAGCCGGTGCGATAGCGGCAGAACGCGCCAAGCCGCTGCGCCTGCTGCGCCAGCTCCGGACTATGAATCCAGCCCAGAAACGGCCCGTTCAGATTGCCGCGTGGACCGGACAGAATCTCGTCGAGTACGGCCTTCTGTTCGGCTGTGGCATCGGATAGTTCGAAGTGAGGCAAACGGTCGGTCATCGTAAAATTCGCAGAGATGGAAAGGGTGTCAGATGGCAGTCAACGCGCCTTCGATCGCATCGGTCAAACGGCCGACGATCTCGTCGATGTTGCGCGCGGTGCAGATAAACGGAGGCGCCAGCAGCACATGATCGCCGATCTTGCCGTCGACCGTGCCGCCCATCGGATACACCATCAAGCCACGCGCGAACGCTTCGCGCCGGATCGCAGCGTGCAGTTTCAGCTTCGCGTCGAACGGCGTTTTAGTGACGCGGTCCTGTACGAGTTCGACGCCGACAAAGAGCCCTCGTCCGCGCACGTCGCCGATATGCGGATGCTGCGCATAGTGTTCACGCAGCCGGCCACGCAACTGTTCGCCGCGCGCCTGCACGTTCGCCAGAAGGTTGTCATCGGCAATCACGCGTTGCACTTCGAGCGCCGCGGCGCAGGCCGTGGCGTGCCCGATATAGGTATGCCCGTGCTGAAAGAAACCCGAGCCGCCGACGATCGTCTGGTAGATCCGGTCGCTGACCAGCGTCGCGCCGATCGGCTGATAGCCGGCACCGAGCCCCTTGGCGATCGTGAGGATGTCCGGCGCGATCCCGTCTTCTTCACAGGCATACAGGTAGCCTGTGCGGCCCATGCCCGACATGATCTCGTCGAGAATCAGCAGCACGCCGTAGCGATCGCACACCGCGCGGATCTTGCGGAAGTATTCGCGCACTGGCGGCACGGCGCCGGCCGTTGCGCCCACCACTGTTTCCGCAACGAATGCGGCCACCGTGTCAGCGCCGAGTTCGAGAATCTTCTGTTCGAGTTCATCCGCGAGACGCTGTGCGAACTGCTCTTCGGTTTCGTCGATGTGCTGCTCGCGATACGCGTAGCACGGACTCACGTGATGCGCTTCGATCAGGATCGGCAGAAACGGCTCGCGCCGCCATGCATTGCCGCCAATCGCCAGCGCCCCCAGCGTATTGCCGTGATAGCTCTGGCGACGCGCGACGAAATGACGGCGCTGCAACTCGCCCTTCTCCACAAAATACTGCCGCGCCAGTTTCAGCGCCGCCTCGATCGCTTCCGAGCCGCCCGACACGAAGTACGCATGTTCGAGCCCTTGCGGTGCGCTCGCCACCAGGCGGTCGGCGAGTTCCTCGGCGACCTGGGTGGTGAAGAACGATGTGTGCGCATACGGCAATTGCTGCGATTGCCGCTTGATCGCGTCGATCACACGCTGGTTGCTGTGGCCGAGGCATGAGACGGCTGCGCCGCCCGAGGCATCGATATAGCGTCTGCCGGTGGAATCGATGATCTCGATGCCGTCGCCGGCGATAGCCACCGGCAGTGACTGCTTCGGCGAACGATGGAATACGGTGGACATGGTTTTCCCTTTCCCTTCTACTGGCGACGGTTGATCAGACGCGGGGCTGCGTGGGCGGCACGCATGCGATGACTGTGTCGAACGCGCATTGCCCCTGTCGATAGACTTTCATCGAGACATCGGCGCTGCCGATTTCGAAGAGCGCCGTGGCGAGCGTGTTTTCGTCGTCGGGATCGAGCGGGTCGTCGCGGTAGATCGGCAGGCCTGCAGGCGCGCGATCCTGCAACACATCGAGCAAGGCGGCGGGGTTAATTGGACTGGCGAGCCTGGGCAGCAAATGTTCGACGCGCGTCTGCCTGTCATGCGAAGAATCGGTGACGATTTGCGCCTCGGCTTCGCAGCCAGGATGGATCAGATGGTTCGCATGGCTGGAGATAGCGTGCCAGCGTCGAACCGCCTGCCACGCGCTGCTTTGCTCCATGTATTCGGAGAACACCGGTCTGGCGATTTCACCCAGCCGGTAGCCGATGTCATACGGCTCACCACTTACCTGAAAGAGACTCAAATCCTGCTTCGACGCCACGGCCCGCACCCATTCAACAATCGGTACGCATTTATACTGTCAAACAACATTTGTTGTCAAACGATGCGATGGTGAAGCAAACGGAGTGTCTGCGCTCCGTGACATGCTGCTGCGTGTTTCAGAGGAAAAACTTCAGGGTACGTACGCGCCCTTTTCGTGGAGCGACTGCTCGGCGATGCCGAGTTGCTCGACGGCCCCCGCTCCTTCCAGCGCGAGCAGATGCGCGACCAGCGATTCGGCAATCGCCGTGGCCGCCACCAGTGATGGAAAGAACGACGGGCTTTCGTGCGAAAAAATCAGCACCTTGTCGGCGTTCAGCGCGATCGGCGAAACCGCGCTATCCGTGATAGCAATCAGCTTGCTGCCTTTTTCCAACGCGGCTTCGGCCACGCGCGCCGCCTCGACTGAATAGGGCGCGAAACTGATGACGATGGTGGCGCTGTCACGCGCCACCGTGCGCAGCTGCATCTCGAGCGTACCGGCTTCACCGTTGAGCAGCGACACCGACGAGCGAAACAGCCGGTAGCCGTAGACAAGCCCGAACGCCACCGCATAGCAGGAGCGAAAGCCTGCTACATGCACATGCGGCGCGCGCCGCAACAGACGCGCCGCTTCCACGATCACGCGGCCGTTATGCGCGGCGGTGACCTCGAGGTTGTGTTGTTGCGCGACCAGCAGGTCGCTGGCCAGCGCATCTTTCGATTTGACGAGAGAACGGGCCCGGCTCGTGAGCGGCTCGGGCCGCGTGCGCACGCGCGCGACGAACAGGTTGCGCAACTCGTTCCAGCCGGGAAAACCCAGTTGCTGCGACAGACGTACGAGCGAGGCCGGTTGCACCTGCGCCCGCTCGGCCACTTTGCGCATGGACGAGACCGCGACTTCGTCGGGATGATCGAGCAGGA
Source organism: Paraburkholderia sp. SEWSISQ10-3 4 (assembly GCF_030464785.1). Classification (NCBI taxonomy): domain Bacteria; kingdom Pseudomonadati; phylum Pseudomonadota; class Betaproteobacteria; order Burkholderiales; family Burkholderiaceae; genus Paraburkholderia; species Paraburkholderia sp. SEWSISQ10-3 4. The sequence continues at coordinate 79,545 of NZ_JALPRI010000007.1, forward strand.
ACCCTGCCCCCATCTGAAACTGCGGACTCAGTTCGGAGAAGCGCGCCCGGATCAGGGCGGCGAGCTGGTCAAAACTGTCTGGCATGCGATATACCGGGCGAACGGTCGATAAGGATGACAACAAATGTTACCACCCGGTGTATCGCACCCAACAGAACTTCCAGTTTGAGCCGTACGCGAAATACGCGAATTCGCACTCGGACCTTCTTTGCAACCGGAGACTTGGCGCCAATTCACGCCCCACCCTTATACGTCGCAACAAAGCTCGCAAGGTCGCCCCAGTTCGGCGAAGACAGCAACTCCGGATGGTCTTGCTGGACCTTAAGCGCGACGCTACGAAAGGCTTGCGCGCATGCCGAGAAGCCAGTCGGTGGCGCAACGGGAGCCGGTGCAAGTAACTTGCTCGCTATGGGGACATTTAGCTTCGGTGCAGAGCCCGGCGTTCTGGTTTCAGAAAGAGCAGAGCTGAGCTTCGAAAGCTGAGTGCGTGCGCTGACCGGGGCAGAGTACGTACCACCAGCGTTGAATTTATCCGCGAGAAGCTGAAGTATCGACGTATGGTCCAGGTCGCCGGAGAAGACGCCCCCCGGCGCGACATAGGGTGAGACCAGGAACGCGGGTACACGCAGGCCAGTAGTTTGAAACTGATAACCGGCGACGTCGGTCGAAATCTCAAGCGGGCTTACATGGTCGAAGAACCCCCCGTGCTCGTCATACGTGACAATCATCAGCGTCTCATCCCATCGCTTGGACGCAGAAATCGTTTGATAAATGTCCGCAAGGAACGCTTGCCCTGGGGCGACGCCAGTAGGCGAATGGTCGTCATTTGGTACCCTGTGCGGCCCATCCGTGTATTCCGGCTCGATGAAAATGACTTGAGGCAAATTGCTACTGTTCGTCCAGTCTTCCTTGAAACGCGAATAACGCCTGAACCTCCCTCCATTGCCATCTAGCGGCAAGGCAAGCGAAGTGACTATCTCAGGCAACCACTTGGGCATCAAGCTGAAGAACGGGAAGAAGCCTCCCGACTGGTAGACACACCAACTTGCGCCGTGTGCGGTCAGCCAGTCGTAAACCAGGGATTGCTCGGGAAGAAAACCAGAAACGTTGTCGCTAATCGCACTCTCTCCCGCCATTGCCATCAAGCGATTTGCCTGGGTTCCGGTCGGAAGTGGCGCGAACCAGCTATCGCAGATCGTGAAATTCTTTGCGAAAAAATCATAAACAGGCAGCGCACCGGCCGTGTAGTAGCCCATCACCATCGACAGGTCGGCTGGCGGAGGGTTTCTTGTCGCATAGCTCGCGACGAATCCACCCAGTTCGGGACAGTCTCCATTCGCGCACGGCGTTTTTATTTGCGTCGAAATCGGCGTGCGGTCATGCGGTGGGTCGGGGATAAGTTGGGTCGACGGCGAAAGCGCATGTATGGGATACGTTTTTCCGCCGTAGAGGTTCGTGAAATTCTCTAGCCAGGTGGGGTCGGCCGAGAGGCCGTTGACATCCTTCCCGTCGAGGCTCAGGTAGCCAAGAACGTGGTCGAAAGACCTATTCTCCATCATGACTACGATGATGGTCTTAATGTTGTCAACGGGCATGCTCTCTCCGATATAAGGGCATCAGGGCGACGAAGTCACCTACAAACGTCCCAGCCCGAAGGAATCACCAGGCGCGCGGCACGGGAGGTCTCGCGACACGAACCTGTTTCCTGCTCAGGTCCTGCAGCGCTTGCCGGAACCGGATAGGTCAAACGTTCGCCACAGGCGGTTCACACCTCCGACGAGGCTCGATGCCAAAAGGCTCGCTTCCGCGCCAGACGTTAAGGCTAGTTCACGTTACATGACTGTTCAAGTTCACTTGCGCGGTAGCGTTACCCTCTTCACTTGCCACACGGCTCAGCTGCAGGTTGCGAAGGCGTATCGCCCACGCGCTACGCCTTCAGCAGTAACCGCACGTTACGAATCTCGCACCGCCGTTTCACATGTGTCCGACATCGCTCCTTACACTCCGAACCGTAGTCACTGACATTGCACTCAATGTGTGAGGAGTAGCGAAGATGAACAAGAAAATTCTCGGCGCAGCGCTCGGTCTGGCGGTACTCGCAGCATCAACGGCAGCATCGGCACACGTCGACGTCGCCATTGGATTGGGCATTCCCGGGGCTGTGTATGCGCCTGCAGAACCGGTGTACGCACCGCCACCTCCCGTCGTGTACGCTCCCGCACCGGTCGCCGTCGCGTACGGCGGTGACGGCGACTGGCGAGCCCGCGAATGGCGCGAGCATCGCGAGTGGCGTGAACGTGAATGGCGCCGCCGGGAATGGCGTGAGCACGAGTGGCGCGAGCGTCACGATTGGCGCGGGTATTGAAACGACACCGGACGGCGCCACGTCCGAAAAATTCAACCTCTGAGTATTTTCAAATGAACGCAAGCTTGATAAGAACCGCCCTGATTGCAACGGCGCTGGCCTTCGCAACAGCCGGCACGGCAAATGCCGCGGGCTGCCTCAAGGGCGCAGCGGTAGGCGGGGTTGCTGGGCATTATGCGGGGCACCACGCAGTCATCGGTGCGGTCGGAGGTTGCATGGTCGGTAGGCACCTTGCAAAGCAGCACGCTCAAGAGCAGGCTCAACAGCAAGCCGCCCTGCGTCAAGCAGCACAGGCGCAATAAAGCGTCGTCGGCGTGGTGTACCCGGTGGAACCAGAGAATTGCTGGTCCACCGGGTATCTGACCACTACGTTCAGGTCGTTAGCTCGGCGCCGGACTCGACTGTGGCCAACGGAGCGAGCACGGCCACCGCACCAGCCTGAATTGCTTCCAAAGTCGCTTCAACGCCGGTTGTAGCCTTAGTAGCCGGTAGTCAGACTCACAACGCCCGTGCCGACAGACGGTACGTAATGGTCCGCGGCATTCCTGCTTTGAAGACCGTTCCGGAGCGGTCGGCGAGCGGATGATTGGCAGGCGGAATCGCCACCCGGCCGAGGTCAAAGAAACTGTTGGCCGGCTCCACCCCTACAGCGAAGTGTCGCCCTGACCAGGGTTCGTGCGTACGCCCGCCGTTGCTAATCCAAAGCAATGCATCGGGAAGCTCTTCTGCATTCCAGTCGAGAAACACATCGGCGTGTTGCTCCGGGTACCGCAACACAAACGGTGGCTTACATTCCGAGATTTGCAATAACTCTTCGGTGGTTTCGGACAACGGCAGGCGGGTCGCATCCATAAACCCTCGTGTGGTCGGAATTTCCTTCAGGGTCGAGATGGTGCGGTTCGGGAGAATTCGCGAGACGCCGGGCTCCGGTTGAACGGGGTAGCTGTAAATAGCCTGATGCGCGCAAGCGAGGATTTCAACGCCTCCTACTGGAACAGCAAAAGTTGGATGAAGAGCGAACGGCAAATTCACGTCACGACGGGCATGGACGGTAAGTGAAACGAGCAGCGCTGGCGCGTCAGGCTCAACTTCAATCGTGCGCTCAAGCCTCTCGATCTCGCTCTCAAAGGGGTAGGCGATTTGAAGCGCAAGCATGCGGTCGCCTTGCCCCATCAGTTGCCACATGTGATTCGCGCCATACCCATGAACCCAGTCATCATCGGCGTCACGAGTCCGAAAATCAGGCGGCAGACCCGCTGGCGCAGCGACCATCCCGAACGGAACACAAGGCCATTCCCCGCGCAACGCGCGCATAAGACCAGGTCGGCGCAGATCATCCCCCCATGGAGCAACGTGCAGCGGCGAGACAGAACGTCCGGCTCCAATGTCAAATCGCACCGGCGCAAGCATTCCACCAAGCGCTTGAACCTCCGCCTCGCCGTGTGCCCATTTCAACGTCCAACGCTTGATTGATTCCATCGTGAAGTTTTATCCATGTTCAACCGGAAACCCATTGATACTCGAGGAGACCAACGCATAATGCATCGCCTCGTGGAGTGCCAGAATCCCCCAATGTGCCTTACGATGGCCAATGGAATTGAACATCGGCACGCTCTCTAGTTAAATCAATCGAGGTCGCGTTCACTTCGTCAGTTTTCTGAACCCACTGTTCTGCTGCAGCCTGGTCCCGGCCGAAACCAATATGCCGGCTAACAAGACGCTGCCGTCGCAGATCCGAGTCGACGTTGACATACCAAACTTCGTCGAGCAACGGTCGGGCAGCTTTCCAATGGCCATGCTCTAGAAGGAGGTAATTCCCTTCAGTAATTACAAGCGGTATATCAGGCGCCACAGGGATTGCGCCCGCGATGGGTTCTTCAATTTCCCGGCGAAATGTGGGAGCGTAGATTGTTTCGTCGTGACGCTGCTCACGCAGGCGCCTCAGAAGTGCAACATACCCCGCACTGTCGAACGTATCTTCCGCACCTTTGCGGGATGCGCGACCGAGCCGTGCAAGTTCGACATTCGCAAGATGAAACCCGTCCATCGGCACAACCGCCGCCTTTCCGGGAAAAGCATCAAGGATTGCTTGCGCCAGTGTCGATTTGCCTGCACCGGGCGCACCAACCAAACCAAGGATTTGGCGCCGCCCGTCAGAAATTAACTGGTGGAGGCGCCCCAGGTAGCGGTCTTCAATCGTCGACATAATCCGAGGTATTCCAAAAAATGGCGGTCGGCGAGCACTATTCTTATCCTCACCGAGGCCCGATTGTCGAACCGCTCGCGTCAACATTTCTCAACGCTTTGTGGTGTCGCGACACTTACTTCACCCGGTGGGCGTCTAGTGATGCGATTTTGCTCGCGCGGCGGCGTTGATGCCACCCGCCATAAACTCCCGCGCATGTTTCGCCAGGTCCATACTGTCATCCCACAAGTTACGCCAGATTGCCAACGCATTGGACAACTGCTCGTTGACGACCGTCGACGAAAAGCTCTCAAAAGTCACGACTCCCTTGTAGTCAATCATGGCGAGTGCATGGAAGAACTGAGAGAAGTCGATAGTCCCCGACCCGAGGTACCCGCGATTGCTTTCCCCAATATGAACATAGCCAAGACGCTTGCCACATTGCAGAACCGGCTGCATGAAATCGGACTCCTCAATGTTCATGTGATACGTATCGAGATGAACGACAACATTCGGCGCATCGACTTCGTCAATCATGGCAAGCGCCTGCGATGCAGTGTTCAGTAAATTGCTCTCGTAGCGATTCACCACTTCAAGCCCAAGCGTCACGTTCTTCTTCAACGCGAAATCAGCAATGCGCTTGAGCGAATCAATCGCGTTGCGGCGGCCTTGTTTGGTAACCGGCGCGTTGTATTTTCCCATCGCGCCGTAAAGAATTCCGCCGAAGTAGCCTCCACCCAGCTCTGCCGTGACACTTATGCCCTCCTCCAGCATCGAAACTCCGCGTGCGACCGTAGCAGAATCCTCGCTGGACACGTCCGCATCAAAGGTGAGACCGCGCGAGCAACCGATATCCAGCTCATGCTCTTGCAGCAAATCGCGCGTGAGCGCCAGGTCCATGACCTTCGGACCATGCAAGGACAGTTCAGCCAGGTCGAACCCGGCGGCTTTGGTCTGGCTCAAAACCTTGCGAGTCGATTCGGGGGTGAGGTCGCCAGCCCATACCAGTGCGTGTACGCCAAGCTTATTCATTGTGTAACTCCTTCAGATGCGGTCACGCGCCTGCGGACCAAAGTTTTCGAAATGCCGTTCGCCCATGCCCAACGGAAGAGCATCACGGCAAGCAGGAAGACACCCCACAACGCAGTCGCCAGGTGTTGGTTGGCACCGAGCAAATTGAGACCTGAAGCGATAACCTGCAGAATTACAAGTGCAATCACGACCGGGACCACGCGGCCAAAGCCGCCGAATGGATCGACGCGGCCCAGGAAGCACGCAAGCACGGAGATGAGCAGAAAGGCCTCTCCATGACCAACGCGAACCGAGTTGAACTGGGCCGCCATCACCACGCCAGCGACGCCGCACATCAGCCCCGACAGCATGTAGATTCGGGTGACGGCGCGTGTCGTCGCGATGCCGGAATATCGCGTTGCTTCCAGATTTGAACCAATCATGCGTGTGGCGAAACCTAGCCGCGACCGTGTCATGACAACGTGCCAAAGTAATGCGCAGCCGAGAAAAATCAGAAGGGGAATCGGTACGCCGAGGAAGACGCCGTTGCCCATTTCGCGCACAAACGGCGGAAACCCGGAGATGTCGCCCCCACGTGTGAGGAACTCCCCTAATCCGCGCAAGAAAATCATCATCGATAGAGACACGAGGATTGGGCTTGCGCCGGTGCGCGCAATAACGGCACCCATCACCCAACCGGCCGCGGAGCCGGTGGCCAATGCGGCAGCTATGCCGAGGATGATGGCTGCGGCGCCGGCGTCCGCTCCGCCATACGTATGAAGTACCCACGCCATCGCCAACCCCGATATGTTCGCGGTGAAAGTCACCGCGAGATTGAAGCCACCGGAAATCAAGGGCATCAACATGGCCAGCGTAAAGAAGCCGAGTTCCGGCAACTGGAACGCTATCGACACGAATGTGCTCGCTGAGAAAAAACGGTCAGATGCAAAGCTCAGGACCGCGATGACCAGGAGCAGAAACCCAAGCAACCCGGCGACGTCTGCCGGTACGAGCGGCGCGGCCGCGCGTTGAGATGAGGAGATTTTCATGACGGGGCCTTTACGCTTTGTGACGTGAATCGCGTTCCGACGAGTTTGGCGAAACCACCGCTCGACAACGTAATGGCGATAAGAATGATGGCTCCGATAATCATCTTGAACGCATACGGCGAGATACCGAGCAAGTTCAGGCCGTTGGCGGTGATAGCGGTCAGGAGGATGCCAAGAATGGCGCCGAGGATTGTGCCGCGCCCACCGCCTAACCTTGCACCACCGAGCACCACAGCAGCGAGCACATCCAGTTCACGGCCATAAAATGCGTTCGGAACGACTTCCTGCACGTAGTGGGCTTGCATGAGTCCGGCAATCCCCGCCATCATGCCGAGCCAGCCAAAAGCGATGTAATGCATCGCACCTATGTTGACCCCCACGCGTCGCGCTGCCTCGGGGTTGTCGCCCATGGCGTAGAGCTGTCGGCCGGTTGTCGTGCGCCGTAGCAGAAACCATGTTGCTATGACCATGACGACCATCACGGCCACAGGCAGTGCGAGATTTGCATTACCACTCGCGGTGTTGAAATTGACAATAGAAACTCTGTTAGTCCACCAGTCCGGCAGATCGTAGATGGACACCCCGCCCGTGAGAAACATCAATCCACCGAAAAACACGTTGAACGTGGCAATTGTCACGACAATCGAGACGATGCGAAATCTGTAGATAATCGTGGCGTTGATGGATCCAAGCACGAAGCCGAAGCAGGCAGAGACAATGAAGCCGAGCGCCCAGTTACCACCGCCGAGTCGCAACACTGTCAACGCAGTGAGGTACTGGACCACCGATGCGCCGACGGCGAATGAGATATCAATGCCACCAGCAATCAGCACGACCAGTAGCCCGACTGCGAAAATGATGTTGACGGAACTCTGATTAAGCAGGTCGAACAGGTTTGGAAGCGTAAGGAATGTCGAGGTTGAAAGGCTGAGGCCAATCACCATGACGGCGATAACGAGAATCAGCAGAGCCTCAATCGAACCGATTCCGAGTTTGCGAAAATCAGGCATGGACGTCTCGCTCGATTTGTTCCATCGTTGTCGTTCCCGGCACGTACTCTTTGACGATGCGACCTTCGCGCATATGCAGAATTCGGTCGGAATTGAAGTAGACCTCCGGAATTTCGTCCGATATCAGCAAGATGGCCATACCCTCAGCAGCGAGCTTGTGGATGATGGCAAAGATGCCAGCACGGGCGCCGACGTCGACGCCGACGGTGGGAGAATCCAGAATCAGAAGCTTCGGGTTTGTTGCCAACCACTTGGCGAGCACAATGCGCTGCTGATTCCCGCCGGACAGCGTTGAGACCGCGTCGTCCGGTTTCCCGATTTTCACGGCCAGTTGCTGAATCCAGTCTTGAATCAGCGCGTTTCGCTTTTTGGAAGCGATGAGATGGGTGCCGTCCAGAAGGTTGTCCAACACCGCCGCGACTGTGTTGTCTCCGATTGATTGCGGCTGCACAAGGCCGAGTTGAAGTCGGTCTTCGGATACGTAAGCTATCCCGGCCTGGATAGCGTCACGATTTGTTCGCAGCAAAATCTCTTTTCCGTCGAGCTGGATGGAACCCGCACCGGGGCGGGTCATTCCGAAAAGCGACAATGCGACTTCTGTTCTTCCTGCGCCAAGGCGTCCCGTGACGCCAAGAATCTCGCCTCGTCGCACTTTGAACGACACGTCATGGTATTGACGGGCTCGTGACAACCCCTGTACCTCCAGCACAACCGGCGCTTTCGTCAGGTCTGTCGTGCGTACTTCATAGTCGAAAGTGCGGCCCGTCATCAATTCCGTGAGGCGGGTTTGCGTCATCCCTTCGGTGGGAAAGGTGCCGACGTACTGTCCATCGCGGAAAACGGTCACGCGAGTGCAGACGTCCAGCACTTCAGCGAGGCGATGGCTGACGAACACCACGGCAATTCCGTCCGCAGAAAGTCGCCGGACAATTTTCAGCAGAGCTTCGGTCTCAGCATGACTGAGCGAGGCAGTCGGCTCGTCCATGAAGACAAGACGTGCGTCGCGAACAAGCGCTCTGGCGATTGCCACGACCTGGCGCTGGGCGATTGATAGCGAGCGAACAGAACGGTTGAGGTCGATGGAGACTCCGAGCCGCTCGAGAATCCGGCGTGCCGCCTCCTTCATCTTTCCATATCTGACGATACGCGGACGAGACCCCAGGTTCTGCTCGAAAGCAATGTTTTCCGCGACGGTCATTTCGGGGAAAAGCGCAAGGTCTTGCCAGATGACCTGAATGCCGAGGTCACGGGCCCTGGCCGGGTCGAGTCCTTCGATTGACTCACCGTCCATGAGCATCACCGCGCCAGGTTCCGGCTGATAGACCCCACTGATAATCTTGATGATGGTGCTCTTGCCGCAGCCATTCTCGCCCGCAAGGCAGAGAACTTCTCCGGGCATGATGTCGAACTTCACGGCCCGCAGCGCCTTAACACCGCCGAAGATTTTCGAAATGTTCTCGAGTTTAAGCAGAGGCATGCGGTCGGTGTCGAGCGCGCCCGCTGCCGTATGCGCATCACCTCGTTGAGAACGGTGGACGTTGATGGAAGCTGGTTGACTCATGGAAACGCTCCGATGGTACTTGCACATGACTGGCTGGCGACCAGATGTGTCGTACCGTTAACTTCCGGGTGAGCAGCGCTACACCGGCGCTCACCCGTTCGGCAAAAGGATTGCGGTCAGAGGCCCATCTTCGCGAGGTCGTCAACGGTTTTGGCGTTGAGGTCCACCAGTTGGTCGACAATCAGGTTATGACCGTCGGGATGAACAACACCCAGACCCGGGATATTCGTGCCGTCCTTAATCGGCTGCCCCTTTACGAGCATCGTGCCCAGCGTCACAAACACTTCACCGGCGACTTCCGGATTCCACATGTACCCGCCGCTCAACACGCCATCGTGGACGAGTTTTCGGCCCTGTCCAGGCGAGAACGGCCCAAGAACCAGGACCTTTCCTTTCGCCTGCTGCTCCGCGACAGCGCGAGCTGCCCCAATCGGGCCCTGACTGCCGAACGCAAGGATGCCCTTCAAGTTAGGATGAGCGCGCATCAGGTCAAGCGCAGTTTTGCGCGACGCGTCCACGTCTTCAGCGACGCCGTAGCGGTCGCCGACGAGGGTCATCCCGGGAAAGTTGGCCTTGATGTAGGCGATTGCCGCATCCGCCCAGGCGTTATGGAGCGGCACTGTCAGCGAGCCGACGAAAACGGCGTATTCGCCCTTCCCGCCCAGCGCCTCACCAAGGCGTTTTCCGTAGGCTTCGCCGAAACCTTTGGACGAGGCCAGCTCAAAGTCCCAGTCCACGTTCTGCTGCTTCGGGGACTCGTGGGTGATGACCTTGATACCGGCGGCTCTGGCGCGCTGAAGAACGGGTTCCAAAACCTGTGCGTCGTTCGGCACGACGCCAATGACGTCTACGTGCTGCGCAATCAGGTCCTCGATTGCTCGTACCTGCAGCGCAGGGTCTGCGCTCGTTGGTCCGACCATGAATGCCTTGACGCCGAGCTGGTCAGCGCGCTTCTTGATTCCCGCTTCCATGGCGTTGAACCATGGAATGCCGCCAATCTTCACAACAACACCGATTACCGGCTTGTCAGGCGAGGCCGAGGCAAAACTCGTCGTCAAAGCGAGCGCGACTGCGCCGGCACCCAAAGTGCGGATGATGTTCTTGAACATGTCTCCTCCGGTAGACGCCTGGGCACGCAGACGCCCTAAATGAGTGATGAAAGGCCCGACTTCGTATTCTGCTAAAGTTGCTAAATCCATTTAGCAATTCGGGTGGGTGTATGCTGAATCTATTTAGCAGTTCGGTCGAGCCGTAAAAACCCTGGTGTTGGGTACTGTCGCGAAACGGCTACCTTTTCGGGACACAACGGCGCAATGCCCTCGGAGCAACTTGATGGCAAGCAGCAATCCAGGACGCAAGTCCACGATTTATGACGTCGCAAAGGCGACAGGCTCCTCGACGGCTACGGTCAGCATGGTGTTGAACGGCAGTTGGGTCCGCTATCGAATCAAGGAGGAAACTGCGAACCGCATACTCGAAAGCGCCCGCCAGCTTGGGTATAACGTCAACATGAAAGCTCGAGGACTCAGGCTATCGCGCTCGGGTCTAGTGGGTATGGTTCTTCCCCATTATCGGAACCGTTTTTTTGCGGGACTCGCCGAGACCTTCGAAGAGCAGGCGCGTAGTCGTGGCCTTTGTCCGATCGTTGTCGGCACCCAACGCGACCCTGCAGTCGAGGTGAGCGTTACTGAAACACTTCTATCGCAGCGGGTTGAGCTGCTATTTATCGCCGGCGTGCGCAACCCGACACCGCTGAACACGCTCTGTTCGGCTGCAGGCGTCCCTTCCATCAACTTGGACCTGCCAGGAGACGGTGCGCCGTCGGTCGTTTCCGATAACCGCAAAGGCGCTCAAACTATTACGGATGTGCTGATTGAAAAGCTGCTAGCACGGGGCGCGGCACCAGACGAGTTGGTCTTGCTAGGAGGTGTAGCGGATGAATATGCAACTGAAATGCGTATCGCAGGATTCAGAGATGCTTTCGAAGCTCGTCACATGACGCCTGCTGCAGATGCAATCGAGTGTTGTGGATATAACGCCGCTGCTGCCAAGCGCGTACTCTCAATTCGCTATGAAAAACTTGGGCGACTTCCAGCCGGTTTGCTGATGAATTCGATTACCGCGTTTGAAGGGGTGGTTCAGTTCACGTCAACGTTGTCGCCCGACGCGTGGAAGACTGCGGTTGTTGGCTGCTTCGACTGGGACCCATTCGCGGCAAACCTACCTTTCGACGTGACCATGTTGAGGCAGGACGTGCAAGCAATCATCTCTGAAGCGTTCAAGTTGGCCGAAAACTATGACCCGACAGACCAGTCTCTGATTCTCGTGCCAACAGTTCTGGGCAAGAAGTTTGAAGAAGCTGAGCAAACGAAGGAGTTTGACCGATAACTACGGTCTAGAAATGGTTGCGGTCACAATCATCAGTCGTAGTTTCCGAAGCGAGACAAGATGCAGACCAACTCCACGCCGCGCGCCAGCACGCTTAGCCAAATCCCACGTGGCATCTGGATGCTCGGCTTTGTCAGCATGTTCATGGACATTTCTTCGGAAATCATTCACAGCCTTTTGCCGATGTTCCTGGTGACGAGTCTGGGCGCGAGCGCGATGATGGTGGGCTTGATTGAAGGCGTCGCGGAAGCGACTGCACCCATCGTGAAAATGTTCTCCGGCGCGCTCAGCGACTACCTTGGCAACCGGAAATGGCTCGCGGTCATCGGATACGGCATGGGTGCGTTGAGCAAACCGTTGTTTGCGCTCGCGCCAACAGCGGGCATCGTTCTGACGGCGCGCGTCGCGGACAGAATCGGGAAAGGTGTGCGGGGTGCGCCGCGCGACGCGCTCGTAGCTGATATCACGCCCGCTCACCTGCGTGGCGCCGCCTATGGTTTGCGACAGTCGCTCGACACGGTCGGCGCGTTTCTCGGGCCGTTGCTCGCCGTCGTGTTGATGTTGCTGTGGGCAGACAACTTTCGTCTCGTATTCTGGGTGGCTGTGATTCCAGGGCTCGTTGCGGTGTCGTTGCTGGTGTTCGGCATCAAGGAGCCAGCGCACCGTTCGGACGCGAAACGCGTCAACCCGATGAAGTTCGAAAGCCTGAAGAAGCTGAGCCGGCCGTACTGGTGGGTTGTATTCATTGGCGCGGTGTTCACGCTCGCACGATTCAGCGAGGCATTCCTGGTTTTGCGCGCAATGCAGGGTGGCGTGCCGGTGGCGCTGGTGCCACTCGTCATGGTTGCGATGAACCTGGTGTATTCGACGTCTGCTTATCCATCTGGCAAGCTGGCGGATTCAATGAGCCACACGAAACTTCTGGCCATCGGGCTGGTGGTACTCATTGCATCGGATGTCGTACTTGCGCATGGCAACCACTGGCCGGTCGTACTGCTGGGTGTCGCGTTGTGGGGCCTGCATATGGGGCTCACCCAGGGCTTGCTGGCGACCATGGTCGCCCATACAGCACCACCGGACCTGAAAGGCACCGCGTTCGGTTTGTTCAATTTGATGAGCGGTCTGGCGATGCTTGTGGCGAGCGTCGTCGCAGGCGAATTGTGGGACCGTCTGGGGGCCGGCGCGACATTCTATGCGGGAGCGGGGTTCTGTTTGCTGACCCTGTGCGCTCTGGCTATCGGTGGAGGACTGCGCCGATAGCGCGCCTTCCAGGCTGAATACGATACCGAGGAAGTCGTCACAACCTTGATGGAAACAAGAAAACAGTCCCCGCCCCTTGCCGAAATTTTGTAAGGCAACCCAATACCGATTGAGTGCAAATCTGTAAATCCCGCACTCTATAAAGGGCCGCCCAATGGGCGGTCCTTTTTTGCGTCGCCATATAAAACCGGTGGCCTCGCACTCACCGCCTTGCACCAAAATCCGCGGACATCGTCTGTCCGTTAATGATTTCGCCACAACGCAGGACAACATTGATTGTGACTGCATCTATAGCAGCGCGACCACCCGCACATCGCCCTGCTCGGCCGCCGACGCGACCACCTTGTCGCCGATCCGCCGGAACGTGATCGACACCGACGAATCGCCTACCCTTAGATCGCCAACTTCGAGCCAGTCGATGCCCTCGGGCAGCATGGGCTGCTCGATGACGACTTCGCGCCGCTCCGCATCGATCGTGATACCCAGACAGGCTTCGAGCATCATGAACGGTGAGCCCGCCGCCCAGGCTTGCGGCAGGCAGGCGACCGGATAGGCGGTAGGCGGCTCGCCCCGCCGCCGCGGGAAACCGCAGAACAGCTCGGGCAGACGCATGTCGAAATTGACCGCTGCCTGGAACAGTGCCTGCAACAGCCGCACGGCCGCCGCCTTGCCGCCGTAACGTGACAGGCCGCGTGCGCAGAGCGCGTTGTCATGCGGCCACACCGAACCGTTGTGGTACGCCATCGGATTGAAGCGCGCCTGGCTTGCGGCCAGCGTACGCACGCCCCAGCCGGTATGAAACAGCGTGGAGTCGAGCGCGTGCACCACCGCTTCGCCCCGCTCGCGCGAAGGCAGACCGAAGGCCAGCAAGTGACCCGCATTCGACGCCATTACGCGGCACAGTTCGCCGTGGCCATCAAGCGCGATGCCGTAGAAGCCGGACTCTTCCATCCAGTACTTTTCTTCGACGCACTGACGGATTTTCTTCGCGCGCTCGCTGTATTGCTTGGCCTGATCGTGCAGTCCGCGCAGCTTGGCGAAGTGAGCCATCGTATCGAAGGCGGCGCTCGCATACGCCTGCACTTCGACGAGTGCAATGGGACCATCGGGGAAACGGCCATCCGCGTGGAAGACCGAATCGTGACTGTCCTTCCAGCCTTGATTAGCGAGGCCGCCGTCGGACTCGCGCTGATAGTCCAGCAGACCGTAACGGTTCTTGTCGCAGACGCCCGCGACCCACTGCGCCGCGCGCTCCAGCGCCGGCCACAACTCGTCGACCAGTGCGAGATCACCCGTGCGTGCCGCATAGGCGCCGGCCAGCACGATGAAGAGCGGCGTGCTGTCGACGCCGCCATAGTACAGCGCGAACGGCACTTCGCCGGTGGCGGCCATTTCGCCCTTGCGCATCTCGTGCATGATCTTGCCGGGCGCTGCGTCACGAAACGGCGAATTTTCGCGCGCCTGATGTTCGGCGAGAAAACGCAGCACGCCCGCGGCCAGATTCGGTTGCAGCCACAGCGTCTGCAACGACGTGATGATCGCGTCGCGGCCGAACGGAGTTGAAAACCACGGGATGCCGGCGTAGGGATACGGACCGGTGGCGAGATCGGTCGTCAGCAAGCCGAGGTCGGCAAGCGAACGGTCGATCCACGCGTTGAAGAGCGGATTGCTCGAACGCACGCGAGCGGTGACGCGGCGGCGCTCGCGCATCACCAGGTGGGCGTCGACCAGTGCGGCGCGCACAGCAGCGCGGCCGACGCGCGGGCGCTCCGCATCGATTTGCGACAGATGGGCTTCGCTCACCGCGTGCGAGGGTTGCGCGACGCCCGCGGCCGGCTTGTCGGCTTGCGCGACCACTTGCACCGAGACGGACAGATAGATCGACACGCACGCTTGGGCCGGCAGCTTGACGGTGTAGTCCGCGCGATCGGCGAAGAGCTTGTCCGGTTCCGGCGAGAAGGCGATCTGCACATTGCGCGCCACGTCGTCGAGACCGACATAACCGAGCAGCACTTCGCGGTTCTCGACGCGCGCCGGTTCGACACGACCCTGTTTGTCGCGCCTGAGGCCGCGCACTTCGAACATGTCGCGAAAGTCGCTGGCGAAGGAGATGGACAGCGGCACGACTGCATCGCTCGTGCCGTAGTTGGTGAGTTCGATTGCTTCGTTGAGCACGGTGCCCGAGAGCACGCGCACGCGTTCGACGTGGATCACGCCTTCCGGGGTGCTGTCGCCGCCGAGCGGCGGCAGGGGGCGGTTGGTCAGGTGTGCCGTGAACGAGGTGTTGTCGCTGCTGACGCTGCCTGACAGCAACGAGGGCGCGCGGCCACCGAAGGTGAGGCGCAGGTTTGACAGGACGCGGGTGTCGTTGACGAACAGGCCGTCGTCGTGGCCGGTGATATCACCGAGGGGATCGTTGACGATAAAGGTGTCGCCAGACTTGAGCACATGCTGGGTGGCGCTTGCGACGTTGAGGTTTTCCGTCGGGATGAATGCGCCGTCCGGCTCGGGTTCGCGGTGGTCGATTCCGCCCGAGTGGGACAGGCCGCCGAGGGCTTCTGGCTGCTGCATCAGGGTCGCTCCTATAGTGTTCGCTTTCGGGTTAATTTCCAATTTCGGATGCCGGTGGGGGCTGGCTGGTCGATTCCGATTGTAGAGGGTCTGTCCGCGTCAGACGAACTTATCACAGGGGAGTTTCTTGTTTTTGGTTTTTGGTTTTTGGTTTGGCACGGGATGTGCAGGGGTTTTGCACCAAGTGCAAGGGGTTGCCTGCGCGGCGCTTGTTTGTCTGTGTTCTTAGGGCTTTGGCCTTTCCTTGAATTGTTAGTGGTCTATTAGTGTTGCCCCTGTGCGGGGCGGCACCTACTTCTCTTTGCCGGCTGCAAAGAGAAGTAGGCAAGAGAAAGCAGCTCAAACCGCTAATGCTAAGTGGGCACCGTGGTTTGCTACGGGTAGTGGTGCGACTGGAATCCGTGCTCTCCCACATTCCGCGTTAGTGACAAAGGAGTCATCAGCTCCCACTCCGCACTGCGTGCGTCGCGGACGGGTTTGCATGGGAAACCACGGGCTTCGATTGAGGTTTGTGGGGGCCGTCGGCTTCGCCTCGGCGACGCGCCGAGGCACTCACCAGCCTCCCACTTCAAATGATTTGTCGGCGTGCTGTAGTCACGATCATCGTTGCGATCGCAGTTCCAATCGCAATCGCAATCGCGGAGACGGAGACGGAGACGGAGACGGAGACGGAGACGGAGACGGAGCAATGATGGGCCAAGGCCCGGTGGGAAACACGGGCACAAGACGTAGTGGGAGGTTTTATGAAGTGCTCTTCGGCGCGCGCAGCGCCGCCGGAAGTATGACGCCCTTGTCACAAACATGTGCAGTGGCACGAACACAGATTCCAGATGCACCACTACCCGTAGCAGACCACGGTGCCCACTTAGCATTAGCGGTTTGAGCTGCTTTCTCTTGCCTACTTCTCTTTGCAGCCGGCAAAGAGAAGTAGGTGCCGCCCCGCACAGGGGCAACGCTAATAGACCACTAGCAAATCAAGGAAAGGCCAAAACCCTAAGAGCACTGACAAAAAAAGCGCCGCAAAGGCAAAAAAAACCCAAACCTTTACCGCTTGGAAAGCGCCCGAGCCTCCCGCTGAGTCTCCCCAACAAACAATTGCCGCGGCCGCCCAATCTTCTGCTCCGGATCAGCAATCATCTCATTCCACTGCGCAATCCACCCAACAGTCCGCGCCATCGCGAAGATACAAGTAAACATCGCCGTAGGAATCCCCAGTGCACGCTGCACAATCCCCGAATAAAAATCGACATTCGGATAAAGCTTCCGCGAAACGAAGTATTCATCCTCAAGCGCAATCTTCTCAAGCGCCATTGCGAGCTTGAACAACGGGTCATCATGCAGACCCAGCTCTTCGAGCACTTCGTGACAGGTCTCACGCATCAGCTTCGCGCGCGGATCGTAGTTCTTGTAGACGCGATGACCAAACCCCATCAGCTTCACGCCGGAGTTCTTGTCCTTCACCTTCGCAATGAACTCAGGAATGTTGTCGACCGAACCAATCTCTTCCAGCATGTTCAATGCGGCTTCATTCGCGCCACCGTGCGCCGGACCCCACAGGCATGCAATACCCGCTGCGATACACGCGAACGGATTGGCGCCCGACGAACCCGCGAGACGCACCGTCGATGTCGACGCATTCTGCTCGTGATCCGCATGCAGAATCAGAATGCGATCCAGCGCCCGCACCAGCACGTCGTTGACCTCGTACTCTTCCGCCGGATTGGCGAACATCATCCGCATGAAATTCGCGCTGTACGACAAGTCGTTCTTCGGATAAACGAAAGGCTGGCCCACGGTGTACTTGTACGCCATCGCAACCAGCGTCGGCAGCTTCGCGATCATGCGGATCGCCGATACGTCCCGGTGCTGCTGATTATTGATGTCGAGCGAGTCGTGATAGAACGCCGACAGTGCGCCCACTGCCGCGACCAGAATCGCCATCGGGTGCGCGTCGCGGCGGAAACCGCGGAAAAAGAAATGCATCTGCTCGTGCACCATCGTGTGCAGCGTGACAGTGTTGACGAACTCTTCCTTCTGCTCCGCATTCGGCAGTTCGCCCTTGAGCAGCAGGTAGCAGGTTTCGAGGAAGTCGGCATTCTGCGCCAGATTGTCGATCGGATAACCGCGGTACAGCAGCTCGCCTTTGTCACCGTCGATATACGTGATTTCGGAATTGCATGCCGCCGTGGACATGAAACCCGGGTCGTATGTGAACTTGCCAGTCTGGCCATACAGCTTGCGAATGTCGATGACATCCGGCCCGAGCGTGCCCTGATAGATCGGCAAATCAATCGTCTGATCGCTGTCGGAAAAGCTCAGCGTTGCGTGTGTCTTCGAGTTCATCTACACGTTCCTTTTACTTTCACATCGCACACATGCCGGCATGCTCGATCGTCGGATCGCCGCGTGGCATGCTCAGGCTCCGCTTCGCATTCTACGGTCCGAAGGTGCTTTGATTGCGGCGATTGGCAGCAACAATCCATCTCGGCTAGCGCAACATTCGTTGTCTGAAAGATGGGCGTAATCGCCGGAAACACGTAGAAATAAGCAGAAGTACGCAGCACGAAAACGCGTCGGGGCCGCCGGGCGGCGTTGCCAGCCAAATGAAAGTTAGTACGCTTGCTGCAACAATGTTTTGCGGCCGCCAGGCTGCACAAGCGACGCTGCTCTGCGATACTGAATCCGTGTTTTGCTTCCCCTGCGAACACATCGCTGTCTTTGGCCCGCCGTTCTACGGCGGGCCTTTTTAATCAGCCAGAAGAACAAGGAAGGACCAGATGAACGCATCACTCGAAACACTGTTTCCGGATCACGTCCATACCGAAGACAACATCGTCACCGCGCTGAATCATCAGGATATCGTCGTGGCGTTGTCAGCAGCATTGACGACGCAAGACGTGGCGGTGCTGCATATGCTCTACCCGCGTACCGACGCGCGCACCCATCGCAGCCTCGATACGCTGGTGAATGTGCTGCATGGCCATGGCCTGCATGAAGTCGCGGATCTGATCGCGCAGGAAGCGCACTATCTGCTCTTCAAAGACCCCGTGAAAGCATGGAAAGCCTTCCACGAAATTCGCAACGACTCGCTCGCAATCGGCGTGCATCTGTACTACCACGGCCTCGTCGGCGAAGCCGCGGAACGCGCGCTCGATAAAGACGCGCATCGCAAGGCCTGAACTACACCGGCATTTCAAACGTCCTCTGAGCGAATGAACTCGTCGACGTAACGATTGAACGCTGCCGGATGCGCGAGATTCATCCCGTGCGAGGCGCCGCGCACCGTTTCGCGGCGTGCGTCCGGCAGCCATGTTTGCAGCGCCGTCGCCGTGCGGCGGAACATGTCGGGACTCTTTTCGCCGTCGATCAATAGCACCGGGCAACGCACCTCAGCCGCATGTTCGGGTACGTAAGCCGGCAACGGGTCGCGGAATTGGCGCGCGAGCGTATGCGCGTTGTCGGTCGCCATCTTGCGAAAACCCGGTGTGCTCATCGCCCAGAAACCAGGGCGGCTCACCGAATCGACGAACAGCTGCAAGCCCGCCTCCACCTCACCTGTTTCGATCAGCTGCGCGGCTTTTGCGCGCAATGCGTTCACGGTCTCCGGCAAAGTTGCGGGCGGTCGCCCGGCAATCTGCAACGGGCCGCCCGGGTCGGCGAGCGTCAGCGTACGCACGTACTGCGGATGGCGCCGCGCGAAATGGAACGCCACGCAGCCGCCGCGCGAATGACCCACCACGTGCGCCGGCCCGGCGCCAAAACGATCGATGAATTCGGCCACGTCATCCGCATGCTCGCTCCAGCTAAACGGCTGGTCGGGCTCGGTATCCGTCACCGGCCAGTAATGCGTAAGACTCACCGTGACACAGCGGTATCGCTTCGACAGACCCGCGAGTTGCGGTTGCCAATAGCGGTAATCGCACAGCGAGCCATGCACGAACAGCAGCAGTTCGCCTTCCCCGGTTTCCACATAGGGCATGCGCAAGCCGCTATGCAATTCGATAAAGGACGGGGACGCGGGAGAGGACGAAGCGGAAACGGATTGATTCACAGGTGGTTCACGGACCGCGCGGCAACGGCTGAAACGATCGGCTGCGCCGGCTAGAAATGGATTCGAAGAAGAAAGCGTATTCGCGTCCCTAAAATTGGGACGAGGGACGTATTGTCACACAGCCATTCAATATCCGCCGGGCCTCATGCGGTCGGCCTGAGTCGCGGTCACCTGCAACGCGGGACGTCCCGCGTCAAATCATTCGTAGGCGGTGTCGTCGAGCAAACCCGCAGCCGCTGCCGCGCCCGCGCCACGCACCGCGCAAGTGAGCGGTTCATCGGCGACGCGGACCTCGAGCCCGAGCTCATTGGTCAGGCGCCGACCCAGATTACCGAGCAGCGCACCGCCGCCGGTCAGCACAATGCCGCTGTGCGCAATATCGGTCACCAGCTCGGCAGGCGCCGTTTCAAGCGCACGTTTCACCGCGCCGATTACCTGGCGCAGCGGACCCTCGATCGCGTCGGCGATATCGTGATTGCTCAGCTGAACCGTGCGCGGCAAACCATCGTCGACGCTGCGCCCGGTCGCGTTCATATGTTCGACCGGCACTTCGCGCAAGGCCGAACCGATGCCCTTCTTGACGTGTTCGGCGGTTTGTTCGCCGAGCAGCACGCCATACAGGTTGCGCACGTAACTGACGATCGCCATGTCGAAACTGTCGCCGCCCACGCGAATCGAGCCGCTATACGCGAGGCCGCCGAGCGAGATCACGCCGACTTCGGTCGTGCCGCCGCCGATGTCGACCACCATCGAGCCAGTCGCCTCCGAAACCGGCAGGCCCGCGCCGACCGCCGATGCCAGCGATTCGCCGATCAGACTGACCTTCCACGCGCCGGCCGCCACCGCGGCTTCCTTGATCGCGCGGCGTTCGACCTGGGTCGCGCCCGCCGGTACACACAAAGTGAACGCGGCACGCCGGCTGAACAGCGGCCGCGGCCGAGCCATGTCGACGAATTGCCGGATCATCTGCTCGGCGGCGGAAAAGTTAGCGATCACGCCGTGCCGCATCGGCCGTATGGCTTCGACGTTGCCCGGCGCGCGGCCGAGCAACTGGCGCGCTTCGGTGCCCACGGCCGTCACGCGTTTTTGCCCGGCGGCGGACTCTTTCTGGAACGCCACGACGGACGGCTCGTTCAGCACGATGCCGCCATTGTCGGTGTAGATAAGGGTATTGGCCGTGCCGAGGTCCACCGCCACGGAATGACGGAACAGTCGATCGAAAAGCGGGTAATGCGGCGTCGGTCTGGCCATAGGAAGGCTCTGATGTGTCGTTATCCGCCCTTGCAGGGCAATATGGAAAATGCGCCCCCGGTCACCCGAACCGCTTGGCACGCCCAGATGGGCGTTGCGCGATCCGCGCGGCGGGAGTGATTTTCATGCTAATGAGCAGTTAACGGCAAGCAGATCAGAATCTTTAGGGCCACTTTTCAATTGGGACCGTGTCAGTCGCGCGACACAGTGCCGAGCGCATGCTCCAGCGCCTGTTTGCCGAGTTCGACGCCGTCCGCGTTGATCGTGTGGCCGATGCCGGGCAAGGCGTAGGCATCGACCGTGTAGCCGGTGTTGCTGAAAGCATCCGCGGCGTATTCCAGTTCCTCAACCGGGATCACTTCGTCGTCTTCGCCGTGCACGAGCGTGAGCGGCGTACCGTTCTGCGCGACGATCACCGAGGCGAGCCGCCCCGAATACGCGACGACGGCAGCAGCGCCTTCCGCACTGGTCGCCACGTGATGCATCGCCATGATCGAGCCTTGCGAGAAACCGACCAATGCAAGGCGATCGAAAGAAAGCTGCCAGTTCGCCAGTTCCGCCTCGAGCATGTGCCGCAATGCCGGATAGGCGGCGGCCACACGCGCCTCGCGATTGCCCTCGTTGACATCGCGCAGGCTGAACCATTGGCGCCCGCCAAAGCCGCCGTCGAAAGCGTCAGTACCGTCGAGCGAGACAAACGCCACATCCGGCAGGCTCTCGCTCCAGATGTCCGCGAGCGGCATCAGATCGCGCGCATTGCTGCCTACGCCGTGCATCAGCACCACGAGGGCCTTGGCCGGCGTTATCGCCGGCGCGCGCCGCCAGCCGTGTTCGAATTGCTCCCAAGCCATATTCAATTCCTCTCTCTGTTCCCGCTGTACTTTAGATTTCACCGCGCGTGGTGTCGCTCCATGCGGCCTCAGGCGGGAGCATACGCTGCCGGATTCGGTTCTGTCGCCCGATCTGCATGGCTCGACGACGCCCAAACGCGAATACAGGTATGCTTTTTTGCGAGCATTCGATGGACCGCCCGGCTCATTGCCGGGTGGTGAATAGAACGCCGTGCAGAACGTCCGTCGCATCGTCATCCGGAGAATCGTTTGAGCCAGCCCTCTTCCCCGCCCGCCGCTGCCCCGCCTGCACCACCTGCACCGCCGCCTCTGCAAGGCGGCAAACTGGTTCTGGCGACCATCGCCGTTGCGCTCGCAACCTTCATGAACGTGCTCGACACGTCCATTGCGAACGTCGCGATTCCCACCATTTCGGGCAACCTCGGTGTATCGGTCGATGAAGGCACATGGGTCATCACGGTGTTCGCCGCGGCCAATGCGGTCTCGATTCCGCTAACCGGCTGGCTCACGCAACGCATTGGCCAGGTCAAGCTGTTTGTCGGCGCGATTCTGATGTTCGTGCTGGCTTCGTGGTTGTGCGGCATTGCGCCTACGCTGCCGATCCTGCTGGTCGCCCGGGTGTTCCAGGGCGCGGTGGCCGGCCCCCTGATTCCACTGTCGCAAGCGATTCTGCTCGGCTCCTATCCCAAGGAGAAATCGTCGACTGCACTCGCGCTATGGGCCATGACCGCCACCGTCGGCCCGATTGCCGGCCCCGCGCTCGGCGGCTGGATCACGGATAGCTACAGTTGGTCGTGGATCTTCTACATCAACATTCCGGTCGGCATTTTCGCGGCCGGCGTGACGTGGATGATCTATCGCACCCGTGAGTCGGCAACCCGCAAGCCGCCCATCGACGTGGTCGGGCTCGGCCTGCTGGTTACGTGGGTCGCGTCGCTGCAGATCATGCTCGACAAGGGCAAGGACCTCGACTGGTTTTCGTCGCCGGTGATCGTGATTCTGGGCATCACCGCGGTGATCAGCTTCGCGTTCTTCCTCGTGTGGGAATTGACTGAGGAAAACCCGATCGTCGATTTACGGCTGTTCCAGCAGCGCAATTTTCTCGGCGGCACGATTGCGATTTCGGTGGCGTACGGCGTGTTCTTCGGCAACCTGGTGCTGCTTCCGCAATGGATGCAGGAGTATCTGAACTACCGCTCCGTGGATGCGGGTCTCGTCACCGCGCCGCTCGGCATCTTCGCCGTGCTGCTCGCGCCGGTAATGGGCCGGGTGCTGCCGCGCTCGGATGCGCGCATCATCGCCACGCTCGCATTTATCGGCTTTGCGATCGTGTTTTATATGCGCTCGAAGTACGTGATCGAAATCGACACGTGGCACCTCGTACTCCCCACGTTGCTGCAAGGCATTCCGATGGCGCTGTTCTTCGTGCCGCTGACGGCGATCATTCTGTCCGGTCAGCCGCCGAACAAGATTCCGGCGGCCGCCGGCCTGTCGAATTTCGCACGGGTGTTTTGCGGCGCGGTGGGGACCTCGATCGCCGGCAACGAGTGGAACAACCGCACGGTGCTGCACCATGCAAGGCTGACCGAGCAGGCTACCGTGAACAACCCGCTGTTCAACCAGCAGATCGATTCGACCCAGTCGTTGCTCCATCTGAATACGCAATCGTCGCACGCGCTGTTCGATTTCACGGTGAACACTCAGGCCGCGATGATGGGCCTGAACGACATCTTCTTTGTGTCGGCGATCATTTTCATTTTGATCATTCCGCTGATCTGGATTACGAAGCCGGCCAAGGGCGGCGGCGGAGCGGCTGCGTCGGGCGCGCACTGATCGCGGTGTTGTTCGGCACTGCCTCAACGGAGTCAGCGGAGTCAACGGAAATAGCGGGCGGGCGTGTCGCCGAAGGCATCGCGGAACACCGCGATAAACGACGACACGTCGTTGTAGCCGACCTCGAGCGCCACCTGCGTGACGCTCTCTCCGGCGCCGAGATGCTCCAGTGCAACCAGCAAGCGCAGTTGCTGCCGCCACTGGCCGAAAGTCTGCCCGGTTTCCTTGACGAAAAGGCGCGCCGCCGTGCGAGCGGTGACGCCCGCAGCCCGGGCCAGGTCCTCGAGCACTGCCGGCTCCGCCGGGTTGGCGTTCAACGCTTCGGCGATCCGCTGGATCCGTGGATCTTGCGGCCAGTGCAGCGCCAGAGGGGCTGTGGGCAACCCCGACAGGCGGTCCAGTAAAACTTGCAGAAGACGCTCGGCCGGCTCGTCGAGCGGTTTGTCGTGCGGCAGATCGGCTGCGGCACTCAGCAAAGCTTCCGCCAGAGGGTCGAGCGCCAAGGCAACGCCTTGCGCGGGTAGCGGCGCGGCGTCCGCATCGGCATACAGCGAATGGAATTGCACCGGCTCGGCAGCCGACAGGTAATGCTGCACGTTCGCCATCAGCCAGAGCGCGTGCCCCGGCGGCACGACCCATCGGGCGGTTTCGGTGCGCACGGTCAGCACGCCGGCGCTCACGTGGATCAGCCGCGCGCGGCGGTAGGCGCGCCACGGTTCGTCCAGCACGTTGTAACGCTCATCGACCACGAATACCGGACGCTCGACGCCATCCGGATCGAAGGCTTGCGTCATGAAATGTCTGTTTTACCCGGTTACTGTAAGAAACACAGTAAGACTAGCATAGCCTTCGCGAAACGCCGTTCGAACCCGGCAGCGCCTCGCCGCACGAACAATTCGCGCCAGGTTGCCAGTAGAATCGCGGCTTCAAACGGTCCGAGCTCAATGAACTACGCATCCATACTCGAACAGATTCAACGCGATCTTCAGCCTTATCTGGGTACCGGCAAGGTCGCCGATTACATTCCAGAACTGGCAAAGGTCCCGGCCGACAGCTTTGGCATGGCGATCGTCACGCCGTCCGGCGAAGTCTTCCGCATCGGCCAGGCCGATACGCGCTTCTCGATTCAGAGTATCTCCAAGTTGTTCGCCTGCACCATGGCTTTCCGGCTGCTCGGCGACGAGCTGTGGCTGCGCGTCGGCCGCGAACCGTCGGGCACGCCGTTCAATTCGCTGGTGCAGCTTGAAGCGGAGCAAGGCAAGCCGCGCAACCCGTTTATCAACGCCGGGGCGCTGGTTGTCACCGATGTGCTGTGCCGCCGCTTCGTACGTGCCGAGACCGCGCTGGTGGAGTTTATGCGGCGGCTGACTGGCGAGATCACGATCGACTACGATTCGCGCGTCGCGCAGTCAGAGCTTCAACATGCAGATCGCAACCAGGCGATGGCGCATTTCATCGCGAGCTTCGGCAACATGGACATGCCCGTCCACGCGGTGGTCGAAGCGTATTGCCGGCAGTGTGCGATTTCGATGAGCTGTGTCGAGCTGGCGAAGGCTGCGTTGTTTCTAAGTAATGGCGGCGTTGTGCCGTCGACCGGGGAACGGATCCTCGACAGCAGTTCGACCAAGCGTTTGTCGGCCCTGATGCTGACCTGCGGCACCTACGACGCTGCGGGCGACTTCGTCTTTCGTGTCGGCTTACCGGCGAAGAGCGGCGTGGGCGGTGGCATCGTCGCGGTGCTACCGGGTGAGATGGCCGTGTGCGTGTGGTCGCCCGGGCTCGACGCGAACGGCAACTCACTCGCCGGTGCGAAGGCGCTGGAATTGCTGACCACGATTACGGGGCGGTCGATTTTTTGATTTTGTTGAGAGGGCGTTTCGGCGACGTATGCGATCCAGACGGTCGATGTCGGTCGCAGCGAGGCGCCTTTCCTCTGCCGGTCAAGCCACTCCGATCAGCACATCAGCAGGAATGTGCAATCCCGCGTGAAGGCGGCGAATCATCGTCAGGCTGAGGGCACGCTTGCGGTTCAAAACCTCGTAGACCCGGTTCGCGTTACCGATGTACGGCTGCATATCCGGGACCGACAAGCCGGCCTGCTCCATCCTGAATTTGATGGCCTCAACAGGATCCGGACTTTGCAGTGGAAAGGTTTCAGCTTCGTAGCGCTCCACCAGGATCGACAGAATATCAAGGCGATCACCATCCGGCGTGCCAGGCGCCGGGTCGGCATCGACAAGTTCGGATACGGTCGCGAGCGCGGCCTTGTAATCGTCCTCAGTATGCAGGGGGCGAATATCCATGTTCATTACTCCAATTCCACGGTTTCAGCGTCGATCTTGTCATACTCGGCGTGAGTGCCAACGAATTGGACATAGACCACACCGATTCGATACGCGATCGCGACTATCAATCGAAAATCGTTGCCCTTGATGTTGAACACCACTCTGTTTTTCCCAATGAAACTTGCCGAGCCATATTGATCCTTGATGTCCTGTGGCGTTTTCCAGTTCGCTTTAGAAGCTTCCGCGTGCCACGCCAACAGAGATTGCCCGGCTTGAGCGTGCCCTTCGATGAAGGAAAGAATGGTTTTTTTGGCAACGATTCGCATGCAAGACATTTTAGTCCCAAATTGGGACTGCCGCAACCGACGCGTTGAAATACAGACCTGACGATCCTCCCAGGGAATCAGCTTTCTACTCCCACTTCGCCGCCTTCTTTTTGTCGCGCAAGACGGCACGCACTGCGTGTCCCGCGTCCAACAACGCGCGTGCCGCCGCGCCGCCCACCTTCCCTCTCACACCGGTAATTGCATACCTCCTCATCGCTCCTTGAATACGGCCAATGCCGTTCTGAGCGTGATTCCCAGCGTTTCCCGTTGATTTCACGAGGGCACGAATGTCATCCGTTTAGTGACTCGGTGGCATGAAAAGCCTAATCCGAACCCCACCGGTGCAAAAAATGAGTTTGACAAACTATCTTTAGATATATATCTTACGACACATCTTAAGACACAAATGGGAGTACCCAACATGCGTCATCACCACCGTTTTTCCCGTTCGCGTGGCGCGGACGAAGGTTTCTTCGCAGGGCATGACCGCCCGTCACTGCATGCACTTTGGCATGTGTTCACCCGTCATTACGAGTTTCGCGGCGAGCGCGGCGGTGAACAACGTGGCGAAGACTTCGAACGCCGTCATGGCGGCCGTGGCAGCCGCGGCGGCCAGCACGAGTTCCACAGCGACGAGCGCGGCCATGGCCGCCACGGCGGCCGCAATGAACACGGCGACCGCGACGGCTTCGGCCATGGTCACCGCTTCGGCCATCAAGGCTACGACCGCTTCTCGCTTCACGCACTGTGGCACGCAATCGGCCGCCATGACGACTATCGCGGCGGCGGCGGTCGCGGCGGACGCTTCGGCGGCGGTGGCCCGGGCGGCTTCGGCGGCGACGGCGACGGTTTTCCGCGCGGCCGCAAATTCAGCTCCGACGATCTGCAATTGCTGCTGCTCTCGATGATCGACGCGCAGCCGAGCCACGGCTACGAGCTGATCAAGGCGCTCGAAACGCGTTCGAACGGCTTCTACAGTCCGAGCCCGGGCATGGTCTATCCGGCGCTCACGTATCTGGAAGAACTCGGCTACGTGACCGTGCAACTCGAAGGCAATCGCAAGCGTTACGAACTGTCGGAAACGGGCCGCGAGTACCTCGCCACCAACCGCGACCGCGTCGAATTGATGCTCGCCAAACTGTCGCACATCGCCCGCAAGATGGATTCCGTGCGCCGCGCGTTTGCCGGCGAGGAGCCCGCCGACATCAGCGAAGGCGGCTGGCTGCCCGAACTAAGCGAAGCACGTCGCGCGCTGAAGCATGCGCTCCTGCGCCGTGACAACGTGCCGGCTGCCGAACAGCGCCGCATCGCCGCGATTCTGATGCGTGCGGCGCGTGAAATCGAAGGCGAAGGCAAAGGCAAACCTGGCAGCGACCAGGGCGGTGATCAAGGCAGCGAGCCGAGCGCTTGAGATCGCGCTATCCAACACCCGCGTCCGGAGGCGCCCATGCGCGCTTTCGAATGCCAATCAAACCGACAGGAGTGGCACTCTTATGCTGACAAATGACAACCGAGCCGATCTGGCCGTCCACCGCGTGCGGCATCCGCTGAAGTTCCGTCTGTTGCAGGTCAAGAAGGTCCACGCGCTGAACCCGCATCTGATTCGCGTGACCTTCACGGGCAAGGATCTGCATGACTTCGTCTCCGCCTCGTTCGACGATCACATCAAAGTGTTCTTCCCCGAACCCGGCGCCGACAAACCCGTGCTGCCGGAAGCCGGCCCTGACGGTCCCGTGTTTCCCGCGGGCCAGCGGCCGATTGCCCGCGATTTCACGCCGCGCCGCTTCGACGCCGAAGCGCGCGAACTGGACATCGAGTTCGCCATGCACGAGGCCGGCCCGGCTGCAACGTGGGCGGCGCAAGCCAAAGTGGGCCAGTACCTCGGCATCGGCGGCCCGCGCGGCTCGCTGGTGATACCGACGGGCTTCGACTGGCATCTGCTGATCGGCGACGACACGGCGCTGCCGGCGATTGCTCGCCGCCTGGAAGAGTTGCCGGCAGGCACACGCGTCGCGGCAGTGATCGAAGTGGCCGATCCGTCGGCACAGATCGAATTCGCAACGAAGGCCGAACTGCACATCGTCTGGCGCCATCGCAGCGAGTCAGACTTTCGCGGCGAGGCGCTGCTGCAAGCGGTACGCGAAATCTATCTGCCCGAAGACGGTGAAGGCTACGTATGGGCCGCCGGCGAATCCGCGACGATGCGTGCAGTGCGCTACCACCTGTGCACGGAACGTGGCGTCGACAAGTCGCGCATTCGCGCGGCCAGCTACTGGAAACAGGGCGCCGAAGCGGTACATGAATCGCTCGACGACTAACTCTCTGCAGCGTACGCGCAATAAACTGCGCGAGCTCAGCAAGCGGCGTGCGTCGAACAAAAATAAGGAATTGACCGATGTATTCAATTAGCACAAAGCACGAGCGACGTTTGCTGTGGCTGCTTGCGCTGACGCAGTTCACCATCATCATGGACTTCATGGTGATGATGCCGCTCGGCCCGCAGATCATGCACTCGTTCAGCATCACACCGGCGGCGTTTGCGACGGCCGTATCAGCGTATTCGTGGTGTTCGGGGCTGTCGGGGCTATTCGCCGCGACTTATATCGACCGCTTCGATCGACGTCGTCTGTTGCTGACGATGTATGCACTGTTCGCGCTGTCGAACCTGGCGTGCGCGTTGGCAAGCAGCTTCCCCCTTCTGCTGGTCGCGCGCGCGTTTGCCGGCATCACGGGGGGCGTGTTGGGCTCGGTGATCATGGCGATTGTCGGCGACGTGATCCCGGTGCAGCGCCGTGGCGCCGCGACGGGCACGATCATGACCGCCTTTTCATTGGCCGCGATTGCCGGCGTGCCGGCTGGGGTGATGCTTGGCGCGCACTTCACCTGGGCAGCACCGTTCTATTTGCTGGTGGTGTTGTCGGTGGCCGTCTGGATTGTGGGGTGGCAACTTGTGCCATCGCTTGCGGAGCATTTGAGTCGTCGCCAGCCGGCGCTCGGCGAGGTGCTGCCTGATTTGTGGCGGCTGCTGAGCAACCCGCGGCATATGAATGCGTCTGCGCTGACTTTCATGATGATGGTCGCGCACATGCTGGTGATCCCCTTCATTTCACCGGTGCTGGTCGCCAATCATGGCGTGGCGCCCGCGCAATTGTCGTGGTTGTATATGGCCGGCGGCGCGGCAACATTCTTCACGTCGCGCCGGGTCGGCCGGCTGGCAGACCGGTTCGGCACGCGGCTCGTATTCCGGATTGCGGCAGTACTCTCGTTTCTGCCCGTCCTGTTTGTGACCCATCTGCCGAACCTGCCGTTCTACGCGCTGGTGATGTTTTTCCCGTTTTTCATGGTGCTGATGTCCGGGCGGATGGTGCCGATGCAGGCACTGCTGACGACCGTGCCGGAGCCTTCCCGCCGGGGTGCTTTTCTTAGCGCCAACAGCGCGCTGCAGGCATTGGGCACGGGGTGCGGCGCGTGGATCGGCGGCTTGATGCTGAGCAGTTCGCCCACGGGACAGATCGAAGGATATGGGACCGTCGGATGGGTGGCAGTTGCCGTCGCGTTAATCGGGGTGCTTTGGGTTTCCCGGGTTCGGGGGGCGCAAAGCACCGTGCCGCCAACAGGTGTATTCAGGGGCGACACCGTAGGAGAAGGTTGACGTTCAAGCGCGCCGACGCAGTCTGAAACACCGCGTCGGCGCGCGCAGCCTTTAGCCTTCTTCAACCCCCAACCCAACCAGCGGATGCGTTTCCCGCTTCCACGGCGAGCTCAGAAAATGCCGGACGCGTTCCGAGCGCACTTCCGCAAGCGTCGCCGGCGCCCAGCGGCTCTTGCGATCCTTGTCGATCAAGTGCGCCCTCACGCCTTCGCAGAAATCTCCTTCTTCGATCACCCGCTTGACGATGCCCAGTTCCATCCGGAAGCACTCCGCCAAGGTCATCTGCCGGCCGCGCAGGAGCGCCTCGCGCGTGACATACAGCATCGTGGGCGAGTGTCCAACCATCGCGTCGTAAGCAGACTGCAGCCACTGTTTCACCTCACGCGCAGGCTCGCGCTCCAGGTCGTGGCGCAACGTCGCGACGATCCGCTCGATGCTCGAGCGCCGGTCGAAATGCCGCAGAATCAACTGCGTAAACGGCCCCAATGCAGCATGCGGAATGATGTTGCACGGCGGCTCGAACACGCCGCGCAATGCAGCCATCAAATCTCCCGCGTGCGACATGCGCTGCAGGCGCTCTTCGAAAGTACCAAGCCACTCGGCCGGCACGCACAAATCCGCCAGTTGCAGGCGCAACGCATCGGCGCCGGATAAGGTCACGCCGGTGAGCCCGACATACAACTCGACCTCCGCCGGCATCACACTCAGGAATCGTGTCGCACCGACGTCGGGCAGGAAGCCGATGCGCGTCTCCGGCATCGCAATCTTGCTGCGTTCCGTGACGATGCGCAGCCGCGCGCCCTGACCGAGCCCCATGCCGCCACCCATCGAGATACCGTCGAGCAGGGCGACTACCGGCTTCGGAAACTTGTGCAACGCGTAGTCGAGCCGGTACTCGTCGACGAAGAACGCAAGCCACCGGCTGTCGCCATTCTTTGCGAGCCGGTACACCTCGCGCACGTCGCCGCCGGCGCAAAAGCCCTTGGTGCCCGCGCCTTTCAGCACGAGTGCAACGATGCCGTCGTCGGTACGGCAATGTTCGACCAGTATGGCAAGCTCGCGCACCATCGCGTGCGATAGCGCATTGAGCACGGCCGGCCGGTTCAGCGTGATGATCGCCACGTGGTTGACCACGCGAAACAGAATCTCGCGCTCCGCTTCGACGCCCGTGTCGACCGCGACGCTCTGCAAGGCGCTCATCGATGCGTCTCCTGCCCGGCGTTCGCCGTCGGCTCAGCCTGCGTCACCTGCCAGCGTGGCGCACGCTTCTCGAGAAACGCATTGACGCCTTCGCGCTGATCGGCGCCGTCGAACAGATCGACAAAGCGTTCCCGCTCCACCGCCAACGCCGCCGCACGCGGCACGCCATTGCGGCCCTGGTGAATCAGCGTCTTGCTGAAGCTGACGGCTTGCGGGCTGAGGCTCGCGACACGCGCCGCCATCGTCAACGCGGCCTCGCGCGCGGCGCCCTTTTCCACCACTTCTTCGACGAGACCGATACGCAATGCGGTCGCGGCGTCGACGCGTTCGCCGGTCAGAATCATCCGCTTGGCCCAGCCTTCACCGACCAGCCACGGCAGTGTCTGCGTGCCGCAGCCGCATGGCAGCAAGCCAACTGCCGTTTCCGGCAGAGCCATCAACGCGTGTTGCTCGGCGATGCGGATATCGCAGGCCAGCGCACATTCGAGTCCACCGCCCATCGCATAACCGTTGATCGCGGCGATCACCACCGGGCGCGCGTTCTGCAGGGTCTCGAACGCCGCGCCGAAGCGAGTCGCCGCCGTGCGCGCGACTTCGCGATTACCGTCAGCAAACGTATTCAGATCGGCGCCTGCGCTGAAGAACTTCGGGCCGTCGCCCGTGATCACGATGGCTCGCACGCCCGCTTCGCCGTTCAGACGCTCCACCGTCTGCTGCAATAGCAGCAAACCGTCCGGCGTGAACGCGTTCGCTGGCGGCCGTTTGAGCGTCAGCAGCGCGACGGCGCCGTCGTGTGCGTAGTCGAGTTCGATCATTACGCGTCTCCGTCCTTGCTGTCCTTACGATAGAGCTTGATCACCGCCGAGAAGTCCAGACGGCCTGCGCCCTTCGTGCTCATCGTCTGATAAAGCTGTTGGGCTAGAGCGCCGAGGTACACCGGTTGGCGCGCGAATTTCGCGGCGTCGGTGGCGAGGCCCAGGTCCTTGAGCATCAGATCGGTGCCGAAGCCGCCGGTGTAACCGCGCGTGGACGGCGCGGTTTCGATCACGCCAGGCATCGGGTTATACGTGTCCGAGCTCCAGCAGCGGCCCGTCGAAGTATTGATGATGCCGCCCAGCACTTTCGCGTCGATGCCGAGCGCCTCGCCCAGCGACATCGCTTCGGCCACGCCCGCCATCGTGATGCCGAGCACGAGGTTGTTGCAGATCTTCGCGACCTGACCGGTGCCGGTGTCGCCGCAATGCACGATGTTCTTGCCCATCGCCGACAACACCGGCTTGACCTGCTCATACGCGTCCGCGCTGCCGCCGACCATGAAGGTCAAGGTGCCCGCCGCCGCACCGCCGGTGCCGCCCGAGACGGGTGCATCGACGAAGGTGTTGCCGCGTTGCTCGGCCAGTTCGGCAAACGCCTTCACACTCGCCGGATCGATGGTGCTCGAATCGATGATCGTCACGCCTTCCGCGATGCCGGCGAAAACACCGTCATCCGCGATCAGCACGCTGCGCACGTGAGTGGCCGCGGGCAGCATCGTCACTACACATTCGGCGTCGGTCACCGCGGCCTTCGGCGAACTTGCGGCTTTGGCGCCCGAATCGACGAGTGCCTGCACCGCTTGCGCGTTGAGATCGAATACGTTGACCGCGTGGCCCGCCTTCAGCAGGTTGAGCGCCATCGGCGCGCCCATGTTGCCGAGTCCGATAAAGCCTATTTTCATGGTCGTCTCTCCAATAGACTGAATGGCTCAGCGCAGGCTGATGGTCGTGTTGACGCCGTCGTTGACGGTGTCGTCGTCGAACCAGCGGGCGGTAACCGTCTTGGTCTGCGTGTAGAACTGCACAACCTGTTTACCGTACGGCCCGAGGTCGCCGAGTTTCGAGCCGCGTGAGCCGGTGAAACTGAAGAACGGCACGGGCACCGGAATCGGAATGTTGATACCGACCTGACCGATATCGATCTCGCTCTGGAACTTGCGCGCCGCCGCGCCGCTTTGCGTGAAAAGACCCACGCCGTTGCCGAACGGATTGCTGTTGACGAGCGCGATCGCGTCATCGAGCGTCGCGGCATTCAGTACCACCAGCACCGGGCCGAAGATTTCCTGCTTGTAGATTTCCATCTCCGTGGTGACGTCCGTGAAGACCGTCGGGCCGATGAAGTTGCCTTGCTCGTAGCCCGGCACCTTCACATCGCGGCCATCGAGCGCCAGCGTTGCGCCCTCTTTCACGCCTGTTTCGATCAGGCCGAGAATGCGCTGCTTCGCGGCGCGTGAGACGACCGGGCCGACGTCCGTGCCCGGCTCATTGCCCGCGTTGACCTTCAGCGTCTTCGCCTTCGCGACCAGATCGGGCAGCCATTGCTGCGCCGCGCCGACCAGCACGACCACCGAGGTCGCCATGCAACGCTGTCCCGCTGCGCCGAACCCTGCACCGGCCAGCGCATTCAAGGTCTGCTCACGATTCGCGTCGGGCAGCACCACCGCGTGATTCTTTGCGCCCATCATCGATTGCACGCGTTTGCCGTGTTCGCTACCGAGGCGATAAACGTGCGTACCCACCGTGGTCGAGCCGACGAAGGAAATCGCCTTCACCAGATCGTGTGTGCAGAGCGCGTCGACCACGTCCTTGCCGCCATGCACGACATTCAGCACGCCCTTCGGCACACCAGCTTCGAGCGCCAGTTCGACCAGCTGCATCGTCGACATCGGGTCCTGCTCCGAAGGCTTCAGCACGAACGTATTGCCGCAGACGATCGCCATCGGGAACATCCACAACGGGATCATCGCGGGGAAATTGAACGGCGTGATGCCGGCGCATACGCCGATCGGCTGACGCAATGTATAGGTATCCACGCCGCCCGCCACGTTCTCGGCGAACTCACCCTGCTGCAAGGTGCCGATCGAGCAGGCATGCTCGACCACTTCGAGTCCGCGGAAGATATCGCCTTCCGCGTCGGGAATCGTCTTGCCCTGTTCGGCGCTCAAGGTTTTGGCGATACGCGGCGAATGCTCGCGAATCAGCGCCTGGAACTTCAGCATGATGCGCATCCGCGCACCGATCGGCGTGTCCTTCCATGTCTTGAACGCGGTGTGCGCGGAGCGGATCGCTTCGTTCACTTCATCGGCGGTGGCGAACGGCACGCGTGCGAGCACCTCTTGCGTGGCCGGGTTGACGATATCGCGCCATTCGGTGGTTTTGGATTCGACGAATTCACCGTTGATCAGCAGCTTGACGGTGGCGACCTTGTTCGATGCAGTTGCGCTCATGCTGAAACTCCTGTGCGGTGGCCGTGTATCGGCCGGCCAGTGACTGGAAATAAAAATAATCAACGCAGATCCGGGAAGTCTTCTTCCCAATACTCGCCCGGCAGGCGCGCGGGTTCGGCTTCGCGCTCCATTTCGCGGCGCCGCAATTCGACGCGGCGGATCTTGCCGGAGATGGTTTTCGGCAGCTCGCTGAATTGCAGGCGGCGAATCCGCTTGTACGGTGCGAGTTTTTCGCGCGAGAACGCGAAGACCGCACGCGCGAGTTCGGGGCTCGCTTCATAGCCCTGGCGCACGGTGACAAACGCTTTGGGCACCGCCAGACGCAATGCATCGGCGCTCGGCACCACGGCGGCTTCGCCGATCGCTTCGTGTTCGATCAGCACGCTTTCGAGTTCGAAGGGACTCAGCCGGTAATCGGAGGATTTGAAAACGTCATCGGCGCGGCCGACGTAGACATAGTAGCCGTCATCACGGCGCAACGCGACGTCGGAGGTGTGATAGAACCCGTTGCGCATGGCTTGCGCCGTGGCGTTGGCATTGTTCGCGTAGCCGGTCATCAAACCGAGCGGACGTTCGGCCAGAGGCAGCGAGATTTCCCCTTCGGTGACCGGTTGATCGTCCGCATCGAGGAGCTCGATTTTGTAGCCCGGCAGCGGACGGCCCATCGAACCCGGCACAACCGGTTGCCCCGGCGGGTTGCCGATCTGGCAGGTCGTTTCGGTCTGGCCGAAACCGTCGCGTATCGTGATGCCCCACGCATGCTTGACGCGTTCAATGATCTCCGGATTCAACGGCTCGCCCGCGCCGACGATCTCGCGCAGCTTCACCGGATAGTCCGCGAGATGCTCCTGCACGAGCATGCGCCACACAGTAGGCGGTGCGCACAGCGTGGTGACATTGAAACGCACCAGCACGTCGAGCGTGTCTTTCGGCACGAAGCGCGGAAAGTTGAAAACGAACACGCAGGCCTGCGCATTCCACGGCGCGTAGAAGCAGCTCCACGCGTGCTTGGCCCAGCCCGGCGAACTGATGTTCCAATGGATGTCGTTCGGTTGCAGGCCGATCCAATACATCGTCGACAGATGGCCGATCGGGTAGCTCTGATGCGTATGCTCGACCAACTTCGGCTTGGAGGTCGTGCCCGAGGTGAAGTACAGCAGCACCGGATCGGTGGCGTGCGTGACGCCGTCGGGCGTGAATTGCGGCGCTGCGTCATAGGCCGCGGCAAGATCGATCCAGCCGTCGCGCGGCGTGCCAACCGAGATGCGTGTGAGCGGCACGTCGAGTGCGTCGAACTTGGCGAGCTCCGCGCTATCGACCACCACGAACTGCGCGCCGCCGATCTGCACGCGATCGCGCACGTCGTCGGCGGAAAGCTGGGTGGTGGCCGGCAGCACGATCGCGCCGAGCTTCATGGCGGCGAGCATCACGTCCCAGAGTTCGACGCGGTTCGGCAGCATCAGCAGCAAGCGGTCGCCGCGCCCCACGCCGAGACCGCGCAGGAAGTTCGCCATGCGCGACGAGCGCTCCGACATCTGCGCGTAGGAGAGGCGCAGGCCGTCGCTGGCCGGATCGTCGACGATCCACAGCGCCGGGTTGTCGTTGTCGCGCGCGATCACGTCGAAGTAGTCGAGCGCCCAGTTGAACTGGCCCGGCGTCGGCCACGCGAATTCGCGGTAGGCGCGGTCGTAGTCGGTTCGATGGCGCAATAACAGGTCGCGCGCTTCGAGAAAGCCCTTCGCTGCAGTCATCGTCGTCTCCAATTCCATGCTGGTGGCGCGGTATGCGCTCTGATTTTTGCCTGTGCATTTGCCCTGCCGGCAGGCTATTTTGCGCTCAAACGCCGTTTAATTTGCGTTTAGACGTGGCGCGCAATAACCATCCGCTGCACTTCGCTGGTTCCTTCGTAAATCTGCGTGATGCGAGCGTCGCGATAGTGGCGTTCCACCGCGTAGTCCTCGAGATAGCCGTAACCGCCGTGAATCTGGATCGCATTCGAACAGATCTCTTCGGCGAGTTCCGACGCAAACAGCTTGGCCTGTGACGCCTCGGACAAACACGGCTTGCCTTCCGTGCGCAGACGCGCCGCGTGGTGCACGAGCAGACGCGCGGCGTTCAGCCGAGTCGCCATGTCGGCGAGCATATTGGCGATGGTTTGGTGCTCCTTCAGCGCCTTGCCGAACTGCACGCGTTCGTTGGCGTAGAGGCGCGCAGCATCGAATGCGGCCCGCGCAATGCCGACCGCCTGTGCCGCAATTCCGATGCGCCCGCCCTCGAGATTCGACAAGGCGATGCGCAGGCCTTCGCCAGGTTCGCCGAGCAGATTGGCTTCGGGCACCGCGCAATCGTCGAACGAGATCGGGCAGGTATCCGAGGCACGAATGCCGAGCTTGTGCTCGGGCTTGCCGACGTTGAAGCCCGGCGTATCGGTCGGCACGATAAAGGCCGACAGGCCGCGTTTGCCGCGATCGGGATCGGTGACGGCAAACACGATCGCGATGTTCGCGCGTGCCCCGTTGGTCACGAACTGCTTGTTGCCGTTGAGAATCCATTTGCCGTCGCGCAGCACCGCACGGGTGCGCAGATTGTTCGCCTCAGAGCCGGCTTGCGGCTCGGTCAGGCAGAACGCGCCGATGCGCCGGCCCGTGGCGAGGTCTTGCAGATAGCGGTCCTTTTGCGCGTCCGTGCCGAAGTTCAGAATCGGCCCGCAGCCGACCGAGTTGTGCACGCTCATCAGCGTGGCGCAGGCGGCGCAGCCCGCGGCGATCTCCTCGAGGGCGAGCGCATAGGCCACGTAGTCCGTATAGGAACCACCCCACTCGGACGGCACGATCATC
The DNA here is from genome assembly GCF_030464785.1 of Paraburkholderia sp. SEWSISQ10-3 4. NCBI lineage: Bacteria > Pseudomonadati > Pseudomonadota > Betaproteobacteria > Burkholderiales > Burkholderiaceae > Paraburkholderia > Paraburkholderia sp. SEWSISQ10-3 4. The sequence goes on from NZ_JALPRI010000007.1 coordinate 116,493, forward strand.
CCAAGAAAGCCCAGCTCACCCATTTGCGTCACGACTTCAGAGGGCAGTTTCGCGTCGCGATCCCACTGTCCGGCGTAGGGCGCGAGACGTTCGGTGGCGAAGTCGCGGGCGGCGTCGCGGATCATCCGCTGTTCGTCGGTGTAGAAGCTATCCATGGCTCGATCCTGTTGTATGCATCGCGTCGCAGCGACGAGGCGCTGCTCGTCATTTGCGGCTCATCGCGGGGGGATGACCGGCTTCGCCGTTGTGTCTCCGGGGCGAGGCGTCCCGCGATTGGTTCAGGCCAAGTGTAGGGAAGCTACTGGACAGGTTCGATGCTCAGCCCGATCATTCTGACTGAGCGCATTTGCCATACCGGTATCATACAAACCCGATTCCAACCGCGTTTTCAAAGCCTTAGCGAAGCGCCCCAAGGAAAATGTTGAGCGCATTTGCCAGATAACCATGAAAAACGTGAAAAACGCCAGGGACGACAAGGGCACGATTTCCGTCAGTCTCGTCGAGGAGGCCCTGACGCTGGCGCGAGCGCGCGGGTTCGAGGCGCTGCCGCTCGCCGAAGCCGCCGGCATCGCGGCAACCATGCTGGCGTCGCCGAAAAGCCGGGTCTCGTCGGCGCAGTACGGCGCCCTGTGGGCCGGCATCGCCCGCGCGCTGGACGACGAGTTCTTCGGCCAGGACTCGCACCGCATGAAGAGCGGCAGTTTCATCGCAATGACGCAGACGGCACTGAGCGCGCGCAACGGCGCGCAGGCGCTCGCGCGGGCGATCGGCTTCATGCGGCTCGTGCTGGACGACCTCGGCGCAGAGATCGAAACGGATGCGCGGCGCGTGCGCTTGCGGTTTGTCGAACGCGAAGGTGCAAGACCGCCCGCCATGTTCGCTTATGCGACCTACTTCATCGTGGTTTATGGCCTGCTGTGCTGGCTGGTCGGGCGGCGCATTCCGCTGATCGAGGCGCGCTTTCGCTGCGCCGAACCGCCCGCCGCGCATGAATACCGTCTGATGTTCTGCGACGACATGGCGTTCGATCAAACCGAGTCATACGTCGATCTATCGCCGGCGTTTCTCGAACTGCCTGTGATCCAGACCACGAAGTCGGTCAAGCCGTTCCTGCGCGATGCGCCCGGCAGCTTCATCGTCAAATACCGCAATCCCGGCTCGCTTGCCGCGCGCGTGCGCAAGATGCTGCGCGCGCTGCCGATGGCCGGTTGGCCGGCCGCCGACCAGATGGCGCTGCGCCTGCACGTCGCCGAGGCGACCATGCGGCGGCGTTTGAAACAGGAAGGCTATACCTATCAGTCGATCAAGGACGACTTGCGGCGTGACATCGCAATCGGCGAACTGCAGGACACAGATCGCACGATCGCCGACATCGCCACCGCCGTGGGTTTTGCCGAACCGAGCGCGTTTCATCGCGCGTTTCGCAAGTGGACCGGGATGCGGCCGACCGACTACCGGCCGGCGCGCGCGGATTTCACGCGCCGCGCGGAATCGGACTAAGCTGTAAGGAGCAGGCCAGCCTTTTTGGGGTATCGGCCCGCGCCGGTCGATACCCATCGGCATGGCGCGGCAGCCGTCAGCGATGAGCACGTATCCGCGCCTCCCGTTCCGGCAGTCTGGTCCGCGCTTTGCGCATATCCGTGGCGGAGTCGTGGGCCGGTTGATGCGCGGCATGACCGCGTTCGGCGTACTGTTGGCGCTCGGGTTTGCATTGTGCGAAAACGCGCCGCGGGTTGGAGTCGCCGAGGCCGCCGTCGCGCCGAATAGCGTTGTCGTGATCCCGGTGAACGGCGCGATCAGTCCGGCCAGCGCGGACTTCATCGTGCGCAGCCTGCAGCGCGCCGCCGACGAACGCGCGCAACTCGCCGTGCTGCAACTCGATACGCCCGGCGGACTCGATACCTCGATGCGGCAGATCATCAAGGCGATCCTCGGCTCGCCGGTGCCGGTCGCGACCTTTATCGCCCCGAGTGGCGCGCGAGCGGCGAGCGCAGGTACCTATATCGTCTACGCCAGCCATATTGCGGCGATGGCGCCGGGCACCAATCTCGGTGCGGCTACGCCGATTCAGATGGGTATCGGTGGCGCGGAGCCGCCTGCGGGCGGCGGCGGGATGCCCGGTTTGCCCGGCACTGGAGGCGGCGCCGGCGCGCCAAAGAACGCGCCCGGAACGCAGGCCTCTGGGGATTCGGCGAACCCGGCGTCGCCAGCGAATTCTGCCAACTCAGCGAATTCTGCCAACTCAGCGAATTCTGCCAACTCAGCGAGTGCCGGCAACTCCGCCAGCGCCGCCCTCCCACTCGACACCCAATCCACCGAACTGCGCAAGCAGGTCCACGACGCGGCCGCCTACATCCGCGGCCTCGCGCAAATGCGCGGACGCAACGCCGACTGGGCCGAGCGCGCCGTACGCGAAGCCGTCAGCCTGTCGGCCAGCGAAGCGCTCGCGCAGCACGTGGTCGATCTGAATGCGCGCGACATTCCCGACCTGCTGCGCCAGGTGGACGGCCGCACGATCAACACCAGCCACGGCGACGTCAAACTCAGCACCGCCAACGCGCCGGTGGTCACGCTAGAAGCCGACTGGCGCAGCCAGTTTCTCGCGGTCATCACCGATCCGAACGTCGCGCTGGTTCTTCTGATGATCGGCATGTACGGCCTCTTCTTCGAGTTCGCCAATCCCGGCTTCGTGCTGCCGGGCGTGGTCGGCGCGATCAGTCTGCTGATGGGACTCTTTGCAATGCAGATGCTGCCCGTCAATTACGTCGGACTCGGCCTGATCGTTCTCGGCATCGCATTCCTGATCGGCGAAGCGTTTCTGCCGACCTTCGGCTCGCTCGGCTTCGGCGGCGTAGTCGCGTTCGTGATCGGCGCGTTGATGCTGATCGATACCGACGTGCCCGGTTACGGCATTCCGCTGCCCCTGATCGCGGCGGTGACCGTGTTCAGCGTCGCGTTCGTATTCGGCGTGTCGAGGCTCGCGCTGCGGGCGCGCCGCCGGCCCGTGGTGACAGGCTCGGAAGGACTGATCGGCAGCCTCGGCGTCGTGCTCGACGGCGGCCTGTCGCCGGACGGTGGTCCGCTGCAGGGCGACGCAACAGCAAACGCGGCAGCGGGCGGCACGCTGGCCGGCTGGGCTCAGATACATGGTGAACGCTGGCGGGTGTCCAGCACGGCCCCGGTCGCGGCCGGTCACGCGGTGCGCGTCACGGCGCGCCGCGGACTGACACTGACCGTGGTGCCCGCGGAAGCACAACAACAAGGAGAACGCTCATGATCGGTTTCACATTCGGCTTCAGCAGCATTCTGATTCTGCTGGTGGCCGCGCTGATTGCTTCATCGATACGGATTTTTCGTGAGTACGAACGCGGCGTGGTGTTCATGCTCGGGCGCTTCTGGAAGGTCAAGGGACCGGGACTCGTGCTGATCATCCCGATCGTGCAGCAGGTGGTGCGCATGGATCTGCGCACCGTCGTGTTCGACGTGCCGCCGCAAGACGTGATTACGCGCGACAACGTGTCGGTGAAGGTCAACGCGGTGGTGTATTTCCGCGTCGTCGATCCGGAAAAGGCGGTGATCCAGGTGGCGCGTTATTTCGAGGCGACCAGCCAGTTATCGCAAACCACACTGCGCGCGGTGCTCGGCAAACACGAACTCGATGACCTGCTGGCGGCGCGCGAGCAACTGAACGCCGATATCCAGAAGGTGCTCGATGCACAAACCGACGCGTGGGGCATCAAGGTGGCGATCGTCGAGATCAAGCACGTGGACATCAACGAAACGATGATCCGTGCGATCGCACGTCAGGCCGAAGCCGAGCGCGAACGGCGCGCCAAGGTGATTCACGCAGAAGGCGAATTGCAGGCCTCACAGCATCTGCTGGAGGCAGCGCAGACGCTGTCGAAACAACCGCAGGCGATGCAGTTGCGTTACCTGCAAACTCTCACGACGATCGCCGCCGACAAGAATTCGACGATCGTTTTTCCACTGCCGATCGATCTGCTGAGCGCGGTGCTGGATCGCTTCAGCAAGCCGTCGGCATCCTGAACCGGGGGCGCGCCGCTTCGCGTTTGCCCGCTTTGGATCACGGGGTGAAATGGTGCATTGCCTGCAATCGACTTACTCGGAATGACCATGAAATTTAAAATTTAGGGGTTGTTTTTAACCGCTCCATAGGAGCCAATCATGAAAATCGTCTCTCTCGTTGGACTCGGCGCGTTGTTAGCCGCCGTGAGTATGAGCAGCGCGTTTGCGCAGACCTCGCGGCCTTACGACCCGTCGACGCCGCTAACGCGCGCCCAGGTGAAAGCCGATCTGGCAGCCTGGCGCGCAGCAGGCTACGATCCGCTCGACTGGATCGACTATCCGGACAACGCGCAACGCGCGGGTCGCATCGTCGCCGCGCGGCGAGCGCAGCAGATGGGTGGGAGCACGGCGCAGTAATCCGTCTCATCCTGGCCTTGAAGCGGCGGGCCGGACTGTTCGCGACTGCAAAGGTCGTAGGCGGCGCCGGCCTTGGATGCTCTGCACATCCCTGCTAGAACTGCCTGCCGCGCCCTTTCCCCTCCTGCGCTTTCTTCCTGCCGTTTTAGCCCGAATCGTTCCAATTCACTCCTCCCCACCAGATTCCGCCTGTCCCCACGCCCCCGCAAGCCCACCGTTTCCAGCCGCAACATCGTAAATTCGCTTGCCGCACCGCCCCGCGCGCTGGCAAGGTATCATCTCGCCCCTTCGGCACAGCCCACAGTCACGCAACTCACGCAACTCACGCAAACCGGTGCGCCGCCAATCATGACTACAATCCGCCCGTAGGCTTCGCCGCGTAGTGCATCGGTGCCGTGTCGGACGGCACAGTCGCCCGCTTATTCGCGACGCATTGCCCGTATCAACCACAAGAAACGCTTTTGAACAACGAGAGACCCGCCTCATGGACTCCATAAAACGATACTTCGGCTTCGAAGCCGCCGGCACCAACCTGCGCACCGAGGTGCTCGCTGGGCTAACCACCTTCCTGACGATGGCCTACATCATCTTCGTCAACCCGGCGATTCTCGGCGACGCCGGCATGCCGAAGGACGCGGTGTTCGTCGCGACCTGCATCGTGGCCTCACTGGCCTCGCTGATCATGGGTCTCTACGCCAACTACCCGATTGCGCTCGCGCCCGGCATGGGTCTGAATGCGTACTTCGCGTACACCGTCGTGAAAGGCATGGGCTTCACGTGGCAAGCGGCGCTCGGCGCGGTATTCATCTCCGGCTGCCTGTTCATGATCGTCACGCTGTTTCGCGTGCGCGAGGTGATCGTGAACGGAATTCCGCATTCCATACGCATTGCCATCACCGGCGGCATCGGCCTCTTTCTCGCGATCATTTCGCTGAAGTCGGCCGGTGTGGTGGTCGGCAATCCGGCCACGCTCGTCACGCTCGGCGATCTGCATAACCCGCACGTGATCCTCGCGGTGATCGGCTTCTTCGCGATCGTCACGCTCGACTATCTGCGGGTGCGCGGCGCGATCCTGATCGGCATTGTCGGCGTGACGGTGCTGAGCTTTTTCTTCGGCGGCAATCAGTTTCACGGCATCGTTTCCGCGCCGCCGTCAATTGCACCGACGCTGTTCCAGCTCGACATTCGCGGCGCGCTCTCCGGCGGCGTGCTGAACGTGATCCTGGTGTTTTTCCTCGTCGAACTGTTCGACGCGACCGGTACGCTGATGGGCGTGGCCAATCGCGCCGGGCTGCTGGTCGAAGGCAAGATGTTCCGGCTTAACCGCGCGCTGCTCGCTGACAGCACGGCGATTCTGGCCGGCTCGATGCTGGGCACCTCGTCGACCACGGCGTATATCGAAAGCGCGTCGGGCGTGCAGGCCGGCGGTCGCACGGGCGTGACCGCGATCACCGTCGCCGTGCTGTTCCTCGCGGCGCTGTTTTTTGCGCCGCTGGCGGGTGTGGTGCCCGGCTACGCAACGGCGCCGGCCCTGTTGTACGTGTCCTGCCTGATGCTGCGCGAAATGCTCGATCTGCCGTGGGACGACGCCACTGAAGTCGTGCCGGCCGCCCTGACCGCCCTGTTGATGCCCTTCACCTACTCGATCGCCAATGGCGTGGCGTTCGGCTTCATCTCGTATGCCGGTCTGAAACTGCTGACCGGACAGGCGCGCAAAGTGAAACTGGTGGTGTGGATCATCGCGGCGATTTTCCTGTTCCGCTATTTCTACCTCGGCAGCGAATAAGCTGCGGCGGCAATTGACGTGAAGGCACGGGAGTGAAAGCGCAGGACAACACCTGACACGGCGTGGCATGACGATGCTCGATGCCATGTCAGGCAACGCGTCGCAGCCTGACTGAAATCACTGCGGCATCGTCGCCGCGTCGGTCACGGTTCGGTCTGGATCAACAATCATTTTATTGATGGGACCCGTTCTGGTCGGGCACCCTTTATCATCTGATGATTGATAAAAACCAACGAACCGGTCACGGGAGTTCCCTGCATGTCTTCTTACAGCCACAGCCGCGCCACGGACCGTTATACGTCGCCCGCCATCTTTTTCCACTGGGCGATCTTTCTGCTGATCGCGCTCGCTTATCTGGCAATCGAAATCCGCGGACCGAAAGGCTCCGACAGCCGGGTCTTCTGGAGCAGCGTGCATTTCTGGGCCGGTACCCTCGTGCTGGGACTGGCGGTCCTGCGCGTGCTATGGCGTCTGTGGGCCCGCGCGCCCGCGGAAATCGAAGGCAATCGCCTGCTCGCCTTTCTGGCGCGGGCTGCACATCTCGCCCTGTACATTTTTATCTTCGCGCAGCCGCTGCTGGGCATCCTGATGATCAACACAGGCGGCCATCCAGTCACGCTCGCCTGGGCCAACTTCAGCTTCACATTGGTCGGCGCGGATCCGCTTGCGCGGCCATTGCTCAAGACCGCGCACGAGTGGCTCGGCAATGCGTTTTACTGGGTGATCGGATTACACGCGCTTGCGGCAATTGCGCATCACGTGGTGTTCAAGGATCGGACGCTGCGGCGGATGGTTTGATCGGTTTCCAGTCTTCGGCGCTTGCGTTTGCAGTATCTCCAACTTACAGCCGCACGAGCGCAGACCTGAGCGGCGCGAATGGCCGCGGCCAGTTGTTGACCCGTTGAGATGCGGACGCCGCGCCTGGGTTTGCGTCTCGTGTTGCTCTTGCGCGGCTGATTCTGCTTTCCTGCTCTACCCGCTCGTTGGGCTTACTTTTGGGCTTACTTTTGGACTGACTTCCGCGCTCTTTTCCGGGCTGACGCCGGTCAGGCGCGGATTCGCTCAGTTCCGCCAGTTCGCTTCATAGAAGCGCACGTAGCCGCTTCTCAGCACCAGGCATTGCGCTCGCGTTTCCGATAGCAGGCGCCGTGTGGCCGCTTCGATCCGGGCCCGGTGTGCGTCGAATGCATCGACCATGTCCTCCAGACGCGGCGATGCGGCACCAAAGTGATCTTCCAGCGCCTCAGCGGTGATCATGCACTCCACCCTTTGCCCATCAACCATCGCCGGGAACGCCAAGGTAAGTTCGCGACCTGAATATTCAGGAGTTTCGTTCGGGAATAGGATCTGCATGGGAGTTCACCTGAAAGGTTGGGTGCTGCGCATGGGTCGATTGGTACTGCGCACGCTGGTTAAGACTGGTCGCACCTGCAGCGCGTGTCCCCCTTTTCGAATGCTGATGGCGCGGGTCCGTCACCCCATAGTTTCGCGAGCGCCGTACTTCGCGCCCCGCGGAGGTGATTTGATTCACTGTAGACGAGTTCGGCCACTGCGCAAGTTTTCCTTTTTGTTTGCTTGATTTTGGTGCCTGACGTGGTCTTTTGAGGCACTTTTTCTCTCCCGCGCGACCTAGTTTTATTCATGCTGCGCGGCTTTCGCCAGGCTCCTGTTTCGTCCTGTAATATCGGTGTTCGGCCGCAGACGCGTATGTTGCACTGCGGAACGCAACGGCAGGCAACGCACCCGCCGGGTCCGATAACCGGAGACATGCTTTGAGCCATCGTTCTGCCACGCCGCCCACCGTTGGTCGGCCAGACGTCATCGCGCAAGCTCATGCCCGCTCGCTCGAAGTCGGCCTGCGAGCGTCGGAAACGCCGGACTTCCATCCGCTGCGCCGCCCCGCCCTGCGTGAACTCCTCGAACGAAACCAGTCGCTCTATACCCACGCGCTCCCCGTCATGGAGACGCTGCACGCGCAGATCGTCGACACGCAAAGCATGGTGCTGCTCACCGACAATCACGGCGTGATTCTCCACAGTCTCGGTGATAGCGACTTTGTCGAAAAAGCCAATCGCGTCGCGTTGTGCCCGGGCGTGTCATGGGCCGAAGCGGATCGCGGCACGAACGCGATCGGCACCGCCCTGATCGACGGGCAGCCGACTGTCGTGCATGCCGGCGAGCACTTCCTCCATGCGAACCGGATTCTCACCTGTTCGTGCGCGCCCATCGCTGATCCGTTCGGGCGCACCATCGGCGCGCTGGACGTCAGTGGCGACACGCGCGGCTTCCACAAGCACACGCTTGCGCTCGTGCGGATGTCGGCGCAGATGATCGAAAATCATCTGTTCTCCAATCAATTCGTCGATGCCATTCGCATTCACTTTCACGCACGTGCTGAATTTATCGGCACGCTGTACGAAGGGCTCGCGGCGTTCGCGCCGGACGGCACCTTCCTGTCCGCGAATCGCAGCGCACTGTTTCAATTCGGGCAGCCGCTTGGCGAGCTGTTACGGCAACCGTTCGACGCGCTGTTCGGGGTCACCTTTGCGAGAGTGTTGCAGCAGATCGCCCGCGCACCAGGCGAAAGCATCGAGCTGACGCTGCCGAGCGGCGTGCGTGTGATCGCACGCGGCGAATTTGCGGCGCCACGTTATGTTGGTTCATCAGAAGGCTTTGCTGACGTAACGCGTACGGCCATGTCCAGCGGCGCGCGTGCTGCGGCTCAGTCCTGCGAGGTGGCACCGCTCGCCACACTTGAAACGCTCGATACCGGCGATGCGGCGGTCGCGGCGATCCTGCGACGAGTCGCAAAGCTGCGCGGACGCGATATTCCCATTCTCGTGCTCGGCAAAACCGGTACCGGCAAGGAATGGCTCGCCCGCGCGATCCATCACGATTCGCCGCGGCGGCATGCGCCCTTCGTCGCACTGAATTGCGCATCGTTGCCCGACACGCTGATCGAGGCAGAGTTGTTCGGCTATGAAGACGGCGCGTTCACCGGCGCGAAGAAACGCGGCAGCGTCGGCAAGATCGTGCAGGCCGATGGCGGGACGCTGTTTCTCGACGAAATCGGCGACATGCCGCTCGCCCAGCAAGTGCGCCTGATGCGCGTGTTGCAGGAGCGCACCGTTGTGCCGCTGGGCGGCACGCGGGCGATTCCGGTCGATCTGCGCATTGTCTGCGCAACTCACCGCAACCTGCGCGAGATGATCGAAGCCGGCACCTTCCGCGAAGACCTGTATTACCGGATCAACGGGCTCGTCGTCACCTTGCCGGCGCTGCGCGAGCGCAGCGATCTGGCGACGCTCGTCGAACGCATGCTGGCATTGCAGCCGGATGGCGAGCGGTTACCGCGTCGCGTGTCCGATGAGGTGCTGGAACGCTTTGCGCAATGCCGCTGGCCAGGCAATCTGCGGCAATTGGCCAACGTGCTGCGCACCGCCAGCATCATGGCCGAAGGCGCGCAGCAGATCGAACTCGAGGATTTGCCGGAGGATTTTCTGCAGGATTGCGAGGCTTCGCCGGTCAACGTCCGCGCCCAGGCGCACGGGGCGCTGCCGGACAACGTCAATGGCAATGGCGGCAACGGACGCGACAAGCCAGCAGCCGAGCCCGCGAATGCGTCGCCCGCGCGGATGGAGGAATGGCAGACCACATTGATTGCGCAAACGCTCGCGCGACTCGACGGTAATGTGTCGGCAGCGGCACGCGAGTTGGGGCTTGCGCGAAATACGGTGTATCGGTATCTGCGGCGTGGAAACACGACGCATTGAAATGGCGGCGCCGGAGCCTGGGCGTTTGGTGTGAACGTGTAAAGTGTGGCGCAATCCGTCACCGATTCACACGATGTCCGACTCTACCCGCCCACCTCTCGTTCGTGTCGAGCCGCTCGGCCAAAGCTTCGAAGCGCCCGATTCGCTGACGATCCTTGAAGCCGCCGGCTTTGCGAATCTGCGTCTGCCGCGCTCGTGCCGCAACGGCACATGCCGCACCTGCCTATGCAAAATGACGTCGGGACGCGTGCGCTACACGATCGAATGGCCGGGTCTTAGCCGGGAAGAGAAAGCGGAAGGCTACATCCTGCCGTGTGTGGCGATCGCGGAAACGGACGTGGTGATCGAGGCGCCGGACGCGGTCGAAATCTAGCAGCGCGTGGACTACGCCTCGCGCCGCCCGCATCGCATTCGGCCTTACCGACCGTTGCCCATCGCCCGGGCGATTTTCTTGTCGGTGTTGTACTGACTCAGCGCATACACCGACCAGATCGCGGCCGGGATCCAGCCGATCAGCGTGATCTGCAGGATCAGGCAGATGATGCCGGCAAAAGGCCGGCCGATCGTGAAGAACTGAAACCACGGCAGAATGATGGCAAGCAAAAGACGCATTCAGATTTCCTGTTTGTATTGATCTGGCGGCACACGTTCTTCGAGCGCAAACGTGATGACGATAACGATTGCCTGAACGGGGCAGCCTAGTTGATCGGTGCGAAGCGCGGCACCTCGGTGCCGTCGACTTCGACCAGCTCGAAAAACACCGAAGCCGGACGGGTCCAGATCGTACCATTGCTGGCTTTGTAGACGATCATCGTGACAGTCGGATCCGACTCGAGCGTGGCCTCGCAAACCAGTTCGTAAATGCCGCCTTTGTAGTGTCGATAACGCACCATTCAACTACTCCTGTCCCAGTCAACGGAATCTTTTATAAACGGGCCGACGTCCTCCGAAGCAGAGCACGTGGTTTTATTGCGGCTGTCATTGTAAACCTGTGCTGGACCGCGAAAGATCACTGATGCAGGCTTACGCTGTCGCCAACACTTGCAGAGAAACCTTCGCCCGGCGCATTTCGACGCGTGCCCAGGCCGTGGCATGTGCATGCGCTCAATCTTTTGACGTGACACCCAAGAGGACAATGATGACTCTCGCGATCGCAACCGCCACCTCGGACGCAGATTCACCCAACTATGTCGTCAAAATCGATGCAGGCACACATAGCCTGCTCGGCGATGAAGGGCCGCGCGAAGGGGGGCAGGATAGCGGCCCGGCTCCCTTCGAATTCGTCCTTTCGGGTCTCGCGGCCTGCACCGCGGCAACGCTCAGGATGTACATGCAGAAGAAAGCATGGCCGGGCGGCCGGATCAAGGTCGACACGCAACTGCACGTGGAGCGCGAAGGCGGTCAATACATTCGGCGCACCGTATCCGTCGATGGGCCTCTCGACGATAGCCAGCGCAAGCGCCTTGGCGAGATCTGCGAGAAGACGCCGGTCACCCTGTTCATCAAGCGGGGAACACGAATCGACACGACGATGCAGTGGTGAGGCGGCCCACGATCTTTCCATTATTTTTGAAAATGATTCAAAAGGCACCCCAATTATCAAAAAACGCTCCAGCTCGCACAATGCGTCACGTCCTCAGAACAGTCCGGCGATCAAAAGCATCGAGTATCGATGCTTTTGACGGGCAACCTTAGATGGCGCACGCAACGCTAATGCAGGCTCACCCCGCAGCAAGGAGCAGAACATGTTTGTCTATCGCGGCTCGACCGCCCTGATTACCGGAGCCTCAAAAGGGCTCGGCAAGGTCTTTGCGGAAACGCTGGCCGCGCGTGGCATGAACCTTGTGTTGGTCGCCCGCTCGGCTGACACATTGCAGGTTCTGGCTGAGGGACTTTCCGCCAGACACGGCGTGCAAACCGTTGCGCTCAATATCGACTTGAGCCATCCCGACGCCGCCCTCCAGATCGGCGAGGAACTCGAGCGCCGCGACATTCAGGTCGATCTGCTCGTCAACAATGCGGGGCTAGGTCTGACCGGCAGTTTCCTCTCGCACGATCCGACGAAAGAGCAGTCGCAGATTCAGGTCAATGTCCAGGCGCTCGTCGCTCTCAGTCATCGGTTTGGCAGCGGTATGGCGAAGCGCGGCAGGGGCGGCATCATCAACCTCGCATCCAACGCGAGCTTTCAGCCCCTCCCGCATATGGCCACTTACGCGGCGACCAAGGCCTTCGTCCTGTTCTTCAGCGAGGCGCTGCAATTCGAACTCGTCGGCACGGGCGTGCATGTGATGGCCGCCTGTCCGGGACCTACGGCAACGAGCTTCTTCGAAGGCGTGTCGACCAATGTGTCGCCGAAAGACATGGACAGCTCGGAGTCCGTCGTTCAGGAAACGCTCAAGGCCTTCGATAAACGAAAAGCGGTTGCGTATCCTGGACGGACCAGCGTACGCGCTGCGACCTTGCTGTCACGCTTGCTTCCCAGGGGGCTTGTGGTCCGCGTCGCCGCCATGGCGAGCGGCAAAATGGGGCTGCATAGCTAAACGCAGCGGTTCTTCACGCGGTGCGGGCGTAGTCTCCTGGGCGCATCGGCCCACTGCCGGGCCCGGCGCTGGGCAGCGCTAGCCCACTACGATTTGCGGACCGTCAGCCGCCCTCTTTCATCTGCTTCAGAATCTTATAGACGGTAGCGCGGCCCATCGTTAGCACAGCGGCCACGTAGTTGGCTGAACTACGGCCGCGAAACGCGCCCTGCGCATGCAGCGCCTCGACGATTTCCCGTTTGTGTTCGCGCGTGAGTGCATTGATGCCGATTTGCCGCTCGCGCAGCCAGGTGTGCAGGAACGTGTTGATGCGGTCCTGCCAGTCGTCGCGGAACAGTTCCTCCGCGGGCGCGTCCGTCAGACTGCCGCCTTTGATGAACAGATCGAGCGTGGAGCGCACATCTTCAAACACCGCGATGTTGAAGTTCACGCACAGCATGCCGGCCGGCTTGCCCTCGTCGTCGAACAGGATGTTGCTCACGCAGCGCATGCGGCGACCGTCCCAGTTGAGCTTCTCGTATGGCCCGATCGTCCGGCCGCGTGCCGCGTAGTGGACTTCGTCGAGCACCGAAGGGCCACCGACTTCGAGCTTCGACAGATTGTTCACGAGATACGCGATGGTCTGATCGCGCAGGTCGTGAATCACGACTTCGGCACACGGATAGAACAAGGCCGCGATGCCGTCTGCAATGGGTGCGTAGCGGTCCAGCAGCAGGCCTTTCACAGGAGAGACGGTTGAGTTGCGCATTGAGAAATCGCAGTGTTCCAGAGAGGCGCCGTCGCTTTAGCCTGATTGAGCTAAAAGGGACACCGAGGTTATGGCCGGCAGGCGAGGCAAGCACAACAATGCCGCAAGCCGTGCGCTGCAACTCGCCATTGTAACGACCCCAATCGCCAGCGACGACCGTAGCGGCACGGGGCCAACGCAGCCGTTATTTTATTGCGGGGCCGCATCACTCGCGGGGCCTTGATGGGGGCTCGGCGGCATACTGCCGCCCCTTCCAGTTGTTGCATCCGCACCCAGGGATTTTTGTTCGCTTGGCGTGCGATTTTTTTTCGTGCGATAAAAGAAGCAACTATTTCACGGAGCAACAGATGGCCACGCTCGAAGCGTTTCGCGCCGTGCTCGATGACGAAGGCACGCCTGAAATCATCCGCAATCACATCATCGATTCGCTGCAATACACGCTGCGCAATCACGGACAGATTTTTACCTCGAAGGAAGTCGAATGGCTCGCCGGCTGGGATGATGCGCGCATTCCGCTCGCCGCTTCACGCGAGCTGCAAAAGCGCGTCGCCGAAACCACCCGCTGAAACTCACCCGCCTTCACCCTCACGGCGCGACCTCACACCCGGCGTGCCGCTCATGCCCCGGCGCGCCGTTCGCGGCAGCTCTTTTTCGCCCAAAGCCCCGCCGGCTGGGCGGTTTGCCCGCGCGCGGAACTTTTTGCTATCCAATTAGCCCCATTTAGTGCATCATATTGGAATAGCTGTATTCCGCATCCGCCCTATTAGGGATACAGCGCGGAAATACAAGCGGCAGTATCAAGCACAGTATCAATCGGCGTCTCCGCACCACCCCCGACTGTTCGACCGCTGCGTGTCAGCGATCCCGTCACTCCGGCAATGCGCCGCCTGCATTCGCCGTCGCGAGTTGTGCAGCTGAGTGGTTCAGCTTTTACGCGCCCGGTGTCTGCGCGACATCAGCGTGTTTCTTCTCCATCGAATCCGCGATTTTGCGCGGCCGCGCTCATGCCCTTGCCATCGGGCCTGTGCCAACCTTTTTCCATGGCGGCGCGCCCCAAGGTGCTGCGCTGCCGGGTCTGTCGTGCCGCGCGTAACACGCGTGACACGGCGACCACGTAATACAGGACACGTGCTTCATGAATTCAGTTGTCAAGACGTACAAGGGTTATGAAATTCACCCGCTCGTCTATCCGCGCCGCCCGGCGGACGGTCAGACGGGCCGCAATCCGGACGCAGGTTACGACGCGTCGGTGCGCATCTGCCGCGTGGGCGCCAATCCGGCAGCCGACGGGCGTGTGTTCCGTCTGCAGTATCTGTTTCCGTTCGACGGCACGGGCAAGGCGCGCATTGCGTGCATGGCCCACGCCGAGCAATTGATTGACGGCCGTGTAGACGGCCAGTCCGTCGCCGATCTTTGAGCGGTACTATCAGCGAATCAGCTGGTGCCGCAGCAGCTGGCCTGAAAGCCGACTGCCAACCGTATCAGATGTTGCGCCATGCTTAACCGCGCGGCCAACACCCACTTATCCCATCGACCAGGAGTTATGCATGGCGAAAGAAGAACTGCTTGAACTTGACGGTATCGTCGACGAAGTACTTCCGGACAGTCGTTACCGCGTGACGCTCGACAACGGCGTCGTGGTTGGCGCTTACGCGTCCGGACGCATGCGCAAGAATCACATCCGTATTCTCGCGGGCGACCGCGTGACGCTGGAACTGTCGGTTTACGATCTGACCAAAGGCCGGATCAATTTCCGTCACAAAGACGAGCGCGCCACCGGTGGCGGCGGCGCACGCAATACGCAATTCCGTCGCCGTTAAGGCTGGCGGCACGCTGACCGTTTCCTGAGTTGTTTCATGACCGGTCCGGGCGTGGTCAATTGTTGTTATCTGGTTGTTCGCGAAGCCTTTCGCGCGCCTTCTCCGGCTTGATTCGTTGACTCGAGCCTGAGCGGCGCGCCGCGGCGTCGCATGCGTTAACCCCTCCCTTCCTACACCCCGAACACCGCACCGAGATCTGCTCCTGCGGCGCTTTTGCGTACCTGTTCGACCACCCGCTCCTCCAGTTCCGACAGATGCTCGCGCATCGCCGCGAGAGCCGCGTGCAGATCTCCCGCGTCGAGCGCTTCGATAATCTGCATATGCTCGTCCGCGGAGCAGGCCGAACCCTTCGACGGGTCGAACAACGCCTTGTATAACTCGGTCTTTGCGACGAGCTGCCCAACCAGACCGAGCAATTCCGTCCCGCCCGCCAGTTCGGTCAACAACACATGAAACTGGCCCGCGAGCCGCACGGATTCCTCGATGGTGCCGGCGTGTGACGCCTTCTCTTCGCTGCGCACATGGGCGCGCAGGCGACGTTTGTGGGCCACGCTCAAACTCCCGCACAAAGCTGCAACGATGCCCGCCTCGACAATCTGCCGGGCGCGATACACCTGACGAATGTCTTCCTCCGACGGCGACGGCACGAACGCGCCGCGATTCGCCTCGAGCACCAGCTTGCCCTCGAAACCCAGCCGCGCGAGCACCTTGCGCAACGCGCCGCGCGTGCAGCCGAACGCCGCGGCGAGATCGCGCTCGACCAGTTGCGCGCCCGGCCGCAGACGGCCTTGCAGCAATGCCGCGGTGATCGACGCATAAATGCGCTCTTCGACGCTGATCGAGTCGTCTTCAGGCGCGCTGCGGATGGGTGTGCCGGTGTTGGCTGACGGCGTACGCGAGGAACGGGAGGCCATGAGTTCAGTAGTGGAGAACGGAGCGATATCGCCCGGCATTGTAGCGACGAGGGGTAGCAGACGCCATCCGCGGGCGCTCGGACTTATACCGGGCATCAGGAAAATGGTTAACCATGCCATGATATTATGGTTAACCAAAATAGTCGCGCACGGTATTTTTCACCCTGTTCGCGCCTCGTCATCCGCCTTGCCGCCGCCGGTCGCGCAGCGCCCCGCAGCGTTCTCTTCCCGCTTGCAAGGTGTCGCCCACTCTCGCATTCAGGTCCCTTGTGAATTCGCACTCCAGCGCCAGCCCGACCCCAGCCCATGCCAACGACGCCTCCCACGCGCTCACGTGGCGAGACGCGCTATGGCTGGGCGCGATTGTCGTGATCGGCATCAATCTGCGGCCCCTGCTGACGTCGATCAGCCCGCTGATGACGACGATCCGCGATGCAACCGGGTTGAGCTTTTACGGCGCGTCGTTGTTGACCAGCCTGCCGGTCGTCGCGATGGGCATCGGCGCATTCGGCGCGGGCGCGCTAACCCGGTCGATCGGCGAAACGCGCGGCGTTGCGCTCGGTTTGCTGGCGATCGCGCTTGCTTGCGGCGCCCGCTGGTCGACCGCCGGTGGCGCGGCTCTCCTTACGACGGCAGCGCTCGCGGGCGTCGGTGTCGCGGCGATTCAGGCGCTGCTGCCCGCCGTCCTGAAGCAGCGTTTCCCTGCGCGCGTGCCGCTGGCGATGGGGGTTTTCTCCGCATCGATCATGGGCGGCGGCGGCCTCGGGGCACGCTTGAGTC
This sequence comes from Paraburkholderia sp. SEWSISQ10-3 4, assembly GCF_030464785.1. NCBI lineage: Bacteria > Pseudomonadati > Pseudomonadota > Betaproteobacteria > Burkholderiales > Burkholderiaceae > Paraburkholderia > Paraburkholderia sp. SEWSISQ10-3 4. Next base: position 133,297 of record NZ_JALPRI010000007.1, read on the forward strand.
CTTGGGTGAGCGCAGCGACGGGGTCGTGGCATGCGGGGCTCGCGGTATGGGCGATTCCCGCTCTCGTGGCGTTGCTGTGCTGGTTGGCTTTGAACCGCGGACCTTCGCACGGGCCGGCGGCACAGCGCGCTCCGGCAGACGCGATCGCTTTTTCGCTTTGGCGCAAGCGGCGCGCGTGGACGCTTGGTTTGTACTTCGGGATCGTCAACGGCGGTTATACGACGCTCGTCGCGTGGTTGCCCGCGTTCTATCAACAGCATGGCGCGAGTGTCGCGGAGAGCGGTTCGCTCCTTGCCGGCATGACGGTGTTTCAGGCCGCTGCGGCCTTACTGCTGCCTCTTGCTGCCGCACCATCCCGGGATCGGCGCCCCTGGTTGGTCCTCGGATTGTCGGCGCAACTGGTCGGCCTGCTTGGCTTGATCTTCTGGCCCGATGCCGCGCCGCTGGTGTGGGTCGCCATTGCCGGTGCCGGGCTGGGTGGCACGTTCTCGCTGACGCTCGTTACCGCTATGGATCATTCGGCACATCACAGTGTAGCCGGAAAGCTTGTCGCGTTTACGCAAGGTGTCGGCTTTGTCGTAGCGGCCATTACGCCCATTTTCGCTGGCATGGTCCGGGGCTGGACTGGCGGGTTCGGCGCCGCCTGGGTCATGCTGGCCGTTAGCGTTGCCGCCATGATCGTCGTGAGCGTCTTCTTTTCGCCCCGCAGTTACGTGAAGTGGCACTGATGCATTGGCTTGCTGAGTGCGTGTGCATCAACGGTCTTACACGGCCGGTAAATTATCTGACCGAAAAATAGAAAGGCCTGATTGTTTATATCAATTAGGCTATTTATTATCCTCACCAAGCTATTTATAGCGTCCAAACATAAGAACCTGACCGGCTGACAAACAGCCGCAGAAGGTCACGTACCACGCAGCCGTCACCAACGGTCATTAGTCAGGAATCTTAACTCGACCCGAAAAATAGCCTGTGCCGGCTGGCCAAAGGACGGCCTATGGATTTGGCACCGCTGATGACCGCCGTACGACTGCTTCATGAAAACAGGGGCAATCATTTCTGTATGTCGTACCGGGAATAAAACCGTGAATCAAAAGAAAGATGAGAGCGTGCGGAACGACTCTCGTAGAACAACGGCTTACGTTAGCGCGCTGTGGTCCAAAGGAGGTGCGCGCTATGCATTGAAAAACACTGCCTGTATTTCGCTTTCGCTGGCACTCGTGGCATGTGGCGGAAATGTCGGCGACGATATGACATCCGAACCAACACCGCCCCTGGAAAAGACAGCGGCATTAGCGGCGGCATCAAACACTGTTCCTCTGCAATTGTCCTTAAAGATGAACGCGAGCGGCCTGGCTTCGGATGCGTCCAACGACCGCTTCATTGTCAAATACAAAACCGGCACCGTTGAACGCGGTTCAGTCACCGCGGTCCAGTCAAGACTCGACCGGCTGACGAATGCCTTCCCTTCGAAAGCGCGTCATGTGCGCCGCATGGGCATCGGAGCTGATGTGGTTACAACGGAACGCAAGCTGAACGTCAAAGATGCCAAATCATTCATGCGCGCCATTGCGTCCGATCCTGATGTCGAATACGTAGAGCCCGACACGCCGATGTCCGTAACAATGGCGCCAAACGACCCAGAATACAGCAGGCAGTGGGGCCTAAGCTCGAACCAGAAACCCGGCGTCACCACTGCGGGCATACGGGCAGAGCCCGCCTGGGACATGGCTAACGGCTCCGGAACCGTGATCGCGATGGTCGACAACGGCGTGACCAGTCATAGCGATCTGAATGCCAATATCCTGCCCGGGTACGATTTCACCGCGAACAATCGCGGCGGCGACGGCACGAATCCGGGTATCACGAGAGAGACATGCGAAGTCGTGTGGCACGGCACTCACGTCGCGGGGATCATGGCCGCGCAGACGAACAACGGCATCGGTATAGCCGGCGTCGCGCCGGCGGCAAAGGTCGTCCCGGTCCGCGTCATGAATGCATGCGGAAGAGGCTTTACGTCAGATGTCGCCGACGGCGTGACGTGGGCCGCCGGTGGCAGCGTGTCGGGCGTTCCCAACAACGTCTACCCGGCGAAAGTCATTAACGTGAGCCTCGGTGGTGCGGGCTCCTGCGGGATGACGTTTCAGAACGCAATTGACTACGCGGCCAGTCGCGGTGCCGTTGTAGTTGCAGCAGTCGGCAACAATGGCAACAGCGCAACGAATTTCACGCCGTCGAACTGCCGGAACGTTATCAGCGTCGGCGGCAGCAATCGCCCCGGCTTGAAGTGGGTTCTTTCGAACTACGGGCAGACCGTTGATATCGCCGCGCCCGGCGACTCGATCTGGTCCACCTACAACAACGGAACCGCCGCGCCGGGCAGTGAAGGCTATACGTATCTTGACGGCACGTCGATGGCCGCGCCGATGGTGAGCGGCGTTATCGCACTTGCTCAGTCAGTCGCGCCCACACCCCTGACCTCCGCTGAAATGAGAGCGTTGCTGACACAGAATGTGCAAGCGTTTCCCAACGGCAAACCGGATCAACCGATCGGCTCAGGGATTCTTGATGCGAACGCGACTGTCATTGCCGCCCGGTCTGGAAAAATTCCAGCGGCAGCGGATTTCACATGCTGGGAAGCCACGACGATCATGCAGGTGACATGCAAGGACCTGTCCACCGCCAGGGGCGCGCCGATCAAGTCATGGGCCTGGAACTTCGGCACGGGCGCTCCTGATCTGGTGCGCACGCAATCTGTCACGCCCTATATGAACTTCGACTATCCGGGCACATATGAAATCACATTCACGGTGACGGATAGCACTGGGGCCATTAGCAAGCTGACGCGCCCGTTTCAGGTTATTCCGCCAATCCTTACGGACCTGAGTGCCGGTAGTCCGTTGACGATCTCAGCGAAAAACGGCGAGATGCAAAACTACGCTCTGGTTGTTCCCGCGGGCGTCAAGAGCCTGACGTTCACCCTGTCGCCAGAAACAGCCAGCCAGATCGCGACTCTGTATGTCAGAGTCGGTACGCCGTCCTCGCTCCATCCTGACTGTGAGTCGCTCATGGTGAGAGGCGGGATCGCCACCTGCACGATCACCAACCCGCCGGCCGGAACTTACTACGGCATATTGAGTGCCGGCTCAAAACTGAGCGGCGTTTCTCTTCTGGCCACCTACACGCAATAAATCGGCTAAGCCAGCGTTGCCCCCTGTGTCGCGGCTGCGAATCGCAGGGGCGTACTTCCGACAATCCACAGGCAAGCAATGAATCACGATGACGCAGACGTGAACGCTTTCGTCGCGCGCGCAGATGCCCATTTTTCCGCGCGACGTATGACCATGGCGATGATCGGTTACCGCAAGGTGCTCGCCGTGCGCCCGCACGACGCGCACGCGCTGCACCGTATGGGACTCGCCTGTGTTCATACGGATGAAATGGATCAGGCGCGCGCATACCTGGAACAGGCGTTGCAGGCAGCTCCTGAGCGGGCTGAATTGTGGGAACACGCAGGTCTGCTTGCCGCGTTGAAGGGTGACCATGCAGCGGCTGAAGCGTCCTATCGACGTGCGATCAGCCTGACTGGTGGTACCGCCAGTCTTCATCGGAACCTTGCCGACTGCCTGCGAGTGTCCGGCCGTCTTAACGAGGCAATGGTCCACTACGATAAGTCCGTTCAGATTGATTCGCGAGGACACCACGCCGTTCGCGCGCTTGCCCGAATTTGCACGGAGCTCGGGAAGGTCCAGGAAGCTGCTGACTACTGGCAACGAGCGTGGATGCTCGACCCGGCAAACCTGCAAGACGGACTCGACCTGATCGCGGCATTAGCTAAAGCCGGCCATAGTCGCCCGCTCAATGAAATGATCGAGCAGGTCAAAACCCGTATTGCCGACAATGCCGATTCGCTTAATTCATTAGCCTACGTGTTGAACACTAACGACCGCTTCAGCGAAGCGCTCAGCGTGGCCAGGCAGGGACTCGCCATCAATCCGCAACACCCGCTTCTGCATCACAACGCAGCAAGAGCACTCAGTATCACCGGCAACGTCGCCGAAAGCCGACCGCATAGTATCGAAGCAGCACGGCTTCTGCCGGATAACCCATACCTGCAGTTTCATCTCGCTGGCGTGCACCTGACCCTTGGTGAGTTCGAAGAAGGCTGGAAGAAGTACAGATGGTTTTACGAACTCCCCGGCACGGAACACGAGCGGATTCGCCCAGACTTCCCCGAGTGGCATGGCGAACCCGTCGCAGGGTGCCGGTTCCTGCTCGTCGGCGAACAGGGGCGCGGTGATGAAATCCAGTTCCTCAGATTCGCCGATTGGCTGAGTCGTCAGGGTGCAATGGTGGATGTGCTGGTCAGCCAGCCGATCGCGGGGCTGGCTGCGAGCATGGCAGCTGTGCGGACCGTGTTCACCACCCTGCCTCCCGGTCCATACGACTACTGGTGTCATATGCTAAGGATGCCGGAGCATATGAGCCTCGATTTACCCATGCTTCCGATTGCCATGCCCTACCTCGCGGCGACACCGGAAAAACTAAGTCATTGGCAGATTCAGATAGCAGCAGTTCCACAAGACACGACGCGCGCAAAAAACAAACGTGTCGGCATCGTTTGGGCCGGCAACCCGAACCACGTTCATGACCGTTACCGGTCGATTCGGCTCGATACGCTAAAGCCCCTACTTGGGCTTGCCGGGGTAACCTGGTATTCAGTGCAAAAAGGCGCCCGCGAGCGCGAAAGCGAGGGCCTGACGCATGAATACGACTTGCACACGCTCGGCCCTGCAATCCACGATTTCACGGACACCTTGGCGATATTGCAGACGCTCGATCTTCTGATTACCGTCGACACTTCCGTCGCGCATCTTGCCGGCGCGGCCGGGCTCCCCGTTTGGTTGCTCGCGCCGGCCTACCCGGAGTGGCGATGGCTGACCAACAGAACCGATAGCCCGTGGTATCCGTCAATGCGTCTATTCCGGCAGCAGAAACTGGGCGAGTGGGATCCCGTTGTCAAAGAAGTGCGAGCAGCGCTGCAACTGTGGCGTGACGCCCCGGCAGCCCACCTTTGCGCTCATTAAAACAATGTTCATACCTCGTGCGCCGCTTCGGTGCATGCCTTGCGCATGCCCCGTACGGGTGCAGGCCCTGCTGTCTAAACTATTTATAAGCCCATGATCGCGTTGCCTTCAGCGTAATCGTCCCGCACTGGCATACACGTTGCTTTATCGGTAGTCAGCCGTCGATAAACCACACCCCATGCTGCGTGTTCTCCTCGTAACCGATACCGACAAGCCGATAGGCGATCTGCGCGATGCCCTCGCACGACTCGGCTACGAGATGCTGGCCGGCACGGCGACGCCGCAAGCGCTGCATCGCGTGGTTCAGAGCGAGCGGCCCGACGTCATCATCATCGATACGGAATCGCCGTCGCGCGACACGCTTGAACAACTCGCGGTGATGAACGCCACCGCGCCACGTCCGGTGCTGATGTTCAGTCACGATGCGAATCAGCAATTGATCCGCGACGCGGTCGGCGCCGGAGTCACGGCCTATCTCGTCGAAGGGCTCGCCACGGAACGACTGGCGCCGATCCTCGAAGTCGCCCTCGCACGATTCGCACAGGAATCGGAGCTGCGCGAACGCCTCGCGCAAGTCGAAAACGAACTCGCCGAGCGCAAGCTGATCGATCGCGCCAAACGCCTGCTGATGGATCAACTGAAGATCACGGAACACGCCGCCTATGCCAACCTGCGCAAGCGCGCAATGAACCAGGGCGTCAAACTCGCCGAAGTCGCGCGCGCCGTCGTCGCGGCGGCCGACTCGCTCAAATGAAGCGCCGCACATGAACTCTCCCACCTCCCTCGCCCCATCGTCCGCGCCTGCGTCGCTCGAGAAAACCCATCTGCGGCTCGGTTTCGTTGCACTTGCCGATGTCGCACCGCTCGTCGCCGCGAAGCTGCTCGAATTCGGTCACGCTCATGGCTTGACACTGGAACTGTGCCGACAGCCGTCATGGGCCGCCGTGCGCGACAAACTGCTGTCGGGCGATCTCGATGCGGCGCATGCACTCTACGGTCTCGTCTACGGTGTGCAACTCGGCCTCGGTGGTCCGCAAACGGACATGGCCGTGCTGATGGTGCTCAATCGCAACGGCCAGGCCATCACGCTTTCGAATCGTCTCGCAGATGCTTTAGCCAAACACGGCACCCTCCCCAAGGCTTTGGCGACGCTCGAACGCAAGCCGGTGTTCGCACAGACCTTCCCCACCGGCACGCACGCCATGTGGCTGTACTACTGGCTCGCGTCGCAAGGCGTGCATCCGTTGCACGATATCGAGAGCGTGGCGATTCCGCCGCCGCAAATGGTCGCCGCGCTCGCGGAAGAAAGGCTCGATGGCTTCTGTGTCGGCGAGCCGTGGAATGCGATGGCTGAAGCGGAAGGCGTCGGCAGAACGGTCGCCTATACGAGTGAAGTGTGGCCCGATCATCCAGAGAAGGTGCTGGCGTGCCGGCGAGATTTTGTCAGCGCGAATCCGAACACGGCGCGAGCGCTGGTGCAGACCATGCTCGAAGCGTGCCGCTGGCTCGACGGCGCGGGGCATCGCGAGGAGATCGCACGCTGGCTCGCGCGGCCGGAATTTATCGGCATCGATGAAGCGTTGATCGCGGCGCGGCTCGGTAGCGAGATCGCGGCCTCAGCGCCGCGAGGTTTGCCCATGCGATTCTTTGATAATGGCACAGTGAACTATCCGCGAACAACCGACGGTGCGTGGTTTCTCACCCAGTTCGAACGTTGGGGCATGATTGACCCACGCGCGGATTACGCGGAAATCGCGGCGCACATCAATCAGACGGAGTTATATCGCGAGGCGGCAGCACGCGTCGGCATCGTGGTGCCGGGCGACGAGCGCTCTCAAGTGCTGATCGACGGTAAGGTGTGGGGTAGCGAAACGGAACCCACGGCCTACGCTCAGAGCTTCACGATCCGCGCGTAGCGATGCGGTTGCAACATGCTCGTCACGCGGACTTTAACGCCGGAAACAGCACGCTAACCACCAACCCACCACCGGACGCATCACTCAACGCAATCACCGCGCCATGCACGCGTGTGATCTCCCGCACGATCGATAAACCCAGCCCGCTGCCCTCGACCGCCTGCGTCGCTTCGCTGCGATAGAACCGCTCGAACACCGCATCGCGTTCACCGATGGAAATCCCCGGCCCGTTATCGATCACCTGCAGCAACGGTTGCTCAGCTTCGCATGCAACGCGTACGGTAATCACCGCCCCATCGCCCGAATAACGAATCGCGTTGTCGATCAGATTGCCGACCAGTTCCGCCAGCAGATCGGTCTGACCCATCACGTCGATACGCACGTCCTGTTCAAAGCCGAGATCGATACCACGCGAGCGCGCCACCGGCGACCAGTCGAGCGTGACGCTGCGCGCCACTTTATGCAGCGGCACAGCGGCATGCTTGATCGTATAACCGCTGTCCGCATCGAGCCGCGAGAGCGACAGCAATTGCTGCACGATACGCACCGCCTGCTGCACCGCGCGATTCAGCCGTCGCAAATGCACGCCTTGCCGAGCATTGCCGTTCGAGGGCTCATCGCCACCGTCGATATCGCGCAACGCCAGCTCCGACTCCGCCTGAATGATCGCAAGCGGCGTCTTTAACTGATGCGCCGCGTCGTTAAAGAATCGCCGGCGCGATAACTGCATCAACTGCGTGCGGCCGATGTACTGATTGATCGAATCGACCAGCGGCGCGACTTCACTCGGCAGGCCCACCGTATCGAGCGGCGTAGGATCGTCCTCGGCACGCGCGGCGACTTTCGCCGACAGGCGGTTCAGCGGCCGCAAGCCGCGCGCCACCCCCAGCCACACAATGCCGAGCGCGAGCACCACCAGCAGGAATTCCTGTTGCAGTGAGCCAATCAGAATCTCGCGCGCCAATGCCTGGCGCTGCTCGATCGTTTCGCCGACCCGCACCAGCACCACACGCGTCTGCGCTGACGGCACATCATGGACTGGCAATCTCAGCATCGCGATGCGTAACGGCCGTCCGCGAAACACGTCGTCGTAAAACTGCACACTGTAGGGCTCGGCAAGCGCCTTCGTGCCTGAGGGCAGATCCGGATAGCCGGTCACCACCCGGCCGCCCTCCTCGCGGATCTGATAGTAGATGTTGCCGCCGCCGTTGGATTCGAACATCTCCAGCGCGAGATACGGCAAGTCGACTTCGATCTGGCCGTCGCGCAAACGGATACCGTCGCGTATCGAACGCAGCGAAAACTCCAACGTGCGATCGAAAGCCGCATGCGCCGCGTTCATTGCGCGCTGATACGTGAGCCATGCATCGAAGGCGAGCAGCAGAAGCAGCGGCAGCAACAACCAGAGCGCGACGCGAACGCGCAGATTCGGCCGCGTCATGCGTCTTTCGCTTCCAGCAGATAGCCAAGCCCGCGCAGCGTCACGATGCCGACCGAACTGCGTTCGAGTTTCTTGCGCAGACGATGCACGTAGATTTCGATGGCATCGGCATTCACCGATTCATCGAGCCCAAAGATTTTCTCGGAGAGCGTGTCCTTATTGATCGCGCGACCGTTACGCAGAATCAGCACCTCGAGCACCGAACGTTCGCGCGGGGTCAAGGCGAGCGGCTCGCCATTGAGCGTGAAGCCGCGGTCGACGCTGTCATAAAGCAGCGTGCCGCATTGCGCATGCAGCGGTTCCTGGCCGTGACTGCGGCGCAGCAGCGCCCGGGCACGCGCCTCGAGTTCGGTAAGCGCAAAGGGCTTGGCGAGGTAATCGTCGGCGCCGAGATCGAGTCCGCGCACGCGCTCTTCCACCGAACCATGCGCAGTCAGCATCAATACCGGCACCGCGTTGCGCCGCGCGCGCAAACGACGCAGCACTTCGAGGCCGTCGAGCTTCGGCAAACCGATATCGAGAATCACCAGCGCGTAGTCCTGTGTGCGCAAAACATGGTCGGCGGATTCGCCGTCGTGCATGCAGTCAACCGTGAGTTTCGCGCTGGTCAGCGCATCGGTTAGCGAGCGGGAAAGGATCGGATTGTCTTCGACGAGCAGCACACGCATAAACAGAATCCCAGGGAAATCCATGAGGCGAATTCGACCATTGTGACGCATTTTCCTCGAAAACTGAAAGCATTCAGAAAGCACGCGTCTCTTACCATTCGCCTACACAAAACAAACACAATGTTTTCTGGAGGAAGACGTGCAAATCTCTTTGAAGTATCTCGCCGTAGCCGTTGTATTCGCCGCAAACTCAGCATGGGCGGCCTTTCCGGCCGGTTATCCCAGCGATTACCAGACCACCGTCGACGGGGCAAAGAAGGAAGGCAAGCTGATCGTGTATTCGGTCACGGACACGGCCCTCGTGCGCCCGCTCATCAAGGATTTTGAAAGCTTGTATGGCGTCAAGGTCGAATACAACGACATGAACAGCACCGAGCTGTACAACCGCTACATCAGCGAAAACGCGGCCAGCAGCACGAGCGCCGACGTGCTGTGGAGCTCGGCGATGGACCTGCAGGTCAAGCTCGTCAACGACGGTCTGATGGCGAGTTACGAATCGCCCGAAGCGAAGCAGTTGCCTCAATGGGCGCAGTACCAGAAGCAGGCGTACGGCACCACGTATGAGCCGCTGGCGATCGTCTACAACAAGCGCTTGCTGGCCGCAGGGGAAGTGCCGCAAACCCGCGCCGATCTGATCAAGCTGCTGCAAAGCAAACCGGATCAATTCAAGGGCAAGGTCACCACGTACGACATCGAAAAATCCGGCGTCGGCTTCAACTATCTGACGCAAGACGCGCGCGTCAATCCTCAAGTCACGTGGGACCTCGTGAAAGCAATGGGCGCCACCGGCCCGAAACTGCAATCGAGTACCGGCGCGATGATGGAGCGCATTTCTTCGGGTGAAAACCTGATCGGCTACAACATTCTCGGCTCCTACGCGCTCACCAAAGCGAAGAAGGACCCGTCGATCGGCTACGTCTACCCGAAGGACTACACGCTGGTGGTGAGCCGCCTCGTGACGATTTCGAAGAAGGCGCAAAGCCCGAACGCCGCAAAGCTGTGGGTCGATTACCTGCTGTCGCAACGCGGCCAGACCTTGCTCGCGAACCAGGCGAGCCTGTTCTCGATTCGCGCGGACGTCGACGGCGAAACGTCGATGGCGGGTCTCACGAAACAACTCGGCGACTCGCTCAAGCCGATCCCGATCGGCTCCGGCCTGCTGGTTTATCTCGACCAGTCCAAGCGGCTTGAATTCCTCAAGCAATGGCAACAGTCGATCAAGCGCTAAGCCTCGGCTGACCTGACGGCGTCCACGCTGAAACGCGCGGACGCCGCGCCTTCCTTCACTACCTGTCGATATGCGGCTTTCACGCTGCAGGGGGACACTCATGCTTTCCACTAGCGCAACCGGACACCGCGATGCCCCACCTCTCGCGGCCGACGGCGGCACGATAGGCGCGCTGCCGCGCGGCGGTCTGCAGCCGTTTGCGGGGCTGCTGCGCTGGCTCGTCATCGCGGTGCTGACCGTCGCGGTGGCGCTGCCGCTCGGCTTCATTCTGTTCCAGAGCGTGCTGAACGCGCCGTTCTTCGACGCCAAACGCACGCTCGGTCTTGCCGGCTTCGAATTCATTTTCAGCGACCCCGACTTCTGGTCCGCGCTGAAGAACTCTTTCGTCATCGCGGCAGGGATGCTGTTCATCTCGATCCCACTCGGCGGCATTCTCGCGTTCCTGATGGTGCGCACCGACCTGCCGTGCCGCCGCTGGCTCGAACCGCTGCTGCTCACCCCCGTATTCGTTTCGCCGATGGTGCTCGCATTCGGCTATGTGGTCGCGGCCGGTCCGGTCGGCTTCTATTCGGTCTGGTGGAAGGCACTGTTCGGCACCGCCGAAGCGCCATGGAGCGTGTACTCGATTCTCGCGATTACGATCATCGTCGGCCTCACGCATGTGCCGCACGTGTACCTGTATTCGTCGGCGGCGCTGCGCAATCTCGGCTCGGACGTCGAAGAAGCGGCGCGTGTCGCCGGTGCGCGACCGTTCCGTGTCGCGCTCGACGTCAGCCTGCCGATGACGCTGCCAGCATTGTTATTCGCCGGCGTGCTGGTGTTCTTCCTCGGCTTCGAAGTGTTTGGTCTGCCGCTCGTACTCGGCGACCCCGAAGGTCACCTCGTACTGGCGACGTATCTGTACAAGCTCACCAACAAGCTCGGCGTGCCTTCGTATCACCTGATGGCCGCGGTCGCCGTGTGCATCGTCGCAATCACGTTCCCGCTCGTGCTGCTGCAACGACGCCTGCTGAAGAGCGCGAACCGCTTCGTCACGGTCAAGGGTAAGGCGGGACGTCAAACCGTACTGCCGCTCGGCGCATGGCGCTGGGTTGCGCTGGCGATCGTCGCGCTGTGGCTGCTGCTCACGGTGTTCGTGCCGCTCTCCGGCATCACGCTGCGCGCGTTCGTCACCAACTGGGGCGAAGGCGTGAATCTCGCCGAAGTGCTGACGCTCGCCAACTTCACCGAGTTGTTCGAACAGGACAACCTGGTCCGCGCGATTCTCAATACGCTCGGCATCGGCGTGCTCGGTGGCGCGCTCGCAGTGGGTTTCTATTCGCTGGTCGCCTTTGCCGGTCATCGCCGCAACGACTGGGCCACGCGCCTGCTCGACTACCTCGTTCTGCTGCCGCGTGCGGTGCCCGGCCTGCTCGCCGGTCTCGCCTTCCTGTGGATTTTCCTCTTCGTGCCCGGCCTGAAGGAACTGAAGAACTCCATGTGGAGCATCTGGATCGCGTACACGGTCGTGTGGCTCGCGTACGGCATGCGCCTGATTCAAAGCGCGTTGCTGCAGGTCGGCCCCGAACTCGAAGAAGCGGGACGCAGCGTCGGCGGCACCCGCGCGCGCGTCAGTCTCGACGTGACGCTGCCGCTCGTGCGTTTCGGTCTGCTCGCGGCATGGCTGCTGATCTTCATGATCTTCGAGCGCGAATACTCGACCGCCGTCTATCTGCTCTCGCCCGGCACGGAAGTGATCGGCGCGCTACTGGTGTCGCTGTGGGCGACCGGCGCGGTCGATCAGGTCGCGGCGCTTTCTGTCATCAACATCGCGATGGTCGGCGTCGGACTCGGCGTCGCCCTGCGCTTCGGAGTGAAATTGCATGGATAAGCTCTCGGTCGACAACCTGTTTCTCAGCTATGGCGACAACCCGATTCTAAAGGGCGTGTCGTTCGAACTGAACCCCGGCGAAGTGGTATGCCTGCTGGGCGCATCGGGCAGCGGCAAGACCACCCTGCTGCGCGCAGTCGCGGGACTCGAACAACCGTCTTCGGGCCGTATCGAACTGGACGGCAAGGTGTTTTTCGACGGTGCGTCCAAAGTCGATCTGCCAGTCGAACAACGTTCGCTTGGGTTGGTGTTTCAGTCGTATGCGCTGTGGCCGCATCGCACGGTGGCGGACAACGTGGGCTATGGATTGAAGTTGCGACGCGTATCGAGCGCTGAGCAAAAAAAGCGTGTGCAGTCTGCGCTCGACCAGCTCGGCCTCGGCCATCTCGCCGCGCGTTATCCGTATCAACTTTCCGGTGGCCAGCAACAGCGTGTGGCGATTGCGCGGGCGCTGGTCTACAACCCACCCGTCATTCTGCTCGACGAACCGCTGTCGAATCTCGACGCCAAGCTGCGCGAAGAAGCGCGCGCCTGGTTGCGCGAACTGATCGTATCGCTCGGCCTGTCCGCCTTGTGCGTCACGCACGACCAGACCGAAGCGATGGCGATGTCCGACCGCATCCTGCTTCTGCGCAACGGCCGCATCGAACAGGAAGGCACGCCCGCTGAACTGTATGGCGCGCCCCGCTCGCTCTATACCGCCGAATTCATGGGCAGCAATAACCGGATCGACGCGCGCGTTGCCGCGGTCGACGGTGAACGCGTGACGCTGGCCGGCGACGGCTGGCAATTGCAAGCCCAGGCGCGCGAAGCGCTTACCACCGGGCAAAACGCGCAGGCCGTGATTCGCCTCGAGCGCGTGCAGGTCACCGATGGCCCAGGCGCAAACCGCCTCGAGGCCGACCTCATCACGTCGATGTATCTCGGCGATCGTTGGGAATACCTGTTCCATTGCGGCGATCTGCGCCTACGCGCCTTCGGCCATGTGCCGCGCGCCGCCGGCCGTCACTGGATCGAATTCCCGGCCAACGACTGCTGGGCCTTCGCACAGGCGGGCTGAAGCGAGTTAAAACGTGCTGATGGACCCAGCCACACCGTATCCCCAACCGAAGTGAATAAACCAAGCACAGGAGACTGTTGATGAAGTCGAGCATGACAAAGGCGACCCTCGGCGTGACGTGCGCCGGCCTCGCTGGATTTGCAGCAACGGCGCATGCGCAATCGAGCGTGACCTTGTACGGGATCGTCGATGCGGGCGTCGAATACGTGAATCATGCGAGCAAGGACGGCGGCGCTGCGCGTCTTGTCTCGGGCGGCAAGAACACCTCGCGCTGGGGCCTGCGTGGCGTCGAAGACCTCGGTGGCGGACTGAAGGCGGTCTTCCAGTTGGAGAGCGGCATCAACGTCGCGAACGGCCAGTTCGACGACGGTCCCGGCGCGATCTTCGACCGCCGCGCCACAATCGGCCTGAAAAACCGCTTCGGGCAAATCACGCTCGGCCGCAATTTCACGACCACCTACGACTACATGCTGCAGTTCGACCCGATGGGTTACGCGCCGAACTATTCGTGGGCGACGTCATCCACTGCTACCGGTGGTCGTAAGGACGGCTTGTTCTCGCGCTCGGCCAACGCCGTGCGCTATGACGGCACGTACGCCGGCTTCAAGTTCGGCGCCATGTACGGCTTCGGCAACGTGCCGGGCAGCATGAAGTCGAGCTCCAAGTACGACTTCGGTCTCGGCTACGAGAACGGTCCGTTTGCCGTCGTCGCCACCTTCGACCGGCAGAACGGCGCGAACGACAGCGTGACGCCCGCGGATACCACCAACTACATTCAAGGCATCCACGCGGGCTTGAGCTACGACTTCGGCACGGTGAAGGCCATGGCCGGTTATCGCAACTATCGGCGCACCTTCCACACCGCCGCGCCGACCTTGCGCAGCGATATGTACTGGGTCGGCGGCCAATACGATGTGACGCCGTTCTTCTCGCTGTTTGCCGCGGTCTACCATCAGGACATCAAGGACGCGAGCGACGCCGATCCGACGCTGTTCTCGCTGCGCGCGCAATACGCATTGTCGAAGCGGACGGTGCTGTATATGGCGGGCGGTTACGCGATGGCCAAGCATGACAACGCGGTCAGTCTGTCGCGTGACCTGACTGGCGCGGCGGATACGCAAGCGGGTGTGACGGCGGGGATTCAGCACCGGTTCTGACGCATCATGAACGGATAACGCATAGAGGCGTGCAGGCATCCAAAGCGGAGCGAGGCGCGGCGAAGGTCAATCCTTCGCCGCGCCTCGCTCGTTTGCTTTTAGATGGATTCGGGCAGTCCATTCGCCTAGAATGGATCAGACAAACGGAGCACTCGCCGACAGGAGCCATGCCATGTCCCAGGTAAGCCGTGATACCCGTAAGACGCCTCGCCACGGCCTGCTGTGGTTCATTGCATTGTGGCTGCTTGGCGTCGGCGGGACGGCACTGCTCGTGCTTCCGTTTCATCTCCTGGTCGCTGCAGCAATGCATCACTAGCATCGGCATGGTCGCCGGCGCTTCTGCGTCCGTCCTTGCGCAATTCAAGAATGTTCAAGCGTTGGTGGCAACTGTCCAAGTTGCCGGAACACCGATAGCCAGTCTTCAAGATGCCACGTCTTCGCGATTAAATTTCCACGCATCTGATGGAAAGAGTGAATCGCGAAGCTGATGTGTTTGGAACTGGCAGCAATGCCCAGTAGCGTCCCGGTTTGCGTGCCCGTGATCTCTGCGCGAACGCCCACCCGGTCTCCATGAATCAACACGTCGAGAATGGTGATTTTCATATCCGGCAGTGCTGTGGCGATGTTCGCGAATATTTGAACCATCTGGTCAGGTCCCGGCGCCGCCCCAGCGGGCTCAGGAATATATTCCCAATCGGGCGTAACGACCTTTCGTAACAACACGACGCTTTTCTGCTCGAAGGCGCGATAGAGCCCTTCAATCGCTTCACGAGTGGTAGCTTCGTCGGTAGATACGGCCATGTCCGGTTACTCCTGAAGAATGCACACGGTCAGGCAAGCGGTTTGCGAAACACACTCCCGCCGTAACCGAGCACGATATTGTCGACTTCAAACGGTGACGCCTCCTGCGCCTCGAGGATGAATGCCACGTGGCCCGGGGTCAGTTTGCCGGATATCGATGCGACCAGGTCGTCGTCGAACGTCGCCTTGATCGCATGCTCAGCCAGTCCACCGCTCGCCCCTATCGTGAAGCCAAGTAGCGCCCCTGCCGGTCCACCAAGCATCCCAATCAAACCGCCCGTCAGCGCACCGATCACTGTGCCCCAAAACGGCCGGGTTTGCTTGTCGAGCAGGATCAGCTTACCTGTGGCGTCCTTTTGAACCAGCACGCCGCTCTCGATTTTGAAACCAAGGTCTTTTTCCTCAAAATTCCGGAAATCCCGACCGGCTCTTTCGGCGACGTCCACACTGTCGAAAACCGCGACGATCAACTGTTGTGCCATTTGATAGCTCCTTGACTCGGCTACGTTGTCTATCAAAGATAGTGATTTTCGCATCGCGTGCCATTTGTTTATTTCCGATTCATGGTATCGGTCGAGGTGGGCTTTGACCTCGGCGCGCGCTCTGCCGAGGATTTCCGGCGTGCAATGGTTTAGCATCGTCACAATCAGTTGTACCCGCATGGGTATCTGGCGTTGGGTCTGACTTAGGAGATTCAGTTCGAATGGCGGCAGCTCGAATTCCGGCAGGATTCGGACCAGCTTGCCCTCCGCAAGCGCATCGACGCATGCCGGCTCTTCCAGCACCCCGATGCCGGCGCCCGAAACGATCATTTCATACATGGGTCGCCAATGACTGGTCTTGATCGCAGTACGGATCGGCGCGCTCTCCACAATGTTCGCCATGTGCCTGAGCGGCAACTGATCCGTGCCGAACATGCCCTGAACCCGAATAAACGGATGCTTGACCAGTTCAGACGGCTCGGTGATCGGACCGTGCTGGCTGAGATAGCCTGGCGCGGCAACGAGAACCCGCCCAACCTGCCCCAACTGACGGGCAATGAACGCCCCTTCGCCAAGTTGTCCAAGACGAAACGAAATATCGACGCCCTCCGTCACCAGGTCGACGATCCGGTCGTTCAGGACCAGCTCCAGGTCCAGTTGCGGATAGGCTGCGCGCACCAGCGTCAACGCTTCCGGCACGACCGTCTCGCCAAAACAATGAGGCGCCGCGATACGAATCGTTCCCTTGAGACCCTGCTCGTCGCTCGACACTTCAGCGACCGCCTGTTCCACGGCGTGCAGAATCCTCTTGCTACAGTTGTAGAAGGTGACGCCTTCGGGCGTGCGATTGAAAGCGCGTGCGCTACGGCGCAGGAGCCGGCAGCCAAGGTACTTCTCCAGCCGCTCGATGCGTTCGCTCGCGGCCGGCTGTCCGATATTGAGGTCCCGCGCCGCGCCGGAGATACTCCCACGCTCAACCACCCTGACGTAGATGCGCATGGCTTCGAGCAGATTCACCGCACCCCACCTCCATTCGCAATGCGAATTATCTGGCGCAGCCTTTCTTGCTGCGATAGACAGCCTTGAACGGATGGTAACGATATGACAGGAGAATAAAAGACCGCCAGTCCGATATGAAGTATCGAATGAGAAGCAGAGATTTACGACAAAACCATGTCGAACTTTATCAGCGCATGATCTCGCCTGACGCCGCTTGATACGTTGCCCGCCGGCAAACATGCAAAACACAATCGGGTCGCCCGTCTGGCTTCGGAATGCCGCATTCGGACTCATCCAGATCCTTTGCCCTGTTTCCATAATGTGCCTGGGCGGTATAACATCTCTGGACGCATAGTTGAACATCGACAATGTCACGTATATCTGCGCACCTCCTGATGACGAAGCAACGCTTAATGTGTACTTGCGGCGGCTGCGGCAGCACACATGCCTCAATCATCCGGACGAAAAATTTGCGCGAGCCTTAGACAGATGATCGCGAAGGCGGAAAGACATTCGCTCCATTCCCGGAATCAATAACGGTTCATCAATATTCAATCCGATGCCCAAAGACACCCCAGAATCGCAAGCCGTCTGTAATGACATCACACGTAGCGCGATCTTCATCGTCGCGACCCTCGCGCCCGGCCAGGAGCCCGCTGAACAGGTGCGTGCGTGGTGCGGGGACGTTGCCGCCCTGGTGCGCTCGGTCGGCAAGCGCGTCCCCTCCGGCAACCTGTCATGCGTGGTCGGCTTCGGCTCCGACGTGTGGGACACGTTGTTCGGCGCCCCGCGCCCGGCGAGTTTGCATCCGTTCCGCGAATTCGGCGCCGGCGAACGCCGCGCCGTGAGTACGCCGGGGGATATCCTGCTGCACATCCGCGCGGATCAGATGGATCTCTGCTTCGAGCTCGCCACGCAGCTGACAGGAAGGCTCGGTACGGCGGTCTCGGTCATCGAGGAAGTACACGGTTTTCGCAACTTCGATCTGCGCAGCATGGTGGGCTTTGTTGACGGCACCGAGAATCCGCAGGGTCGCGAGGCTGTCGATTTCACCCGCATCGGTGACGAGGACCCGGAGTTCGAGGCCGGCAGTTATGTCATCGTGCAGAAGTATCTGCACGACATGACCGGCTGGAATTCGCTTTCCGTCGAGACTCAGGAGCGCATTATCGGCCGTACGAAACTGGCCGACATTGAGCTCGATGCAGCGGTCAAACCGACGTGTTCGCACAGCTCGCTCACCACGATCACCGAGAACGGCGAGGAAGTGAAAATCCTCCGCGACAACATGCCATTCGGCCGCCCCGGCATGGGCGAATTCGGCACCTACTTTATCGGTTACGCGCGTTCGCCCGAGCCTATCGAGCAGATGATGGAAAACATGTTCGTCGGGCGGCCGCCGGGCAACTACGACCGGCTGCTCGACTACAGCCGCGCGGTCACGGGCAACCTCTTCTTCATCCCGTCGGCCACCTTGCTCGAAGCGCTCGCAGATCGCGATCCGCAAGCGGCCGCCGCCGTTGTCGAGCAACCGCTCGAATCAACTTCATCCGCCGAGTCGCGTCACGACGGCTCGCTGAACATTGGCTCTCTCAAGGGAATCTCTCAACATGAATAATCTGCATCGCGAGCTTGCCCCCATCTCCCGTGCCGCCTGGTCGCAGCTCGAAGACGAAGTGGCGCGCACGTTCAAGCGCAGCGTCGCCGGCCGTCGTGTGGTCGATGTCAAGGGTCCTGGCGGAACCGAACTGTCTGGCGTCGGCACAGGGCATCAGATCGCAATCGCCGCGCCGCAGCAGGGCGTCGTAGCGAAGCTGGCTGAGGTAAAGAGCCTCGTGCAATTGACCGTGCCGTTCGAGCTGCAGCGCGAAGCAATCGACAGCGTCGTGCGCGGCGCGAAAGACGCCGACTGGCAGCCCGCGAAGGAAGCAGCCAAGCAGCTCGCCTATGCCGAAGATCGCGCGATTTTCGATGGATATAAGGCTGCGGGCATTGGCGGGCTTCGCGAAGGCTCGTCGAATCCGTCGCTCGCGCTGCCGGCCGACGTCAGCGATTATCCGAACACGATCAGCAACGCGCTCGAAGAGCTGCGGCTTGCCGGTGTCGACGGACCCTATTCCGTGCTGCTCGGCGCCGATGCATATACGGCGCTCGGCGAGGCGCGCGATCAGGGTTATCCGGTGATCGAGCACATCAAGCGGATCGTGAATGGCGACATCATCTGGGCGCCCGCGCTTGCCGGCGGCAGCGTGCTATCCACGCGTGGCGGCGACTTCGAGTTGCATCTTGGCGAAGAGCTGTCTATCGGATACGTGAGCCATACCGATACCGTAGTGCGCCTCTATCTGTGCGAGACGCTGACATTCCTGATGCTGACGAGCGAAGCGTCGGTGTCGTTGACGCAGGCAGAGTAAGCACCTTCCGATTCCTGCTATCGGTTGCCGGGGGTTGCCAGATATCCCGGCCTCAGCCATCGTTGCACGTTCAGGCCCGCAACGATGGTGTTAGAAGTGCGGACACATCATCGTCGGGAACTACTTCCAGGCGACTCGTTACTTCGCCGTAGTCGACGTGCGCCCTCTCGAGGATTTCCGACGTGCACTTTCTCAACATCGTCACCATCATCCGTACCCGTGGCGGCACCGGACGTTGCGCCTGAATCAGTACATTCAGATCGAAAGGCAGCACCTCGAATTCCGGCAGAAGGCGCACGAGCCTGCCCTCTGCAAGCGCATCGACGCATGCCGGTTCTTCCAGCACCCCGATGCCGACGCCGGACAGAATCATTTCATACATGGGCCGCCAATGACTGGTCTTGATTGCGGTACGGATCGGCGCGCTCTCCACGACGGTCGCCATGTGCCTGAGCGGCAACTGATCGGTGCCGAACATGCCCTGGACCCGAATGAACGGATGCTTGACCAGTTCAGACGGTTCGGTGATCGGACCGTGCTGGCTGAGATATCCTGGCGCGGCAACGAGAACCCGCCCGACCTGCCCCAACTGACGGGCAATGAACGCCCCTTCCCCAAGTTGCCCAAGACGAAACGAAATATCGACGCCTTCGGTCACGAGGTCGACGATCCGGTCGTTCAGGACCAGCTCCAGGTCCAGTTGCGGATAAGCTGCGCGCACGAGGGTCAACGCTTCCGGCACGACCGTCTCGCCAAAGCAATGAGGCGCCGCGATACGAATCGTTCCCTTGAGATCCTGCGCGTCGTTCGACACTTCAGCGACCGCCTGCTCCACGGCGAGCAGAATCGCTTTGCTACGCTCGTAGAAGGTGACGCCTTCGGGCGTGCAATTGAAAGCGCGTGCGCTACGGAGCAGGAGCCGGCAGCCGAGGTATTTCTCCAGCCGCTCGATACGTTCGCTCGTGGCCGGCTGCCCGATATTGAGGTCCCGTGCCGCGCCGGAAATACTCTCGCGCTCAACCACCCTGACGTAAATCCGCATGGCTTCTAGCAGATTCATAGTGCCCAACCTCCCTTTGTACCGATCTCGCATGATTCGAACCAGTTTTTACGCATCGGAGGGCCCCTGCGAGGCGGCTTGGCAATGCGTATTCGATGGAGAACAGGTTAAGGCTGGGTCATCAGTCGCTGAGTGCACACATCGGGCCGACTCGGGTCAGTACAGTTCTGCTACGCTCCTTGCACCGGGCGGCGGCATGGCGAGGCGAGCGCATGCAGGCCGGTGGAGAGGCCGATACAACGTGCCGCTGCGGAACGCTAAGGGAATCGTCCGATGAATCTCTACGAGAAGCTGGCAGATGACATCGAGAAGCTGATCCGGCAAGGCGTGTACGGGCATGGCGAACGCCTTCCATCGGTACGGCAGACCAGCCAGCAGCACCGGCTCAGCGTGACGACCGTCATCCGCGCCTATTTGCTGCTCGAAAGTCGTGGTTTGTTGACGGCAAGGCCTCAGTCGGGCTATTTCGTCAACTTCCGGGGCGACGGGGGCGAACGGAAAACACTCGAACTCCGGCCATCGAAGCCAATTCCGATTTCGTCGCCGGTCGACGTGAGCCGGCTGGTGCTGTCCACCTTGCGCTCGATCGGTGTCGACGATGCCGTGCCGCTCGGTTCGCCCTACCCCGACCCTGGCCTCTTTCCCTTCGAAAGGATCAATCGCTACGCCTACGACGCGGGACGCGGCAAGACGCGCTGGGGCGTGACCGACGCGCTGCCGCCCGGCAATGCGGCGCTTGTGCGGCAGATCGCGCGACGCTACCTCGAGAACGGCATGGCCGTCGATCCGAACGAGATCATCATCACGGTCGGCGCAACTGAGGCGATCAATCTGTGCCTGCAAGCGGTCGCGAAGCCCGGCGACGTGATCGCGGTCGAGTCACCGACGTTCTACGCGATGCTCCATGCGATCGAACGGATGGGCATGAAAGCGATCGAGGTGTCGACGCATCCGGAGCATGGCATCGATATTGAAGCGCTCGCCGCGATCGTGGAGTCGCAGACCATCACGGCCTGCATGGTCATGCCGAACTTCCAGAATCCGCTGGGTTTTCTGATGCCCGACGAACGCAAGCGCGAACTCGTGGAATTCCTGACGAAGCGGGACATTCCGGTCATCGAGAATGGTGTCTACAACGAGCTTCACTATGACAGCACGCATCCCAGCACGTTGAAGTCCTTCGACACGAAGGGGCTGGTGCTGCACTGCGGGTCGTTCTCGAAGACCCTCACGGCAGCCTATCGGATTGGTTGGGCGCTGCCGGGCCGATATCGCGATCAGGTGGAGAAACTCAAGTTCCTGAATACGCTGACGTCTCCGTCGATTCCGCAAATGGCGATTGCGGAATTCCTTGAACGCGACGGCTATGAGCATCATCTGCGCAGGGTGCGCAGAGCGTATGCGCAGCAGGCCAATCTGATGAAGGCGACCGTCTCGCGTTTCTTTCCTGAAGGCACCCGCATGTCCAACCCCGCGGGCGGATATGTGCTGTGGATCGAGCTGCCGCCAAAGGTCGACGCGATGCGGCTCTATAACCTCGCGCTCGAGCAAGGTATCACCATCGGACCGGGCTACATGTTCTCGGTCTCGGAGACGACCTATCGGAACTTCATCCGCCTCAATTACAGCAGCCCCTGGTCAAGCGAGATCGAGCAGGCGGTGATTACTGTGGGCAAGCTCGTCGCGATGTGCGCCAGGTAGCGGCTCGATTGGGATCTTGAAGGCAGCAGCCTCAGCCACCCGTCACTGGCGGAAAGAACGCGATTTCGCTGTCCTCGCGCACGACAAAGGTGTCGGCGACCATCTCGTGATTGACGGCTGTGCGCAGCGGCCGGCCCACGCGCAGTGCCTCGGCCATCCGCTCGTCTCTCGACGCGAGCCTGACCCGCAAGGAGTCAACGGGGAGTTCGGGCGCGTCTATGTGCACAATCTCCTGCGAGATGCCGAGTTGTTCACGAACGCTAGCGAAATATCTGATGGTGAGTTTCATTGATATGTTCCTGTTGCCGGCGCGATGTGGGCGCACGTTTTGAGCGAATCGCGCATCAACCCCACCGTAGCATCGCCTGTTCGTCGTGCGTCTTGGCTTCGACCCATGTGACTTCGCCGTCACGGCGGATTTCCTTCTTCCACAGCGGTGCATGGGCCTTCAGGAAGTCCATCAGGAATTCACACGCGTCGAATGCTGCCCTGCGATGCGGCGCGGCCACCACGACGAGCACCACCGCCTCGCCAAGCGCGACGCGGCCCACCCGATGCACGATCTTCACCGCCTCCAGGTGCCATCGTGCGATGGCCTCTTCAACGATGCTGCTGAACGACTGCTCCGTCATCCCCGGATAGTGCTCGAGCTCGAGTGCGACCACGTCGTCGAAATCGCCGCAATGACGTACCACGCCGAGGAAGTTCACGATCGCGCCAACGTTGGGATTGCGCGTGACCGGCATGATTTCCGACTGGATGTCGATCGGCTGAAGCTGGACCCGCACTTCGAAGCCCGACGCGATCGTGGCCTGGACAAGCGCAGGATCGTTTGCACGCTTGCCGACATTCGCCACGTCAAGCTGTGCGCGATCGCTGGGCGACGGTGTTGTCATGGCAGAACTCCGGTCTGTGCCTGCTTCGCAAGGACTCGTCAGGCCTCAACCGCCGACCAGCGACATGCGGACGGTGGGATAGGCTTTCCCCGATCCTGGCCGACGCGGCGTCGAGCGAAGCTCGGAGTAGCGATCGTCGCGCTGGGTCCACCGGCTGCGGACGACCCCAGCCAGTTGCTCAACTGAAGCGGCCTCAGTGAGCCAGGGCTTGAGGTCCGTGCCATGCGTGGCGAAAAGACATGAATAAAGTTGACCGTCGGCCGATACACGAGCGCGCGAACACGACCCGCAGAATGGCTGCGATACGCTCGCGATGAAGCCGACTTCGCCTGTGCCGTCGGCATGGCGATAGTTGACGGCGGTGCCCGTCTGTTCACGAACGACGACGGGGACCAGCGGAAACGCTGATTCGACGATGTCACGCGTCTCGCGCGCCGTGATCACCTTCGTGTTCGACCAGCCGCCCGCGCCGCCAACGTCCATAAATTCGATGAAGCGCACGGCCACGCCGGTGCCCCTGAACTGCCGCACGAGCGGGAGGATCTGGCTGTCGTTGACGCCTCGCTCGATCACGGCGTTGACCTTGACCGGGTCGAGTCCCACCGCGCGCGCGGCCTCGATCCCATCCAGGATCCGCGACACGGGCATGTCGACGTCACTCATCCGGCGGAATATGGCATCGTCCACCGCGTCGAGACTCACCGTCACGCGACCGAGGCCGGCGTCACGCAACGAACGCGCCTTTGCGGCAAGCAGGGAGCCGTTTGTCGTCAGCGCGAGCTCCAGCGGTTTGCCGCCAGGTGTGGTCAGTTTCGCGAGTTGTTCGATCAGGGATTCGAGTCCACGCCGCAGGAGCGGCTCGCCGCCCGTGATGCGGATTTTCTCCACCCCGAGCAGTGCGAACGCTTTCGCGAGCTTGACCATCTGTTCAAACGACAGGCGTTCCGAAGACGGCAGGAACCGGTAGTCTGCGCCGAAGGTCTCCCGCGGCATGCAGTACGTACAGCGGAAATTGCATTGATCGATAACGGACAGGCGTAAATCCCGCAGTGGACGATCAAGCGTATCGAGCGTAGTCGTGACGGCACCGGCGGATATGCCATGGGGAGATGCAGTGTCGGCGAATATGGGCTGGTGGACGATGTTCACGATCTATCCGAAGGTGGGCGGCGGCATGTGGCGTTGGCGGCAGTCGATCTGTCTGACCGGGACGACCGCCGGTTCGCCAATGTCCTGTTGGCAGGATAGTGCGTCGGGCTCGCCCTCGGGACGCACAGTCTGTGCCGAATTTCAGGAGTACAGTTCGCGCGCCGTATCATGAGCGACGGCGAAGCTGGTGCACGTCCTGTCGGGCAGACTGACCGAACGCGTCGAAGAACGCCCCCTAAGTCAACTGGTACGCACGCACCGGTACGACCTCCTCAGGAAGTTCGCAGCCGCAAAGCTCGAGAATCGAACGCTCGATGTTGCGGGTCATGGCATCAAGCGCCAGCGCATTCGGCGCGACGGTAAAAGGCTCGGCGACTTCGCTAGCAATCGCTTCGAGCGCAATGAGCGTATAGGAAATGAAAACACAAAGAAGCGGCGTGAAGAACTCCGTCGAATCGACCAGACCGAACGGCAACAAAACGCAATAGGCGTAGACGGTGCGGTGCAGCAACACACTGTAGGCAAACGGGATGGGCGTCGATGCGATCCGTTCACACCCTCCCACCGTCTTTCCCAATTCGTTGATCTGCGCGTCCAGCATCCAGAGCTGGGTATCCGACATCAAGGCCCGCACTTGCAGATCGGCAAAGTCGCGACGAAGCTCATTGAGCAGCGCGGTCGGTTTGTAGCAGGTGTGCTGCAATGCCTCTGTGCGCGTGCGTCCGAGAAAGCGAACGAGATCGGAAGTCGGGTCGGTCCCGCGCAGTTGATGCTTCAACGCGTACACACTCGCAATCAGCGTATGAGCCATTTGAACGTGGTGATCGCTCCGCGGCACGTAACACAGCATCTGCGAAGTCAGCGCCCGCGCCGAGATCAGGATGCTGCCCCAAAGATGGCGCGCCTCATTGAAGCGCTCGTAACTTGCGTTGTTGCGGAACGCCAGGAAGATCGCAAGCGCCAGGCCGAACAATGTGAACGGCGCCGTATTAAGTGGGATTTTCTCGCCGAAAATGCGCCCTTGCGTCACGACAGCAAGACTGCTGACCGCGGCCATAAAAACCAACTGCGGAATAATCGACTGCAACACGGAACCGTTCCAGACAAACAGCAGCCGGAACCAGTTCTGCCCTGGCCTCACAATCATAATGTGCTCTTTTAATGGTCTGGCTGCGCCGTCACCTCAGTGGTAACCGGCATCCCCTTCGCGCACCTTGCCCCGGAACACGCGATACTGCATGACGTTGTAGACAAGGATGATCGGCAGCACGATCACCGTGCCGACCAGCGCAAACAACTGGCTCGAGTGGCTCGACGATGCTTCCCAGATCGTCAGCGACGGCGGAACGATGTTCGGCCAGATGCTGATGAGCAAACCGCTATAGCCGAGAAAGCACAGCGCGAGCGTGAGCAGGAACGGCGTCGCCTCGTGCTTCTGGCGAAGCGAACGGAAGACGCCCCACACACAAGCGACCACAAGAATCGGCACCGGCAGAAACCAGCCGAGATTGCCGCTGCCGAACCAGCGATGTGCAACCGCCGGCAAGCCGATTACCGTCCATAGACTCACGACGACCATCACCCCGAGCAGGATGCTCACAAGCGGCCGCATCACCTCACGCATCTTGTGCTGCAATTCGCCATCCGTCTTCAGGACAAGCCAGCCGCAACCGAGCGTCGCATACGTGGTGAGTACGCCGATTCCGCAGAACAGGCTGAACGGCGACAGCCAGTCGAACGCGCCGCCGGCAAAGCGGCCATCGACGATCTTGATGCCTTGCAGCAGCGACCCCAGCACGATGCCCTGGCAGAGCCCCGCGAGCGCGGAACCGCCAATGAAGGCGAGGTCCCACGCGTGTTGGGTCCTGACGGCCTTGGCGCGCAGTTCGAAGGCCGCCCCGCGGAAGATCAGGCCGATCACCATCAGGATCAGCGGGAGATAGTTCGCCGGCAGCAGCGTCGAATAGACCACCGGGAACGCCCCGTAAAGCCCGGCGCCGCCGAGCACGAGGAATGTCTCGTTACCGTCCCAGACCGGCGCGATGGTATTGAGCATCACTTGCCGGTCGCCCTTCTCCTCGAAAAACGGAAACAGCAGGCCGATGCCCAAGTCGAAGCCGTCCAGCATCACGTAGATAAAAACGCCGAGTCCGATGATCGCGGCCCACACAACAGGAAGATCGATTTGCATGGCGTCACTCCCCTTCCAGTGCGTCCAACGGACGATTACGCAGGACCGGATGCCGACGGGAATCGCGGCGCTCGACGTGCTCTTCAGGTCCGCGCTTCATCATCTTCATCATGTAGTAGAAGCCCATGCCGAACACGAGGAAATACACCAGCACAAAAATCAGCAAGGAAACGCCGACCTGCTGGGAACTGACCGGCGAGACAGAGTCCGCAGTGCGCAGGACACCGTAGACCGTCCACGGTTGACGGCCGACCTCGGTCGTTACCCACCCCGCCAATAGCGCCACGATTCCGGAAGGCCCCATGCACAGGACGAAACCCTGATACCAGCGCGTCTCGTAGAGGCGGCCGCGCACTCTGAGCAGCAGACCAAGCAGCGCCGTCAACAACATCAACATGCCGAGACCCGCCATGATCCGGAAAGTCCAGAACACGATCGGCGAATACGGACGGTCCTCGGGCGGAAACTCTTTCAGGCCGCGAATCTCGCCATCCCAACTGTGAGTCAGAATCAGGCTGCCCAGATGCGGTATCTGGATCGTGTATCGCGTCACTTCCGCATCCATATCGGGCAGGCCGACCAGATTGAGCGCGGTGCCCCCGTGCTCGGTTTCCCACAGGCCTTCAATCGCCGCGATCTTGGCCGGCTGATATTTGCGCGTGTTGAGTCCGTGCGCATCGCCGACGAAAATCTGTATTGGCGTCAGGAAAAGCAGAATCCACAGCGCCATCGAAAAACTACGCGTGACGGGTTTGTCGCGCCGACCCTGCAACAGATGCCACGCACCGCACGCGGCAACAATGAAGCCCGCGACGATGAACGCGGCAATCGTCATATGCGCGAGGCGATACGGAAACGAAGGATTGAAAATCACCTTCATCCAGTCGACCGGTACGATCCGACCATTCTCGACAGCGAATCCTTGCGGCGTCTGCATGAAGCTGTTCGACGCGAGAATCCAGAACGTGGAAATGAGTGTGCCCACCGCAACCATTAGCGTGGCGAAGAAGTGCGCGCGTGGACTGACGCGTTGCCAGCCAAACAGCATGACGCCGAGAAAGCCGGCCTCGAGAAAGAATGCGGTCAGCACTTCGTAAGTCAGAAGCGGCCCCGTGACGTTGCCGGCCACGCTGGAAAAGCCACTCCAGTTGGTGCCGAACTCGTAAGCCATCACCACGCCCGAGACCACCCCCATGCCGAAGCCCACCGCGAAGATCTTCGACCAGAACTGGAACATCTCCTTATAGGCAACGTCGCCGGTGAGCAGCCAGCGCCATTCCAGCACCGCGAGGAAACTCGCCATGCCGATACTGATCGCGGGAAAAATAATGTGAAATGAAACCGTAAACGCAAACTGCAACCTGGCAAGGTGGAATGCATCGAAGATTTCCATAATTGATCAATGGCTCCAGGTGACAACCGCATTTGCGTAAAACGGCGTTCACGCCCGTTATCCTGCAGGCCGGTCAACTGGACGCGCACGTCCGGTTGATCGACCCGTCATCGCTCAAAGTCAGGCTTGTGCCGAGCGCACAACATGAACCGGAACAGACTTGTACGAAGGCGTGCCGCTCTCCTTATCGATAAAGTCGAGCGGCACCAGCACGTTCGCTTCAGGATAGTATGCCGCCACTGAACCCGGTGCGATGTTGTAAGCAATTACCGTTATTTTCTTCAAGCTTCGCTGCCTGCCCGCTGAAATCGTTTCAATGTCGACCAGATCGCCATGCTCGAGTCCACGTGCGGCAAGATCGTCTTCGTTCATAAACAGCACGTCACGGCGACCGAACACGCCCCGGTAACGATCGTCCATGGCATAGATGGTGGTGTTGTACTGGTCGTGGCTGCGGATTGTGATGAGTCGCAGCACATTTTCAGCGCCGAAAACGTCTGCATCTTCCTTCACCCCGCCGTACACCGAGAACATCGCCTTGCCTGACGGCGTGGGCCACACGCGTTCGGTCGGGGGAAGCGGCATACGGAATCCGCCCGGCACTCTGATTCGTGCGTTGAATGCCTCGAATCCCGGCACAGTTTGCTCGATCAGGTCCCGAATCTTGTCGTAGTCGGCAACCAGTTCCGACCATGCCACCTTGCTATTCGGTAACGCAGCTCTCGCAATACCGGCGACGATCGCAGGCTCAGATAGCAAGTGTTCGGAAGCAGGCTTCAGCTTGCCCGAAGAAGCGTGGACCATCGACATGGAATCCTCGACCGTAATGGATTGCCGGCCGGTCGCCTGGATATCCAGTTCCGTGCGCCCCACAACTGGCAGCACGTACGTTTCTTTTGCCACCAGCAGGTGCGAACGATTGAGCTTGGTACCGAGATGGACGCTCAGATCGAGCTTGCCCATGGCCGGAAAGCACTGCTCGGAATCAGGTAACGCAACAGCGAAGTTTCCACCGAGACAAATCAGCGCCTTGGCCGTACCGTCGATCATTGCCTGCATCGCCTGGACGGCATCGTGTCCGTGCGCCGCGGGCGGCTTGAAGCCAAATACATCTTCGATCTGCTTGAGGAAGGTGGCGGACGGTTTTTCGGTGATACCGACCGTGCGGTTCCCCTGCACGTTGGAATGCCCGCGCAAAGGACAGATGCCTGCGCCGGGTTTGCCGATGTTCCCGCGCAATAGCAACAGATCCGCAATCAGACGGACATTGGCGGTACCTTTGTTATGCTGGGTAACGCCCATACCATACGTGACAATCGTCGCATTCGATTTTGCATAGGCAATCGCAACCTCGTCGATATCCTCACGCGTGAGTCCACTGGCCTTTTCGATATCGTCCCATGACGTCGCTTCCAGATCGGCGGCAAACGCGTCGAACCCCTGGGTATGCGTTGCAATGAACTCGTGGTCCAGAACCGTGTTGCCCTGTTCCGCGTCCATCTGCAGGAGCGCCTTCATGATGCCTTTGAGGGCGGCTGCGTCTCCACCGGCGTCGAGCTGAAAATAGGTCGACGCGATTCGGGTCGACGCGAAGGTCGCCATTTCGAAAACGCTCTGCGGATCAGCGAAGCGCTCCAGCGCGCGCTCGCGCAGCGGATTGAACACGATGATCGGCACGTTGCGCCGCGAACATTCGTGGAGCGTCCCCATCATGCGGGGATGATTCGTGCCCGGGTTGTGGCCGATCGAGAGGATCAGTTCGGTCTTGTCGAAATCATCCAGCGATACCGTACCTTTGCCGATCCCGATCGACTGGGGCAAGCCAACGCTGGTCGGCTCGTGACACATGTTCGAGCAATCCGGGAAATTGTTGGTGCCATATTCCCGCGCAAGCAACTGAAAGAGGTAGGCGGCCTCATTCGACGCTCTGCCTGAGGTATAAAACTCGGCCTCGTCGGGCGAGGACAAGCCGCGCAGCACTTCACCAATGCGAGCAAATGCGTCCTCCCATTCGACCGCCCGGAATTTGTCCGTGGCACGGTCGTAGACGAGCGGATGCGTCAGGCGGCCGAGATCCTCCAGTTCGTAATCCGTCCGTTGCAGCAGCGACGACACCGTGTTGTTCTCGAAGAACTCCGGCGTGACCCGCTTGGTCGTCGCTTCCCATGTGACCGCCTTGGCGCCGTTCTCGCAGAACTGGAACGTGGATTTGTGCTCCTTGTCAGGCCACGCGCAACCCGGACAATCGAAGCCATCAGGCTGATTGGTCCGCATCAACGTGATCGGCGCCTCGATGCTTTCCATTTGTGTTCGGACGGCCTGAGCTGTCGCCCGGAGCGCTCCCCAGCCCCCAGCGGGTCCGTCATACGGTCGGATTCCAGGCACTTCGCGTCGTGTGGTCATCTGAAACTCCATGGCCTTTATTAGGATGCCTGATGGCTATCCGGATTGAGGTTACGCCGCATCACGGCATAAAGCGTGGATACGAGATCAGTCTAATCAGGTTGATGCATCGTGAAAGGTACAGATCGATCCGTGGCGGGCGTGCACAGTACACGCAGCACAAGCACTGTCACATCGCCCGGATCACCCAGGCTGGGACCCCGTACACCGTCGGCAATGACGTAGCGGTGGCTCCCAGCTGGTTATGCACCTCATTGCTTCGAGTGAGCGCTTTCCGTTTCCTCGGGGCTGCTGGCCTCTTTGGACGGTTTCTTCTTCGCACGTCCGTTGCTACCCTTCGCGCCCGTTGCCTTGGGCGTGGATGGCGCCTCGCTCTTGCTGAACTTCACTTTGCCGCTATCCTTGTCGTAACTGACATCGACGGTGTCACCCGACTTCAGGACGTCGCCAAGCATCTCCTTCGCAAGCCGCGTTTCCAGTTCCTGGCGAATCTGGCGCTTCAACTCGCGTGCACCGAACTCCGGCCGGTAACCAGCATCGGCGAGGTGATCGACAACCGATTCGTCTATCTTGAGAGTAATGTCCTGTGCAGCGGCAGTGCGCACGACCCGTTCGAGCTGGATCTGCACGATCGAGCGGATGTTGTCGCGCGAGAGCCCGTGGAAAACGATGATCTCGTCGATCCGGTTCAGGAACTCAGGCCGGAAGTGGCCCTTGAGCACCCCCATCAATTCCTCGCGGATTGCTTTCTCGGTCTGGCGGTCCCCCTCCGGTTTTTCGAGGTTGTCCATGATGATCGATGCGCCGAGGTTGCTCGTCGCAATGATGATCGTGTTGCTGAAGTCCACCACGCGGCCCTTGCCGTCGGTCAGCCGCCCGTCGTCGAACACCTGCAGCAGCACGTTGTACACGTCGGGGTGCGCCTTCTCGATCTCGTCAAGCAGGATCACGCTGTAAGGGCGCCGCCGCACGCGCTCGGTCAGTTGCCCGCCCTCGTCGTACCCGACGTAGCCCGGAGGGGCCCCGATCAACCGCGCGACCGAGTGACGCTCCATGTACTCGGACATGTCGATACGAACGACCGCCTGCTCGTCGCCGAACACCGTTTCTGCCAGCGCCTTAGCGAGTTCGGTCTTGCCGACGCCCGTGGGTCCGAGGAACAGGAACGTCGCGATCGGCCGGTTCGTCTGGCCGAGTCCGGCTCTTGACAGGCGCACGGCATCGCTCACGGCAATCACCGCGTCATCCTGGCCGACCACGCGTTCGCGCAGCTTCTTCTCCATATCCAGCAGCTTCTGGCGCTCTTCCTGCGTGAGTTCCGTGACCGGAATCCCGGTAAGACGCGACACCACTTCGGCGATTGACTGCACGGTCACTTCGAGCGTCTCCGAACCGGTCTTGCGCTGCCATGCTTCCATCTGCTCGTCGAGTTTCGTCTGCTTTTCGCCGATAGTTGCCTCGAAAGCCTTCGCTTCATCGAAGCGTTTGCGCGAGGAGGCATAATCCTGCTCGCGCTTCGTCTGCGCGATTTCGGCTTCGAGTTCCTGGATGGCCGCGGGACGCGAGGTCGCGCCGATGCGCACACGTGCCGCCGCCTGGTCAATCAGGTCGATGGCCTTGTCCGGCAAAAAGCGCGACGTAATGTAGCGATCCGACAGTTCGGCTGCCGCAACGAACGCATCGTCGGCGAACGTCACCTGGTGGTGTGCCTCGAGCTTGTCGCGCAGGCCACGCAGGATGACGATGGTCTGCTCGACCGTCGGCTCCGGCACCAACACCGGCTGGAAGCGCCGCTCGAGCGCGGCATCCTTTTCAATGTACTTCTGATACTCGTTGAGTGTCGTTGCGCCGATCAGACTGAGTTCGCCGCGCGCAAGCGCAGGCTTGAGCACGTTCGCGATATCGAGGCCGCCCTCGCCCCCGCCCTGCCCCGCGCCCACGATCGTGTGCAGTTCGTCGATGAACAGAATCAGCTCGTCCTGCTTCGCTGTGACTTCATCGATCAGTTGCTTGGCGCGCTCCTCGAATTCGCCGCGATACTTCGCGCCCGCTACCATCGAGTTGATGTTGACTTCGACGAGCCGCTTGCCGCGCAGCACTTCAGGCACGTCGCCGTTGATGATGCGTTGCGCCAGCCCTTCGACGATCGCTGTCTTGCCGACACCCGGCTCGCCGATCAGCACGGGGTTGTTCTTCTTGCGCCGCGCGAGCACTTCGATCGTACTTTCGATTTCCTGCGCGCGGCCGAGCACCGGGTCGAGCTTGCCCTGACGTGCCATGGCTGTGAGGTCGCGCCCGAACTTGTCAAGGTTGGGCGTGCCGGTGGGCGTGTCGACACGACCGTCCTCCGCGCCTTTGCCCACGACTTTTACGACCTTCTGCCGCAACGCCTCTGGCGTCACGCCATATTTCTTCAGCAGTGTGCCCGCGATACTGTCCGGCACGGCAGCAAGCCCAATGAGCAGATGTTCTGGGCCGACGTATGAATGCCCGAGATCGCGCGACGCCTGGAACGCATACTGGAACGCCTTTTTCAAACGAGGCGATATGGTCATCTTGTCGACCGGCGAGTCAGGATCACCCTTTCCTTTTTGCGCATGCTGATCGATGTAAGCCTTGATGTCCTGCGGCGAGAGCTTGAGTTCCTTCAGCAACGCCGCACACACATCAGTGTCCGCGAGCACGTACAGCAGGTGTTCGGTGTCGAGTTCGTTACGGCCAAGCTCGTGTGCTTTTTCCGCGGCGCGCTGTAACAATTCGAGCGTCTGCTCGCTGAAAGCATCGGTGGCATCGACCGATTCACGCGGCACTTCGGCATAGCCAGCATCATCTTCCTCGTCCCCGCCCTCCATGCCGCCGAAGAAGCGCGACAGGCCTCCGCCTCCCAGCAGTGAATCGAATGGGTTCTGCATGCTTTGATGTCGCATCAATTGCCGATAGTCGTAGTCGCAGATCGATAAGGACTTCCGCTCGCCGTTTTGCACAACGGTTACACGGGCGACAGCGGGACGGGCATTACAGATTTCGCAGAGAGCTGGCATCGGGAGTCACCTTTTCGGTTAAGGCATCCGGCTACGTAAAAGGTTATGGGGCACGGTCATATGGGTTGCGAACGTTCGACGGGCTTGGTGAACATGTCACCTGAGTGACGGTTGATGGCCCGTTTGTCTGGCTCAATAACCGGGGACACGTGATAGTGATAGCTCATCGAGCGCGTTTAAGCATCGGCGCGGAGCAGCTGTTCGTGCTCGACGAGCACTGTCTGAACAATACGGATTGGTTACAACGGCGATATCAGCATGATTAGCATAACGAAACCCTGAATCCGTCATTGGATTCTATGAGGGGCTTGTGAATAATGGAACATTGGTTTTTCCGATGATAGGCATTGGCGCAATCTGCCAGCGGCACCTCATGGAACAGGATTTCGCGGTCCGGATTCAGGACCGCATCAGGTCTTTTCTGACATCACAGCGGCGTTGGACACCATTATTTGCCGGTCTCGCGCCGGCTCTGCTCTTCAACAGTCAGGATCGCTTCCGGGGCGACTTCGAGCCGGCCTTTCGGTATCGGGTCACCACTCTCATCGGAGAGACCGTAAGTCCCCTCGTCGATCTTCTGAAGCGCGCGCTCGATATCGCTGATGCGTTGGTCGTTCACGTCGTGCAGCGCCTGGTTGACCTCGTTCTGCGCCATGCCCTGCGCCTCGTCCTCGAACTCGTGCGCTTCGTCGCCGTGCTCCTCCTCGGCCGTTCGCTCGTCCGCGATCGTATTCTCCTCTCCACCCAACAGTTCCTGGCGTAACGCGAGGAGGCGCTTGCGCTGCTGCGCGATGAACTCGTCACTCAACGTACCCTGCTGCTCCGACATGGTTCTCTCCCTCGCCCTATATCATTCGACAGCGCGCTTTCAGCCAGCCTAAGGCAAGAATAGTACTAATCTGTAGAGATCAAAGTGCTATGTCGCGGTCAGGCGCCCAACTCCTGAAACGCATGGCCGTTGGCCTCGAGCCCCTTCAGAATGTCCGGCGTCAGCTCGCCTTGCCACACGTGTCCACTGAGTTGCCAGTCACTTGTGTCGACGAGGTCGGGGAGGCCCGCTCCCGCGCGCACATAGAGACCGAGTGTCGGCTTCTTCAGGTTGATGTAGAAATCGAATTCCTGCTGCATGGCAGCACCTCATGCGGGATACGGAGAATCAACTATCGTCGACGTTGTCCGCATAGTGGTCGATAGTGACTTTGCATTCGTCCACAACGACCTGAAGGAAAGCGGGCTCATTTCTTTCAACCCATCGTTCCACATGGAGAAAGCGTGCCGTTCCCAGATCGGCAATGCGCGCCTGATCGGAGGTTGTGACATCGACTGTGACGATCCCCCGGTTACCCTGCAGCGGTGAGATCGTTGCGGCGATCTGGAACCGCCGATATGAAAGTTCATTCTGTGCCATGAAACCTCCCATCAATCGAAAAGTTTGAGCCTCATGATTCTTTTGTACTCGAAGTCTATGAGCAAAGTCATGCTCATGTGAACATCGGTTTCTCCGATGCTAGATATTGGTGAAATACGTCTACCGGTTTGTCACTTAACCTCAATAATCCGCGTGTCGGACTGCTGGAGTTACGGCATGATGACGCTGGAAGAGAAGCCCGCACGCCGCGTTGCGGGCGGATATCGATCATGACCGCTGCAAAGGAGAGAACGATGCCAGCACGCACTGTTTCTTACGGCGAATTCGAAATCGCCGTGCGCCCTGAGCGCAACAAGCTCGGCGCCTGGATCGCAAGTGTGAGTGTGAGTCACGGCACCCGAACAGTCGTCGATATTCGTCCCATGACCGTTCAACCCGAGTGGCTAACCGAAGAAGAGGCAGCAAGAGACGGGGTCGAATGGGGATGCCGGTTTGTCGATCGCGAGTTCAACTCGCCGCCGTCCCGCTCATGGGTTGCCGAGCGCTCTCATGCGGAAACCTGGTTCCGTGATGCAGAAGAATCGGGTAGCTCTGAAACCAGCGCGTAGATAACACACTGACACAGAAACCCTGCGAGGCCACGAATCGTGGCCTCGCAGGGTTAAGTGTGTGAAGGCCGATCAGTGTCGCCGCAGGCGCGCCTCGATTTCCCGGGCATTGAGCGTCGACAGATCCTCACTGGTTTGCTCGAATATCAGTCGACGGGTTTCCTCGCTGAGATCCGCTTTGACCATGCCGAGAAATTTCGGCTCGATGGCAAGTCTTAGCCGATTGTAGAGTTGATGGAGCCGCCCTGCCTCCAGATACTCGGCAACGCGCTTCGCGAATTTCTCGCGGTCCTTTTCCGTCAGCATCGTGCCGGTATATTCAGTGTTGATGAGACTTTCTTTTTCATGCAAGTCGAGTGTGAGCCCGGGCGTCTGGAAAACACGCGCACGGCCTCCGTCAGCCACAACAAGCCACGTCATTCCGATCATCATGCACCTCTAAGCAGGGATTTATCTGCGTGTACGGCATCCGTTCTGACTGCTCGCCTCCGTCCTCGCCGAAAACCGCGACCGCCAACTGCTGCGTCAATGATCATCCATGGTCTGAACGGCGATCACTCAAGATAGCAGTTCGGAGCCACCACGCCCACGGTCGATTTACCGATTCATAGTATAGGTCTTAAAGTTCACGACAACGCCTCCCGTGCGCATCCGCAGCGGCTTCCGGTTTGGCCGGGAGGCACGCATATCCCGTACCCGAATTGCGGGTCTCTGGCTTGCTGGTTAGAAATTGAAGTTGTCGATATTGCTTGAGTCGAACGTGGTCGGCGGTCCAAGAATGATTTCGCCTTGCGGTCCGATCGTGCGCTTGCCGAGCTTGCCGGCATCAAACGATTCGCCTTCCTTGCCGGCAATCGTCCCCGACGACAGCGCCGCTGCCGCATAGGCCGCCAGATAGCCGAGCTGATTCGGATCCCACAACTGGAACGCCTTGACGGTCCCGTTCTTCACGAATGCACGCATCTGATTCGGCGTGCCCAAGCCGGTCACCTGTACCTTGCCCTTGCTCGACGACGACGAGATGTAACGCGCCGCCGCTGCAATGCCCACCGTGGTCGGCGCAACGATCGCCTTCAGATTCGGATACGCCTGGAGCAAGCCTTGTGTTTCGACGAACGACTTCTGGTCGTCGTCATTGCCGTACGCGATCTTCACGAGCTTGATCTTCGAATACTCGGGCTTTTTCAACTCCTCCTGCATCCACTTGATCCAGGTATTCTGATTCGTCGCGTTAGGCGTGGCCGACAGCACGGCAAACTCGCCCTCGCCGCCCATCAGTTTCGCGACCAGTTGGATCTGGCCCCGCCCGATTCCCTCCGCGTTCGCCTGGTTGACGAAAAGCTGACGCCCTTCAGGCGCCGTGTCCGAGTCGAAGGTCACGACCTTGATGCCTTGCGACATCGCTTTCTTCAGATACGGCACGACCGCGTTCGCGTCGTTGGCCGCGATCACAATTGCGTCCTGCCGCTGCGTGATCAGCGTATTGATGTATTGCACCTGCGACGATGCGCCCGCATCCGACGGTCCCACGACCTTGCCTACCCCGTTGAATTCCTTGATCGCGGCCATGCCACCGTCGTCGGCAATCACTTCATAGGGGTTGTTGATCTGCTTCGGCACGAAGGCAATCTTCAGACCGCTTTTCAGGCCTGCTGCGGATGCGGCACAACTGATCGCGACCAGCGCAATGCACAGCGCAGTCTTGCCGGTGTGACGTAAAGGATTGAACATGAGGTGTCTCCTGCTTTGTTGTTGGACGACATGCTGTCCGGGTTGTCGGTATTTGGTATTGGGTATTTCTTGTGGAGCCGGTTATAAGAGAACGTTATAAAGAAGAAGCGGACTTCGCGATGAAACGCCGGTCACGCGCCGCACGCCAGCGCGCAACCAGATTGGGAATCAGCACCGATGCCAGCAGCAGCACGCCGGTGACGATCGCCAGCGTTTCGCTCGACACGTCGTCGAGCGTCAGCGCGTTCTTCAACACGCCGATAATCAGCAGCGAGAGCAGAACGCCGAACATCGAGCCGCGTCCGCCGAAAATACTCACGCCGCCGAACAGCACCGCCGCGATCACGGACAATTCGAACCCTTCGCCGTTATCACCACGGGCGCTGGTGAAGCGCAGCGTGTAGACGACGCCCGCCAGCGCGCTCATCGCGCCGGACAGCACGAACAAACGCAGCCTGATCTTCGCGACCTCGATACCGGAGAAAGCCGCCGCGGTAGGATTCGCGCCGATTGCGTAGAGGCTGCGGCCGAACGCCGTGGACTGCAGCAGCACGGTAAACAGCACCGCGCCGACGATCACGATCGCAAAGGGCAACGGAATGAAAGTCGAGCCGACCGTATCCATGCCGAACGCCGTATAAGCTGCGGGAAAATCCGCGACCGCCTGATCGCCGAGCAACACATAAGCCAGACCGCGAAACAGCGCTAGCGTGCCGATGGTGACCGCGAGCGAAGGCAGGTTGAGTTTGACGATCACGAGGCCGTTCAGCAGACCCGCCAGCGCGCCGGCAATCAATACCAGCACGATCACGACCGGCATCGGCAAGCCCATGTGCCACAGCACGCCCATCAGTGCGCTGGACGCGCCCAGCACTGACGCCACCGAAAGATCGATTTCCGCGGCGACGATAATCAGCGTCATGGGCAGCGCCATCAATGCGATCTCGGTCAGATCGGCGAGGATATTGCTGACATTCGCACCCGTGAGAAAGACCGGCGACAACAAGCGCCCGAGCACGAGCGACAGGGCCAGTACGATGACCAGCAACACTTCCCATTGCAAGGGCGTTTCGCGTTTGCGCGTGAGCAGTGCCGAATCGGGTTTAGCCATGATCGCGTTTCCTCATCATGCGTTTGGCGACGGAGCGGGCCAGCAAGGTGTCGGCGGTAATGGCGGCGACGATCAGCGCACCCTGAATCGCCTGCTCCCAGAATGGCGAGACGTGCAGCACAACGAGCGCGATGCTGATCACACCCAGCACGAGCGCGCCAAGCGTGGCGCCAAGAATGGTGCCCACTCCACCGGTGATCGCCACGCTACCCACCACGGCGGCGGCAACGACCTGCAATTCGATGCCCTTTGCGGTGCTTGCATCGACGGTGCCGAAGCGAGCGAGCCACAATGCGCCCGCGAAACCGGCAATCGCGCCGGACAGCAGAAAACCCGCCATCACGCGACGTTCGACGTTCACGCCGGCAAGCCGCGCCGCCTCCGGATTCGAGCCGATGGCGTAGTGTTCGCGTCCGCCGCGAAACTGCTTCAGATAGACAGCCAGCCCCGCCAGCAGGACGATTGCGATCAGCGCGAGCGTCGGTATGCCGAAGAAAGTGCCGGTAGCGAGACGGGAAAACGCGTCAGGCAAACTGGTCGCGTTGATCTGGCCGCCGTGTACCCATGCATAATCCGCGCCGCGAAAGATGTAGAGCGTGGAGAGCGTCGCCACTAGCGACGGCACGCGCCCCACGGCAACGAGCAATGCGTTGATACTGCCCGCCACCAATCCGATCGCAAGTCCGGCCAGCAACGCGACGATCACCGGCATATGCGGGAACGCAACGTACAGGCTGCCGACCGCATATGCGCTGATACCGACCGTCGACCCCACCGACAGATCGATATGCCGCATCAGGATGACCACGGTCATGCCGGCCGTCAGCAAGCTGATGATCGACACATTGAGCAACACATCGCGCAGATTCTGCAGATTCAGAAACTGCGGTTTCGCGAGCCCCGTACCCACGATCAACAGAATCAGCACGACGAAAAGCGTCGTTTCGCGGCTCTTCGCGACGCCCGCAATAAAACCGCCTGGCGCACTGCCGGTGCGCTTGGGGGCTGACGCCTGAACCGGCGCGGGATGGGTCGTCGAATGGCGCATCATGCGGCGTTCCCCAAGGGTGGAATCGGTTGACCGAGCGCCGCACCCATGATGCGTTCTTCATCGGCTTCAGCGCGCGCTATGTCTGCGCTGATACGTCCCTCGTGCATGACCAGTACGCGATCGGCCATGCCGAGTACTTCCGGCAGCTCGCTCGAAATCATCAGTACGGCCATGCCATCGCGCACCAGTTCCGCCAGCGCGCCATACACCTCGGCCTTGGCGCCGACGTCGATGCCACGCGTGGGTTCGTCGATGATCAGGACCTTGGGATTCGTGGCGAGCCACTTGCCCAGCACGACCTTCTGTTGATTGCCACCTGAAAACGTGCCGACTGGCGCGTTCGGGTCACCCGCTTTGAGGCGCAAACGCGTGCCCCACTGATTGGCCAGTTGCGTTTCGCTTCGCGTGGAAATCAGCCCATGTTTGACCAAACGCCCGAGTACCGTCATCGAGGCATTGCGCGCGATGCTCAACTCCAGTGCCAGGCCTTGCTGACGACGGTCCTCCGGGACCAGCGCGAGACCGGCACGCACCGCGGCGGCCGGACTCCCTGCAGCGAGCCGTTTACCGCCAAGCGAAATTTCACCCGAATCGAGGGGATCGATGCCGAAGATTGCGCGTGCCACCTCACTGCGTCCCGCGCCGACGAGCCCCGCCAGCGCGACGATCTCGCCCGCACGGACGTCGAAGGAAATATCCTTGAATACGCCGATGCGCGTGAGTCCACGCACGGACAATCGCACTTCGCCCGGTGGCCGGTCGGCCTTCGGATAGAAGGTTTCCAGATCACGGCCCACCATCTTCGCGACGATGGATTCAGTGGTGAGATCGGCGGTGAGTCCGTCAAATACTTTCGCGCCGTCGCGCATGATCGTCACGCGTTGCGTCAACGTGAACACTTCATCGAGCCGGTGCGTAATGAACAGAATCGCTACGTCACGCTCACGCAGCTTGCGCACGATCGCGAAGAGCCGCTCCACTTCGGGCAGCGACAAGGCGGCGGTCGGCTCGTCCATGATCAGCACGTTCGCGTTCAACGACAACGCCTTCGCAATTTCGATCACCTGCTGATCGGCAATCGAGAGCCCTCGCACCAGTTGATCCGCACGCAGATCGACCCCGAGCGAGGCCAGCAAACCATCCACTTCGCGGCGCATGGCGTCGTACTGAATGCGGCCGATCCGGTCGACCGGCTGCCGTCCCATGAAAATGTTCTCCGCGATCGAGAGATCGAAGAACAGCGTCGGCTCCTGATAGATCACGGCGAGGCCCGCATCGCGCGCTTCGGCAGGCGTCGCGAAGCGGCGCGCCACGCCGTCGACCAGCAGTTCACCGGTATCCGGTTGATGCACACCCGCGAGAATCTTCACGACCGTCGATTTGCCCGCGCCATTTTCGCCGAGCAGCGCATGCACTTCGCCCGGCCACAACGCGAGATCGCCGTCGGACAACGCGCGGACCCGGCCGAATGATTTGCTCGCGTGCCGTAGTTCGAGCCTGGGCACAGCGGATGGGGATTGCTGCACTACGTGTCTCCTTCTTTTTTGCTTTCGGGAATGCGTCAGACGCGGCAGGTACGTCAGATACGATAAAAACGCTCCGCGTTACGGCAAAACAGCGCTTCTTTTTCAGCGTCGCTCGCGCCGTCGACGATCGCCGCGTACGCGTGCCATAAATTCTGGTAAGAGCCGAACAGCCGATCGACCGGAAAGTTCGACGCGAACATCGCGCGCTCGACGCCGAACGTATCGATCGTTTCGAGCACATAAGGCCGTAGGCTTTCGACGCTCCACTGATGATCGAACATGGCGAGTCCGCTGATCTTCACCGCGACGTTCCTGCAACCCGCGAGCATTCGCATACCGTCACGCCAGGCGCGATATCCAGCGACGCTGCCGCGATCCACGAACATGCCCGCATGGTTGACGATAAAAATCGTATCGGCATGCGCGCGCGCCAATGCAGCCGCCTCCTCCATCTGCGACGGATACAGTTGCAGATCGAATGACATGTCGTAACGGTGCAGCAAGGCAAAATGTTCGCGCCACTTCGACTCGCGCATGAAATGACGGCCTACGTAATCGAACAGCTTGTTCTCGTGCACATTCAGGATCTGCCTGATGCCACGCGTATTGGCGAACGACGCGTGCGCTTCGAGCAGTTCGGGTGCGTTCGCCGCGGACAGATCCACGGCGGCGACAATCGCATCCGGCATGCCGCGCGACGCCGGGCGATCCGCAATGGACTGCAACCAGCGGGTTTCTTCGACCGGATCGGCAGGATCGTGGTTCGCTTCCACGTGCACCAGTTTCAGCACCTCGATATCGCCCGCCTCTCGAAGCAGATCGTCGAGCAGGTAGTCGTGCTTCAGGTCGCGCGCGTCCCCCACGAACGACACACCCGGGTTTTCCAGCCACGGATAGCGATGCGTCTTCAGATCCCACAGATGGATATGCGAATCGACAACCTGCATGCGACACCCTCCGCCCATTGGGCAAGCACAGTCAGCTAAGCGAATTCAGACGAAAGACCGGCTCCAGCGGTTGCTGAAGCGGAGTATGGTCAGGGGCCGTCTGCATGATGTCGGCCATGTAATCCCACCATTTGCGCATCACGTCGAGCTGCGGCAGCGCATTCATGGTGTGATTCGTGTTGCGCGTCAGAATGGCGAACAGGTGATGCGAGTCTGCGTCGAAGAAGATCCGATAGTCGCGCACCCCGGCGTTGTGCAATGCATCAACCAGTTCAGGCCAGATTTGCGCATGACGTCGTTCGT
Source organism: Paraburkholderia sp. SEWSISQ10-3 4 (assembly GCF_030464785.1). NCBI lineage: Bacteria > Pseudomonadati > Pseudomonadota > Betaproteobacteria > Burkholderiales > Burkholderiaceae > Paraburkholderia > Paraburkholderia sp. SEWSISQ10-3 4. Next base: position 174,900 of record NZ_JALPRI010000007.1, read on the forward strand.
ATTCCTCGCGCATGCCGGGGTTGAGCACCATCCGGAAAGCGATTGTTTCCATTGCGGCCTGTCTCCCGTCGTATCCGGGCGCTTTCCCTGAGAAGCGCAGAAGCGTCTGGTACGACTATAATTCCTGCGTCGATAGCTTCTCAATCCGTTGTTGGGATTGGGCGATCCACAAACCGAATCGCACCCGGAACCATGAGCCAACATTCAGCTGCCATCGCACTCGTCAATCGGCTCAAGTTCAAGCACCTCGCGCTGCTCGTCGCGCTCGACGACGCGCGCAATCTCCACCAGGCCGCCGAAGCCATCAACGTCGCGCAACCCAGCGCGAGCCGCATGCTCGGCGACATCGAGGAAGCGTTCGGCTTCCTGCTGTTCGAGCGCAACGCACGCGGCATGACGCCCACGCCGCTCGGCGTGGTCACGCTGGCGTATGCGCGGCGCGCACTCGCCGAGCTGACCCGTTTTGCCGAAGACCTCGACGTCAAACGCCGTGGCGGACATGGACAGTTGACCGTCGGCGCGATCATGGGCGCCGCGCCCGATCTGCTGGCCATGGCAGTCGCCGCCCTGAAAACCGAGAGCCCACTGCTCAACGTGCGCATTCTTGGCGAAACCAGCGACCAGGTCGTGCAATTGCTGCATCGCCGCGAAGTCGATCTGGCGCTTGGCCGCCTGACCAGTCCGTTGCAACACAACGATTTCAGCTTTGAGCCGCTCGCACGCGAGACGTTGTTGCTGGTGGTGCGTTCGGTGCATCCGCTGGCGCAGCACTCGCGCATCACATTGCGGGAGCTGATCGACTGGCCGTGGGTCGCGCAACCTGTTACCAGCCCGGCGCGCGTGCTGTTCGAAGAGGAGCTCGCGCGTGCGGGTCTGGCGACACCCGTCAACCTGACAGAGTGCGCGTCGATCTTCGCCACGCTGCAATTGCTCGAGAACTACGACGCCGTGGCCATGCTGCCTGAATCCGTGGTGCGTGATCACGTGCGCGGCAAACTGCTGGTCGCGCTGCCGCTCGAGATCGGCAAGAGCCTCTCCGGCTTCGGCATTCTCACGCGCAAGGAAGAAGCCCTCGCCGAACCGGCGCTGCGCTTTATCGATTTGCTGCGCGGTTTCTCGCGCAAGCTCGCACGCGATGATTCCAGCGCGACGGCGATTGAGCCTGTGATCGTATCCGCACCGGTTCATTGACGTCGACATCGCCCGTTACTGCAAGTTGACGAACAGGCCGCCGTCCACCAGCAGCGCGGCGCCTGTTACATAACGGGCACGGTCGGAGGCAAGGAATACCACGCAATCGGCGACGTCCTCCGGGCGGCCCAGTCTGCCCAGCGGAATACGTTTTTCGAAGTAGGCTTTTTTCGCTTCGTCGGCGAGATCTTCCGCGTTGAGGTCGGTCGCGATCGTGCCGGGCATCACCGAATTGCAGCGAATACCGTACGGCCCCAACGCCACCGCGCATGACTGCATCAACGAATGCACACCGGCCTTGGTCGGCGTGTAGTGGGTTTGCATGCCGCCGCCCACCAGAGCGCTGATCGAGCTCGTCGCCACGATCGCGCCGCCCGTGCCCTGCGCTTTCATCTGCTGCGCGGCGGCTTGCGTGACGTAGAACGCCCCGTTCAGATTGACTGCCACCGTCGACTCCAATATCTCGGGCGGCATGTCGAGAAAGGCGTGAAACGGGCAGATGCCTGCATTGCTCGCGAGCACATCGACTTTGTCGAAGGCTTCAACGGTGCGGCGAACAAGTTCCTGACCGGTTTCGCGTAAGGCAACGTTCCCTTCGATCGCGATCACGCGCCGCCCCAAGGCTTCAATTTCTCCGACCACTTCCGCGACGGCCGAACGGCGCCCATACGATGCGTCGTTATCGCCCCAGTAGTTGATCGCTACATCCGCCCCTTCGGTTGCGCACGCAACGGCTATCGCGCGGCCGATGCCACGCGAGCCGCCGGTAACGATCACGACCTTGTCCTTGAGCAACACGTCATTCTCCTGTTGGCTGGATCGATCAGATGTCTTGCGGGTTGAAATCCGGTCCAACCCACCTTCAATAAGCATTCAACGCGGATAAGGCCGCACCAGCGCACACTCCGGATTGAGCCGCACACCAAAGCCCGGTGTGTCAGGCACTTTCATCCGCCCATTCGCGGGGACCGGCTCATCGAGCAGCAGCGGCGTGAACATCGGCACGACTTCGTCCGCCTTCGGCGCCATCATCAGAAACTCGGCGAACGGTGAGTTGTGCCGCGTGACGACGAAGTGATAGCTATACACCGATGAACCATGCGGCACCACCATCACATTGTGGGCATCGGCGAGCGCGGATATCTTGATGAGTTCGGTGATCCCACCGCACCAGCCCACATCCGGCTGAATCAGATCGCAGCACTGCATCTCCAGCAGCATGCGAAAACCCCAACGCGTCGCTTCATGCTCGCCGGTCGACACCATCATGCCGCGCGGCACGTTGCGGCGCAGTTCGGCGTAACCCCAGTAGTCGTCCGGCGGCAGGCACTCTTCGATCCATTTCAGACCGTACTCGTGCGCCGCCTGCGCGAGCCGCGTTGCATACGGTACGTCGAGGCTCATCCAGCAGTCGTACATCAGCCAGAAGTCATCGCCAACGCGACTACGCATCTCGGCGAGTTTCTCCAGATTCTTCTTGAGACCCGCCTCGCCTTCAGCAGGACCATGCTGCAACGGCAATTTGCCGCCAATAAAACCCATCTCCTTCGCGAGGTCCGGACGCGCGCCCGTCGCGTAGAACACAAGTTCGTCGCGCACCGGGCCGCCCAATAGTTGGTACACCGGTTCCTTGCGCACTTTCGCAAGCAAATCCCACAACGCGAGATCGACGCCCGAGATCGTATTCAGCACCACGCCTTTGCGGCCGTAGTACAGCGTCGAGAAATACATCTGATCCCACATCTTCTCGATGTCGGTGACAAGCTGGCCCTCCAGAAAACGTGCGAGATGTTTTTCGACGATGAAGGCGCCAATCTCACCGCCCGTCGTCACCGCAAAACCGACCGTGCCATCGCTCGCTTCGATCTCGACCACCAAGGTGCCGAGCACATTGATGCCGAACGACTGGCGGCTCTGGCGATACTCCGGATAACGCGCCATCGGCGTGGAAATGTGATCGTCGATCCAGTGTCCGTCGGGTTGATCGTGATAGTCCGCACCGCCACCGCGGACGATGAAGGCACGCACGTGCCGGATAGTAGGCATGGCCATGAAAAGGGCTCCGTTATGGGTGCGTCGAACGTGCAGCCAGAAAATGCGCCTAGCGGGCGCGGTGCAGTAAATGTTGGAAAGACCAGCTTGATTCGGTTCCGTCACGACGCAACAGCGTGCCGATCAGGAGCGCAGCCAGCAGACTCGACGCGCCCAATACGATCAGCCCCGCCGAGGTCGACGAAAACACGCGTTCCGCCGCGGTGCGCAGGCTCGGCGCAATAAATCCACCGAGGCCGCCGAGCGAATTGATCAGCGCGATCCCACCCGCCGCTGCGGCGCCCGTGAGGTAGCGCGTCGGAAATGTCCAGAACAGCGGTTGCGCCGCGATGAAACCACTAGCCGCACAGCACAGCGCGATCAGGCCAATCGACGGGTTATGCGCGAGCCCCGAGGCACCGATGCCGAGACCCGCGAGCACCAGCAGCGCAACTGCCCAGCGCCGGTGTCCACCCGTACGATCCGCTCGACGCGGCACGTACCACGTCACGGCCAACGCACACAGCCATGGCAACGCACCGACGAGGCCCACGCGCAAACCGACCGTCGTGCCGAGCAAAGCCGCCACCTGCTGCGGCAAATAGAAGATCACGCCGTAGACACTCATCTGAATCAGCAGATAGATCGCTGACAGCAGCAACACACGGCGGTCCACCAGCGCCGCGAGAATATGACGCGGCCCATGCGCCGATGCGGCGAGCGCATCGTCGTCGAGCGCGCGGCGCAAGGTGGTGCGCTCCTGCGCGTCGAGCCACCGTGCGTCTTCGGGGCGGTTGTCGAGATACCAGAACGCCCATACGCCGACCACCGAGGCCATCGTCCCCTCGATCAGAAACAGCCACTGCCAGCCGGCCAAACCCATCGCGCCATGCAGTTCGAGCAAGGAACCCGACAACGGACTGCCGAAGATGAACGCCAGCGGCGCGCCGAAATAAAACACGCCCACCGCGCGAGCTCGCGCCGCTTGCGGAAACCAATGCGTCAGGTAATAGATCACGCCGGGGAAGAAACCCGCTTCGGCAACGCCGAGCAGAAAACGCAGCGAGTAGAAAGCGGTCGGCGTATGCGCAAGACACATTGCCGCCGAGACGAGCCCCCAGGTCACCATGATCCGGCACATCCATGCGCGCGCGCCGACCTTATGCAACAGAAGATTGCTCGGTACTTCGAATAATGCATAACCGACGAAGAACACGCCCGCGCCGAAGGCAAAAGCCGCATTGGACAAACCCGTATCGTGCTGCAACGCTTTCTGCGCGAAGCCGATATTGGCTCGATCGAGAAACGCCAGCACGTACATCAGCAACAGAAACGGCAACAGCCGGCGCATGACCTTGCTGTTGATCGCCTCCAGTGAAGCGGGCGAATGCGGATTCATGTCGTCTCCTTCGCAGAGCATGCGGGTCGCGCTCTGCGTTTTTCTACCTTTTGCACTGCCACTGCCACTGCAACTGCCCCTGCTACGGCTTAGGCGAGGCTATGACGACTCAATAAGTGGCGCGGCCACCGGACAGGTCGAATACCGAGCCGGTGCTGAACGCGCAGTCTTCGGAAGAGAGCCAGAGAATCAGCGACGCCGCTTCTTCCGGCAACAGGAAGCGGTTCATTGGAATTTTCGAGAGCATGTAGTCGATGTGCTGCTGCGACATCGAGTCGAAAATCTCCGTTTTCGCCGCTGCGGGCGTGACCGCGTTGACGAGGATGTTCTTCGTCGCAAGTTCTTTGCCGAGGGATTTGGTCAAGCCGATGAGCCCGGCTTTGGAGGCGCTGTAGTGCGAGGCGTTCGGGTTGCCCTCTTTGCCGGCCACCGACGCGATATTGACGATCCGGCCGTAGCCCTGCTTGAGCATCTGCGGCACGACCGCGCGGCAGGTGAGATACGGGCCGATCAGATTCACGTCGATCACGCGGCGCCAGACCTCGGGGTCCAGCTCCCATGTCGTGCCGTTGCCGCCGGTGATGCCGGCGCAGTTGATCAGCACATCGATCGCGCCATGGGCGGCGACCGTTTGCGCCACTGCCTGAACCACTGACGCTTCCTGGGTGAGTTCGACCGTGACGGCGGTGACTTTGCCCAGTTCGCTGAGTTCGCGCTCGCTGCGCGCGAGGCGTTCGGCGTCGATGTCCCATAGCGCGACCGACGCGCCCGAGTTCAACGCCCGTTGAGCCACTGCGTAGCCAATGCCGCGCGCGCCGCCGGTAATGGCGACAACACGCCCCTCCAGATCGATTCGATTCATCGCTGTGCTCCTGTAGCAGGCCCGGGAGGCTTGCCGTTCAGTTGTTGTATTTCTGCTGTCTCTGCTTTCGTCCAGCAAATATACGAGCGGTGCGATGCGCCAACAATCCGTGTATTGGAGAGGGCGATAACAAAAGCGGATCGGTGTGGGCGTGGCGCTCGACGCTTACCGGCTAGTCAGTACACGCCGGACAGACCACCGCTTTCGCGGGCACTTCCTGCTTGCTTCGTCCGAAACTCGCGAGCGCGGCGAACCCCAGCAACGCTAGGCCGCTGCCAAAGAGAAAGTCCGCGGAAATGCCGACATGGTCGACCACCACACCGCCAATGAGCGATCCCAGCGCGATGGCAACCTGAATGATGCTGACAAACAGCGCCGAGCCTGCTTCGGGCGAATCCGGCGTGGCGCGCTGAATCCAGATGCTCAAACAAAGCGGCAATGCGCCGAACGAAACACCCCACGCGAGCACGAGCGCGGCGACGCCGATCGGCGATTGTTCCAGCAAAGGCATTGCCAGCAGCGCGAACATGAGCAGAGAAACCATCACGCCCAGAGACACTTTCAGATTGTGCGTCACCGTCGACGATACGGCGAAGTTCGAGAAGAAGCCAATAATGCCGAAGCCGAGCAGCAGCCACGTAATCGTCGACATCGAAAAACTCGCGTTGTGCAGCAGGAACGGCGTGATGTACGTGTACGAGGAGAAATGCGCGCCGAAGACGAGCGCCACCATCAGCATGCTTCTACGCGGATGCGGGCGGCGCAGCAGCGCAACCAGATCGCGCAGCCGCAATGCGGTGCTCGACGGCAAGGACGGCACGAAAACGAACTGCGCCACGAGCGCGATCGCGACAAGCACGCCGGTTGCCATAAACGAAGCACGCCACGAAGCGAAGCTGGCGATGAACGTGCCGAGCGGCACACCGATCACCGTCGCGCAGGTCACGCCGGTCAGGATCGTCGCCATCGCTTTGGCCGAATCCTTCGGCTGCACGAGGCGCCCCGATGCCGCAGTCGCCAGGGTCCAGAAGCCGCCCAGCGCCGCGCCGAGCAACGCGCGTCCGACCAGCATGACCAGGAAATCGGGCGCAAAGGCCGAAATCAGATTCGACGCGAGCAGCAAGGCCGTGAGCAACAGAAACACGCGCCGGCGATCCATCCGTCCGGCCACCAGCATCAATCCGGGCGCCGAGATGGCGGCAATCACGCCCGGCACCGTGACCATCAATCCTGCAGTGCCAGGCAGCACACCCAGATCCGCCGCGATACGCGGCAGCAGGCCAACAGGTAAAAATTCCGTGGTCACGAATGCGAACGCACCGATTGCAACGGCCACGACGGCGAGCCAGGAACGCAGGGACGACGAAGCCCCATCGTCCGGCGAGGCAATGCTCGCCGGCAGATTATCTTCCATCAACATAGTATTGTTTGCGAGTAACTAAACAACGGGTGGGATTGGAGCAGTCACACCAGACTAATCAAATCGCAGACGGCAAGTCATGAATAAAAAAGCAGGCGGTATTGGCCTGCTTATGATTGCGATCGGAAAAGACAGCGGGTGAAAACCTGAATGGAAGACACCTTAACATCGTATTAATTCGCCCGCTGACGACTCCGTAAAATTGCACTCGGGCGTGTGGGTATTCCGATCAGGGTGCCGTACGTGGATGGAAGTGGAAGCGGTGCGCTCTGTCCCCACCGCCTCCTGAACTGCCGGCCTGCTACTGGCCAAAATAGATCCTGCATTGCGGCCCGGAAGCGCACGGCCGCTCCTGTCGGCCTCCCACTTCCGTCGCGCCTGCAGCCACTCCGCCATAGGAGACGTTCTGCACCGCCTGCCCGGCCGGCATCACGGTCCGCACAGTGTCACCGTACGACATGTCGGTGGTGGCTTGCGCTGATTCGTTTGCGTTCTGCATGAGGGCCTGGCCCGATACGGCCTGGCCCTGCTGGCTATCCAGTGCGCCGGCTGTGCTCGGCGCCAGAAACAGAGCGGTGCTTGCCAACGCCATCAATAAACGTAGTTTCATGTCCAGACTCCTCGAATCCGGCGCAGCAGCGCTTATCCCCTTCGAAAAAGAATTGATCCGCGAAAAAACGTCGTGTCATGAAATCGAACTAACTCACTGCCGAACTGACAAATGGGCGAATGCCTATGCGGGACTGCTGCGGCGAGTCACCGAACTAAATGAGTAAATAGTTGCCAGACCTGAAACCGATGTCGGGCGTGCGCGCACGGCTAGCCGGAAACGGTCGCCACCAGGCTGGAAACGCAGATTGTTGCTCCGCTGTTTCGTTATAGCTCGGCCACTCAGGATTTCAATCCCGGCGGTGCGGACGGCCTTAGTGGCACCCGCCGCCGCTCAATCGGCTGCATGCAGTAACAAAATCAGGCCGGCAGGCGCGTGCGTTACCCGAACAGTGCGTTATGATGCTGGCATAACGCACAAAAATCGGCCCCGCGCGAGGCACCGGCGAGAGACGGAGCGTGGACTTGAGGCCGACTGTTCGCAATCATTGCATTGTCATCACCGTTTTTTCCATTGCGGCCGTAGGGCTTACCCAGCCGTACCTGCCGCGCGGCGGAGCGCTTGAATATTCACTGATTGGCACAGTCAGCCTTATAGCCGGCCTTGTTGGACATATGCTGTACCGCAATGTATGGGGCGACGTTCTTTGACGCAGCCACTGGAATTTCCTTCGATCAATAACCTGACCGCGAGCGGACCCCATATACATGGGCTCGATGCTTTCGCGGCTTCCCCTTGCAATCTGTAACTGACAGAACGCCGGACGCTTTAGAAGGACGAATATCTTATGGACGAAAGGAAGCGAGATAGCATGATTGCGTATCTCCGCCACCGCATGGAAGAGTTTGGTATCAAACCAGAAGACCTCGCCGCCGTGCTGGCGGCCGAACCGAAGGGGCAAAAAGCTGAACGCTACCGCAGCGCAACGGGAGATAGCTGGGACGGCCAGGGTGAAATGCCCCAATGGCTTAAACAGGCAATTAGCGCTGGTCAATCAATCGACCACTTCGAATTATCGGCCACGCCGGCACCCGCCCCGCAGCCGAAAAAACAGGTGGATTGGCTAAACGACCCATTCGCGGGAAGTCCGCTTGCGCGCCCGAACAACCGCTAAGCCGTCCGATCGCCACACCGCCAGAGCAAAGGCATAACCCCGAGGCATCACCCCGTACTGGCTGACGCGCCGGGGCCGTTCACACGTTGCACTGAATGGCGGGATTCGTTGCGCCGTTCAGCGATGCACACGACGCGTCGCCGGTACAAGCCGGCGCCGCCGCGTACTGCGGCAATTCGATAAACGTGCTGAGCTGCCGGACGATCTGCCAGAAGACCTTTTCAAACGAACGGACGCGCTCCGGCTCGAGCATGCCATCGGCAAGCGGATCGGCGAAGTTCCAGCTACACAACGCAGGGTCTCCCGGAAAGCGCGGCGCATGATGCCTGGCGACGCACGCGTCCATGGCAATGACGAGGTCCATCCGCGGCGCCCATTCACCGGTGAATTCCAGCCAGCTTTTCGGGCAGAGCACGCCGAGGTCCGATATACCGGGCCGCAATTGCGCGATCGCAATAGGGTGAACACGCGCGGCCGGCTCCGGCCCCGCGCTGAACGCTTCGAACCGGTGTCCAGCCAGTTCGCGCAGTAAAGCTTCGGCAATGATGCTGCGTGCTGAATTCTCGCGACAGAGAAACAGCACCTTGTATTTTTTGGTCACGCTCACCCCGAGTTTTTTTTATCTCTCTCTATGCGCAATTATGCCGGCCTAGTCTTGCGTCCCCGTGACACTACGATGACGTAAATTGTTGCGCCACAAGAATTTGTATCAGGGCGCTCGATCCACGGATATCGCGCGCTGCATTGGCGACAAAGTTTAGCAGCGCAAAGTCGAATCTTTCATTAAGCCGACAATTTTTCGCGGCGGCGCCTCCTCATACGGAAGCGCCGCTGTCGCGGTGTTCGGACACGATTCGATTGGCGGCGTCGCTTGCGCCGTCCGACGCAGCCGGTGAAGTTTCGAACAACATCGCCGCAGGCTGCGCGCTGATCGACTTGACGCCGTTCGCAATGCCAGGCGCCGCGACGTACGGGATAAACGCCGCCATCGCAACGACAAAAATAAAAGTAACCATGGCCGTCGTGCCTCTCGGAATCTGCAACGTGGAGGTCAAGCGAAGCGGGTCATTCGCGGGGGGAAGTGGAGTCGGCGACAATGACACATGTCACGGACATGTCATTGATTCTAGAAGCGGATAGACCGATGCCGAAGGCCGCCCTCTATATCAATTCGGCCTACGTGTGGGGTCTTTCGGCCAGAACTGTCTGTTCAAAACCGCAAGCCGTTCAGGAACTGGAACCAGAGTCCACCCAGTACGCCGGCCGGATGGGCATCGCTGGCATTTTCTTCGCGCTTGCCTGAGTTGGCGGGCTTACCTGAGGCGTCACGATTGGCGGCATCGTCGTTCACCGTCGTTGCCTCCGCTTTCGCTGAAACGTCGGGTACGTCCACCGCCTTTGCTGCCGCTTCGGCGGCAGCCGCCGCCTTCTCTGCCTCGCGCCGCGCCGCCTGCAAGGCAGACACGCTGTCGGCGATCTGCGCGGCCCGCTGCGCCTCGCATCGACGTCCTAGCAGCACACCGAACAGCACGTCGCGATTGTGGCCGTCGTCGGCGAAACGCATGGCGAGCGACACCATCTCGGCGTAGGCCGCTTCGTCCGCGGCACGTACCGCCGCTTCACGTTCGGCCTGCGCTTTTTGCTGGCGGGCACGCTGCGCTTCCCAGCCACGCATCTGCTCGGCATAGACTGCGTCATACACCTTGCGCTGCGCGGCGTCGGAGAGAATCGCATACGCGTCCTTGATTTCCTGGAAAGTAGCGCGCGCAACTTCCTCGGCGCCGTTGTTGCGATCCGGATGCCATTTCATCGCGGCCTTGCGATAAGCCCGCTTGATTTCTTCGTCCGTGGCGTGCGCGTGCACACCAAGCGTGTCATACAGGGTTGCCATTGCTTGTTCGACCTCGCCGTGATTCGCGTTGCGGACCATCGTAGCATGCAAAAAACGGCTTTATCGTGAAGCGGCACGCCCGGGCGCCGCTGAAAGTCCAGACGAAAAAAAGGCCTCGCCACTTACGTAGCGAGGCCGAGTCCCATGTCAAGGAGATGTCATGGAGGAGACGACTCAATCATAGCCGCGTGTCATCGCGCCCCCAAACAATGGTTCGCCATATGCTTATCGGGGGCCGCCTCAACTGCATTGCACAGGGCGGCGCATGTGGATCGAAAACGGCTTCGATACATCCGTCAAACGGCCCACTGAGCCGCCGATAACCCCGCGCGGTTATATCGTTAGAACAAAAAGTCGCTTCGCCCGGCTCCCGGCGGTCATTAAGATGACACTTCAAAGTCCGGTTCGCCCCGGTTCGTCTACGCGCAGCCCCGCGCCAGCGTCCCGTGAGCCGTTACCGAAGGAGCATTTCGTTGACCAGTTTCGACCATCATCGCCGGCCGCTCGTAATCGGCATCGGCGGCACGACACGTGCGGCGTCGTCGACCGAGCGCGCGCTCGGCTTTGCGCTGCGTGGCGCGGAAGCCGCAGGCGCGAATACCCGCCTGTTCGGCGGCACCTTCCTGCATAGCCTGCCCCACTACGCTCCGGAAAACCCTCAACGTACCGCCGAACAGCTTGAGCTGATCGAAGCCGTGCGCCATGCGGACGCGCTGATCATCGCGACGCCCGGTTATCACGGCGGCGTCTCGGGCCTCGTCAAGAACGCACTCGACACGCTCGAAGAACTGCGCGCCGATGAACGGCCGTATCTGGATGGCCGCGCGGTCGGCTGTATCGTCACCGCTTATGGCTGGCAGGCTGCCGGCTCGGTGCTGACGTCGCTGCGCTCGATCGTCCACGCGTTGCGCGGCTGGCCGACCCCGTTCGGCGCCGGGATCAACACGCTGGAAACACGCTTCGACACCGTCGACACCTGTTCCGACGCCAAGGTCGTCGATCAGCTCGCCACAGTCGGCCAGCAGGCCGCGCAATTCGCCCTGGCGTTCAACGCGCATCGCACGCCGACGGCCGCGCCGCTCGGCAATGCAGTCAAGGAAGCGCAACCCGCCAGATTGCTGCACGCGGTTTAACGCCTTTGCGTGCGATGTCGAGGACCCACGCTTGTGGGGTCCCCGACGCACTTGCGTTTGCGTTGAGCCGGCGGCCATCCCACTGCCTCGACGAACCATTCGACGCATGCGTGCGCTTGCCTCCTCTCCCCGCTAACCGCAGCATCCTCCGACGATACTTTTAAGGCTGACAAGTCACGCCGAGCGCGCTCGAACGCGCTCGTGTTTCCGCTGGTCCAAACCGTGCGCCACACAACAGACCGCTCTCCCACAACGCCGGATAGTGTGTTCGAACGCTGCGACTATGGTCCGATCCGGTCTCCTGAAGACCGTTCCCGAACCTCGCTGATTTGCTTACGACGAAAGATTGGTTCACCCGCTGCGCGGCGCGGCCTACGCTTGATCCTGCCCGCTCACCACCGGTTGCCTGACGCACAGGGTTGCGTCCCGCGCGCCGGCTCCTTAGCAATACACGCGGGCACACTCACTGCCACGATCATGAATTCAAATATCCGCTACAAGGGCTACGAAGTCGCACCGGCTGCGCAACGGCTGCCCAACGGCCTGTTCGCCGCCAACCTGACCATCGAAAAAACGTCTGCAAGTCAAGGCCAGGCTTACTCGTTCGACGCACTCGATTATTTCTTCGACGAAGAGCACGCACTCGCCTACGCGTTCCGCTGGGGACGCATGTGGATCGACAGCCGGCAATAGCACGCCGGCAGACTCATCAGATAGCGTCAAGGCGGTCGCGCGGGTCTCGCGTGCAGAACCATATAGAAGGCCGTCCGGCCTGCGAGCCGGCAAACGCGCACCACCTTGCGCCACCGGGCGTCGATTTTTAAGCGGCTGTGCCAGAATAGGCGACACCTCAGTTAAAGGAGACGCCTGCGATGACATGGACCGTCGATCAACAGTTGGCCCTAACCGCAACCGAAGCGGTCGCCGCGATCCAGTCCGGGCGCCTCAAAGCCGCCGACTATATGGCCACGCTGCTGGCGCGCGCGGCGTCGCTCTCGAGCCTGAATGCGCTCACCACGCTCGATCTCGACGGCGCGCTGGCCGCCGCGCAGCGCATCGATGCCTTGCCGCCCGAAGCAAAAGCGCAATTGCCGCTCGCCGGTTTGCCCATCGTCGTGAAGGACAACATCAACACGGCCGGTTTGCAGACCTCGGCGGGCACGCCCGCGTTGGAAGGCTTCGTGCCGACGACGAACGCGCCTTCGGTGCAACGGCTTCTCGATGCCGGCGCGATCATCCTCGGCAAAGCCAACATGCACGAACTCGCGTTCGGCATCACCAGCACCAACTTCGCCACGCACGCCGGACCGGTGCGCAATCCTTACGACCCCACGCTGATTCCTGGCGGCTCGTCGGGCGGCACCGCCGCCGCGATCGCCGCGCGCATCGTGCCCGCGGGTCTCGGCACCGACACCGGCGGCTCGACGCGCATTCCGGCTGCGTTGACCGGCATCGCGGGGTTTCGTCCGTCGGTGGGTAACGGTGGTGCCGAACGGCGCTATCACGACCCGGATGCCGTCGTGCCGATCAGCCATACGCGCGATACGGTGGGGCCGATGGCGCGCACGGTTGCCGACATCGCGTTGCTCGACGGCGTGATCACCGGAGCGGGGGCGCTGCCCACACTCACGCTGAACGGTTTGCGCATCGGCCTGCCCGAGCCGCTCTGGGAAGGGCTCGAAAAGCAGGTGGAAGACGTCGCGCACGCCGCCTTGCGCCGCCTCGAAGCAGCGGGCGTCATCTTCGTGCCTGTAGCGATGAGCGAACTGGAGATCTTGAACGGCCATGTCGGCGGACCGATCGCGATCCACGAGCCGCGCGAAGACGTGCTCGCCTGGCTCGTCGCCAATAACGCGCCGGTAAAGACAGTCAAAGAATTGGCAGCCCGCATCGCGAGCCCTGACGTGCGCGCGATCTACGACGGCGTGCTCGCCGACGTACTCGGTGCTCATTACGACGCAGCGCTGAAGCAATGGCGGCCGCGCTTGCAGCAGTATGTCGCCGCGACTTTCGCGGATGAGCGTCTCGATGCGCTGCTGTTCCCGACCACGCGCCTCGCCGCGGTGCCGATCGACGACCTGAACGGCTCGTCGACAGTATCGATCGATGGCGCCGCGCCAATCGATACGATGGACGCGTTCCTGCGCAATACCGACCCGGCCAGCACGTCCGGCATTCCGGGCTTATCGCTGGCGGCGGGGATGACTGCCGGCGGCCTGCCGGTCGGCCTGGAACTGGATGGTCCGCTCGGCGAGGACCGACGGTTGCTGGCGATCGGCGTCGCCTTCGAGCAATTGCTCGGCGTGCTGCCGGCGCCAGCGCTCTGACGGTTCTGAAAATGCCGTCGAAGGTGCCGTTGAAGATGCCATTGAAGATGTCGCTGAACACTCCAGTAAAAAAATGCCGATCCGCATGCCGATGACCGTGCCCAAACCCACCCGCCTTCGCCACACTATTCTGCGCACCGCCGCCGCATTGGCGGTCGTCTTCACCGTCGCCTCCTGCGCGCGCCTTGCTGCAGTCGATTCGAACGCGCTCTGGAAAATCGTCGATATGCGCTGCGTGCCGTCGCAGCAGGCCACCGGCACGCCGGGCCAATGCACGGTCGTCGATCTCGACAAACGCTATGCGATCCTGAAGGATATTGTCGGCCGCTCACAGCATCTGCTGATTCCGACCGACCGCGTCACCGGCATAGAAAGCCCGTTCGTGCTTGCGCCGAATGCACCGGACTACTGGGACGATGCGTGGGTGTCGCGGCTGTACGTCGAGAAGTCCGTCAAGCGCTCCTTGCCCGACAATCAACTCGGCCTCGAGATCAACTCGCAATTCCGCCGTACGCAAAACCAGCTGCATATCCATATCGATTGCATGCAAAGCAAGGTGAGCGACGCCTTGGCGCGTCACGCGAAGGACACGCCTGGCGAATGGCGTTGGGATACGCTCGACGGCCAGCGCTATCGGATCATGCGCGTCACCTCACTCACTCAGGCGAGCAATCCGTTTCTCATCGTCGCGCGTGATAACAAAGACGCTGCAGCGATGGCCATGCAAACCATTCTCGTGACGGGTGCGGGGCCATCCGCGGAGAAAGACGGCTGGCTCGTCGTGAATAGCAGTCTCGATGCCGACAACGGCAGCGGCTCCGCGGAAGGTTTGCTCGATCACGCTTGCCACGTGGCGGACGATAAATAAGCGTCTTTTACCGATTGCCCGAACAGGATCCGCGAGGATCCCTGCGCGCCGGGTGATAGCGGCCGGGCGCTGCGCAAGGGCCGGCGATATGGCCCCGCGCTTTTGCACGTATTTGCAGATGCATTGCTGAACAAAATGGTTCTAGTCGCGTGAATTGGTCCGTAGGATCGGTCTAAACCTGCATTCCGACCGATCCAGCCGATGGCGATTTACCTCGACGACACGCAACGTAAAGCACTCGCCCAACAGGCTGCAAGCTGGACATGGCGCACGCAATGGCCGACGTGGCTGCTGATCGCCACGATCTACGGTGGATGGTTCGGTGTGGCGACGCATGCGCGCATGCTCGGCCTGCCGCTGACCGTTGCACTGCTAGCGTTGCTGGGTGCGTGGTACATGTCTCTTCAACATGAATTGCTGCACGGCCATCCGACGCGTTCGCCGTTCTTCAACGCACTATTAGGATTCGCGCCGCTCGCGGTGTGGTTTCCGTACAGCGTCTATCGTGATTCGCATCTTCAGCATCACGACGATCCGCATCTGACGCTTCCTGAGCGCGATCCCGAAAGCTACTTCGTCAGTCAGCGCGTGTGGCAACGTGCGGGTCTGGCGATTCGCGCGCTGCTGACCTTCCGCAATACGTTTGTCGGCCGACTGATAGTTGGGCCGGCTTTTTCCATAGCGGCAACGGGTGTCGATGAACTCCGCACTATCAAACGCGGCGATTTGCGTCATGTGCCGATGTGGGTTGCGCATCTGGTTGCATTGGCAGCGCTGACGATATGGCTTCAACGTGTCTGCGGAGTCCCTGCCTGGGCATTTATCGTCGGCGCGGGATATGGATCGTTGTCGTTAGGTTCGATCCGCTCGTTTCAGGAACATCGCGTGGCACATGCTCACGAGCATCGCACTGTCATCAACGAAGCGGGGTGGTTGTGGCGGCTGCTGTTCCTGAACAACAACTACCATCTGGTTCATCACGACTTGCCTCATGTGCCCTGGTTTGCACTTCGAGAGGTTTATGAAACGTCCCGGCAGCAGTACGTAGAACGCTCGGGAGGGTTTCTCGTACACGGGTACAGCGAATGGCTGAAGCTTTATGCATTCGCCTCGGTTGCGCCTCCGGTTTATGGGGATCTGTCTGGAGCGGCTATTCAGGCCGCAGGACGCACGACGCCCGCGGCACGTTTAGCACTTAGGCGCACGAGCAGAGATTCTCTCCACTGGTAGTACAGTCATTCGCGAAGATCGCGCGGGATGGACCCCAGCATACCGTTAAGCACGGCCGCGCAGCTTACGCTGCTGTAGCGACACCATCCGTTCGACAATTTCTTCCGGCAGTTTCCGTTCCCATCCTCGACATACACAGCAAGGGCTTTATTCAATTCCACGGCCGGTTGGAATTGGCATTTTTTTTGCATCCGTCCACAGCAGCAACCACCGTTGGGCTGCCGATGGCCTATAACAGTATCGGTAGTTCAAGATGATCGTCTATTCAGCTACCGAGGGCACGAAAGCCCGCGAACTTTTGACCGGGCAAGGAGGTTTAGCGAGTACGACCGGACGAATCCATGCTTTGTCTTTTCGAATCCTGAATAGCCTGAGTATCGGAGGTAATCATGAAATGCGGGTACCGTGGATGGATCATCGACGCGGCTCCGGATTTCTCCCTTGGGAAATTCTTCGCACACGCGCGACTGGTCCGTGTTTCGAGTGACGACGACGTTGATGGCGAGATGCACATCGAGCGTGATCTTTCCTACTTCGACACCGAGGACGAGGCGATCGAGGTTGCCCAACAATGGGCGTTTGCATGGATCTGCGATCGCGAAGGCAACGTCGAAAGTACGCAGGCTGGGACGCCCACGTTCCGGAGCCGCATTCCAGCCGAATCTCGATCAGCATGAGATGCTGGATGCGCGGCCCCTGTCGTTTTTTTGCGACCGCTTCGCCATCCACAGATGGCGCCAGGCACGTCGAGCAAGCCTTGGCGGGGAGACAGAAATCATCACACAAGACACCCGATTTGCATCCGCTGCGAGCCTCGATACCCTAAGAAAGCACGTCAGCGTTCCCAACGTTCGGCGTGTGTGTTTGTTCGCCGCAGCATTGCCTGCGGCATTTTTTTAGCATTGCCCAGGCATCGGCCACTGTCTCAGGTCACGGGGTAGCACTTCTTAAGCTTCCCTTCAGCCCCCTGGCGTAAATTAATTCCACACTAACGTTCGCCGCTCACTGCGACTCAGTCCAGCTGTACGCCCGGCAGTGCATGTACGCGTACATAAAAAGATTGGGGGACCTCATGCCACAAGGAAATACAGGTGGTGCCACTCTGGTGGATGCTCGCGCAGCTTACGTGCTTGAACTGGCACGAGGCTGTTCATACATCAGCAGCACTTTGAGTCCGGAAACGCGGGACAGCGCTATCGCTGAGGTTCTCGGCGAATTTCGCGAACTGTACGGCGAACAGGAAGAAACACTCTTTCAGAAACTGCTTGCTGAGGATCTGCTGCGTCGAGGCAGACCTAACGCCGCCGCGGCAGTTCTCGCCTTCAAATTCATCAGCCCGTGAGGCAGGCGCAAGTTACATGAACTGTTCGGGCACGCGCCTTGAAGCGCCACCGCGGGCAGCATGACAATCGTCAGCAACGCGGCCGTCGTCGCCACGGCCCACGTTTCGGTCTCGATCCAATACCCGTTTCACTCGACGTATGACAGGCATAGTTGTTGCACAAAGGAACAAACCGAGTGAACGGCAAGCGCACGATCGTTGAAGGCCAGACACCACGGGCGCGGACAAATGCGAAGCGTGCGCTGGTCCGGTGAAGTTCTGATTCTACGAATCCTTGTAATTGTTACTGCCAGCAATGAACCCCACTCCAGTCTCACGACATCGTCCGGCACTCATCGTCGTGCCCGGCGTCGTCCGCGATTTAGTCCAATTGAATCTTTCCAGAGCCGATCCAGGGAGCACGGCAATGAAGATCCAGTATTTCCTTGTGGCGGCCGCCGTCGCCATGATGACCTGCCCGGTATTTGCCCAGCCACAGACATCTGTGGAGATCAGAGAAGGCGCGGACAGGAGCACCGTAACAGGAACTGCAACGGTAATTGCCACGGTCGTCACCATTGATCCTGCTACCCGGACCGTCACGCTCAAAGACAGGAACGGCCGCGTCGAAGAACTTGAGGCCGGCGCGGAAGTGCAGAACTTTGATCAGCTCAAGGTTGGCGATGTGGTCACCACCGAGTACCGGGAGGCGAGGTCTCTGAGTCTCACGAAAACGAACGGCCCACGGTCTGCCAGCGAGCGGCAGATCTCACAGCCGGCCGCGTCCGGGACCAAACCGGGCGGCACAATCAGTCGTGAGGTGACGGTAGTGGGCGATGTCGTTGCCGTCGATGCAAAGGGGGACCACGTCACAATAAAGGGGCCGCAGGGCACGGTGGATGTGTTGGTGGACCCGGAGCAGTTGAAGAACATTCGCAAGGGTGATCAGGTTAAGATTGTGCACACTGAAGCGGTTGCGATATCCGTCACACCCGGAACGAGCAAGTAGTCATCGGGAGAGTTCACGTACCGCGTTTTGCCGGTACCTGTTGAACACCCCACTCTTTTCGGCAAACCTCCTCCGTACAACTGTCGACTCCTTGCCCCACCGCCCCACGTCGTAGATGAGCACCCGTAGCGCCGAACGTTCGCGCGTTCATCGCGAACCAGTTCGGCGCCGAGCCATCTTACTGGGCCCGAACTTCGATGGAGACCCGCCGGTCCGGTTGCAGGCAAGCGATGACTGCCCTGCTCCCGCCGTCCGGACATTGGGTTGTTGAATCACGGGACCCCACTCCCGTCGCATGAATCACCTCACCGTCAAGCCCATGATTGATCATGTATTCCCTTATCGTCTCCGCACGGGCCAGTGACAACGACTGGTTGACCGCATCCGGCCCGAGGCGGTCGGTATGGCCTACGACCGAAATGGACTGAACACCCCTTCGCTGCTTGATACGCGCGATGACCTGCTCGAGGTTGGCCGCGCCGCCCGGCGAAATCGAAGCCAGACTGGACTGGCCGAAAGCAAACAGGGTATCGGTTTGCAACACGAACTGATCAACCGTTTGCGCCACAGGTGCGGCCGGCTGCGTGGCCGCCGCTGCTGGGGTATCCGGCGCGCCACCACACGCGAAGGTCAGCCGCCGCGTGACATCGGATTCGTCATTATCCGGCAGGAGGCGTCCGACTTTCTGCAGCGGGCGAACCGGCTCTCCCTGACATATCCGTTGGGCCACCTTCATACAGGTAGCAGGTCCTTCGAAGATCCCGTGACATTCGACCTGATGAAGCCGCGAACCGTCCGCGGCCGTAACCGTATATGCGTTAAACGTCGGCCCGGAAGCACTCGAACATCCCGCAAGAAAAACCAGGCTCAGCGACAAACTCCATCCAGAAAGCTGCTTCATTGTGTTCTCCATACTATTTTTTCGTACGTCCGGTTCGACGCACGATCACGTTGTCCGCACTTGAGCGAAGGCGTCTGCGCTCTACCATTGCATGGCCGCACCCATCCCGAAGGTTGTGCCGCCGGGGCTCATACCGACGCCTGCTTTCATCTTGATGTTCTCGGTGATACGAGCGGTTCCGCCGAGCGCGACGGCCTGATAGCCTCGGAAGCCCGCCGTGCCGACGCCAAATGACAACGTCTTGTCCTTGTCGACTTCTGGAATCATCGTCAATGCCGTCGCTGCGGCGATGCCGGAATAGGCATTGCGCGCGACGGAGTTGATTCCCGACTGCAGTTGGTCCACCCGTTGATCGGTATAGGCGTTGGCCTGTGCGAGCCCGGCATTGAGCTGGTCCACGTTGACTGCGTCCGTCCCCTGCGTTCCCGCAGCCACATTTGCCACCTGCCGCGTATCGTTAAGCGAGCCGACGGATACCACGTTGCTTCGGCCTCCGTCCGTGCTGTTGGAACCCAGCGCCACCGAGTTATTCCCGCTCGCGGCCGCGCCGACGCCAACCGCAGTGGCGCCATTCGCGCTGGCTTGCGAACTGTTGCCGACCGCCGTGCTATTCGAGCCGGAAGCTACCGAACCCTGCCCGCCCGCCGAAGAATTCGCCCCCGTGGACGCGGGCGAAGAACCCGGAGTGGACGAGAAGGGGGCACCGCCGCCGCCGCCGCTTTGATTGTTGATCAGCGTGGTCAACTGCGTGGTGACTGCGGCGAGCTGGCTTACGTTGACCGCATCGGTTCCAGCCTTGCCGGCTGCCACGCCGGTGATCTGCCGATTGCCGATATTGACCTCGCCCGCCGACGACTGCGGACTGCTCAGTCCGTACGCAATGTAGTTGCTCAACGCGCCAACCGTCGTCACCGATCCCGCGCCCAGCGCAACGCTGTTTGCCATCGACGCGCTCGCGCCTGAACCCATCGCGACCGCATCGATGGCGCTGCTTTGGGCCCCCGAGCCGATAGCAATGCCGCCTGCATTCGCGGCCTTCGCGTTCGCCCCTTGTGCGATCGACTGTGCGCCGCTTGCGATGGAACCGCTGCCGAGCGCAATCGCGTCGGCCTGTGCCGCGTTCGAGCTTTCTCCGATCGCGACGCCGCCTGGCGCCGTCGCGTCGACGATGGCGCCGTTGCCGATGCCCACGCCGTTGTCACCGTTGACCACCGTCGTCGGTCCGACCGCAATCGACTGCGCGCCGACCGCGAGCGAATCAGCCGCCGTCGAATTCGCGTGAAAGTACATCTGTCCGCTCACGGCGAACGAGGACAGCGCACCCGCAAGCTGCCTGATGGTGACCGCATCCTGTGCCTGCGTGCCGTCCGCGACGTTGGTCAACTGGCGATACGTGTTGCCGGCCGCGCTGCCGAAAGACACGGCGCCGAGCAGCGTTTGATCCGACGTGTTGAAGGGAATCGCATGGGTGCCGTTCGCAATTGAACCGATACCGGATAGAACCGCGCGATTGGACACCGATCCCGAGCCGATCGCGACCCCGCCGGCCACCGAGGCGCTCGACAGAGCGCCCAGCGCAAGCGCGTTGTCCGCCTGTGCGGAGGCACCGTTGCCGCCGGCGAAGCTGCTCACGCCGCTTGCCGTCGCCCCCACGCCCGCCGCCAACGCATTGGTGCCGGTGGCGCCATCGTTGTTGTAGTTGCCACCCTGCGTGCCGCCATCGTTGACGCTGTAGTAGTGCGTCTTGCTGGCCGTCACTACGCTGGCGAGGCTGCCGACCGCCTGATCCGTCGCATAGAGCTGCGAACCGTTCACTGCATCGGTACTAGTCGCGTTCACCCGGCCCGCCGCCACGTTCGTCACCGTACGCTCGTTACCTGCACTGCCCACGCTCACCGTGCTCGTCGGCGCGGTCCCCGCGTAGGTGTAGGCCGTGCCGTTGATCGTGTCGCCGGTCGTTGCCACTGCCGCAGCCGTGGTCGAACCACTGCCCAGCGCTACGGCATTGGCGTTATTGGCCACCGCGCCCTGACCCAGTGCCGTGCTGTTGGCGCCGGCCGCGGTGGCGGCCACGCCTGCCGCAAGCGCGTTGGTGCCGGTGGCGCCGTCGTCGGCGTAATTGGCGCCCTGTGTACCGCCGTCGTTGACGCTGTAGTAGTGCGTCTTGTTGGCGGTGATCGTCGTGGACAGACTGCTGACTGCCTGATCGGTCGCATACAGCTGCGAGCCGTTCACCGCGTCGGTACTGGTCGCGCTCACCCGGCCTGCCGCCACGTTGGTCACCGTGCGCTCGTTACCCACGCTGCCCACGCTCACCGTGCTGGTCGGAGCCGTACCCGCGTAGGTGTAGGCCGTGCCGTTGATGGTGACACCCGGCGTCGCCACCGCTGCGGCGGTTGTCGATGCGCTGCCCAGCGCCACGCTGTTGGCGAACGTCGAGCTCGCCCCTGCGCCAAGCGCTACGGCGTCCGTGGCGCTGCTCTGCGCGCCTGAGCCCACAGCCACGCCGCCCTGGTTAGCGGCATTCGCGTTGGCGCCTTGCGCGATCGACTGCGCACCGCTCGCCACCGCGCCGCTGCCGAGCGCCATTGCGTCGGCCGCGGCCGAATGCGTTTGCTGGCCGATCGCGAGGCCGCCGGGCGCCGTCGCATCGACGACTGCCCCGTTGCCAACACCGACACCGTTGTCTCCGTTGACGACGGTCGTCGGTCCGACAGCGATCGACTGCGCGCCCACCGCCAGCGAATCGGCCGCCGTCGAATTCGCGTGAAAATAGTTCGTGCCCGTCACCGAGAACGATGACAATGCGCCCGCGAGTTGCCTGACGGTGACTGCGTCTTGCGCCTGCGTGCCGTCGGCGACATTGGTCAACTGGCGGTAGGCAGTGCTACTGCCGACGGACACCGCACCCAGCAAGGTCTCGTCGGAGGTGTTGAACGGAATCGCGTGGGAGCCGTTGGCGATGGATCCGACTCCGGGCAGAACCGTGCGATCTGCAACCGATCCCGATCCGATCGCCACGCCGCCGACGACCGAAGCCGTCGCCTGCAGGCCGAATGCGGTTGCGTTGTTCGCCAACGCCTGGGCACCGTTGCCCAGTGCCGTGCTGCTTACCCCGGAAGCCAGGGCGCCGACACCCGCAGCGAGGGCGTTAACACCAGTCGCGCCGTCGTCGGCGTAATTGGCCCCCTGAGTGCCGCCGTCGTTGACGCTGTAATAGTGCGTCTTGTTGGCGGTTACCGTCGTGGACAGCGCGTCGACCGCCTGATCGGTCGCATACAACTGCGAGCCGTTCACTGCATCGGTACTGGTCGCGCTCAACTGGCCCGCGGCAACATTCGTCACCGTGCGTTCGGCACCCACTTTGCCGACGCTCACCGTGCTCGCCGGCGTGGTGCCGGCAAACGTGTACGCGGTCCCATTGATCGTCGCGCCTGGCGTCCCCACCGCGGCGGCCGTCGTGCTTCCCGCACCCAGGGCCACCGCGCCGGCATTGGTGACGGTGGCGCCGGAGCCAATCGCAACGCCTTGCGTCGCCGCGGCCGACACCGTTGCAGCGTCGCCGAACGCAACCGAACCGGCATTGTTCGCTTGCGATGCATTGCCCAGCGCGACGGCGCCCTGGCCGGTCGCTGTATTGGCATTGCCGAGCGCCACCGCGCCCTGGCCGTTGGACGTATTGTTCGCGCCCATGGTTATCGCACCGGTCCCGATCGCCGAGTTCGGATCGCCGATGGCAACCGCGCCGTTACCGCTGGCCGTATTGCCCACGCCGATCGACACGGCCTTGCCGCCTGTAGCGGTTGCCGTCTGACCGATCGCTATGGCGCCGGCCGTGTTCGCGGTTGCCCCGGTACCCTGGGCGATCGAATCGCCACCCGTGGCTTGAGCCCCATTGCCCAAGGCAATATCGTTGGCCGTCGTCGGCGCGCCGTTCACGCCGGCCACCGCATTCAGACCCTGGGCGATCGAATCGTTGCCGAACGCATTGGCCGCTGGTCCCACTGCGATCGCATCTGTGCCAGTGGGGACGCTGTCCGCCAGCACCGAATTGGTGTGGAAATATTTGATCCCGCTGCCATTGTTGATGTTGGAAATCGCTGTCGTATTGGCCGTGACCTGCTGGTTGGTGGCGAACAGCTGGGAGCCGTTCACCGCATCCGTGCTCGTCGCGTTCAATGCAGCCGGCGCCATATTGGTGATGGTCACCGGAGACCCGGCTCCCGCGCCGCCGGTCGCACCGAGCGTGATCTTCGTACCACCCGCCGCGTCGTACTTGACCGCGACATTGGCCGTGTTGTCGATATTCGTATTCAGCGCGGTCAACGCACCGGCGACCGTCGTCTGCGCCGTGGGTCCGCTTACGGCCCCGGTCGTGCTGACGGTGTTGACCGGCTGGCTAAAGCCGGTGAGATCGCCGGTCGCCGCGCTATAGCTGGCGCCGCCGCCCAAGGTGCCCGCGGTCGACGCGCCGAGATTATTGACACCGGTGACAACCGTATTCAGTTGCGAGCCGTTGATTGCGTCGGTGCTAGCAGCTGAGATCACGCCCGCCGCCACGTTCTGCAGTTGCCGCTCTTTGCCAGCCGAGCCGACCGACACCACGCCATTGGCCGCGCTCGCGATGCCGGCTGCCGTGCCGCCATAAAGCGCAGTGGTGCCCGTATGCGGCGCTGCGGTGGTGCTGCCCGCACCCAACGCGACGTCGTTCGCGTTGCTGGCTGACGCGCCGGCACCCAGCGCGATCGCTTTGGCCTGGTTGGCCACCGCGGAATCGCCAAGCGCCAGCGCGCTCGCGCCGTTCGCGTTGCTCGCGTTGCCCAGCGCGACCGCGCCTTGACCATTGGCGGTATTGCCGTTGCCCTGCGCTACCGCGCCATCGCCCGTGGCGGTATTGTTCGCGCCCACGGCGACAGCACCATTACCGGTCGCGGTATTGGGATCGCCAATCGCGACCGCGCCGTTGCCGCTCGCGGTTTGCGCTTGACCGAGCGCGACTGCGCCCGTCCCACCGAGTACCTGGGAGTTATGGCCGCCGGCGAACGAACCGGCGCCGGCTGCTGCGGCGACGGTGCTGCCGTCGCCGATGGCAACCGTGGAGGCGGCGAGCGCTCTTGCAGCATTGCCGATGGCGGAAGCATTGGCCGCGTTAGCCGTTGCGGAGGTACCCATGGCGAGGGCATCTGTGTTGGCGCCCGTCAGAGCCGAATCACCTATCGCGATGGACGACGAGCCAGCCGAGCTCGCGCCGGAGCCGATCGCAATTGCGCGAATGCCCGACGCCGCGGCGCCTGCCACCGTCGCCGGGGTAGACGCGCCGCCTTCCGCAACGGTATCGGATGACCCCAACGCTATTGAATTAGCACCGGTGGCTTGTGAGCCGTTCATCATACCGAGGGCGTTGAGCCCTGAGGCGGCGGCGCCCGCTCCCAAAGCCACGGCATTTTGTGCCGTGGCTTTGGACACTGTGCCGGCGGCCAGTGAAGAGGGACCGGACGCAGTCACGTCCGTGCCGACGCCAATCGCACCCGCCGCCGTTGCGCCCGTGCCGGCGACGGCACGCGGCCCAAGATAAACGGCGTTGAGTCCGCTGGCGATGGACTGAAAGCCGACAGCGACAGCATGCGTCCCGGACGCTGTGGCGATATAACCGATCCCGACGGCTGCCGGCCCGCTTACCACCGACTGGAAGCCAATCGCAGCGGCATAATCGGCGGTTGAGGTAACGTCAGTGCCAATCGCAATGGACCCCGTTCCCGTCGAACCGGTGCCCGCCGCAGTGCGCGCTCCCAGATAAAGGGAGTTTGCACCGGTGGCACTGGCTCCCGCACCAACGGCTATACCGTTGGTTTGCGAACCGGTGGCGCCGCCGCCCAATGCGACGGCGCCTGACGCGGCAGCGTTGGCGCTCGCACCCAGTGCAACGCCGTTATCTCCAGTTGCCTTCGCCAAGGGGCCGACAGCAGTCGACTGGTTGCCACTCGAGACAGCGTCAACGCCAATCCCGATGGCCGCCGAGCCGCTAGCGGTGACATCCGTGCCGATGCCGATCGCAGACTGCGCGGTCGCGCCGGTACCCGGAGCAGTGCGCGCGCCCATGTAAATGGCGTTGATACCATTGGCAATGGCCTGAAAGCCAAAGGACAAGGCATTAATGCCCGTGCTGCTGGCGCCATAACCTACCGCAGTTGCTCCGCCGCCAGAGGCGGTAGACTGTTGGCCCACACACGTCGTGCTGCCACTATAGAAGTTATAGGGCGCCGACGCGCAGCTCAGCTGCGCCTGTGCCTGCGCGCCCCATCCCCCCACGCCAATCAGCAACAGAATGGTCAGGACCCGCGGACTCGAACCGTGCGACACCGCGGCACCCTGCTCGCCACTGCGTGCGTCGCATATAGAAGCAGCCGCTCCCGACTTTCCCTTGCCACGCGACGAGTCCAACTCCGACGCGGCCACGAAGGCGCCAAGCGCCTTGTTCCAGATGGTCCGATATGCTTTGTTCATGTCGTTGCCTCACCAGATAATTGAAATGAGAAGTTCATAAGCGCGAGCGTGTGCATGCACCCCAATTATTCAGGATGCCTATTTATAGTGTTTAAAACGTCTCATCACGGCGCACATTGCTTCAGCGTTGGAACTGAGGCAAGTTGCTTCCGCCCTCGGTGAATGACGAATCCTGAGCGCGAGCGAATACCCACGCTGGCGTAGGAATTCGCATGACTAAGTAGACGATGAGGGTCGGTCAGATGGCCAGTTTTCGGCGAGCTGGCCGCTGAGACGATCGACGAATGTCTGGGTTATGAAGGTCCGAAGGGGGGACGCAGAGGAAGGGCGGTCGCGTGGCGGAGCGCCAATCGGCGGCCAGACTGATGCGCTTTCTTCGCTGAGCCAGTGCCCGGCTCTATTCCGACTGGGATATTCATCGTTACTGCCCCCTCAGTAGCCTGTTGCAACGTTCTCTCGGCTCGTGGCATGACAAATAGTTTTGCGCCAGGCTACACGCACCGTTTTCTTTCTCGCAGCATCTTGAGCACTATGTGAGACAAAGGCCGCCAAGCCATTCGCACTGAATGCGACATCTCTCTTTATTAAATCGTGTAATGGAAAGAAAGATAAGTGCCCGCGGGAACTTTCTCATAGGTCTTTTAATTTGTCTACAAAAAGCCTTTGCGACCATGGACCTATTGCGAATTCGCCTTTTGACTGTGTCGCGCTCGACACAGCATGGCGTTCGCGTCGCGGCCATAAAGCACTATCAAGAGCTGCCGAGCCGTGCTGCGATGGTCATTGATGCGTGCAACGTACTTGATTTCAAAATTCATTCATCACCAAACAAGCTAAATATCGGTCAGAATTTCCTTAAGAGACTATGAATTCCCGGCGCTCTGCCCGGTACTTTTTTAAGTCGGTTTTGTGAAACAATTCTTATTAATAAAATTCATGCAAGACAGATAACGAAGACTCTTCCAGCCTCGCCATTGCTCTCACGCCCTTATGAAAGCCAGGGAGTGGAAATGAAATGGAAATTCATTCGTGGTGCTGTGCTCCCAGGCGCCTCTATTCCTTCAATGTCTGCCCGCGTCGACTGATTCGTTTTTCTTAGAAGTAGGAGCGGACTATCGAAGTATTTTCTCTTCGTGCCGCTTCGTACTTTTATGAACATGGTCTTCCTCTGCTAACTCCAGGCGCTTCGCCCGCTGCCGCAACACAAGGGCGACGGCAGCGGGATACCGACAAATTACTTACCAGCGATAGCCAACGCCCGCGCCTGCACCCACGGAGCCGTGGCCAGAGACCCCCGTTGTGACTGAGCCTTTGACCATCCACTTTTGCGTCGCGACCGAAAGACCGACAGCCATCGCGGACTGCCCGCCGTAGTTGCCGGCCGCGAGTGCTACAACCTTCTCACCCGGCAACACAGCTTGCGGCAAGTTCGCCATGGCGATTGCGGATGCTGTACCCGCGCTCGCGTCACGGCGATATTTCTGCATGTCGTCGCGAACGCTGTTGATTGCACCATTCAGCTGTCGCACGTTGACCGCATCAGTCGGAGCCGTACCGTCTGCGACGTTGGTAATCTGACGCTCAGCACCCGGTGCACCAACCGAAACCGTGTTGTCCCGGTCTGCAACTGAATTTGCACCCAAGGCAACCGAATTATTCGCGGTGGCCTGGCTGTTGGTGCCGATTGCAGTCGAATCCGTGCCGGTGACTTTGGAATTCGTGCCGATGGCGGTTGCACGCGCAGCCGTGACAGTCGAGTTCGTGCCGATGGCCGTACCATCTTGACCCGAGACATTCGAGCCGTTACCAACAGCCGTTCCATTGGGAACGGATACGACCGAATTGTTACCAACTGCCGTACCTGTCGGGTCTGCAACCGTGCCATTCGAGCCGGATGTCGAAATCCTGTCGACCGTGGTGGTGATTGACGTCAGATTGCTCGAGAGTGCCGAAACCTGCGAAGCAATCGAGAAAAGCTGCGAGCCGTTCACCGCGTCCGTGCTGGTGGCGCTGATTTGACCCGCGGCGACATTTTGCAACTGATGTTCCTGACCGACCGCGCCGATACTCACGACGCCGGTCGGCGTCGCGCCTGCGAAGCCACCGAAGGTGACGCCGTTCAGCGTGACGCTACTCACGTTCGTTGCCGCACGTGTGACCGCGCCGGAACCGAGCGCTGTCGATTCAGCGGTCGAAGCCACGGCTGCGTTACCGATCGCGATTGAATTTGCGCCCGTCGCCTGTGCGAGGCCGCCCAGTGCAACCGTGCCCGCTACTGCCGCATTGGCGCTCACACCCATGGAAATGGAGCCGTTACCTTGCGCAAAAGCGCCATTTCCGAGGGCGACGGCTTCGCCGTTTACTGCCTGGGCGCCCGGGCCGATTGCAATGGGCGAGGCAGGCGTAGTCGACGTTGCAGTCGCATTTGCTCCAATTGCAATTGCGGAGTTGAAGGATGCACCGCCGTTTGCGACTGCGCCCACCCCTGCTGCAAATGCACCGTTACCAGTTGCAGAAGCGTGATTACCTATCGCCGTTGAATTTGCTCCGATGACCGACGCTTGTGCGCCCAAGGCGGTTGCACCCGATCCGACTGCACTCGCGCCACCGCCATACGCTACAGCGTTATTTCCGCTTGCAACTGAATTGGCGCCGGCTGCCGTGGCATTCTGGCCGCTTGCAGTTACCGTATCACCCAGAGCGGTTGCGGCTCCGCCATTAGCGGTGACATTGATCCCGACCGCTGTGTTCTGACTCGTGTTGCTCGCGTCACCGGCTACAGCGGGAAAGGTCCCGCCTGTACTCGCGGACGGAGCCGTAGCACCCCCAATCGTTGCAGTCGTCCCTCCGACCTCGCCGCCAACTGCCAGGTTATCTGCATGTGCGTATCCAGCCGAGAGCGTGAGCGCCGCGAGTGCAGCCAGTGCTACTTTCGACTTCAGCGGTCGACCGACCTGCCCTATTTCCGCTTGTCCCGCTTCGCCCTGCACGCCGCGTTGCGTCTCCGCTGCCGCGACCAGCGCGCCAAATCGGCGATTCCAAACCAATTTATATCTGCTCTTGTTCATTACGTTCCGCTCTCACTCGTCTGATGGCCAATAAAAGGATTCATGTCTGGTCTCCGTCACGCTCTATCTGAGTCTTTAGCTTGCCCATGCCATCTGGTTTTTCTCGGCACGCCGTTCCATAGCGGCGGTCGCTACAACGCGTAGACCGCCACAGTCAAGCCACTGATACCCACGGCTACAAATTTTTGAATTAGAAATTTTTCGTAAGGACGCGAGGAATTATGGGCAGCGTTACTGCCACGATCGTTTTGCCGGAGGGACGAAATGCTTTGCCGGAGGGAAAATTCTTTTGATATCCGTGCGGAAACCGCTCGATTTAAATTGAATTAACAATCTGGTACGCTTCGCGGCTCTATGCTGGCGACCGATCCGCGCGAGCCTCAAGCTGCGCAATCAGCCGCCGTTAACCAGACGGTTACCCGTCAGCTTCTTTCGCCTACACGATGTCGCCCCGAAACAGTGCCCTCACGGATGCCCATCTTCTTGTGGTAGACGACCAGCCGGACCAGCTTCGATTGCTAATTGATGTGCTGCGCAAGGCTGGATGCCGGATCAGCGTCGGATTCGACGGGTCACAGGCGTATCAACGAGCACTGGCGATTTCACCCGACCTGATCCTGATGGACGTACGGATGCCGCGGATGGACGGATTCGCCGCCTGCCGGCTTCTTGCCGCGGACCCTCGCACCTCTGCGATTCCCGTCATTTTCCTCACCGTGGCTGGGGAGCTCCACGAGCGCATCAACGGTCTGGAAATCGGTGGCGTGGACTACGTGCTCAAGCCATTCGAGGCGGACGAGGTACTTGCACGGATTCGCGTTCACCTTGCCCGGACACGGGGCAATCGGGATACAGAAGATGAGGTATCCGCTTCGGACTTCACCGGCAACAGCGTCATCGTTCGCGCAGCCATTCGACATTTGTCGCAAAGGCTGAACGATGCGCCAACGGTCGAGCAACTCGCGCGCCTCGTGGGGACCAATGAAAAACGACTGTCGCGTGCGTTCAGGGACAACCTGGGCCGGACAGTATTCGAGTATCTCCGGGACGAGCGCCTGCGGATTGCACAAAAGCTGTTGAGTAGCACGTCATTGAGTATTGCCAGCATCGCCGAAGAAATTGGCTTTTCCAGTGCTGCAAATTTCGCCACGGCGTTTCGTGAGCGGTTTGGCATGCCCCCCTCAACCTATCGAGAGGAGTATCGCAACCGGGACCTGGTTGATACCGCGGAACCCACCCTCGAGGCAGAGTGACGACATCATGACTACAGCTCGGTGGTTCCGCTTACTGTTCATATGTCTGAGCTGGTGGGCCACTCACTCTTTTGCCGTCGGTCTCGACACCACCGGGAAACAGACACAACAGGTTCCCACCTTGGACCAGGTGGAGGTATTCGAAGACGTCTCGGGCAAGATGAGATTGGACGACATACTCACACTTTCCGCGGGAGTCGCGCCAGGCTTCCTTCCGGTGCAGGGGAATCGACTGAAGCCAGGTTTCACCCGCTCGGCATGGTGGCTCCGCGTGGCGGTGGGCAACCGTAGTTCAGCAGCCGCCCCGCTCGTGCTCGTGTTCCAGGACGCGCGCCTTCAGAAAGTGGACTTTTACACGGTGTCCAGTGGCCACTGGACACGTGAGGGCATCGATCCTGTCCGACCCGCATCCGAGTCATTTTCATCCCGCTATTCGTTGGTGCATTTCACGCTCGCTCCCGGTGAAAAGCGCATTTTCCTCATCCGGGCAGCCAGCGATACGGCACTCACGCTTGAACCGAGGCTGTATTCCGCAGCGGCATACGACGCGCTGGAGAAACGCGCGGCGCTCTGGGACGGTGGATTGATTGGCGGCACACTTGCACTGGCGTGGTGCGCGCTGCTCATCGCCTATTTTTCCCGCAGTGTCTCGTTTCTCGTCCTGACAGCACTGTGTGCCATGACAGCGCTGTTCGAAGCTGCGGATCGCGGCTATACGAAGCTATATCTGTGGCCGTTCGCAATCGAGTGGAGTGCGAGAAGTGTGACGGTGCTCGGATGTACCGCCGTGCTGCTGTTCATTGTATTTATCCTGCGCATCTCTCACAGCGAAAAAGCAAACCTGCCAGCACGCTACATACTGTTCGGGTTTGCGTTTCTGGAGTGCGTTGCGGCAATAGGCGCCGCATTCGGCAATCTGTTCGTGTTCGCGCAAGTCGGCGTGTATGTCAATGCGCTGTTCGGCGTCTTCACGGTGATTATCGCTGCACACCTCGCGCGTCAGTCGACCCCCACCGCGCGGATCATGCTGCTCGTCATGATCTTCTCGCTGTTCAGCTTTGCGTTGCGCATGCTCGAAACGCTTGGGTCCTTGCCGACAGCTCTCGCCTGGCTGAAGTCCGACATTCACCCGAATCCCGTCGTTGCAATTATTGGGTTAGCCACCAACCTTATTGTGCTCGCAGCGTGGATAAACCACGTCGGAAAGCAGCGAATCGCGGCAAGAACCGAACTCGCAGACTGGCAAAGAACCGAACACGACCGACTACGCGAACAGGTTGCACAGCGCACATTGGAGTTGAACGAAGCATTGCTTTACGCCGAGGAGAAAAACCAGCAACTGATCGAAACCTTGGGTTACGTGAGTCATGACCTCCGTGCGCCGCTTGCTACGATCACGGGCTATGCCAGACAGTTGCGGGATCTGGCGGATTCGAAGCAGGTGAAACCTATCCAGGCAATCGAACGCAGCGTGAACTATCAACTCGGCCTGATCGACGAACTGGTCGGGTACGCGAAAACTGAGTTGCAGCCATTGGATATCGCGCCGGTCGCAACCGATCTGCCTGCACTTCTCGATGACATTGCCGAATACGCGCTCGCACTCTGCTCGCAGTTGAACAATCAGTTTAACTATCGGGCACTGACGTTGTTGCCCCGTCGACTGACGATCGACGGCCGCCGGTTGCAACAGGTATTGCTCAATCTGCTCTCGAACGCATCCAAGTTCACCCGCGACGGCTTCGTCACGATGACGGTGAGCGCGCGCCTGCAGGACGATCAATGGCACATGGGTTTTGAGGTCACTGATACCGGCATCGGCATCGACGTCGAAGCGCAGTCGAAACTCTTTACGGCTTTTCGCCAGATACAGGCTGTGAACGGTAGCACCGGGCTTGGCCTTATTATTGCGCAGCGCATTGTCAACACCATGGGCGGCGACTTGCGCGTGTCAAGTGCGCCGCATCGCGGCACCTCGTTTACCTTCGAACTCATCGTTCCATCTGCGGCAGATAAGGATGCGTTGCCGTCGAACATCGTAGAGCATTCTTCCGGCGGCTCTGCTCCTATTCGTTCACAACGCAAACACGGGTTCGCCGTTGCCGTTCCTCCAGAGAGCGATCGCCAGGAACTGGCCGTTCTCGCAAAGGACGGACGCCTGACTGACATAGAGCGATGGATAGAAAACACGATCGCCGCTCACCCCACCTGCATTGCATTTCTGACTGACATGCGGCATTGCCTCGAAGCATTGGATTTCGCGGGCATCGAGGCTCTTGCTCTCGCACCGCACGAAACATACGACGTCTCGCGCGCCTGCTAACGTAGCCTGCCTGTTTTCAAACTAATGCAACTTTCGGCCGATATCCTCGAAACACTCGTGCGCAACACAACGAAGAGAGACACGCCACTGAAGCGTGCGACGCTCACCGGAGACAAACGAGGCGGCGGCCGGACGGCTGTCGCTCTTTGACAAACGGGCCGGCCGAGCAGGCTGCCAAGAAAACGGAGCAGCAGAAGATGGTGTGGACAACGGGCGCGAGGCAGCGTGCGATCTCTGTCACAGTGAAGGGGATGTTTTGCGCAGCGGCAGCCGGTCATGCACATGCGCAGGTGACACAACCAGCGAACGATACTCAGGCGAAAAGCGTCGCAGTACAGGCCGATGTGAAGCCCGGCGTCACGCTGTCGGAGATCAAAGTGAAAGACGTGGCAAATGCGGCGTCAGTCGGACTCGTCGGCAAACGCACCGTGACCGGCACGAAGACCGACACACCGATCACCGAGGTTCCTCAAACGATCAACGTCGTCACTGCGCAGCAGATCGAAATGACCGGCGCGACCGACCTCAACCAGGCGCTGCGCTACGTACCAGGCTTCGCATCCTTTGGATCCGACAGCCGCACAGACCTGTATGCGGTGCTGCGCGGCTTTACTCCCACCTTGTTCATCGACGGATTGCAAGCGCCGAATACAACACCCATCGCGAGTTGGCGCGTCGACCCGTACATGATCGACAGCATCACTGTGCTACGCGGGCCGACGTCGGTTCTGTATGGGGCAGGAGATCCGGGCGCGATCGTCGACGTGCAAAGCAAGCGGGCCGACGGCGAGCGCGTGCGCGAGGTGGATGTGCAGGTCGGCAACTACGCGCGCAAGCAGATAATGTTCGACATCGGCG
The DNA here is from genome assembly GCF_030464785.1 of Paraburkholderia sp. SEWSISQ10-3 4. NCBI lineage: Bacteria > Pseudomonadati > Pseudomonadota > Betaproteobacteria > Burkholderiales > Burkholderiaceae > Paraburkholderia > Paraburkholderia sp. SEWSISQ10-3 4. Next base: position 208,213 of record NZ_JALPRI010000007.1, read on the forward strand.
ACACGCTCGACGCCGACGGTAAGTACGCGTATCGCTTCGTTGGCGACGCGCGCGACGGCAACGCGGTGACCGGACCGAATGCGGACCAGCGCGTCGCGCTTGCGCCGTCGTTTCGCTGGCGACCGGATTCCGGCACTTCGCTGACGTTCACGGCGACCTACCTGCAAGACTGGAATGATATTTCGCATAACTTCCTGCCCGCGCAGGGCACCGTACTGCCAAACCCGAATGGGCAGTTGTCGCATGACGTCTACACGGGAGAACCGACATTCAATGACTACCACAAGAAGCAGTGGTCGCTCGGCTACCAGTTCTCGCACAACCTCGATTCCATCTGGACGTTAAACCAGAACCTGCGCTGGATGCACCTGTCGCTTAGCGACGCGTCGGTCTTTGGCGGTGGCCTTGCCGAGAGTAGCACGACCGATATCACGCGTTACGCAGGACTGTTTCAGCCCAACTACAGCCGCTTCGACATCGACAACAACGCGCAGGCACGTTTTGGTACTGGCCAGCTCGAGCATACTGTGCTGCTCGGCTTTCAGTACAACCGGCAGACGACGACCGACAGCGTGTGGCTCGCGCTGGCGCCAGAGCTAAACCTTTACAACCCGGTCTACACGCCGGTCACGACCGCGATCTTCTCGGGCCCGACGTCGCTCGGCCGCCAGGACCAGTACACGACGATGAACACGTTCGGCGTGTACGCGCAGGACCAGGTCAAATGGAACCGCTGGACCTTGACGCTCGGCGGCCGCGAGGATTGGGTCAACACGCGCCTGGATGACCACGAGGCCCGCTTGCAGACGAAACAGGATGTCAGCGCGTTCTCCGGTCGTGTCGGCCTCACGTACGAAGGCGACTACGGGCTGTCGCCATACATTAGTTATTCGACATCGTTCAATCCGGTCATCGGCGTGGACATGTTCGGCGGCGGATTGCCCGAGCCGACGCGCGGCAGGCAGATCGAGGCAGGCCTGCGCTGGCAGCCGGCCCGCAAGAACCTGATGTTGAGCGCAGCCGTCTATCAGATCAACCAGACGAACGTCGTGACACCGGCACCGACGAACCTCGATCCCACAGGAACGTCTTCCGTGCAGACCGGAGAGGTGCGTTCGCGCGGTATCGAGCTGAGCGCGGTCGGAAACGTCACGCGCGAACTCTCCATTATCGCGTCGTATATCTATCAGGACGTGAAGAACGTAAAGGCAAACGACGCGTCGCTGAACAACTGGCCGGTCGACATTCCTCGCCCCCGCCAGATGGCGTCGCTGTGGACCGACTGGTCATGGCATACAGGAGCGCTCGCCGGCTTCGGGATCGGTGGAGGGATACGCTACCAGAGCGCATCCGCGGGTGCGCCGGACAACTCGCTGACGGTCGCAAGCTATACGCTGTACGACGCGGCACTCCACTATCAGATGCGCAACTGGCGTTTCACACTGAATGCGGCAAACCTGTTCGACCGTCACTACATCAGCGGCTGCCAATCGTACTCGATCTGCGCATTCGGCAACGAGCGAACCGTGCTAGCCAACGCGAAATACACCTGGTGATAGAGCATTCCCGATTTTTCGGGGCGGCTCCAGATAACGGAATTTAAACCACGCCAAGCCGTCGGCGACGTGTGATGGGGCTCGACTAGTGCGCGGCGACGGCCTGATTCATCTGGCGTGAAGGCGCGCCCGATGCGGACGCATGAGAGTCACTAGGCCCGCAACGCCGCCGAAGCCAGCGATACGAACCTGTGTCGTAAAGAGTGCGGGCTTGGCGTGCGTTCATTGAACGTCGCCAGAGCCGCGGCGCAGCAGCGGCTGCCGGACTCAGTTCGCTGCGAGGAAGTTCTGTACCGCGGCGATCGTCGGCGCGGGCGCTTCGTCCATCAACCAATGGCCGGCGTTCGGCACGATGACTTCCTGCACGTTCGTCGCCGCGTTGCGCATCTGGACCGCCACATTGGCGCCGAAGGCCTTCTCTGCGCCGATCGCGAGCACCGGCATCGTCAGCTTCGCCTGCATCGCCTTGAGGTTGTCGGCATCATCCTTCTGGTCGATCGCGAGGAACTGGGCGAACGCTGAATGCATCGCGCCAGGTCTGGCGTAGATCGCGGCGTAGTGGCGGCGGGTCGCTTCGTCGATCTTCGACGGATCGCCGGCGAACTCGTCCCAGAAGCGGTCGAGGTAGATGCGCTCGCGGCCGGCGACCAGGCGCTCGGCGTCCCGGCCGCCGAAGTTGAAGTGCCACAACGCAGGCATGCGCACGATCTGGCTCCATGGCGGGATGCCAGGTACCGGCGAATCGATCACGACGAGGCGGCTTGTTTTGTCCGGATAGCGTGCCGCGTAGGCGTACGCGACCATCACGCCGATGTCGTGGCCCACGATGTCGGCGCGATCGATGCCGAGCTTGTCGAGCACGGCGCGGATGTCGCCGGCCTGAGTCCACTTGTCGTAGCCGCCGGCGGGGTGCGAGGACAGGCCCATGCCGCGCAGGTCGGGCACGATGACGGTGTGATCCTTCTCGAGCGCGGCGGCCATCGGCGACCACATGTCGCCGGTCTCGCCGAAGCCGTGAATCAGCACGACCGCGGGTCCGTGGCCGCCGACGCGGACGTTGATCGTCGCGTCGTCGTTCACCACCTGCGAGGTGCGGAAGTCGGCCGGAAAAGGCGTGGGCGCCGCGTACGCCGACACGGTGCCCAGCACCAGGCTGGCGGCAAGGCCGGCGACGACTCGGCGGAAACGGCGGGAGAACGTGGACGAAACGGCTGCGGACATGCCTGGCTCCTTAGGATGGGGGGACGGGTATCCCGGATTCGAGAACGTTCGCCGGATGTCGTGACGCCAGTCACGCTTTACCGCCACGTCTGCACCCTCCGAACGCACGCCATCGGCAACAACTCGTGCAAGTTTTTCGGTGTGTCCGTGGGTGGAGTCCTGGAGAACAAATACCTTCGCCATGGTGAATTTTCCTTGCCCTGGGGCAATGTGGATCGGTTGAGATGCGCTGCAGTTCGGCGGTCGAGGCCGGGTGCGGCATCGACTCCACGTATTTTATGACGGTCGTCAGAAAATCCGCAACAGTTTTTTGTGACGATCGTGATAAAATGAGTTTTGGGTTGTTCACTCTCACCACTAACCGAAGGATCCAGATGGCCAGGCCCAGGGAATTCGACGAAGACACGGTGCTCGAAGCCGCAATGCAGCGCTTCTGGAATAACGGCTATGAGGCGACATCGATGCGCGACCTCGCCGACCTCACCGGAATGACTACGCCAAGCCTCTACAACGCGTTCGGTGATAAGAGAGCCATCTACCGTCTCGTGCTCGATCGGTATGTCCGTCTGGCGCTTGAGACCTGCTCGGTGATTTTCGGAGGCGATGAGCCGCCCTTACGCGCATTGGAGCGGTACTTCGACGCGACGATTGAAGAAGCGCTCGCCGACACGCTTCACAAGGGGTGTTTTGTCGTGAACACGGCGCTGGAGGTGGCGCCGCATGACCAGGGCTTCAGGGATGTTGTAACTGGGGTGTTTGGTGAAATCGAAAAATGTGTCCGCGACTGTGTCGCGGCTGGGCAGCACGACGGATCAATCCTTACCTCGCAACCTCCAGCCGACATCGCACGGCTCGCACTGAGCACCATCCTGGGCCTCCGGGTTCTGGCCCGCGCCAATCCCGACCACAATCTGCTGAGCGGGGTCGTTCGGCCGTTTTTCGTTTTGCTAAGGACACCGACTCAGGGAAGTGGCGAATAAGGACGGAAAGTTACGTTCGCGATGGCGGCACCGGGTAGTTGTCGATGCCGCCTACAGACTAATCCGCCTTCACGCCTTCAACCTGAATCTGCAGGCGGGTCAGCGTCTTGAAACCGTAATTGGTGCCCCAAGCAACGCCGTAGTCCGCGCGGTCGAATTGTGCGCTGGCTTCTGCACCGCACACTTCTTTCTTGATCAACGGGTTCATGAAGCACTTGAACGAATCAATCTTCAACGTCAGCGGCTTGGTTACCCCGTGAAACGTAAAGTCACCTGAGACTTCGACCGGCGTGTCGCCGTCAAAACGGAGCGCACTGCCTTTGAATGTCGCGCTCGGGTATTTGCTGGCATCGAGGAAATCTGCCGACTTCACGCGCGTATCGAGTGGCACATTTCCGGTGTCGATCGACGCGGTGTCAATCGACACGTCGACCGTGCCAGTCTTCGCCGCGACGTCAAGCGTCACTACGCCGCTGCTTTTCGTGAACTTGCCCCGCCACACCGAAATACCGCCAAAATGGTCGGCTTCGAAACTCGGATAGGTGTGCCTCGGGTCAAGGTTGTAAGTTGTCGGGGTCGCCATGGCTGAGCCGGCGATCACGGCAAGAATGCCGACTGCAATCAGGTGCTTGTTCAAATCAGACTCCATGAGTGTGGCATGTGTGTGCGACAAATGTTTGAATTGTGTCAGGATCACTAACGGATTTGTTCGTGGCGTGGCGCTCATATTGGCGACGCTCACGCAGTTATCGTATCCAGGTAACTTGCCGAGAACAAGTGAACAGGTTACGTATTCTGTTGCCGTCTGCGCAACAGTGTCGTCTGGCTAATCACGGAGACGAACAGGCACCGGCGCTGATCAGAAAAGCACCTTCGCTGCTAACCATGAGTTAGCTTCTGAAGAAAAATCAACGGGAGAGAGAGCTGCAAAGACGACAAAAGTCGAAGCGTTATTCACGTCGGAATTGACGCGCTGCGCTGTCTGCGGGTAAGTCAACTCCAGATTAAAACCATCGGCCGGAATTCGGCATAAATCGACACATCATGCCTTCAAACAGGCAGACTGAATCGCAAACGGCTACGGGCCCCGCGTCTATGCGGCGGCCATCATCGGCCCGAGCTGGGACCGTGCCACGTCAACGAAAGCCTGCATTGCACTCGAGACATAAGCATCATGCCGCCGGATAAACAGCGTTTCGACGTGCGCCTTCTCTGGCGATATCGTGTGGATACTGACGAGATCCTGTTCCGCTGCCGTCGAGACCACGCCTCGTGGCAATAGCGTGATACCAATACCCGCAGCAACGCAGGCAATGATCGCATCCATTGAACCAAATTCGAGCGGCGCGGCCGTGAGCACCCCCATTTCGGTAAGCAATGTGTCGAGCCGCTGACGGTAAGAGCAACCCAAACGGAAGACAATTGTTTTAAGGTCCGGTACCGATCTGATCACCTCCAGCGAGCGCATGGTGCGCGGTGTGACCAGAACCAGTTCCTCATGAAAGACCGTCTCGGTGTGAAGGTCCGGATGGTCCAGCGGACCTGCTATGAATGCCCCATCCAGCCGACATTCCGCTACATCGGCAGTGAGACCGCAACTCGTTCCGGTCGTCAGGGATAGCCGAACCTGCGGATACATTCGAGCAAAATTACTCAATATCGGAGAAAGCCTAAGCGCCGCCGTCGTCTCGAGCGTTCCAAGTGTGAGAGCGCCTCCCGGTGCGCCGTCATCCAGCGCAGCTATCCTGGCATCCGTAATGAGCTTCGCGATACGCGCGGCATACGGGAGCAAGCGCTGCCCCGCAGGGGTCAAGCTCACGCCGCGCACATGGCGCTGAAAGAGAACGACTCCGACCTCCCGCTCCAAAGCCCGAATTCGCGCCGTCACGTTCGACTGAACGGTATTTAGCTCGGTAGCTGCCCGGTTCATACTTCCGTGACGAGCTACGGCTTCGAAGACCTTGAGGTCGGCAACGTCCATGCTTCGCACCTGTATGAGATGTCCACAACCTTGATAAAGCTCCTCTTCCATCCTACATCAAAGCGAAATTAAACATCCAACGGATACAATTCCCGTTGGTCATTTTCGCAAGCGCCAGAAAGGTTCGAGACAGTCCAAAGTTCAGACGTTTCGCATCCAACGCAAAGACGCAGCGTAAACGGGCAAGGCGGACCTCGCAGATCCACCTTTGAACCGAACACACCCAATGCCACTCTTCCCCGCGCCGGGAACACCGCACTGACAGGCTCGCAAGCTCAACCGCCTGGCGGCGACCATACTTGCGTGTGCCGCCGTTCCTGAATCTAGTGGCCAACCGGCCCCGCGAATACATGACGCTCTTGGGGAACAGCACTCCGCGCCCGATCAGTATCTGCCTGTTTGCTGCGGTCCAGCACGGATACCAGCCAGCACGTCACAAAAGCGAGCGGCATAGTCACTATCGTCGGCGGATCGATCGAGAAAAGTGGCTTCGCATTCCCCATAACATGCACCCAGACGGCCGGGCCTGCGATGGTCAGCAATACGGCGGAGACCAAGCCGACAGTTCCTCCCGCAACGGCCCCAAACGTGGTCAATCGTTTCCAGTAAAGGGCAAGCAGCAACACTGGAAAAGTCGAGCTACAGGCGACCGAGAACGTGAGCCCAAGCATATAAGCCACATTCTGTGTCCTGAATGCAATGCCCAACACCACCGCGACCACGCCCAGTACCAAAGTCGATATCCTCGATACTCGCACTTCATCCACTTGACTTGCCGTACCTTTGCGGAACACACAGGCGTAGAGGTCATGCGAAACCGCTGAAGAACCGGCAAGCGTCAATCCCGACACAACCGCAAGGATGGTGGCAAATGCAACTGCCGAGATAAACCCCAACAACGCGTCTCCCCCCACCGCCTTCGCAAGATGGACGGCAACCATGTTTATCCCGCCCAGCGGCTTGCCCGCGGCATCCAGAAAGTCCGGATTAGAGGCGACCAGAGCGATAGATCCGAATCCGATGACAAACACTAGGGCGAAGAATATGTTCATAAATACACTGGCCCAAAATACTGACCCCCGTGCAGCCCGTGCATCAGGAACCGTGAAGAAGCGCATGAGAATATGCGGCAGGCCTGAAGTACCGAACATCACCGCGAGACCCAACGAGAATCCCGATACGGGATCTCTGGCCAGAAACTGGGGGCTCAGGATCGCATTGCCCTTTGGATGAATCTCCACCGCGCGCCGCAACAGTTCGGAGAAGCTGAAGTCGAATTGCCGCAAAACCAGAAAGCTCATCACAAGTGTGCCGGTCAGCAGCAACGCTGCCTTGACGAGCTGTACCCAGGTCGTGGCGACCATGCCTCCGAAGGCCACATAAAACATCATGAGCGTGCCTACAAGGATTTCGGCGTATATGTAGTCGATGCCAAACAGCAGCTTGATCAACTGCCCCGCCCCTACCATCTGCGCGATGAGATACAACGAAACAATGCATAGCGATGCGCAGGCCGAGAAGATGCGAATCGGCTTCTCGCCAAGACGCACGGAAACCGCATCTGCGACCGTATACTTACCGAGTTTTCGCAGCCTGGTTGCCACCAGAAAGACAACAATCGGCATCCCCGTCGAATACCCAACTGCATAGACCAGACCATCAAATCCGCTACTGAACACCAAAGCTGTCAGGCCAAGGAACGCACCGGCCGACATGAAGTCACCCGCGATTGCAAGACCATTCTGAAACGCCGTTATCTCGCCGCCAGCCGCGTAGAAATCATCGGTCGATCTGGTGCGCTTCGCGGCCCAGTAGGTAATAGCCAGTGTCGCAAGAACGAAGGCAAGAAAGAACACTATTGCGACGCCGTTCCCGTTACCGACGCCGCTTCCAGCGGCAAAGGATTCGGTGCTCACAACGCACATGGAAAATGACAGCGCGAGCAAAGCGCCACACCGATGAATAGTCATAGCAGGTCACCAGGTAATCAACGGATAACTTTCGGCTGTGTCGACACGAAATCTCGCGAGTCTGCGGCGTTTTCGATCAGTACGTACAACCCGATAAGCAGCACGCCTGCGACCAGAATTACTATTCCGTACAGAAACGCAAGCGTAATCTTTGACCCCTCTACCACTGGCGAAGCGAGCGTTGCCGGCGACGCGGCGGCAAGCGTAATGAATCCAAAAAACATCAACACCTCCACAAGCGTCAGGACTATTGCCAGCCCCACCCTCTCACGTCCGGTGTCGACACTGTCTACCTCCATCGTTGCTCCACTCATATCTCCTCCATATTTTTTGTACTACGTATTATTTAGCTCAAAGAACCTGCTTCTCATAGAAGCCTGAAATGACCGAACTTATGGCTTCGTCATATGGCCTATCGCCGCCGCATACATCTGAAACGCTGGCCGCCGGACGCGACGTCGGCGGAACGCAGAGGAAGTCCTTAACGCGAAATTTCGCGCGGCTATCCTGCGGATTTCTTGAAGTCCTCCCCATTGATCCGACTGGAAATGCTGATATTTTCAGCCGGATGTTCATGCAAAATCACGTTAATGATCTTCGGATCCGACCCGATCGAGTCGTGCGTGACCTGGATGATGTCCCTGATAAGTTGTTCACGTCGTTGATGCGTGAGACCGGTCTTGATATGGCATTCGATGAAAGGCATGATGGCTCTCCGGTAGTTCTATTTAAGACGCTCAATAAGTTCTTTGTCGTTCGCCGCACCCTCGACATATTCGGGAAGATGCTCACCGTGCTCGACGAAGTTGATTCCGCGTCCTTCGCGAATCACGAGAAAAATGTCGTTCTTCGTCTCGCCCGTCGCGGCGCTGACCACCCGGAGTAATCCGGCAGCAAGCAGTCGCTTCTGTTCGTCGGTCCGACCAAAACGCATGTCACAAGAAATGAGTGCCATATATATCTCCTAAAAATCTCTCTGGACTATTGAATCCCCGGATGCATAACCGGGAATCGTGGTTCAGGACTTACCTTCACCAAAATGGTCATCAACTCTTCAATTGACTGTTGCTCCAGCGTTGAAACCAGATCGATGATCTGATTTCGAAGCACCTGGTCCGCGTACTGTTCGCTCAACCAGTTGAATTTCTCGACGGTACGTTCCCACGTGAACGGGTTATCCAATCCGCCTTCGAAACCCACATGCTCCTCGGCCAGCACACGACCATCCTTGCATTTGATCGTCACACGCGTGTTTAGCTCGCGCGGATACTGCGCCGAGAATTCAGCATCAGGCTTCACAGTCACTCGCCTGAGCAACGCCTGTGCATCGGCAGCCTGTACACGCTCGGGCTCGAGCTGAGCCGGGCCAACCTGATCGTCAAGCAACGCTGCTGCGATCAGGTACTTGAGGTTGTAGTCCGCCTGCTCTTTAGTCTGCGGGTTATCCTTTGGGCCGAAGCTGCCGCCGCCGGCAATTTCAAATCCAGTCTGAAAGATGTCGCATTGGACTTCATCCACGTCACTGCCCTTCAAACCATGTTTGCGCTTTAACGCGAGCGTAGCTTCGAGAACGGGCTGACCGTGAATAAGCGAGCAGTATTTCTTCATGACCGTCTGGTGAACGACCTCGAGCCGCTGGTCTTCCCAATCGACTTCGAGCGGTTGGTCAAACATTCGCACCAGACCATTGGGACCCTCAAAAAGGCGCAGAGGGCCTGTAAAGCCACGCTTGGCAAGAGACGCTGAATAAACGGCTCTCATACCCGTGATACCGGGAGAAAAGCCCTTCCACTGCGAAACCGGTTCGGAATGCACACACGACAGCGAAATGTTGTCGATCGTCGCGATTGCAATCGCGTTTGCGATCTGATCGGCATCGAGACCGAACAGCTTTCCCGACCCTGCCGCGGCAGACATCGCCAACTGGATTGCGTGATTGAACCCCTTGGCCATAACGGGAACGATCGCCGTAATGCGGCAGCCAATTTCGTAGGACGTTGCCAATGCCAGCATGAACTCCTCACCACTTGCGGACGCATGTTCAGCAGCGGCCAGAATGGTTCCGAAGTTATCGCTTGGATGACAGAGTCCGCCAGGAGACATGTAGCTATCCAGCAGGTCGACGTACCTGACCAAACCCGTGTTGTACAACGCGGCCTGATCGGGCGAAGTCTTGCCGCCTCCAATCAATGAACAGGTCCCCGAGCCACGGTACTCGTCGAACTGATCGCGAAGCGCCTTGAACGGCTTACCTGGCAGCGCTGCTATGGCGCAACCCAGGCTGTCGAGAATATTCCGCTTGAAGATTGCCCTTGTGCCGGGCGTAAGATGCTCCGCGCGTGCGTCGTATGCAAAACGGCCGATACGCTGAGCAGTCGTAGGTGTACTCATTTGAAGTCTGTCCCTCCAAAAAAACCGGATCGCCTCGAATGGCAATCCAATTGTTTCCTCACCCTGATGTCGAGTTCAATGTGACATTGTGGTTCTCAATCCAGTAATACAAACTCGCACCGTTTGAGCCGAACATCAAGCGAAGGTATTACATACCGCTATCTATCCCAGAGATAACTCTGCCACACCAGGATCCTCGTTAGTGCGGTCGCTGCGCCAACGGACCCGCACAAAAGAGTCTGCTCGCTTGCCCCGGTTTTTGCTGTTTCTCAACGGCCAATAGTTTCCGGGACTATTTCGTCGCCGGAATCGAGCTATCTGGTTCGGTCTCAATCACAAACAGCCTCTACGCTGATGGCTTCAGACGCGGACGCAATGTACGCCTTACGGTTCGCGCCGCGCTCGGCTGCGTCGCAGGTCCAGCACTGCGTTTATCGACTCCTGCCGACGACCGGGAATCACTTGAATAGGCGAACCTGCTGAAATGAAACCGGTTTTGGATACGCTTAAATAAACACCAGAGTAGCCGCTCATCATCATGTGTTTGGCTGCGCGTACATATCCCATCACGGCGTTAAACTTGTAGCAGGGATTCCGGGGTGACTCGACGCGAAATTCGACGTCACCCATCAACATTCGGTCCCCAACCCAGAGCTGGGTTTCGAGCAGCCCGCACGTCGTCAAATTCTCTCCCACCGCGGCAAACGGCAGCGGATCGTCGGCACCCGCAACGCCCGCTTCCAGCCGGCGCTCCCGCCACCATTCGTAGTGTTCGACCGGATACATATACACAGCCTTCTCAAGGCCCCCATGCACACTAAGGTCTACCTGCTCATCGCCGACCAGGCCTAGCCTGCGAACCTCGATAGAAGCCTGGTTGTGAAGCGAGCTGACAGGGGTTTTGCGTATTCCGGAGTTAACTACCATCCCTTGCGACGCGCTCCCCACATCCAATGGGGCACTCGAACCCACGCTAACAGCGAGCAGCCGGGCGGCGGTTACGTTGATGATGTCACCGTCCTATTTTTCGCGTAAAGCGAGTAGCCAAGTATCGTGTCCATTTCCCTGACGATGTTTTCAACTATCAATCTGGCCGACAGCACATCGTGGATCAAGGCAGCAGATTCGCCCGCGATCACGGCAGCGGTGTCGTAGTCGTGATTCTCACGAGCACTCGCATACCTCGCCCGCTGCTCATGTATTTGCTGAAAGAGTTCGCGTTCACGCCCAGCCCACTTTTCGGAGAACTCGTTTCGCAGCACCCGGCCCGTGTACGGTGCCGGCCAAACGTTATCGCGCGCTATATCAAACAGAATCCCACGGATGGTTTGCTCACCGCCCGTACAGTCGACGATCCGTCGTTTGGCATCGTCGTGCCCGATCGCCTCCTCGCTTGCGTACATGCGGGTTCCTAACACGATGCCCGAGGCGCCAAGCGTAAGAGACGCTGCAAAACCCCTACCGTCGGCGATGCCGCCGGCAGCAACCACGGGCACCCTCTCACCCACAGCGTCCACAACGGCTGGAACAAGTGAGATCGTGCCGCAGGCAACGCCATGACCGCCGCCTTCTGCACCTTGAGCGACGATAATATCCGCGCCCTGGCTAACCGCCTCACGTGCCATCGCAACAGTCTGAACCTGGCAGATCGCGAGAATTCCTGCCTTCTTCGTTCGCTCGATATGTTTGCTCGCGTCACCGAACGAAAACATGATCGCGGCGGGTGAATGTTCAATGCAGACATCGATAAGGTGCGGTTGCCTGGATAGACTCCATGTAATGAACCCCACCCCGATCCGGGCCCCACGTGCTGCGGCAAACTGCTCCCGCAGCCACGTCTCGTCGCCGTACCCGCCACCTATTATTCCGAACCCGCCTGCGTCAGTGACCGCTGCGGCAAGCCTGCCGCCGGCCACCCGGTCCATCGGCGCAAGCAGTATCGGATGATCCACACCAAGTATCGATTTAAGTTGCTCGTATCGCTCAAACATCGTCGTCTCCTCGCTTTTTTCGTCAACGAATCTGTCTCGTCTGCAATCACAGGTGTAATACTGCTACTCAGATCGCAGCACAAGAAACGATTTGTTTTGATACCAGTAATCTCTTAGATAGATAGGGTGCAGTGAATGGTCGCAAACGCCCGCCGTTGGGGGTGAGACACGCTCGCCAGGCGTGTTTATCAGTTGTTGGTGCCTCCGGGCTCCGAGTACATCGCAGTCTGAAGAAATTGAAGCAGCTCTTTGTAAGCGCTGCTCTCATAGCTCGCTTGTGCAACCAGATACGTATCGATCGTGGCGAATTTCTGCGCGCAAATATCCATCGGAACACACTGCAAATCCAGAATGGACCTCGGGCAAAGTGCGAAACACGAACCCGCCGCAACGCTGGCCAGAATGGCGTGATACGAAACAAGCTCCGTGACTTTCCAGCCACCGCCCGTCTCCAGACCAGTGATGCCCAACCATTGCTCGAGTACGTTCCGATAGGCACAACCATCGGAAAAAGCGGCCAGCGTTTTGATCCTGAGATCCGTAGGCCGGTTTACCGTTGGATGGTTGGGCGGCAACACAAGCAGTAGATCCTCCCGGTATGCGCGCGTTGCGCGTAGCCCGCGCGCAGCGAACTTTGGTCGCGGATCGCGTGTGCCCGGAAAACTACTATCCGCGACAAAAACGCAGTCGAGATGTCCTCTCTCCACATCATCGACCAGTGAACGTGACGTACCGATCGAAATCTCCAGCCCGACCTGCGGCCACCTGCTGTGGTACTTCGAGAGCAGGGCCGGAAGGCGCGCCGCTGCCGTGCTTTCCATAGCGCCGATGCTCAATCGTCCGGGCTGCTGCTCCGGACTCATCGCAAGCCTCGCTTCTTCTGCGAGGTACAAGAGCCGTTGCGCATAGCCCAGCATTGTTCGGCCACTCGGCGTCAAGCTCATCCGTTTTCCACTTCTGGAAAAAAGCTGGACCTGCAACTCCTCTTCCAGTTGTTGCACGCGCATCGTTACATTGGACTGAACACGGGCCAGATGACGAGCCGCCCGGGTCACACTCTGTTCGGTGGCGACAGCACAAAATATTTCTAACGATGAGAAATTCATATCGCCCCCAATCTGATTCTCGCTCTGGAATACAACCTATACGAGTGTTCAGTTCGGCTGGACGTACCGTCAACCGGTGGGCGGGAAAAACTCTCTTTCCATCGTGGCGTAAATCTATGTCAAGGTACCGGGTTCAAAGTGCCGATTGCAGACCGGGCGTTTAACTCATTGCCCGGCCACGACTTCACACAAAGAAAAACGCCGCACCGTGCTGCGTGCGGCGTCCAATCACATGCCATGCCAGTTAGCCTACTTCGCCGTAGGCATTGCAAATTCGGCACCCTTTTCCGTGCTTTCCGGCCAGCGTTGCATGATCGACTTCTGCTTTGTATAGAAGCGAACACCTTCTTCGCCGTATGCGTGCGTATCGCCGAACAGGCTGCGCTTCCAGCCACCGAAACCATGCCAGGCCATCGGAACCGGAATGGGCACGTTGATTCCGACCATCCCTACTTCGATGCGCCGACCGAATTCGCGAGCGATGTGCCCGTCCCGCGTGTAGCACGCCACACCATTGCCAAACTCATGAGCATTGATCAGATCGACCGCTTCCGAGAAGTCCTTCACACGGACGCAGGCAAGCACGGGTCCAAAGATTTCTTCCTTGTAAATCCGCATCTCCGGCGTGACGTTGTCGAACAGCGTGCCGCCCGTGAAGAAACCGCCCTCGAAGCCGTCTACCTTAAGGCCGCGACCGTCAACAACCAGCTTTGCACCTTCGTCGACGCCAATCGCGATGTACCCTTCGATGCGTTCGAGCGCCTGTTGCGTAACTATTGGCCCCATTTCCGCATCGGGCTCCATGCCGTTCTTCACAATGAGACTGCGCGCACGCTCGGCAAGCTTCGGAATGATTTTGTCAGCAACATCGCCTACGAGAACAGCAACCGAAATAGCCATGCAACGCTCGCCGGCAGAACCGTACCCGGCACCAACCAGTGCGTCGACAGCTTGATCGATATCGGCATCGGGCATGACTACCATATGGTTCTTGGCGCCGCCCAGCGCCTGCACGCGCTTGCCGTTCCTCGCGCCCGTTTCGTAGATGTAGTTGGCGATCGGCGTCGATCCAACAAAACTCACCGCCTTCACATCCGGATGCGCAAGCAACGCATCGACTGCAACCTTGTCGCCCTGAACCACGTTGAAAATGCCATCGGGCAGGCCTGCCTCCTTCATCAGCCTTGCCATGAACAACGACGCCGACGGGTCCCGCTCGCTTGGCTTCAGAATGAATGCGTTGCCCGCCGCAATTGCAACAGGAAACATCCAGCAGGGCACCATGCACGGGAAGTTGAACGGCGTAATGCCTGCGACAACGCCTAGCGCCTGACGTACTGTCCAGTTGTCCATGCCGGTTGAAACCTGCTCCGTGTAGTCCCCCTTAAGCAGTTGCGGAATGCCACACGCGAATTCGATGACATCGATACCGCGCGCCACCTCGCCTTGAGCATCAGAGAAGACTTTTCCGTGTTCCGCTGTGATGATTGCAGCCAGCTCATCACGATGCCTGTTCATCAACTCAAGAAACCGCAGCATGACGCGAGCCCGGCGAATCGGCGGCGTATTGCTCCACTTCGGAAATGCAGCCTTGGCGCTTGCCACAGCGGCGTCAACATCTGCGACGTCGCCCAGCACAAGTTTGCGTGGCCGTTCGCCCGTGGCAGGATTGAAAATCGCCTGGGTACGCACGCCTGATCCACGTACTCGCTCGCCATGAATAAAGTGGGTGACGTCGGCTGTGTCATTGAACGCTTGCATCTCGATTCCTTGGTTGATGGGTGGTGAATGAAGTTTAGGAGTCTCCATTGCCCATGCAAAGACGCTAAGATTGAAATGATTGTTTTCAATGGTGAACAAAAAGCACATGAACACGCAAAAGGTTGAAAGCCTTTGGACGCATTTGCACTGGTTGACGGTTCTTGCCGAACAAGGCACGTACACCGCGGCGGCTGCTCGCCTTGGTGTGAGCAAAGCCGCAATGAGCCAGCGCATCGCGGAACTGGAGCGAGCCGCAGGCGTCGCACTGGTGCAACGTACCACCCGCAGCGTACGACTCACCGAAGCCGGGCAGCGGCTCGTCGACAACACGCGTCTGGAGTATGAGCATATTGCAACGAGCTTTGCGACGGTACGGGAGATGGCGGGCGTTGCACGCGGGTTGATCCGGGTAACGGCGCCGGTGGCGTTCACGCGGCAGCAGTTGGTACCGAGAATGTCTGCGTTTCTACGGGCAAATCCCGAAGTACGCGTACAACTTGAAGCGTCTGACCGTCTGAGTTCGATCACCACCGAGGGCTTCGATCTCGCCATCAGACACAGCGCCCAGGTTCCAGAGACTCATGTCGCATGGAAGCTGTGCGAGACGCAATCTGTGATCGTCGCGACAGCCGCTTACCTGAAGCGTCGAGGCCTGCCTGAATCACCCGCGGATCTTTCCGCTCACGATTGCCTGTTTTACCCTCGTGCGTTAGGGTCTGGAATCTGGTCGTTCGAACGCAGAACAGCGCGACGCACGCACTCCGCTCCTCTGATGATCACGGTAAACGGCCCTCTTTCCGCTAACAATAGCGAAGCATTGAGAGACGCCGCCCTTGACGATCTGGGCATCGCGTTACTACCCGATTTCACGGCACAGGCCGCGATTCAATCGGGGAAATTTGTCGTTCTCCTGCCCGATTGGCGACCAATAGGCACCTTTGCCGAACAACTCTATGTGGTTCGGCCATACACCCCGCACGTACCACGCGCTGTCGAACTGTTTGTCGCCTATCTGAGGGAAACTTTCGCCGCAGGCTTTCCGCCATAACATCCCGATACGCTTTCACGAGAACCCCGTAGATTTCGAAACGGATTCCCAGGCATCAATTTCGCGGCTCAATGCGGATATTTTGTCCCGGACCACGCGTAATGCGTCATCGCCCAGCACGAGGTGGACCGGCGGGTCATCCTCGTCGATCAGGTCCAGCAGGACCCTCGCCGCTTTAGCCGGGTCCCCCGGTTGCTTCCCGTCTTTCGCCAAACGGGCACGGCGGATCGGCGCAAACACCGTATCGTAGTCGTCGATGCTGTGCTCCGTACGCACCATCGATCTCCCAGCCCAATCTGTTCGAAACGCGCCCGGCGCGACGGCCGTCACCTTGATACCGAAGCTGCGTACTTCCTGCTCCAGGGCTTCCGATATCCCTTCAAGCGCGAATTTGCTACCGCAGTAGTATGAGATGCCGGGAAATGTAACGAGCCCCGCCATCGACGTGATATTGATGATGTGACCCGTGCGCCGTATTCGCATTGACGGGAGCACGGCCTTGATCATCGCCACGGCGCCGAACACGTTCACATCAAACTGTCGACGCAGTTCCTCCAGCGGTGATTCTTCGAGAATGCCTTCATGACCGTATCCCGCGCTATTCACGAGAACGTCGATCAGGCCGACGCGCTGGGCGACTTCATTGATCGCGGCATCGATGGAATCGAAATCTGACACGTCGAGGAGTACGCCGTGCGCATGGTTCGCATGCAATCCCTCAAATTCAACTTTCGCGGGATGGTTTCTTACCGTACCGATCACAATGTTGCCGGCGGCCAATGCGGCTTTCGCCAAAGCACGGCCAAACCCGGAGCTTGCACCGGTAATCAAAAAAATCCGCTGGGCGGTTTTGCTCACGATTGAAACCTCGCTTTGGGTAAACTTCGAATTGCCAGAACCACTTCCTCCGCGCCTCAGCTCAACTCAAGCAGGCTGAATTCGCGGATCGAAGTCGAACTCAAGTCTGATGCCGCCCGGTTCGTACACCATCGTGTGACGCTTGGGTCCTTCGCCCAGGTTCTCCGGTGCGAACTCAACCACTACACCTGGCCATGCGGAAACCTGCGCGAAAATGGCGTCGAGCGCCTCCTGACTGCCAACCCGCAGCGCGAGGTGATGTAGACCGACATTCGCCTTGCGGTCAAACTCCACACGATTCGCCAGATCCTTGACCTCCCAGAGTGTCAGCATGACGCGCCCGTCGGACACAAAAGCGGCCGGATAGGCTGGTCTTTCACCAACCTGCGTCCAGCCCAGGGCGTTGACGAAAAAGTCCCGAGTGACGTTCAAATTCCGGACCGTCAAGCCGACATGGTCGATGCCAAGTGTTAGAGGTGCAGCAGCCATCGCAATCTCTCCTTTCAAACTCAGACAATATTAGCCAGCGCCGAAATGGCCTCGCATGTACGTACTATGCAGGGGAAGCAGGAAGTGCGTTTGCGAAAATCGCAGGTCGTCCCTTACGCCGCCGCCATCAAAGGCCCGAGCGCCGAGCGCGACACCTCGACGAAAGCACGCATGGCACTCGAAATGTAGGCGTCATGCCGTCGGATGAAAAGCGTCTCGACACCAGCTTTCTCGGGCGAGATCTCATGGATCGCAACGATATCCTGCTGCGCTGCCACCGCGACCACGCCCCGCGGCAGCAACGTGATTCCTATACCGGCCGCCACACACGCGATGATTGCGTCCAGCGAGCCGAACTCGAGCGCCGTCACGAGAATTCCCCTCTCCAGAAGCAGCGCATCCAGCTGATGCCGATACGAGCAGCCCACGCGAAACACAATCGTCTTCAGGTGCGGGATCGACGTCAAAGACTCCAGTGAGAATATGCTGCGAGGCGTCACCAGCACCAGCTCTTCACGGAAAATGGTCTCGCTGTGAAGCTCCGGGTGGTCGAGCGGACCTGCTATGAACGCCCCATCCAGACGGCATTCCGCGACATCCACCGCGAGGCTGCGGCTGGTTCCAGTTGTCAGCGACAGCCTGACCTGCGGATACATCCGCGCGAAGTTGCTTACTATCGGCGAGAGCCGCAGAGCCGCTGCGGTTTCCATGGTTCCCAGCACCAGGGAACCGCGCGGCGGACCGTCGTCCATGGCCGCCACGCGGGCGTCGGCAACGAGCTTGGCAATTCGCGCCGCGTACGGAAGCATGCGCTGACCCGCCGGCGTCATACTCACACCGCGGACATGCCGCTGAAAGAGCGCTACACCCACTTCTCTTTCCAGTGAACGGATCCTGGCCGTTACGTTGGACTGAACAGTATGCAACTCGACGGCCGCCCTGTTCATGCTCCCGTGGCGAGCAACCGCTTCAAATGCCTTGAGATCGGCAACATCCATAACACTGTCCTGTCAAAAAGGCGCCTGTTTCAGCGTTAGCCGAATCGCGAATGCTTGCCCTCCAGATGCCGCACGATGGCGTTTCGGTCGCGATCGGAATGCCTCGTATTCTGGACGAGCTTCGACGCGAAATTATTGCAGTCAGTGGCAATTCAATTGTTCCTGGGCGTCACATATGCGTCAGCGCAGTGCGGACTCAAACGTGGTGCGATAGGCAAACAGCGAAGGCGTCCCCCCACTCATGAGAAACAGAACTTTTTGTCCCGCACCGAATATTCCGTTCTCGATGCTCTGGATCAGACCCGCGAACGCTTTGCCGCTATATACCGGGTCTAGTAGAAGACCTTCCTGGCTGGCCAAAAGCGTAACTGCCCGGCGCATTGAACTGGTAGGTAACCCGTAGCCGTTCCCGAGCTGATCACCATGGAGAACAATGTCGTCGCTGGAAACCGTGAGGCCTGATTCAATCAGGTCAAGCGTTTGCTGCGCTTTTTCAAAAGTCGTGGCATAAGCTTTTTCGAGCGGCGCAAGAACCGTATACCCCACCACTTTCGTTGGCGACACACCAGCAGCGATAGCACCGGCCACAAGCCCCGCTTGCATGCCTCCGCTGCCGTTCGCAACGACAATATGGTCGAAGAGAATGCCGCTTTTCGTGGACTGGTCGAGAATCTCAAGTGCACAGGAAACATAGCCCAAACAGCCTACCGGGCTCGATCCACCGAGCGGACACACATAAACTTTTCGTCCCTCGCCGCGCAACGTTGCGGCTCGTTCCTCCGCAACCTGCAGTGCGCTAACGTTTCCTGGAATGTCGTGAATGAGTGCGCCAAAGAGACGATCCAGCACCACATTGCCATTTTCGACGTAGTCGTCGTCTTCGATCGGAACCAGCCTTGAGAGCACCAGTTCACATTTCATTCCTACGCGCGCGGCCGCCGCTGCTGTCAACCGAGCATGGTTTGACTGCCGGCCGCCGACCGTGATGATCGTGTCCGCGCCGGCCGCCTGCGCCTCACCGATCAGAAATTCAAGTTTGCGCAGCTTGTTGCCTCCGCCCCCAAGGCCGTCAACGTCCTCTCGTTTGACATAGATTTCAGCGCCGCCCAAGTGCTGGCTCAATCTTGGGAGCGCCACAATCGGTGAAGGTCCGTCGCGCAATTGCGCTTTGGGATACCGGGAAAGGTCGGGCACTCGTAATGTCATTTAATCGCTCCACAAGTTGGCTGATCGTTCAGCCCGGATTGGAATTGTCGAAGTTGCCTCGCCTGCAATAGATTGCCGATCCATTGCTTGCGATTGCTATTCGGCCGCCAATAGCGCATGGACTTCCGACACTACAGCAGCCCCCTCCCCGACGGCGGATGCGACGCGCTTGATCGACGTCGAGCGCACGTCGCCGATTGCAAAAACGCCTGGAACACTTGTCTGGAAGGCGAAGCGGGCGAGCGCCGACTCCGTCGAACCCGTGCGGCCGGTTATGACGAAACCTTTGTCATCAACTTCCACGCCGCAGCCACGTAGCCAGCCGGTGGCTGGATCAGCGCCGGTAAAAAGGAAGAGGTGGCGAGTCGGGATTCGCGTGCAACTCCCAGTCGAGCAGAAATGAACCTCCGTCAGGCCGTCCTCGTCAGACACGATAGACTCGATGACGGCATTATTATGAATCGTCACGTTGGCGATCGAGCTTACGCGATCGATCAAATACCTCGACATGGTGTCGCGCAAGCTCTCGCGTCGAATCAGCACATGTACATGTGCTGCATAGCTCGCCAGGAAGACGATTGCCTGTCCAGCGGAATTTCCCCCTCCCACAAGCACGATTTCCGAGCCTTGACAGAGGCGCCCCTCGATCGACGACGCCCAAAAGTTGACACCATGAATCCCATGCTCATCTAAACCCTTAATCTGCGGGCGGCGATAGGCGGCACCGGATGCTATAACGACCGTCTTCGCTCGCGCGCACCGCCCATCGCGGAGTTCGACCTTCAAGGGCGATTCCGTGCAGTGCAGTTTTGCCACTTCGGTAGGTATGACGATTTCCGCTCCGAATTTAACCGCCTGCTCAAATGCGCGGCTCACGAGAACGTGACCGGAAATGCCGGTTGGAAACCCAAAATAATTTTCGATCCTGGCGCTTGCACCGGCCTGTCCGCCAAACCCCTTTGAATCGAAAACCAGCACGGATAGCCCCTCTGACGCTGCGTACACGGCTGCTGCAAGTCCGGCTGGACCGGCGCCAACAATAACGACATCGTACGTGTCAGCTTCATCGAAGCCGCACAGGAGACCAAGCTTCGACGCGAGGAGTGTTTCGTCAGGATTGTGCAGGATAGCGCCATCAACCAGCACGGCCAGTGGCATCTTTCCTTCTACGTACGGTGTTTTCGAAAGGAAATCGCGAGCCTCGTCGTCCGTGACCGGATCAAGAATCCGATGCGGGTGATTGGTGCGTCGTAGCATATCCGCGAGGACGATGAGTCTCGGATCGGTTGAGGCCCCTAGCAGGATCGGACCACTACCGTCCTGAATCAATCCGACGCGTCGCAGAATAAACGCGCGCATGATCTCCGAGCCAAGCTGAGCTTCCGCAATCAGAAGCGACCGGAGTTGCTCAGGCGAGATGAGGAACGCGTCGACGTCAGTGATGGCAATCGCATCGACGAGGTAGGGTTTGCCGCTGAGGGTTGCCGTCTCCCCGAGAAAGTGTCCCTCACTGACCTCCTGAAAAAGGTGAGACTGGCCGAACCCGTTTCGTACGATCAGATGGACCGTCCCACGCGTCAGGATTCTCATGCCTTCGCTCTGCTCTCCAGCGCGAAACATAACGTCGCCGGCCTTCCAATGTTCCGTCGTCCCGAAGCGAGCCGCCTTGGCTATCCGCGCTTCCGTCAAACGGGGGTACATCTGATACCGGCGTCGTTCAATCTGGGTACGTTGTGCTGCCTCGACGGTTTTGTAGTCTTCAGGCGTGACACGGCCCCCTGATACACCGTCTTTCAATGTCATGGGAGTGTCCTTACCATCAGTTGACGGCTCGCGATGAGACAACGGACCATTTTCGCCATCGTTCAAATTTGAGTTCACGGTCGCAGTCGCATTTGAAAGCAGGCTGCGCGATGATCTCAGGCCGCTGTTAGCGTGCGCTCAGCGCTGCGGCCCAAGGGTTGTGAAATCGTCGCGATCTCATTGGGGATATTTCGGGCCCCCGAGCGAAAAAACTCCGTGCAGAAGTCAACGAAATTCCTGAGTCTTGCAGGAAGCAGTTCGCGGTGTGAGTAGAACAGGCATATCTCGACACCGCTTTCTGAGGTGGAACACTGCGGCAAGATGTGCGTGAGATGCCCGGTGGCAATGTCTTCCCGAACCATCGCTTCAGGTAAGCTCGCGATGCCAGTACCTGTAAGCGCTGTCGCCCGAAGCAGCACTTCGTTACCGTCCATGGACGACATTGGGAGCACACTCACGCTTTTCCCGTTTTCCAGCAGATCGATGAAATTCGTGCCCTTCTGCCTCGAGGCGGGGTCCACCAGAAGGAAATGTGCGGCCAAATGCGAAGCGGTCTCGGGTGTACCGCATTGTTCAAGGTAACCCGGTGCAGCAACGAAAATGTGCGATGACGTGGATAACGTACGGCGAATGACCGCAGACTGCTCGACAAGATGAGGTGGAAGAATCGCCACGTCGAAATGGCCGTCATACAGATTCACAGCTCCCTCCTGAACGGAGATCATGAGGTTCACGTTCGGAGCGATAGCGTGATAGTTCGACACAAGTCGAGAGAGCGTCTTGCTCACCAGCATCGGGTGCACAACGAGTCGCAATCTTCCGCTGTCGATTTCACGCTCCTGCGCAATGCGGCGATTTGCTTCGTCAAGTTCTTCGAGGAGACGGCAGCAACTCAGATAGTACGACTGCGCCGCGTCTGTCACCGAAACAGTTCGAGTTGTTCTATACAGAACCCGCGTCTGGATACTCGCTTCGAGTCTTGTGATGGCTTTGGAGATCGAGCCGGTGGTCACGCCCAACGACGCGGCAGCCTTGCTAAAGCTTCGATGCTGTACGACTGCAACGAAAGTCCGCAACATGTATAGCTGGTCCATCTCCTACCTCGCTGATAGATTCACAAAGCGAACATCCCCCGTGACCGGGACTGTCGCGGATGCAAAAATCCGGCGGCTGCCATCATCGCTGATGGTCCCATCGAAAGTCCGACGGACCCAATGGCGGCGTTCGTACGTTCGGGTTGCTGACGTATCACGTAGGAGAACAGCTTAGCAATGTTTCCAGAACGCACAGGCGGTTTGTCGCGATAGGGGTATCGCAAAAGTAGATAGCCACGAGACGTCGCCCCACGTCATGCCGCGCGTTGCATGTCAGTGAACGCGTGACTGTGCTGATAGAGGCCAGAAACAACATCGGCCTGGGTCATCATCCCGACGAGCCGGCCATGAGAGTCGACAACGGGTATGTGGTGATGTCCGTGCTTCGCGAACATCGGCACAACCGTTATCAATAATGTTCCAGCTTCGACAGTCTCCGGCGGAGTTGTCATTAAACTATCGACTAGCGTCTCCTGATTGCGAACAGTCCCGCGCTCGATACACCGATCGCAGGTCTCAGCAATGCAAGCGGTTTCTTCACATCCACGAACATCCGCCCGCGTGACAATGCCAATGACCCGGTCCGATTCGTCGGTTACCGGAAGCGCTTTAATGCTATGTCTAAGTAAAATGTCATGTGCTGCTTTGACCGAGGTCCTGGTTGGTATGTAGATGGCCGGGCGCGACATGACGTCACCACATGTCAGTTCGCTGAAGCTGCGCGCGTAAGCCAGCATCTGTACTTCCTGCAGTAGCGAGGCAAGATCGTCGGTGCCGATATCGAGGAGTTCCCCGTGTCGGCGTAAGGCGGACTCCAGTTCAACGCGGGAGATCCCTCGGCGCGACTCGCCGGGGTCGTTTGTGGCACTGCTGTCGTGCCGGGTATGGGGATAACGGTGTCCGGTGAGCGCGTGATAGACAATCGCACACGCTAGCATGATCAAAGATTGCACAGCGATCGGCGCGAACACGAAGCCATATCCGAGAGCGTGAACGTTAGCTCCTCCCAACACGGCCGTGAGCGCGACGGCGCCAGAAGGAGGATGCACACATCTGAACGCGAACATCGCGCATAGCGCAAACGCGATTGCAGCAGCTGCCGCGAGGACGGGGTCAGAGATAAATTGCGAGCAGGTCACGCCAATCGTGGCGGAAATCAGATTCCCGCCAACGAACGACCAAGACTGAGCGATTGGACTTGCCGGCACGGCGAAGAGCAAGACTGCCGACGCACCCATAGGGGCGACCAGGAATGGCACCAATGCACCGCTCTGATTGAAGCTGCGCATGGTGATGCCGGTGATCGTAATGCCGATCAGCGCTCCCACGCACGAACGAATACGCTCGGACCAGCTTACCGAAATGGGCGACGGAATGAAGCGGCTAAGCCAGTCGATCATGGGCCTTCCACGGGCCCTCAGCCCGGTTTGCTTCCCCGCTGCCTGCGATACTCGTCTACCGGCAGCCCACCCCAGCCCCAGTTCTCCGTTTCCACTTCCTCGATGACAACAAACGTCGCGTCGAGAGGTTTGCTTAGTACGTCGAGCAGCAGGTGACTGACACCTTTGATCAAGCGGGCTTTTTCTTCCGCCGTGACCGAAGTTGTGCCGGGCGTGGTCCCCTCGCGGGTGATCTGAATCGTAACAATAGGCATGTCTTTCCGCCTTACGGTGATTGACGCAAAGGAGCACCGGCCAGCGGCGCTGATATATGGTGAATCCTAGGCTCGCTGCCATCGCGTTTGAATACCCGCCGAGGACAAACACTCTTGCCCGGTTAGAACAAGTCAGGCGTGTCTGTTCGTAGAGACGGGATGCATCCAGATAAGCATCATTGATGCGTAATGGGTCCAATTCCGGATCTCTTCTTCCCATCTGGAAAGACTGATATTCCGGCGACGAGTTGCTTGCGACGCACATGTCGCATATTCTTGCTCGCGAAATGCGATCGTTCCAGTTCCAGGCAGTGGACTTTTAGTCACCGAAATCAACAGGAAAGCCCGTATGTCTATCGAGAAAATGCCCGCGCTTGTCAAAGCCGTCGATCTTTACTTCCAGGCGCTGCACGAGTGCGATCTGGAAAAATTTGATCGGGTCTTCCACACAAGTTGCAGTCTGTTTGACACAGACGATGGAAAACTGACCGTCGTCCCGATTGCCGACTACCGCCGCGTGATCGCCGAACGTGTGTCGCCAATGAGCAAGGGTCAACCGCGTGACGACACCTTGATCTCCGCAGACTTTCTGTCAGCCGATACTTCGGTCACCAAGGTTCGCCTGCGCATTCACGACAAGGTTTTTATCGATCACTTGAACTGGGCGTATGTCGACGGCTCCTTCATGATTGTGGCCAAGCTGTGGCACGACATTTCGGTAGCGTGATGCACCACGTCGACAGGATGCAGGCAATGCATCGGGTGCTCGCGTTTATTCTCTTTGCGGCATGAAGGGAGTCTCCTCCTAACCCTGCCCTTCTGTTGTCGCGGCGCACGCTCTCGGACGTGCGCCTTTTTTCGGCTATTCGACTGTCACCGAAGTTGCCAGTCCGCGATGGAGGAAATACGATCTACCTCCCGTCAAATTCACGAAGCCCGCGCCGCCGCGATTGCGTCGTCCAGCATCGGAGTTCCAATCAGCGCACCGTGAATTCCGATAACACTGGCAATTTCGACAGTCTCGATGATTTCTTCGGCAGTTGCCCCATGGCGAATTGCGTTGCGCATATGGATCTTGATGCCCGGCTTGTAAAGATGCGTGGCGGCGATATCGAGCGCACACAGCACCAGCTCCTTGACCTTCGGCGCGAGCACACCGGTCTGCCACGGAACCGAAGAGAACTCGAGATACGCTTCAAAGAAATCCGGATCGAGTGCCAGCGCACCGTCCCATATGGGATCCCAATACCCTTGTACTTCGGTGAAACGCCGCTTCAACGCTTGACGGCGGCTATCGTCAGACCCCGCCGGCTTTCGCAGACCTTCTTCCTGAAGCACCTCGGCGAGAATGGGCATCGCCACGTTCGAAGCGTGAATACCGACCGTACTGGTCAACTCGAGCACCTCCATCAGTTCTTCACGTGTAGCGCCAAAATCCAGCGCCGCTTTCAGATGCATCTGGATGCCGGGAGCGAAGAGGTGCGTCGAGGATGCATTGACGGCAATGTAGATGAACTCCTTGACCTTGTCCTCAAGACGGTTGTGCGACAGCGGTACGGCTGAGAGCTTCAGGTAAGCGTGAAGGAAATCGCAGTCGTTGCGAAGAATACTTTCCCACTGCGGTGCCCAGGTATTGCGCACACGAATGAACTCATCCTTGATCGATTGTTGTCTGGTGGTAAGCGTCATCACTTCTCCGTTAGGGATAGGCATACATAGTCTGACTAACCGCTAAGGCAATCCGCGTTTGCCCAATACTTCAGCGAAGACCCATCACATCGTCCATGCGGTCAGGAGCATGATCAACGTCCCACCCTCGCACCGTTTTGCACGCTTAACAAGCGAAGAGAAAATATACGGCTATCTGTTTGGCAGATAACAACCACCGTGAGAAACCATGCAGCGTCAATTTGATGACCTCCTTGTAGGCAGTATCGAACTGTTCTGTCTGGCAGCTGAATTGGGTAGTTTTACTGTCGCTGCGAACGCCGCAAGCGTTACACCTGCAGCCGTCAGCCGTGCGGTGGCGCGTCTCGAGAAACGACTCGGTGCACGCCTGTTTGTCCGAACCACGCGGCAGATCCGGCTGACCGACGTGGGGAGCCGGTACTTCGAGCAGTGTCGGCTGGCGCTAAGTCATCTCGTGGATGCAGAACGAGAAGCTACCGGGCAACAGACAACGCCGGCGGGTGTGCTGCGAATCAGCATGCCAACGCCGTACGGTCACTATCGCGTCCTTCCCCTTTTGGCAGACTTCCATGAGCGCTACCCGGAGGTCACCGTCGAAACGCATCTGAGCAACCGTAACATCGACTTTGCGGACGAACCATTCGATCTGGCAATCCGGGGTCGTACTCCACGGGACTCGAGTCTGATTGCCCGAAAACTCGAAGACGCGGAAACGGTAGTCGTGGCATCACCGGCTTATCTGCGAAAAGCGGCCAAACTGGAAACGCCGGACGATTTAATCAATCACAACTGCATCCAGTTCGAGTTACCGAGCACCGGCCGCAACCTGCCCTGGGTATTCAATCGAGATGGCGAACTCGACGAGATCACTACGCACGGCCGTCATGGATCATCGGGCGATGCGCTTGCCGGCGTCACCCTGGCGCGCCATGGAGCAGGCGTGTTTCATACCTATCGGTTCATCGTAGAGAAAGACATAGCTGACGGAACGCTCAAGGAAATGCTCAAGCCGTATGGCGGATGTTCGCGACCGTTCATCCTGCTATATCCGCACGGCCGCCATCTGTCGTCACGTGTGCGCTGTTTCGTGGACTTCCTGATGGAGAAACTAGGCGCATAGTGGCACTTGCGCCCATCCCACGTTACTAACGAAAAACCATGACCTATCGATGGCGGAATACAGGAGCGCGCTTGGCAAGGAATGCGTACATGCCTTCCTTTTGACCTTCGGTCGCAAACGCGGCGTGGAAGAGCCGGCGCTCATGCAGAACACCCTCTTTCAACGGCGTCTCGAATGCCCGATTGACGGCCTCCTTTGCAAGCCGTACGGCAGGCAGGTTGTAACCGGCGATGGTGTGCGCTGTCTCGAGCGCCGTTTGCAGCAAGTCGGTCGAGGGAACCACGCGCGCAACGAGACCGGCTGCAAGTGCTTCATCAGCGCGCAAGTTCCGGCCCGTGAGGATCAGGTCCATTGCAAGCGACTTTCCGACCGCACGCGTCAAGCGCTGCGAACCGCCAATACCTGGCGGAATTCCGAGCTTGATTTCCGGCTGGCCGAATTGAGCATCATGGGCCGCAATGATGAAATCGCACGCCATCGCCAGTTCGCATCCGCCGCCGAGGGCATAGCCACCCACAGCCGCGATGATGGGCTTCGAAATCGTCGCAATGCGGTCCCACTCGGCGAAAAGATCTTTCGCGTGCCAGTCGGCGAAGGACTTGTCGACCATTTCCTCGATGTCCGCCCCTGCCGCAAAAGCGCGCCCATTGCCGGTGATCACGATGGCGCCAATTCCGTCGTCCTGGTCAAAAGCTGTAAGCGCTGCGAGCACTTCGCGTGACATCTGAACGTTGAGCGCGTTCAGGTTCTTCGGGCGATAGAGCGTGATCAGACCGACGCGCTCCCTTCGGTCGATCTTGATGGTTTCGTACGTACCGTTTTCCGACGTGGCCCCTGCGGTATCGGCATTCGCGTCGATCACTTGCACGCTGGTTTGTTTAGCGGATGCGCCACGCACTGCTGAAACATCGTTCGACATATTTTCACCTGTCAGTTCAAATGTGAGGCGTTATGCGGGAAGGCTTATCGAGCGCTTCAAAGGATCGTTGTCTGATTCAGCATCCGCTTGCGACGCATAGGCGCCTGATGAAGCCATCAACTCAGCCAGAATTGCTTCGCGATGCTCGTCCACCGCCGGCGCTTTTCTGACTACCGTGACGTCCTCATCGGGTGAGGTACTCATCTTGACCGGATTGCCGGCCGTTTTCACTTTCCGCTCGGATTTGCCCTGAACATGAATGAACATGTTGCGCGCGTGCAGTTGCGGATGTTCGATGACCTTGTCGATCGTGTTGATCGGCGCACAGGGCACCCCAGCCTCGTTCAGCTTATCGAGCCAAACGCTGACCGGTGCTGAGCGGGTCACCCGCTCAACGGTCTCGATCATGACGGGCCGGTTTTGCACGCGGAGATCATTGGTCAGGAACAGCGGGTCGAGCGCCACTTCCGGCACGCCCAAGGCATCGGCCATCAACAGGAAAAGCTGATCGTTCCCCGCGGCGATAATGAATCGGCCATCCTGCGCAGCAAAGCTTTCGAACGGCGCGAGCGAGGGATGGGCGTCGCCAGTCCTCGTGGGCACCTTTGCTTCGACGTCAAATCTTGCAAACGCCGTTTCCATCAACGCCGCCTGACAATCGAGCATCGCGATGTCCACGTGCGTGCCTTGTGCGTCTTTAGAGCGCTTATATAGCCCCGCCAGGATGCCAATCACGGCAAATAGTGCGGCGCCGAGATCGCCGAACGCAGTACCCACGCGCGCCGGTTGATTGTCGGGCCATCCCGTCAGACTCATGACGCCGCCCATGGCCTGCACGACGGTGTCATAGCCGGGCAGATCCTTGAACGGGCCGCTGTGGCCAAAGCCCGAAATCGAGGCATAGACAATGTGCGGATGCGTCCTTGCCAATTGCTCGGGGCCGTAGCCGAGCCGCTCCATCACGCCGGGCCGAAAGTTCTCGACCACCACGTCCGCCTTATCCAGCAGGCGCTCGAGAAGTTCGCGGTCACGTGGAGACTTGAAGTCGAGCGCAATGCTTTCCTTTCCGCGGTTGAAGCACATGAAGTACGCCGATTCATTGTCGACGAACGGACCGAACGCGCGCGTATCGTCTCCGGTGCCTACACGCTCGATCTTGATGACGCGTGCCCCAAGGTCAGCCAGCGTCATCGCGCAATACGGTCCGGACAGCACACGCGAAAAATCGACAACCGTTATTCCTTCGAGGGGCAAGCGCCTCTT
Organism: Paraburkholderia sp. SEWSISQ10-3 4; assembly: GCF_030464785.1. NCBI lineage: Bacteria > Pseudomonadati > Pseudomonadota > Betaproteobacteria > Burkholderiales > Burkholderiaceae > Paraburkholderia > Paraburkholderia sp. SEWSISQ10-3 4. The sequence continues at coordinate 237,311 of NZ_JALPRI010000007.1, forward strand.
CACCCCGGGTTTGTTCTCAGCCATAGCCAGTTCCTGGTTGAATTAGGTCAAACGCCTTCTTGAATCCAGTGCGAAGCTTTCTCGGCGATCATCATCGTCGGGCAGCTCGTATTGCCGCTGGTGATCGTGGGCATCACACTCGCGTCCACCACACGAAGTCCTGCAACGCCGCGCACGCGCAGATGGCTGTCGACAACGACATTCGGATCCGCTAACGTGCCCATCCGAACCGTACCGACGGGATGGAAGATCGTGGTGGCGATGTCCCCGGCCAGCTTCATGAGTTCGGCGTCGGACTCGTATTGCGCGCCCGGCTTGTACTCTTGCGGGCGGTATTTCGCGAGCGCCGCCTGGCTCGCAATGCGTCGCGTCAGGCGAAGGCCATCTACAGCGACTTTCCGATCGTCTTCCGTACTGAGGTAGTTCGGCGCAATGGCCGGCGCATCCTCAAAGTTGCCGCTCTTGATGTGCACCGTGCCCCGGCTCGTCGGGTTCACGTTGGCAACACTTGCGGTGAACGCCGGAAACGTGTGCAGCGGCTGCCCGAAAGCGTCGAGACTCAGCGGCTGCACGTGATACTCGATGTTTGCGTGCTTCCTTGACGGATCGCTTCTGGCAAAGGCCCCGAGCTGGGAGGGCGCCATACTCATCGGGCCGGATCGGTGCAGCGCATATTCAAGGCCGATCTTCGCCTTGCCGAGCATGTTCGAGGCAAGAACGTTCAACGTGTCGCAGTTTTCAACCTTATAGACCGCGCGAATCTGCAGGTGATCCTGCAGATTTTCGCCGACGCCAGGTGTGTGTTGAACAATATCGATGCCGTGCTTTTTCAATAGAGATGCCGAACCAATCCCCGAGTGCTGCAGAATGTGCGGCGATCCGATCGCACCCGCGCTAAGCACGACTTCGCGGGCGGCATTCACCGACACAAGCTCGCCATTGCGAACGATTTCCGCGCCGGTGCAACGCAGCGCACCGTTACTGTCGCGTTCGATGTTGAGCTTCTTCACGTGGGCGTCAGTCCACGTCGTGAGATTCGAGCGGTGTTTGATCGGACGCAGGAAAGCCTTTGACGTATTCCAGCGCCAACCGTTTTTCTGCGTGACATTAAAGTAGCTCACGCCGAAATTGTCGCCCTTGTTGAAATCGTCGATGATCGGAATGCCGGCCTGCTCCGCTGCTTCGGCAAACGCATCAAGAATTTCCCACCTGAGACGCTGCTTTTCGACACGCCACTCACCGCCGCTTCCGTGAATCTTTGCAATCGCCTCGGCATTGGCGTTCAGCCGTTCGTGCTGGCTCGGATCGAGTTTGTAGAAGTCTTCGTGAGCCTTGAAGTCCTTCAATGAGTTGTTCCATGTCCATTCCGGATTATCAGTCAGCTCGGCCCATTGGTCGTAGTCGCGCGCCTGGCCACGCATGTAGATCATCCCGTTGATACTGGAGCATCCGCCCAGCGTTTTGCCGCGCGGATAAAGGATCTGCCGGCCGTTGAGTCCTTTGTCCGGCTCGGTGCGGAATTGCCAGTCCGTGCGCGGATTGTCGATGCAATACAAATAGCCGACGGGGATATGAATCCACATGTAATCGTCACTACCGCCCGCCTCCACCAGAAGGACATTCCGGGTCTTGTCAGCACTCAGGCGATTCGCGAGCAGGCTGCCGGCAGAACCGGCGCCAATAACAATAAAGTCAAATGTCGTACTTTCCATTTGCATCCCATTTACCCTCGCGAGCGTTTTCATCGCTGCCGACATAAATTAGACCGATCGTCTATTTAAATAGAAAAAAAACGGCGCTAACCCAGCCCGGCGAAAAAACCGTCCGCGAAAATGTGCAACGCTTCAGGGCCGCCTTCGAGCTTTGCCCTCAACACTGCGCCTTCCCAGCCGATCCAGAAGAACGCCGCAAGTTTCGAACAATCGGCCCCTTCCGCAATCTCGCCGGCCGCCTGCGCTTCCTTCAGACACCTTGCCGTGCGAGCTTCCCAGTCGGCGAAAACCTCGCGCAACCGTATGCAATGACTCTCCGGAAGTACCGCAATTTCCTGCCCGAGATTACCGACCAGACACCCACGCCGAAAGCTGTAGCGTTTCATCCCTGCTTCCGCATCCGCGACAAAATCGTGGAAGCGCTGCAGCGGTGATTTCGATTTGTCCGTGAAAAACCAGTTTAGCTTTCTCGCGAAATACGCAGCGTAGCGGTCGATCAATTCGAGGCCGAATTCTTCCTTGCTTCCGAAGTAGTGATAGAACGAGCCCTTTGGCACATTCACGCTGCGCAAGATCTCGTCGATACCCGTGGCGGAAAAACCTTTTTCCGTGAGCGCAGCAACGCCCGCCCGCACGAGAATCTCCCGGGTTTCGCTGTGGCCCGCGAGGTCCTTCGGTGGGCGCCCTCGACGGCGCGGAGCTGTATGCATGTCCATACAGCCGATATTAGACCGTCCGTCTACAAAATTCAACGTGAAGCGGCGTGTTGTTACAGATTGGCGCAACTCGCAGCGGGACAGGCCCTGCAGGTCGCCAGGCGCACGGCGACCTGCAACCGGTCGAACCGGATTGCGGCTTAGACGAGCGTCAGCGTAACGTCAATGTTGTTACGCGTTGCGTTCGAATAGGGGCACACAATATGAGCTCTGTTGATGAAGTCCTGAGCCGCTTCGCGTGCCATGCCCGGCAACGAAATCTTCAACTCGACTTCGATGCCGAAACCATTGGGAATGGGACCGATACCCACGATTCCGTTGATCGATACATCAGCAGGGATAGCGATTTTGTCGCGCGCAGCAACGAATTGCATGGCACCGATAAAACACGCGCTGTAACCGGCAGCAAAAAGCTCTTCGGGGTTGGTGCCTTTCTCGCCCTTCCCGCCCAATCCCTTCGGCCTCGTCAGCTTCAGGTCAAGTCCGCCTTCCGGCGCCACGGCGCGGCCTTCGCGGCCTCCGGTAACTTCAGCGTGTGCACGGTACAGGACGTTTTCTATCGACATAGTCAGCTCCTTATTGATGATTCAGATAACGGGCGCAACCAGTAGCGCCCCCCGTGTTGCCTTAGTGCCCAGCGCTCTGACCGCCGTCGACGTGCAGAATTTCGCCCGTCACGAACGGCGCCGAGTCCAGATACAGGATCGCGTTGACGATGTCGCTCATCTCGCCCATATGGCCCATCGGATGGAGTGCGCCGAGTGCCCCGTGCGTTTCGGGGGCGTGCATCGGCGACTTGATGATGCCGGGAGCAACCGCGTTCGCGCGGATACCGCGCTTCGCATATTCGATTGCGAGTGACTTGGTGGCTGCGTTCAAACCGCCTTTAGTCAGCGACGCCAGTACCGACGGCACACCGTCGATGGCGTGGTCGATCAGGCTGGTCGTGATGCTGACCACGTGGCCGCTGTTGTTCTTCTCCATTTCGGCGATCGCCAACTGCGTGATGTAGAAGAAACCGTTCAGATTCACGCCCGTCACCGAAGCGTAGTCTTCAGACGTATAACCGGTGAACGGCTTGGCGATGAAAACACCGGCGTTGTTGATCAGCGTGTCGATGCGGCCGAAGCGTGCCACGCCCTCGGCAATCACGCGACGCGCCGTTGCCGGATCAGCGATGTCACCCGCCACTGTCACGATGTTGGGATCTTCGGACGGCTTGATGCTGCGTGCCGTTGCGACGATGCGGTAATCAAGCTTGCGAAATGCTTTGACGGTCTCGGCACCAATGCCTTGCGATGCGCCAGTAACAACTACGACCTTTTGCGACGTGCTCATGGAATACCTCGAATATTGGATTGGGCTTTCTTGCCCACCGGGCCGGTGGCTCCGATAGGTGCCTAATCTAGGTGTATTCACGCGCTGAGCAAACACCCGCTATGGACAAACTATTTTGCGTGAGCGGAACAAATCGGATCGAGGTTCGGGGATTGATGGGCCGGCACGGGTCAAGCAACGGTTTGATTTCTTATCTTTGGCCGCCCGCCATGCGCTCGCCCGGCATCATCCTCTGTTCGCGAACGCAAGCACGACGGCGTCGCTCAGTTCGTCGGCGATTTGAATGTGTGGGGATGCCCCCGCCGCAGTGAAAATCGTGAACTCGACATCCGGCAACGAAGGCAAGCCGGCATCCGGCGGAATTACGCGCAAGCCGTGCACGAGTTGTGTCTGGACCACCGGCGTCACCGCAAAGCCAGCCTGCGCTGCGGCGCACAGACCGGCGCCGCTCGAGCACACCAGCGCTATCCGGTAATCGCGGCCAGCCCGGGCGAGTGCGGCCAATGCCACCTCACGATATGGGCACGGCTCGGGCAATACCGCGAGCGGCACTGGAACGCCGGGCGTGAGCGCAGCCCACTCGGCGCCCGCCCACACGAGCGGTTCGCGCCAGAGAACCCGTCCAGAACGGCCACCCTCGCAGCGGCCGCCGATCACCATGTCGAGTTCGGCCTGATCCATCGCGTGCAGCAGTTCGGCGGGAATGCCGACCCTGACACTGAAGGCGATGCGCGGGTAGCGCACTGCGAACGCATGCATGACATTCATCAGTCTGACGTTGGCGAGGTCGTCGGAGAGACCGACCCGGATTGCTCCCTCGCTGGGTCCGCGAAGCATCTGTGCCCGTGCGTCACGGTTGAGCGCGAGGATGGCCCGCGCGTAACCCAGCAGCAGCTCGCCGTCCGCCGTGAGCGTAATCGAGCGCGTGGTGCGCGCGAGCAGCTCGCGGCCGGTCTGTTTTTCCAGACGCCGCAGATGCGCACTGACGGCAGACTGCGTCAGATTGAGACGGGCGGCTGCGGCCGTGAAGCCGCCTTCCTGAACCACGGCCACGAAGGATCGCAGCAGCACGGTATCGAACATGGAATAGCCCTTTCCTATACAGTGCGATTCGAACTTAATCTGGCGATGATACTTCGTTTATATTTCGAATCGAAATATGTTGTGATGGCAACTTCCAACCCATTCGGAGTATCGTCATGTCTACCTTGCTGCACATTGAATCGTCTCCGCGTAAGAAGCGATCGGCTTCTCTCGACGTCGCTCGCGCGTATATGGACGCGTACCGCGACACGCATCCGGCTCATCGGATCGACGTGCTTGACCTCTGGTCAGTCGCGCTGCCGGAGTTCGACGGTGACGCGCTCGATGCCAAATATGCCGACCTGAGCGGCACACCGCTCAGCGAAGGCCAGCAGCAGGCGTGGACGAGCATCCGTGAACTCGCGCAGCGACTGCACGACGCCGATACGTTGCTGTTCTCCTTGCCGCTGTGGAATTTTTCCATTCCCTACAAGCTCAAGCATTTCATCGACGTCGTGTCGCAGCGCGGCATTCTGTTCTCATTCGATGAGCGTGGATTGCAGGGCTTGCTGAAAGAGAAGAAAGCGGTGGTCGTTTATGCGCGAGGTCTCGACTATTCAGTGGGCTCGAGCACACCCGCCCATTCGTTCGATTTTCAGCGGCCATATATGGAAGCGTGGCTGCGATCCGTCGGCGTGACCGACGTCAAGTCGATCGTCGTCGAGAAAACACTGCTTGGTCCCGAACTCGATCACGCGGCGAGACAGGCGGCACGCGAGCTGGCGGCGGCGCTGGCGCAGGAAAATTAATTCGGCAAACGAAATATTTCGCGGTGCACGGGGCGGCTCAAGCGCCCCGCAATTCGCGCACGCCCTTACCTATCCGCCGCCGCAGCAAGGTTCGCAAGGTGTGGCCGTCCGCATACCCGACCTGCTCCGCAATGCGATCAACCGTGAGCTTGGTCGTCTTTAGCAGATGAACGGCCCGCTCCACCCGAAGATCCTGAATGTACTCGACAGGCGTTTTACCGAGCACGCCATTCAGACGTCGCGTCAACGTCCGCGTGGTGGTCGCCAATGCATCGGCGACAACGTCGAGCGAAATTGTCGTGTCGAGGTGTTCACGTACCCAACGGTCGAAACGCTCGACGAGCGGGTCCGAATGGGAAAGGTGATCGGAAATCGCATAGGCAGACTGCGACAAGCGCGAATCGAATACGAGGTACCTGGCGACGAGCGCCGCAAGCTCAGGGCTGTAATTTCGGATCAACCAGAGGGCAAGGTCGACATGGCTCAAAGCCGCGCCTGCCGTTAGCGCGCTACCGCTCGGAACGACGATGCGATGCGCGTCCAGGTGCACCTTCGGGTAGCGCTGCCGGAACAGTGGCGAGAGCCACCAGGTAGTCGTAGCTTCGCCACCATCGAGCAAGCCGCTTTCAGCCAGCACGAACGTACCCGTACAGGCGGCCGCAACGCGGGCCCCGCCCTCACGCCATGAACGCAAAGCACCGAATGCATCGACCACATCGTTCCGGCCGAGCACGGGCACGAGATCTTCGCCCGTCATGCGGTTGAGCGCCGGTAACACAACCCAGTCCGGCGCAGGAGCGTCGCTCATATCGTGAACGGGCACTTGCATCCCAAGTGCGGTACGCACCTCGGGCCGGATCCCCACGATAGTGATGTCAAAGCGCGTTGTGGCCATCCCCATCGTGCACGCAAGACCGTTGGCCATCGTCAGGCTATCGAGCACCGTGGTGAGACCTGTGTCGAACACTCCCTCGAGTGCGAGGACAAAAATTCGCATGGCAGGATTGGTACCAATATTGTCGATTTAGACAGTATTCCGCAGCGCACTCTGTTTGTACAGTGTCGTTCACCGCATGAATTCATCACGCGGACAACGGAGAACAGAGATGATCAGGACCGCGTTATTTGTCCGACTTGAAGCCAAACCGGGAAAGGAGCAGGAACTCGCAGACTTCCTTGCCGCCGGTCTGGAAATGGCAGGCCAGGAAGCGACTACGCCGATCTGGTTCGCCCTCAAACTATCGCCGACCACATTCGCCATCTTCGACGCGTTTGCCAGTGAAGAGGATCGCCAGGCACACCTGCAGGGTGATATTGCCAAAGCCCTGATGGCGCACGCCGACGAGTTGCTGGCAAGCCCTCCGTCGATCGAGGCGATCGATGTTCTGGGCATGAAGAATCAACTGGCGTGAGTTGCTTGCGCCTCGGTAGCGCACCAATCCAACCCATCCAGCCGCACAAGATGCTTGTTGCAGACGTGACGTCCGCCAGCGTCTGACATTCCGATTCAATCACATTCATATAGATGGAGTAACTCGTGTCGATTCATTACAAATTAGGTGCTCTGTTTGCCGCCCTTACGCTTTCGGGCGCATCTTTTGCGCAAACGCCTGACGTCAAACCGGAACGGATTCGCGGCGATGTTGTGTCCTGCAAGGGCGAAATTCTGACCGTACACCGGAACAGTGGCGACACCGTGTCTGTCGACGTCAAACCGGACGTCGGGGTATCGGCGTTCAAACCCGCCAAGCTTTCCGACGCCAAAGTCGGTTCATACGTGGGGACGCCGGCGATCACGGGCAGCGATGGAAAATTGACGGCCACTTCGATGATCGTTTTTCCTGAGGCCGCACGCGGTACGGCCGAAGGGCATTTCGCTTACGACTTCGGTCCTAACAGCACGATGACGAATGCAAACGTAGTGTCGGTTGTCACTGGCACCAGCGGCCGCGAGCTGAATCTGTCATACAAGGGCGGCAGCAGCACGGTAACCGTACCGGCAAACGTGCCCGTCGTGACACCAGTTCCGGCAAGCAAGACGGATCTGACGGCAGGAAAGAAGGTATTCATTGTGGTTACACCGGGTGCGAACGGCGTTTATGACGCGCACGTGCTGTTCGTCGAAAAGGACGGCGTGGCGCCGCAGTTCTAACGCATTACGTCGCCGACATTGCGTGTCGTCTTTTCCATTCATTCAACAATCCTAATCGACTGTTGCGTTTTCAATATTCAAGGATTTACATGCGCTTTCCGACGTTACGATCCACCGCCGCGCAAGCCGCTGCTGCGCTCTGCCTGCTTACTGTTGCCGCCGCGCCTGCTTTTGCCGCACCCGTCAAGAACATCGTAGTCGTCCACGGCGCATTCGCCGATGCTGCAGGCTGGCGTCCCGTCTACAACATTCTGACGAAGGACGGCTACCACGTCACGCTGGTGCAACAACCTCTGACGTCGTTTAACGACGACGTGACCGCCACAAAACGCGTGCTCGATAGCCTCGACGGCCCGTGCGTACTTGTCGGCCACAGCTATGCCGGCGCGATCATTAGCGAAGCCGGGAACGACGAGCACGTGAAGTCGCTGGTCTACATCGCCGCGCATGCGCTCGACGCCGGTGAAACCATCGGTGAGAACGGCAAGAAGTACCCGGGCGGTCCGCTGTCCATCGTCGGCACATCGGACAATTTTGTTTACCTGAAACCGGCTGACTATCCGTTGCAGTTCGCGCCCGACCTGCCCCGTGCGCAAGCCGAGTTCGAGGCGCATGCGCAGATCCCGCTTGCGGCGTCCGAGTTCTCAGCGCAGGTTTCCGACCCGGCATGGAAGACAAAGCCGAGCTGGTACATGGTCGCTAAAGCCGACAAGATCATCAATCCGGAGCTCGAACGCATGTATGCATCGCGTGCTCACGCGACTACGGTCGAAATCAACGGTGCAAGCCATGCAGTGTTTGAATCCCATCCGCGGGAAGTCGCCGCCATGATCGAACAGGCAGCGCAGCAATCCGGCCAGTAAGCCACGGTGTGCATGCCCGTGACTGGAAAGGCAGCGCGTTGGCGCTCTTCCTGCCGCGGGCAACCTGATCAACTACGAGATCGCTTTGAGCCACGTAACGATTCAACCCGCCTGGGTCCGCATCACGCACTGGATTAACGCGCTCGCCGTTGTACTGATGGTAATGAGCGGCTGGCAGGTGTATGACGCCTCGCCCATCTTTCCAGTCTTGCGATTTCCTTCCTCCATCACCTTGGGTACCTGGCTTGGCGGCGCGCTACTGTGGCACTTTGCGGTCATGTGGCTGCTGGTGACGAATTTCCTCGTTTACGTCGGGCTGAATTTAGCTTCCGGACGTCTGCGTCGCAAACTGCTGCCGCTCAGCTTCAAGTCACTTGCAACCGATCTCGCCGCCGCGCTGCGTGGCAAGCTCGGGCATGAGGACCTCAGCCATTACAACGCCATTCAGAAACTCGCCTACCTGGTGGTAATCGTCGATATCACGCTACTGGTGCTCTCAGGTCTGGCCGTGTGGAAGTCGGTGCAATTTCCGTTGCTGCGCACGCTGATCGGCGGGTACGACAATGCGCGCGTCGTGCATTTCTTTGCGATGAGCGTGCTGGTTGCGTTCTTCTTCGTACACGTCGTCATGGTCGCTCTGGTGCCGCGCTCGCTGCTTCTGATGATTCGCGGACGGTAGTCCATGACTTTTCGAAAACGACCTGTGAAGCCAGATACGTTTCTTTCGTCTCACGCCGAATCCATCATCAAGGATGCACGCAACGAACTGAAAGATCCGGCGCGCCGCCTGCTCGGCAAACGAATTCTCACGCTCGGCGGTATTGCGCTGCTGTCAGGCTGCGATTTGTCCAACGACAAGTCGGTGAACACCATGCTGCGCAAGATGTCGTTCTTCAACGATGATGTGCAAGCCCTGCTGTTCAATCCGAAAGAGATGGCCCCGACCTATCCGGAGTCGATGATCACCCGGCCGTTTCCGTTCAACGCGTTTTACGGCATCGACGATGTGCCCGAAGTCGACGCGGCGACCTACCGCCTCCAGGTGAGTGGCCTCGCGAATGGCAAACGCGTCTGGACACTCGACGAGCTGCGCGCATTGCCGCAGGAAAGCCAGATTACGCGGCATATCTGCATCGAAGGATGGAGCGCGATTGGCCGCTGGGGTGGCGTGCGCTTCTCCGAGTTCATGAAGCGTGCGGGCATGGACATGACGGCGAAGTACGTGTCATTGCATTGCGCGGACAACTATTGGACCAGCATCGACATGCCAACGGCGTTGCATGCGCAGACCCTGCTCACCCTGACCTATGACGGTGCGGTGCTGCCGCCGAAATACGGCTTCCCGATGAAGCTGCGTATGCCGACCAAGCTCGGCTACAAGAATCCGAAGCATATCGTCGCGATCAGTGTGACGAACGAATATCCCGGCGGTTACTGGGAGAACCAGGGCTACAACTGGTTCGGCGGCTCCTGAACAGCGCCTGAATGGCTTCTGAGCAGCGCAAGCCCGCCGCTTGCATCGCTGCGCTCGCCCCTATCAGCCCTCACCGCCAGACAACGCGGCATTGAACACCAACGAAAGCGTGCCAACCAGAATGAGGCTCGACGCCCAGACTGCGTCCAGGTTGAACCAGCTCCGTGACACGAACTTGAGCCCCAGGTAGCGATAGACCAACCAGGCCAGCAGTCCACCAACCGCGATCATGGCGGTGGCATGGACGCCTGAGACAAGCAGCGCCATCCCCAGATTGGAGTCGATCAGTGCGCGTGCGGCCTGATGCCCCCGGTCCATGTCGTACGACCGGCACAGCCCGAGGTAGATCGGCACCAGCATCAGTCCGGCGCCGTGCGCGATGGCAACGGCGAAGGACCAGAGCGCAAGCCGCGACGGCGGGATACGCGCGAGGACACGCGGATGGCGCCGCCAGATCAGAAGGCAGACACCAAAGCCGATGACCAGCACACTCGCGCCGATCTGGATCTCGCGCTGCCAGGTGAGCAGCATTGCAAGCATGGCGAAGGGCACGATCACCACGAACATCGCCAGTACGTGCCCAGCCGCGAGATACAGGAGCGCGGAGAACAGCGCCCGCGCACGTTTTTCCATCAGCCCGCTAGAAACAGCGAGCGGCCATCCCATCGCCGGGTTAAGCCCGTGATAGAGGCCGCTCGCCGCGACGGCTAGCCAAAGGCCGATCTGCGGCCAGCCACTCCCAATCAAGTCCCCACCGACGGGTAGCAGAACGAATCCGTCGAGCAGTCCCCGCCTTCGAGCCGGATCTGGTGAGCCCGGTATCCGTCGGGAAAGTCGACCCAGTACTCCTCGGCCAGTGCAAGGCCGCCGCCCGGTTCAGCCCGCGCCATGACCTGTGCCGCCGGCACACCGGCCGGGTAGAACTGGTCGTCCCACGTCGAGTAGAGCGAGTTGGTCCAGTAGACGCGCTTCCCGTCACGACTGATCTCGACCATCTGCGGACCACCCGCGAAGGTCTGACCGTTCGGGTGAGGCGTGCGCCGTACGATCCCGCCGATGTGCACCGATCCCGTGAGTTTCGGCTTGCGGGGTTCCGTCACGTCGTATTGGCGCATTTCGCCGGTTCCCCAGCAGGCGACGTACAGGAATTTGTCGTCGATGGAGAGATCAATATCGGTGACGAGCGGCGGCACCGCGCCGAATCCCTGCAGCAAGGGCGGAAGCAGTTCCGGATCTGCGGGCTCGGGCGGAATCGTCGCGGTCTTCTCGATGTGAAACTTTCCATCCTCCCGCCACCAGGTCCAGACCGATCCTTCAAGGTTCGTCGTATCCACCACCACGCCGATGAAACCGTATTCGCGGCTGGGATCGTGCGCGGGCCGCACTTCGAGCGCCATCTGATGGTTGGCGCCGAGGTCGATCGTTTGCACGTTGCGCCGCGCCCGCAGATCCCAGAAGTGGATGCGGTGCCCGTACTTGTTCGAGAGAAGATCTTCGGGGACGATCCCGTTCTCAAATTGCGGCGGCAACGCCCACTCGCTCGACACCATGTAATCGCGCGGCAGGTTCCACCAGAAATCGTAGTGTTTCTCCTGCGGCCCACGGTCGATTTCCCAGCGGCCGAGGACCTCGAAAGTCTCGCAGTCCATGATGAAGATTCCCGGCGGCCCGTCTGTGCCATCCTTCCCAGCGCCGCCGAGCGTGCTGACGTAGATGCCTTCCGGTCCGCAATGAACCGTGTGGGGACGCGAGTAGCCCGTCTTGCGGAAGATTTCCTCGGGTTCGATGATCTTGTGGATCTTCGCCTGAGTCGGATGGGGCTTGGTATCCACGATGTAGATGCGCGAGGAGCGCATCCCCGGAATGATCAGATAACGCCGTTCGAGAAAGGCGTGGCCGGTCAGCGGCGAGAGTGACGACGAGCAGGCGTTCCAGCCGAAGTGGTGAAACTCGTCCCCCTTGTTCGGCACCGGCACCGTATGAACCACCTGGCTGTAGGTTGGCGATCCAGGCTTCACGTCTATCACAGCGAGTGCATCGGGCTGCGAGAAATCGGGGCTGAGCAGCAGCGTATAAGCGAAGTCTTCCGCTGGCGCATCCATGGCGAGTTTCGGCGATGCGTGAAACGTAGGATCTGGGCGCATTCCCATGACGGGGTCTCCTGTCGATCTGGTTCGGGGCCGGTAGCGGATGGAGCGACCGGTTGTTTCGCGAACTTCAGCGCGCTTCCCATTTCGTCATACTTAAGCGCGTTACCGTACCCTCATTGTCGCGACATTGGACCGTTAGTGCTGCACGCCCCAACGCCGCACGGTCACGCGTTCGAGCGTATCGAACACCAGATGCTCGATCAGCAGGCCAATCACGATGACGGCAGCCAGCCCCGCGAAAACGCGATCCGTATACAACTCGTTGCGATTCTGAAAGATATACCACCCCAGCCCACCGCTGCCGGAACTCGCACCGAATACGAGTTCGGCGGCGATCAGCGTGCGCCACGCAAAGGCCCAGCCCACGCGCAGGCCGGCAAGAATCGACGGCAAGGCGGCCGGCACCAGGATCAACAACACATGGCGCATACCGGTGAGGCCGTAGTTACGTCCCGTCATGCGCAGCGTCGCCGGCACCGATTGAAAACCGGAGTACGTGTTGAGCGCAAGCGGCCACAGCACCGAGTGCACCAGCACGAACAGCAGGCTGCCGGTGCCAAGGCCGAACCAGAGCAAAGCGAGCGGCAACAGCGCGATGGAAGGCAACGGGTTGAACATCGCGGTCAGCATCGAGAGTAAATCGCGGCCTATGCGCGTCGATACTGCAAGCGAGGTCAGAACAAAGGCGAGTGCGGCGCCAAGCAGATAGCCGCGCAGCAGCACGGACATCGACACCGCCGTTTTCTGCAGCAGTTCGCCCGACCAGACACCTTGTACGAAGGCGCTGAACGTCGCGCCGAAAGTCGGCAGCAGCAGATCGTTGTCGACCGCACGCGCGGCGATTTCCCATATCGCGATCAACACCAGCGCAATCAGCGTCTTGCGCAACCAGCTTTGCGCAAAGAGGCGCTTGCCGAGCGGAAGCGGTGCTTCGAGAACAAGTTCACCGAGCGGTTCGAGCGGACGCTCATACTCTTCGCGAACCGGCGGTAGCAGGACGGTGGGCGTACTCATTGAACGGCCTCCGTTTGTTCGAACAACAGGTGATGGATGCGCGCAACGCTGTGCTGAAAGTCGCTGCGTCCGAAACTATCCTGCGAATACTGGTGACTGTTCAGCTCGGCGCGTACGCGGCCTGGATGCGGCGACAGCAACAGAATCCGGTTGCCGACCACGAGCGCCTCTTCGATTGAATGCGTGACGAACAGCAGCGTGAAGTTCACCTCTTCCCACAAGCGCAGCAGTTCCTCCTGCATCTTGCGGCGAGTCAGCGCATCGAGCGCGGCAAACGGTTCGTCCATCAGCAGCACGCGCGGTTGCATCGCCAACGCGCGGGCAATTGCAACGCGCTGCTTCATACCGCCCGACAACGTATGCGGATAGGCATTGGCAAACGAAGCCAGCCCCACCTTGTCGAGATAATGCAGCGCACGTTCTTTGGCTTCTGCGCGTGAAAGCTTCTTCGCCACCTGCAGCGGGAAAGCCACGTTCTGCAGAACCGTTTTCCACGGCGGCAACTGGTCGAATTCCTGAAACACGACAATACGATCGGCGCCTGGGCCGCGCACAGCAACGCCGTCAAGCGAGATGCTGCCCGACGTCGGCTGGATAAAACCGGCCACGGCTTTGAGCAGCGTCGACTTGCCGCAACCCGAGGGGCCAAGCAGCACGAAGCGGTCGCCGCCATACACGTCGAAACTCACATCGTGGGTCGCGCGAACGATCCGTTCACGCGTGCGGTATTCGAGGTTGACGTGTTCGACCGCGAGCAGTCTTTCGCTGGTCGCCGGAGCGGCCTGCTTAGCATCGTTCGGAAACAGCAAGGTAGGATTGGCCACCATCAGATCGCTCCCTGTAAGCCGACCGCGCGCGCCGATGAATAGCCGGCGAAGCTCGAGAAGAAGATCACGCTTAACTTCCCGCCGCGGTTGCCGGATCGTCGAAGAAATAATCCTTCCACGACTTCGGCTCGTTTTTGATGACGCCGACGCGATACATGAACTGCGCGAGTCCAAACGTGTTCTGCGGCGCGACCTTGAACTGCACTTGCGGGTCCTTGATGACCTTCAGCAGCAGATTGCGGTCGATTTTCGACTGGTTCGTGCGGATGTAGATATCGGCTGCGGCATCGGGATTCGCCGAGATAAATCGTGCGGCATCCGCCAGCGCATCGACGAACGCGCGATAGGTCTTCGGATTGTTGTCGCGGAATTTTTCTGTCGCGTACAGCACAGTTGCGGAGCTCGGACCACCCAGCACGTCGTACGAATTCAGCACGATGTGCGCCTTCGGATTGCCGGCGAGTTCCTGCTCCTGAAACGGCGGATTGCCAAAGTGCCCGGTGATTTCCGTGCCGCCCGCGATGATCGCCGCCGCGGCATCGGGATGCGGCAGCGCCTGCGTGAACTTGTCGAGGCGGTTGTAATCCTTGTCGCCCCAGCGCTTCGCCGCCGCGTATTGCAGCACGCGCGATTGCACAGACACATTGACCGCCGGCAGCGCGATACGGTCCTTCTCGGCAAAGTCGGCGATCGTCTTGACATTGGGATTGTTGCTGACGAGGTAGTACGGCAGATTACCGAGCGACGCCACGCCCTTCACGTTCTGCTTGCCATGTGTGCGGTCCCAGATCGTCAGCAACGGGCCAACGCCGGCACCGGCGACATCCACCGCGCCGGAGAGCAGCGCGTCGTTGACCGCGGAGCCGCCCGAGAGCTTCACCCAGTCAACCTTGATATCGAGGCCCTGCTTGCGCCCTTCTTTCTCGACGAATTGCTGGTCGCGCGCCACGTTCAGCAGCAGATAGACGATGCCGAACTGTTCGGCGATGCGGATCTGCCCTTCGGCGTGCGCGGGTACGGATGCGCCGAAGCCGGCGACACCCATCGATAAAGTAAGCAGCGTGGCGGTCAAACGACGGGAAAGAGACGACCGAAGAGCGGTCGGGTGAAACCTGGCAAGCATCGGAACTCCGGTCAGCATGTGATAGTGGTTATAGCGGGCGGCGTTGCCGTCAGAACGGCACGTCGCCTTCAATCGTCGTGCGATACAGTTTGCGGCGCAGATGATCCGGCGTGCCAGCCGCGAGATGCATCAGCGAGCGGTTGTCCCAGAACACCATGTCGTGTTCGGACCATTGATGCCGGTACAGATGCTCGGGGCGCACACTGTGCGCGAAAATCTCTTCGAGCAGCGATTTGCTCTCGTCTTCCGGCAAGCCGATCACACGGGTCGTGAAATGCTCGCTGACGAAGAGCGCGCGCCGCCCGGTCTCAGGATGGGTGCGCACGATCGGCTGGACCACCGGTTTCACCTGTGCGATCTGCTCCGCCGACAGATTCGGCCGCCACGGGCTGCGCTTCTGCAGTTCCGCGTATTTCGCTAGATACGTGTGTTCCGCCGAACGCCCTTCCACTGCGCTGCGCAAGTGCTCCGGCAATGTGTCCCACGCAAGGTGCATGTTGGCGAACAACGTGTCGCCGCCTTCCGAAGGCAGCTCCTGCGCATGCAGAAGCGAACCGAGGCTCGGCTTCTCCTTGTACGACAGATCGGAATGCCAGTAATGACCGGCGTCGCCGAGACCGATCGGCTGGCCGTTCTCGACGATGTTCGAGACGACCAGCACCTCCGGATAACCCGGCAACTGGAATTGATGCAGCACGTGAATCTGCAGCGGGCCGAAGCGGCGACTGAAGGCAATCTGCTGATCCGGCGTAATGCGTTGATCGCGAAACACCAGCACGTGATGATCCAGATGCGCGCGGTGAATGCGTGCGAAATCCTCCTGACCTAACGGCTTGCTGAGATCGAGCCCCAGAACTTCAGCGCCGACGGGACCGTCGAAAGCGCGAATTTCGATGTGCTGGGCTTGATTGGCATGGCCAGCGGCGCTGGCGGCGGTGGGTGTAATAGCAGTCGTCACAGGAAGCTCTTCGTCGAATCTGTTCGAAGGACGCCGGCAAAGGCGAAGTCAGACGAATTTACCGGTGCATACGCGCGACGACAACGAAGCAAATCCCATACGGTTATCTGCTGGAGTGATAAACCCGATGCTTTAACGCGCTGCGGGCCGCGTTCGGCCCTAAGCCCCTGTTCGCTGCAGGGCCTATCCACCAGAAGCTGTGGTCGGAGTGGTGGTCGAAACGGCCGCTGTTTCGGCCCGCTTCGTGGTGAAGTTCCAGCGTTGCGCTGTGGCCGTATCGACTGGCGCCGGCAGAAGACCCGCTCGATAGAAGGTGTCGGCGATCTTTTGCTGCTCACCGAAATTCTGCGCGTCTACAGCGCGTACGGCATAGCTACGGCGTCCATTCGCACGCTCGATCGTCGCTGCGTCCAGGCCCCAGATCGGGGCGAGCAGCTTTGCCGCATCGTCAGGATGGCTGCGGACCCATCCCCCCGCCGACGTCAACTGCGCAACTACGATGCTGACCACATCCGGGTGAGCCGCGGCGAAGCTGCTGGACGCGAGGTAGTACCGTTGATAGGAGGCGAGGCCTTCACCGTTGGCGAGGATGCGCACGTCCGGCGCTTTGTCCACCGATGCGACATACGGATCCCAGGTGATCCAGGCATCCACGCTGCCGCGCTCGAATGCGGCACGTCCATCGGCGGGCGTCAGATAACTGATGCGCACATCAGCAGGTGCAAGGCCGGCTTTGGCGAGCGCGGCGAGCAGCAGATAATGGCTGCCGGCCGCCTTGGTCACCGCGATGCGCTGGCCTTTCAGGTCGGCAAGCGTATGCAGCGGCCCGTCGCGCTTCACGATGATGGCCTGGGCGCCAGGCGACGGCGCTTCCTGCGCGACATACACGAAACGTGCATGAGCGGCCTGGGCGAACACCGGGACTGTATCGGCGACATCGGCGCTAAAGTCGACCGCGTCGGCGTTGAGCGCTTCGGTCAGCGGCAAGCCGCTGGCAAACTCGTTCCAGCTAATGCTGACGCCTAGCGGCGCCAGCGCCTGCTCGAGCGAACCACGCACCTTCAGGATCGTGATGAGCGTTGAAGACTTTTGATAGCCGATCCGCAGTTTTATCGGAGCCGAAGAATTGGTGGCGGTCTGCGCGTGAGCGGTACTGATGACGAGCAACGAAGTCAGCGCCGCACGAGCGAGCAAACGAAAAATAGAAAAGGTCACGGCTCGAAATTCCGGTCTGGTCAATACGATCAAACCGCGATCGTAACAACGCCGAATCGCATGGATAAGCGAGCGTTTTAACTATGCTTAGCAGGCTAAGGCATAACGATGAAAAACGGCATTGAGAGCCAGTGCGTACTCCATGCTCTGCGAGGCGCTAACCGTCCACCGGCGCCTCGAGCCTTCTTCTGATCACGTCGATCAACGCGCGTACCTTTGCCGTCGGATAACGGGTAGGCGGAAACACCGCGTAGATGCCCTTGGGCTTTCCGGCCCAATCCGGCAACAGACGCACCAGTCGCCCCGCCGCCACATCGTCAGCGATCGAAAAATCCGTCAGCAATCCGAAGCCACCGCCCGCGAGCGTCGCCGCACGGGCGGAATCAGCCGTGTTCACCAGCAGGACATTCTCGCAGCGCACGCTTTGTTTTGCGCCTTTCGCACGCTGCAGCTCAAGCGTAAGTGGATGCTGCAAGACAGATAGCGCGACATGAGGCATGGGCGCGAGCGCAGCCGGCGTCTTCGGCTTACCCCATGTATTGATGAACTCCGGACTCGCGACGATCCATTTGACGAAACCACCCAGCTTCACAGCGCGGTAGCCCGAGTCGGCCAATTGCCCCAGACGGATGGCCACGTCGATGCCTTCCGCGATCAGATCGACATAGTGGTCGTTGCAGACCAGTTCGATGTCGAGTTCCGGATACGCACGGCGCATCTCCACCAACGCGGGTGTCACCACCAACGCTCCATAGTCGATCGGCGCATTCACGCGCAACGTGCCGCGCAACGGCGCCGATTCCCCTGTTACGGCCGATAGCGCTTCCTCCGCCGCCAGCAAGATCTTGCAACTTGCCTCGTAGAAGGCACGCCCGCTCTCGGTCACGCTGAGCCGCCTTGTGGTTCGGACCAGCAGACCCGCGCCGATTTCGCGCTCGAGCCGCTGCAGATGCGTGCTGACCATGGTTTTCGTGAGGCCGAGACGCGCCGCGGCGGCGGTAAACGAGCCCGCTTCCACCACGGCAACGAAAATCGCAAGGCGGTTCAGATTGACATCTTTTAGATCTGCCATTCGCCGATTGTCCATCTTTGATTGATTATGTTTTCTAGCTTAGCAGGCTTCTGCGCGGCGCCACGGACCGGTACGCTTACTCCATTCCAGTCGACGGTTGTCGGCTTTCCCCGCCCCAGGAGCTTTCAATGTCAGCCGCTAAACCCGCCCAGCCCATCCGCCTTCACACTACGCTTCTCTCCGGGCACGGACACCGCGTCAAGTTGTTCCTGACTTTGCTCGATCTGCCTTTTGAAGTGATCGAGCTGAACATGGCTGCCGGCGACAATCGTCGCCCGGAATACCTGAAGCTCAACCCGTTCGGCCAGGTGCCGACGATCGAAGACGGCGAGACGGTGCTGTTCGATTCCAACGCAATCCTCGTCTATCTGGCGAAACGCTATGGCGACCCGTCATGGCTGCCGGAAGACGCGCTCGGCGCCGCCACCGTGCAACGGTGGCTGTCGCTCGCAGCTGGGCAGATCGCATATGGACCGTGCGCCGCGCGGCTGGTCACCGTATTCGGTGCGCCGCTCAATCTCGACACCGCGCAGAAGATCGCGCTCAAGCTGTTCGACGTGCTCGACGCGGAGCTTGCCGACAAGAATTTCGCTACGGGCGACCACGTAAGCATTGCCGACATCGCCGCGCATACGTACATCGCCCATGCGCCGGAAGGCGGTGTCTCGCTCGAGCCGTACCCGAACATCCGGGCGTGGCTCCGCCGTGTTGAAGCGCTGCCGCGCTTCATCGCGATGCCTGCGACGAAGGCTGGACTGCTCGCCGCCTAACCAGAGAAGTGCACACGCTCTAATGGGCAGAGGCCGATATGTCCCAGCATTCTTCCAGCGCGCCGCGCGGCTGGGACGCCGCCGAGTCGCCGTTTCACGCCGCCGAACTCCTGGTGCAGCAACATGCCGGAGTGGACAAAGAGGCGGAATCGATCGGTCGTCGCGGCATCCGTCGCTATATGCCGGATCAGCATCGGCAGTTTTATGCCGAACAGCCTTTCATGGTGTTCGGCGGCCTCGATGCGAACGGCCAGCCGTGGGCAACGCTGCGCGCGGCCGAGCCGGGCTTTGTATCGTCCCCGGACCCGCGCACGTTGCGGATCGAAGGCGGCGTTTTACCGGGTGATCCGTTGGCTGGGTACTGGCAGCCCGGCATGATGATCGGTGGCCTGGGGCTGCAAGCGCAGACCCGCCGACGCAATCGCGTCAACGGCGTGGTGTCGTCGGTAGATGGCGATACGGTCACGCTCGAGGTCATGCAAAGCTTCGGCAACTGCGCAAAATATATTCAAAGTCGTACGCCGACTTTTGTTACGCGTGGTGCAACCGGCACTGGGACACCCGTTGAGACGTCGACTCAACTCAGCGACGCGGACCGCACATTGCTCGCCAACGCGGATACTTTCTTTATCGCCAGCGCGAACGTCAGTGAAGATGCGGGTCCGGCTCGCGGCGCCGATGTTTCGCATCGCGGCGGCATGCCGGGCTTCGTGCGTGTTGACGACGCGACTACCCTGACAACGCCCGATTTCAGCGGCAACCGCTTCTTCAACACACTGGGCAACCTGGTCCACGATCCACGCGCCGGCCTGCTGTTCGTAGACTTTGCGAGCGGCGACATGCTGTACATCGCGGCCCTCGCTGAGATCGTGTGGGACGGTCCGGAACTGGCCAGGTTTCCATTGGCCGAGCGGCTGGTGCGCTTTCGTATTACCGAAGTGCGGCGCAGCCGCCAGGCGTTACCGTTTCGTTGGTCGGAAGTCGGCTATGCGCCGCAGTTCGTGACGCAGGCTTCGGTGCCCGCTTCACTGCCAGCTTCACAACTCGAATCGCCGTGGAAAAAGCTCAAGATCGCCGCCGTGCGCGAAGAAACGCCCATGATCCGATCGTTCTATTTTGAATCGGCGGACGGCTCGCCGTTGCCGGCGTACGAGCCTGGGCAATACTTGCCGATCCGCGTCCCGGTCGACGGCTTGGACAAGCCGCTGACGCGCACTTATACGCTGTCCGACGCGAGCAACCGGCAGCAGTACCGAATCACCGTGAAACGCGACGGCGTCGGCTCCGCCTGGCTGCATGACCGCTTCGCCGCCGGCATGCAGATCGAAGCGATGGTGCCACGTGGCGCATTCACCTACGATTCAGCCAGCCCGCGCCCTGCCGTGTTCATTTCGGCGGGCATCGGCATCACGCCGATGATCACGATGCTGCATCACGCGATTGCCGCGCGCGAGCCGAATAGTCCGCCCAAGTCACTGTATTTTTTCCATGGCGCGCGACGCGACGGCGATCGGCCGTTCAGCGCGCACCTGCAGGAACTCTCGTCGCGCCATCCGGCGGTCTCGATGCACCTGTTCGACAGCACCGCCGATCCAGCCACCCAATCGCCTTACGGCGCCTTACCCGGTCGCGTGACCCTGGCTGAAATCAAACGCGCGCTGCCCTTCGACGACTACGACTTCTATCTGTGCGGACCCGAGTCGTTCATGCGTGAACTGTATGAAGGATTACGCGCGCTCAACGTCGCCGATAACAGAATTCGCTTTGAGGCGTTTGGACCGGCAACTGTCAAACGCACGCCGGCAATCCCACCGGTGGTGGCGGAAAACGGCCAAAGCTCGCGCCCCGCAAACGTGCCGGCAAGCGACGGCGCAGGCATACCCGTGACGTTCGCGCGCTCGCAGCGCACGGTTCAATGGCTGCCGGAGAACGGCACGCTTCTCGATCTCGCCGAGGCATCCGGGATCGCCGCGCCGTCGAGCTGCCGCTCCGGGATGTGCGGCACATGCTCCACGCGCGTGTTGAACGGGCGAGTCGCCTACGAAGCACCGACGGACGCCTCCATCGAGGAAGGCCATGCCCTCATCTGCATGGGCCGGCCGGTCGCCGACGACGTCGCCGCAACGGACGGACTGACGTTGGAACTCTGAATGACGGGCCCGCCGTCCTGACGCGAATTCTGACTACGCGCACGCGGCCACTCAAGCGACAATTATTTTCGACCGGTAAGATGGAACGGAGGCCCGGCATTTTCACAGCAAATGCTGGTTTTCCCACATACCGAAAGCTTAGGGCCAGTCATCCTGATGACTCAGGCGTGCGGCGGGAGGTTGTCATGTCGGTATATGTCGATGAAGGATTCAGGCCCTGTGTCACGGAATGCGCAACCGTCGCCTTCCGCGTCTGTTATGACGATCGGGTGCAGGTCTTCGAGGTCAGCGCCGAGGCGCTGATGACCTATTGCGGGGCCGCGAGCAAGCGGCGCACGGATTTGCTCGTCGCGTTCGAAGACGCGCAACTGGAAATACTGAAGGTGGTGGAGTGCAAGTGGCCGTTCAAAGAGACCGAGCCGGTGCGCCTGGGTCTCGACGAATTCCGAATGGTCAGACATTAGGTATGCCAGAATCGCGTCCATGACCTGGATCGCCGCCCTGCCGATGTACAACGTGACACCCGCGCTCGCCACTGTGTGGCGCGAGTGGCTGGACGACGTCCTGCGCATGGTGAGCCCGGCCTGCCGCATCGTCGAGCCCGACGAAGAATTGCATGGCTTCTGGCGGCGCCCCAACGTACTACTCTCGCAAACCTGCGGCTATCCCTTGGTGCATGGCTTGAACGAGCAGGTTCAGGTGATCGCCACGCCGCAATTCGATGCGCCGGGCTGCGCAGGCGCGGATTATTCGAGCGTGCTGGTCACGCGAGCGGAGTCGCAGTTCGATTCGCTCGCGGCGTGCCGCGGCGCGCGTGCCGCCTACAATCAGGACGATTCGAATAGCGGCATGAATGTGTTTCGCCATGCGGTGGCGCCGCTTGCACGCAAGGGCGCGTTTTTCAGCGCGGTGCTGCGCACCGGTTCGCATCTCGGATCATTGCGAGCGGTGGTCGACAATCGCGCGGACGTCGCCGCAATCGACTGCGTGACCTTCGCGTTTGTCTGCGATGAATTGCCGGAACTGGCGCAAAAGGTTCGGCAAATCGGCTTGACGGCGGCATCGCCAGGCTTGCCTTTGATTGCCTCCAACAACGTGCCGTCCGCGACGATCGAAACGCTGCGCGAGGCCCTCACCGAAGCGCACCGCGCCCAGCCGGAACGTGCCAAACGCCTGCGTTTGAAGGGCTTTTCCGCGTTGCCGCTCACCGACTACGAACGGATCGAGCAACTCGAAAATGAAGCGCGCGCCGCCGGCTACGCGCGCCTCGTTTAAGCACGGCCGTTACCGTTAGCCTACGTCCAGCACCAGAAGCTGTGCGCCATCGGCGACCTGATCGCCAACCGCATACAGCACTTCCGTTACCGTGCCTGCCGCCGGCGCACCGATGGTGTGCTCCATCTTCATCGCTTCCATCACGATCAGCGGCGTGCCCTTCTCCACCACCGCGCCCGGTTCGACCAGCACGGCGATCACCTTGCCCGGCATCGGTGCGGTCAAGCGGCCTTCGCCGCCTTCAGCATCCGCGGCATGCGCGAGCAGGTTCTGCCACTCGAACGCCAGCGCCTCGCCGAGGCAGAACACGTGGAACGTATCGCCGTCGATGAAAACACGCCCCGTGACTCGCGCATCGCCGATCGTCGCGCGGTATTCGTGCTGACCGGTGCCTTCCGACCAGGTGAAGCCTTCGCGCACGCCGTCGTGTTCGAGCGTTTGCGTGGCGCCGTCGCGAGCAAACGTGGCCGTGAAAACGCTTTCGTTTTCGACGTCACGCCAGCCGAGCGTCTGCGTATAGCCGCTGTTCAGACGCCAGTGCGAGAGTGCATCCCACGGCGACGCGCCGTGCGCCGTGCCGCCTTCACGCGTCAACAATGCTGCGCAAGCAAGCGCCAGCGCTTCCTTGAAGGGCTTTTTCACGGGCGCGAACAAGGCGTCGTGATGACGCTCGATCAAACCCGTATCGAGATCGCCCGTCGCAAACGGTTCGCTCGTGACGATGCGTTGCAGGAACTCGACGTTGGTGTGCGGACCGACCACTTCGCAGGCACGCAGCGCACGATTCATTCGCGCGAGCGCTTCTTCACGCGTCGCGCCGTGGACGATCAGCTTGGCAATCATCGGATCGTAGAACGGCGTGATGGCGTCGCCTTCGCGTACGCCGCTGTCGATACGCACCGGCGCCTTGCGGTCGGGCTCGCCTAGGGTGAATTCGACGCCTTCGGGCATGCGCAAATGCTTGAGCGTACCCGTCGACGGCAGGAAGCCGCGGGCAGGATGCTCCGCGTAAATGCGCGCTTCGATCGCATGGCCGTCGATTTTCAGTTGCTCTTGCGAGAGCGGCAACGGTTCGTCAGCGGCGACGCGCAGTTGCCACTCCACCAGATCCTGTCCCGTCACCATTTCCGTAACCGGATGCTCGACCTGCAGGCGCGTGTTCATCTCCATGAAGTAGAAGTCGCCCGTGCTGGTCATGATGAACTCGACCGTGCCCGCGCCCACGTAATTCACCGCGCGCGCGGCGGCCACGGCCGCTTCGCCCATCTCGCGTTTGACCTCTGCCGACAAGCCCGGCGCCGGCGCTTCTTCCAGCACCTTCTGGTGACGCCGTTGCACCGAGCAATCGCGGTCGAACAGATACACCGCGCCGCCGTGACGGTCCGCGAACACCTGCACTTCCACGTGACGCGGCCGCGTCAGATACTTTTCGATCAGCACGCGGTCATTGCCGAAACTGCTGGCCGCTTCGCGTTTGCACGACGCCAACGCCGCCGCGAAGTCTTCCGTGCGCTCGACCACGCGCATGCCTTTACCGCCGCCACCCGCGCTCGCCTTCAGCAAGACCGGATAACCGATCGCATCGGCTTCACGATGCAGCAACTCAGCGTCCTGATCGTCGCCGTGATAACCCGGCACGAGCGGCACGGCCGCCGCATGCATCAGCGCCTTCGCGGCCGCCTTTGAGCCCATGGCGGCGATCGCTTCGACCGGCGGTCCGATGAATACGATGCCGGCCGCTTCGCAGGCATGCGCGAAGTCTTCGTTTTCAGAGAGAAAACCGTAGCCCGGATGCACGGCCTGTGCGCCGGTCGCACGCGCGGCTTCGATGATGCGCTCGACCCGCAGATAGCTTTCCGCGGCGGTCGATCCGCCGATATGCACCGCCTCGTCGCATGCGGCTACGTGTTTTGCGTTGGCGTCCGCATCGGAATACACGGCCACACTCGCGATACCGAGCCGCTTGCAGGTCGCGGCGACGCGGCACGCAATCTCGCCTCGGTTGGCAATCAGGATCTTGTTGAACATGAGGTGTCTCGGTGAATGTCCCACTCGGGCTGTTGTTCTGATGAGGGCTGACGAGCGCCTCGGAATGTCTGCTTGAATGTCCGCTTACTTGCGCGTCAGTTGCGCCAGGAAGGCGTGCGTTTTTCGAGGAACGACGCGACGCCTTCGCGGCCTTCCGCGCCGGCTCGCGTGCGCGCGATGCGCGCCGCCGTGTCCTCGATCAGCGCCTCGTTCAACTCGCGGCCAGCGATATCCTGCACGAGTTGCTTGCAGGCACGCACCGCTTGCGGACCGTTTGCGCAAAGCGTCTCGGCGATCTGCTGCACGGTAGCGTCGAGTTGTTCCGCGCTGACTGCTTCGCTAACCAGGCCCAGACGGAATGCCGTCGCGCAATCGAACTGCTCAGCGGTCGCGAAGTAGCGGCGCGACGCCTGCTCCCCCAGCGCACGGATCACGTACGGCGCGATGGTCGCCGGGATCAGGCCGAGACGCGCTTCCGACAGGCAAAAACGCGCGCTCTCCACCGCGACGACGACATCGCACGCCGAGATCAGACCCATGCCGCCCGCGTAGGCGTCGCCGTTCACTCGTGCGATCACCGGTTTGCTGCAGCGGTAGATCGACGACAGCATGTTCGCCAGCAGCATTGCGTCGGCGCGGTTCTCGTCGTCCGAGTAACCGGCCATCTTCTTCATCCAGTTCAGATCGGCGCCCGCGCAGAATGCCTTGCCGTTCGCGGCGAGCACTACCGCACGCACGTCGTCGCGCGCGTTCAGGGCCGTGAAAACCGAGGTAATCTCGGCGATCATCGTTTCATTGAACGCGTTGCGCACGTCAGGCCGATTCAGCGTGACCGTGGCGATCTGCCCGGCGAAAGCGACATTCAGCGTTTCGTATTGCATCGTTACAGCTCCTTCGCGTTGCGCTCTGTCACATTCTGAACACGCCGAAACGCGTGTCTTCGATCGGTGCGTTCATCGTCGCCGAGAGGCCGAGGCCAAGCACATCGCGCGTTTGCGCCGGGTCGATCACGCCGTCGTCCCAGAGACGGGCGCTGGCATAGTACGGGTGGCCCTGATGCTCGTATTGATCGCGGATCGGTTGCTTGAACGCCTCTTCTTCTTCCGCGCTCCACGCACCGCCCTTGCCTTCGATGCCGTCGCGCTTGACCGTGGCCAGCACCGAGGCCGCCTGCTCGCCGCCCATCACCGAGATGCGCGCGTTCGGCCACATCCACAGGAAGCGCGGCGAATACGCGCGGCCACACATGCCATAGTTGCCCGCCCCGAACGAACCGCCGATGATCACCGTGAACTTCGGCACCTTCGCCGTGGCCACGGCCGTCACCATCTTCGCGCCGTTACGCGCGATGCCTTCGTTTTCGTATTTGCGGCCCACCATGAAGCCCGTGATGTTCTGCAGGAACACCAGCGGAATCTTGCGCTGGCAGCACAGTTCGATGAAGTGCGCGCCCTTGAGCGCCGACTCCGAAAAGAGAATGCCGTTGTTCGCGATGATGCCGACCGGGTGCCCCCAGATATGCGCGAAGCCGCATACAAGCGTGGTGCCGTAACGGGCCTTGAATTCGTCGAAAGCGGAATCGTCGACGATGCGCGCGATTACCTCGCGGATATCGAACGGCTTGCGCGTATCGACCGGAATCACCCCGTACATGCTCTTCACGTCATAGCGAGGCGGCTTCGGCTCCTGCAACGCCACCGGCACCTGCTTCGTGCGATTCAGATTGCCGACGATGCTGCGCGCAATACCCAACGCATGCGCGTCGTTCTGCGCGAGATGATCGACCACGCCCGACAGACGCGTATGCACGTCGCCGCCGCCGAGGTCTTCCGCGCTCACCACTTCACCGGTTGCGGCTTTGACGAGCGGCGGCCCGCCCAGAAAAATCGTCCCCTGATTCTTGACGATGATCGATTCGTCGCTCATGGCCGGCACGTAGGCGCCGCCTGCCGTGCACGAGCCCATCACGACGGCGATCTGCGGAATGCCTGCTGCGGACAGATTCGCTTGATTAAAGAAGATGCGACCGAAGTGATCGCGATCGGGGAACACGTCGTCCTGATTCGGCAGATTCGCCCCGCCCGAGTCGACCAGGTAGACACACGGCAGATGATTTTCGGCCGCGATTTCCTGCGCCCGCACGTGCTTTTTCACGGTGACGGGATAGTAGGTGCCGCCTTTGACCGTCGCGTCATTGCAGACGATCACGCACTCCTGCCCCGCGATACGGCCAATGCCGGTGATGACGCCCGCGCCAGGCGCATCGTTGTGGTACATGCCATAGGCTGCGAGTTGCGAGAACTCGAGAAATGGCGTGCCAGGATCGAGCAGTTTTTCGATGCGGTCGCGCGGCAACAGCTTGCCGCGACCCGTGTGTTTATCGCGCGCCGCTTGCCCGCCGCCCAGCGCGAGTTTCTCGACCTTCGCGCGAAGATCGGCGACCAGCGCTTCGAGCGCCGCCGCATTGGTGCGGAAGTCGTCCGAGCGCGGATTCAGTTTTGATTCGATGATCGGCATTGCTTGGAATCTCCTCTGTCGATCGGAGTTGGATGCAAAGCCCTTACTCCGATCCCATGCAAAGTGTGGCTCAAGCCGTCTCGGCGAACAGTTCACGGCCGATCAGCATGCGGCGGATTTCGCTCGTGCCCGCGCCGATTTCGTAGAGCTTCGCATCGCGCCACAGACGGCCGACCGGATACTCGTTGATATAGCCATTGCCGCCGAGAATCTGGATCGCCTCGCCGGCCATCCACGTTGCTTTTTCAGCGGTGTAGAGGATCACGCCCGCGCAGTCCTTACGCACCTGGCGCACGTGTTCCTTGCCAAGCGTATCGAGTTGCCGGCCCACCGCGTAGAGATACGCGCGGCACGCTTGCAGCGTGGTGTACAGATCGGCGACCTTGCCTTGAATCAGCTGGAATTCGCCGATCGGCTGACCGAATTGCTTGCGGTCGTGGATATACGGCACGACCGCGTCCATAACCGCGACCATGATGCCGGTCGGACCGCCGGCGAGCACCGCGCGTTCGTAATCGAGGCCGCTCATCAGCACCTTCGCGCCGCCGTTCAACTGGCCGAGGATATTTTCTTCCGGCACTTCGACGTCCTGGAACACCAGTTCGCCAGTGTGCGAACCGCGCATGCCGAGCTTGTCGAGTTTTTGCGCGACCGAGAAGCCCTTCATGCCCTTCTCGACGATAAACGCGGTAATGCCACGCGAATTCGCTTCGGGATCGGTTTTGGCATAGACCACCAGCGTGTCGCAATCCGGGCCGTTGGTGATCCACATTTTCGTGCCGTTCAGCACATAGTGATCGCCCTTCTTCTCCGCGCGCAGCTTCATGCTGACGACGTCCGAACCCGCGTTCGGTTCGCTCATGGCGAGAGCGCCGATGTGTTCGCCGGAGACCAGCTTGGGCAGATATTTTTCCTTCTGCGCTGCCGTGCCGTTGCGATGAATCTGGTTGACGCACAGATTCGAGTGCGCGCCGTACGAGAGACCGACCGATGCCGACGCGCGCGAGATTTCTTCCATCGCGATCATGTGCGCCGTGTAGCCCATATTCGCGCCGCCGTACTCCTCCGAGACCGTCATACCGAGCACGCCCAGGTCGCCGAATTTTCGCCACAGGTCCATGGGGAACTGATCCGTGCGATCGATTTCCGCGGCACGCGGGGCGATTTCTTTGGCGGCGAATCCGGCGATGCTGTCGCGCAGCATTTCGATTTCTTCGCCGAGCGGGAATTGCAAACCGGGCAGGTTGCTCATTGCAGTGTCTCCAGAGTTCGTTGGCGGACCGGGTTGCCTGGGTAGGCGCCGGCCCGTCTGAGTGCGGCTCAGCGGACGGCGGCGGCCTTATGGGCCGCTCTAGCCACGCCGCACGAGGCGCGAAACGTTCAAGGCGCATTTCACGCCAGATTTACGTAAGCGTCAAGTGGTATTTTTGAGTATCACTCAGAAACCGGTTGGCAGGCGTCTGGAGCCGCTATACAGTGATGGGATGGGTGTGACCGAGGCGATTGGCCTCACAAAACTGAACTGGACTCATATGACGGTTGCCATGAAGGCTGAGTTACCCGCCTCGCGCCGCCAGCCGGCGGGGCGCAAGTCTCAGCAGCGCGTGAAAGAGATCTTGCAGGCGGGGCGCGACGTGTTCTCCGAGAAGGGCTACGAGCGCGCGACGACGGCGGAGATTGCGCAGCGCCTGGGGATTTCCGAGGCGACGGTATTCAGTTATTTCCGCGGCAAGCGCGAGTTATGCGCGCGGGTGATTGGCGACTGGTACGACGAGATCATTGAAGCGATCGAGTCGGGGCTGCCGCGTGATGGCAGCGTGCGGCAGCAGTTTGCTTTTATTGTGCGGACGCATTTGCGGTTGATGCTGGTGAATGGCACGGACTTGTGTGCTTTGGTGTTGTCGGAGGGTCGGGCCCGGCATCATGAGTTGAGTGAGGCGCTGACGGAATTGCAGCGGCGGTATACGGCGCCGTTGATGAGGGTGTTGGCGCAGGGCCAGGAGACGGGGCAGATTCGGGCTGACATGCCGTTGAGGTTATTGCGGTCGATGGTGTTTGGGCCGATGGAACATGTGCTGTGGGACGCTACGCTGGCTAATCGGCATATTGATATTGACGCTACCGCGGGGCAGTTAATCGATGTTTTATGGGCGGCTTTGATGCCGCCGGATTTGGAGGTTAGTGCTTTGCAGCAGTTCAGGGCTGAGGTTGGGGAGGCTAACCGGAGGTTTGAAGAGGCGGCTCGGGGGGCTCGGGAGCCTCGCGGCGGATAGTGGTTTTGGTTTTTTTGTTTTTTTGCCTTTTGCGGCGGCATTGGCCGTGTTCTTAGGGCTTTGGCCTTTCCTTGT